>NZ_JBHTHC010000003.1:0-659495 GCF_042676285.1 Paenibacillus sp. GCM10027626 | reverse complement strand
CCCCCTCAAGATGAGATTTCCCAATTAGTAAGACCCCTGGAAGACGACCAGGTTGATAGGTTCGAGGTGGAAGCGCAGCAATGTGTGGAGCTGACGAATACTAATCGGTCGAGGGCTTATCCTAAAAAGTTTCACGAAGCTTGCTTCGGAAGCATAAACACAGCTAAAGATTTTCATTCCAGTTTCGTATCCAGTTTTCAGGGTGTAACTTTACTTATTCGCTTGAACAAGCTTCAATCGAAACAAGAAGTTGCATACAGCGTTTGGTGACGTTGTAACCTGTTTATATTGTGGCGGCATAGCTCAGCTGGCTAGAGCGTACGGTTCATACCCGTAAGGTCGGGGGTTCGATCCCCTCTGCCGCTACCAATTCATATGGAGGCTTAGCTCAGCTGGGAGAGCATCTGCCTTACAAGCAGAGGGTCGGCGGTTCGATCCCGTCAGCCTCCACCATTTCATACTTACGCGGAGCCGTGGTGTAGAGGCCTAACATGCCTGCCTGTCACGCAGGAGACCGCGGGTTCGAATCCCGTCGGCTCCGCCATTTTATGAATAATAGATTGTGGCTCGGTAGCTCAGTCGGTAGAGCAGAGGACTGAAAATCCTCGTGTCGGCGGTTCGATTCCGTCCCGAGCCACCATTTTCACTTTAAAAACCTTGCTTTAAAAATGTGGAGGGCTAGCGAAGTGGCCAAACGCAGCAGACTGTAAATCTGTTCTCGTTCGAGTTCGGTGGTTCGAATCCATCGCCCTCCACCATTCCCTTCATAGCAAGAGCCATTAGCTCAGTTGGTAGAGCACCTGACTTTTAATCAGGGTGTCGTAGGTTCGAGTCCTACATGGCTCACCAGTTAAAAACATTTAGCTTACAGTTCAGTGCGATCTGTAGGCTTTTTTGTATTATTGGGTGCAAAGCTGAAATGTATGCAGATGTATGGTACAATGACCGAATGAGTCATACTAATTCTAATTTAGGTATGAGCAGTATGTAAAAAGTGAGCTGCAGGCTCGAATGATAGGGGCTAGCTGATGGGCAAAACGAACTGGATGGAGCAGTTGGAGGAAATTGTTGCACGACCGATCCGTCAAAGGCAAGTGGCGCTTAAGGAATGGCATCGTTTGGCTCACGATATGAGTGAGCACCAGGGTTTAGGGGATGCGAAGGCCGTGCCGTCTGGAGCCTATTTACTGTCAGGCGATGATCAAATATGGTTTGCGCTGCGCAGTACGAGTACAAATGTAGAAGTTATCGAAATGGAACATGAAGGAATGACAGCTACTGAAATTGGCCTAATATCCTGGACGCTCGCTCAAGTTAAGAAGGCAGGCGGATCTGCTTACTCCGGCATATCTGAGTCGGAGCGGCAAGCAATGGAGTTAGGGGCATGGCTGGTGGAGCGATTAGAAGAAGGAGATACCCAAGGCTCAGTGCCTGACCGGCTGCTGGGGAGAGGGCGTTTTTTTTCGACGATGATTCCTTTTTTGCTCGTTAGTGAGCAGGCAGAAACGGGGCGGACAAGCTACACTGAGTTAGAAAAGCTGCTTCGCACATTTTTAGCGGAAGAAATTATTTTGATCCCACTGCAAGAACAGGAATGGCTAATTCTTGGGCCTGTTTCACTTATTCATGATGCGCAGTCTGAAGAACGTGAGGATGACACGGAAGAGGCATTGGAAGAAAGCCTGGCATCGATTGCATCAGGTCTTCATGAAATGCTGGCGAGCGAATGGATTGGTGAATGTCATCTTACGGTTTCTCACCCGATTTCTCCTGCCAACTCGATTATTGCGACGACTGCGTTGCTGCGGGAGACGGTTCAATTAGGACGCGCATTCCATGTAGGGGCAAATATACATTTGCCATGGCTTTTGCATCTGGAAAGGCTATTGGCTACAATTCCCGACCCGCAGCGGATCCGTTTTGTAGAGCAGGCGTTGAAGCGGACAGACGCATTTTTGGAACCGGAAATGTTAACAACATTGGAAACGTTTTTTTCTTTGGATTGCAACGTTAGCGAGACAGCAAAAAAATTGTACATTCATCGGAATACTTTACTGTATCGACTTGATAAATTAAAGCAGGAAACTGAGCTTGACGTACGGCAGTTTCGCGATGCTGTATTGGTCAATATCATTTTGCTATTGTATAAAGTGACGAAAAGGAATTAGTTTTTTTGTAAAGTTTGTGCATAGTCACGAGGGCCGGCGCTGATATAAACTTATTAGTAGCAAAGAACAATAATCGTTTAGGGGGAAACAAGCATGGCTGGTGTACGCTTAGAGCATGTTTACAAAAAATATGCAGGATCGGATAACGCTACCGTTAAAGACTTCCATCTCGATATTAAGGATAAAGAATTTCTTGTACTCGTAGGTCCTTCCGGTTGTGGTAAATCAACAACACTGCGGATGATCGCAGGTCTTGAAGAAATTTCCGAAGGTAAACTGTTCATTGGCGAGCGTCTGGTAAATGACGTTGCTCCAAAAGACCGCGACATTGCGATGGTTTTCCAATCCTACGCGCTTTATCCGCATATGAACGTATACCAAAACATGGCTTTTGGTCTGAAACTCCGTAAATTCAAAAAAGCAGAAATCGACAAACGTGTTCGTGAAGCTGCGAAAATTCTTGATATTGAACATTTGCTGGATCGCAAACCAAAAGCACTTTCCGGCGGTCAGCGCCAACGTGTCGCTCTCGGCCGTGCGATCGTTCGTGAGCCTCAAGTGTTCCTGATGGACGAACCTCTTTCCAACTTGGACGCTAAACTTCGCGGCCAGATGCGCGCGGAAATCGCGAAGCTGGCAAAACGTCTGGAAACTACCGTTATCTACGTAACGCATGACCAGATCGAAGCGATGACGATGGGTGACCGTATCGTAGTAATGAAAGACGGCATCATCCAGCAAGCTGCTTCTCCGGAAGAACTGTATAACCACCCGGTTAACATTTTCGTTGCAGGTTTTATCGGCGCTCCTTCGATGAACTTCATCGCGGGCACACTGTCTGACCAAGGCGGCTTGCGCTTCAAAGCAAACGGCATCGACGTGGCAGTACCGGAAGGTAAGGCGCAATTGCTGCGTGAGCGCGGCATGATCGGTAAGGAAATCATATTGGGTATTCGCCCAGAAGACTTGCATGAAGAGCCGGTATTCCTGGAAGCATCGCCTAACACAATTGTTAGTGCACATATCGAAGTTGCTGAGAACTTGGGTCACGAAATGTACCTGTACCTGAATGGTCTTGGCAAAGACACCGTTATTGCTCGTGTTGACGGCCGTTCGAATTTGAAAGAAGGTACGAATGTAAAATTGGCTATCGACATGAACAAAGCTCATGTCTTCGATAAAGAAACGGAAATGAACATTTTTGAAATGTAATAATCATTATAGATTTGTTACAAAGGAAGTCCTTCTTAACTCATAAGGAGGACTTTTTTTGTTTTTATAAAACCGTTTGACGGGGTTCGCTGTCTAATAAGAGATTATACAGCGGGACGCCGCTCAGGAGGAAACATGGATAAGAAGCGATTGGCGGCTGCAGCGGCCAAAGGAGATGAAGAAGCCTTTCTTCAATTAATGAAATGTGAGCGGCAGCAAATGCTGCGCATAGCGTTTGCCTATTTGCGTAACGAAACAGATGCACTGGAGGCTATTCAAGAGACGGTATGCCGGGCATGGCACAAGCGAAGAGCATTGCGTGAACCGCAATATATGTCAACCTGGCTTATACGGATATTGATAAATGTTTGCAGTGATGAGCTGAAACGGAGAAAGCGGTCAAAGGCGATGAGTGAATATGTGGATGGAGGAGCTTATATTGCTGCGGATGAGACAGCTCATTCAGATGAACGTCTCGATGTCGCTAAAGCGCTCGCTTTTCTCGAGAAGCCGTACCGTGATGTTATTCTCCTCAAATATTATGAAGATATGACCATTACGGATATTGCGAGAGTGATGGAGCGGCCTGACGGGACCGTACGAACGTGGCTGAATAAAGCGTTGATGCAGCTGCGCAAGCAGATGGGGAAGCTTGGAGGAAGGGAGAGGCAGAATGGATAACAATTTGGATGAACAATGGCGCGAACGCTTTGTGCAAGATCGGGAAATACTTGAGAAGCAAATAAAAGGCGTGGATGATGAAAAGCTGATTATGGCGATTCATAACGGGCTGAATAAGGGAAAAGCGCGCCCAAGGCCGCGTAGGCGCTGGAGGCTAAGTATCGGGATGGGAACGGCGCTATTGGCGCTGATGCTGCTGTTTGCTGTGTCGGTAAAAGTATCTCCGGTTTTCGCTAATGCTTTGCGGCAAATTCCTGGATTGAGTGTGTTTGTAAATATGCTCGAAGCCGATCCTGCGGTAAAAATCGCGATAGATAATAACTTTATTCAACCGATCGGCAAAACGGTGGAAAAAGACGGTGTGCATTTAACCGTGGAAGGGATTGTAGCCGATGAACAGCGGCTGATTGTGCTGTATACGTCAAACATTACGGGTGGCTGGGATAGCACCAGACTGCAGTTTAAGTTTTTTGATCAGCAGGATAACGAGCTTCAAGGCTTGATCAGCTTCGACCATTCCTCCATCGGTAAAACTGCGATGCAGTCGAGGGGAGAACAGGATTTCGTCGATTTACAGCTGACTAACGGAAAGCAGATGCCGAGTCAAGTGAGAATGGAAGCAATGGTCAATGAAACGAAGCTTGATGTTGACATTCCGATCGAGCATTCCCGGTTCAGCGGGATGAAGCAGGAAATTCCCATCAATAGAACAATCGAAATTGATGGTGACCGGATAACGTTCGAAAGCATGGTAATCTCCCCTTTGAACATGCAGCTGAAAATTCGGGAGGACGCCGGCAACTTGAATAAGGTAAAAGGATTTATCGGCATGGTTATCGAGGATGAGAAAGGCCGTGAGTGGCAGGAGAAGAACGGTTATGGATTGTCTGATACCGAAAAGGTGCTTGGTTTTCAAAGTAATTATTTTGAGAAGCCGCGGCAGCTTGTTATAAAAGCAAGTGGCATATACCGGGTGCCGAAAGGGGCAAAGCTTGTTGTAAATACGGAGACGATGTCGATCATTAAAGCGCCGGATTCACGGGTTTCGCTCATACAGGTGGAAAGCAAGCAGCAATATGATCAGCTTGAGTTCCGTATTGGAGGGATTGATGATATTGAGGGCAAGTTTATTTCTTATTCCTTGGTCGATTCAACCTTTACCGATGGTGCGGGAAACAAGCATAAGCTTGCCGAGGTCGACCGTTTTACAAGTGGTTCGATGGATTCCCGCTATCCGGATCAGCGTAATATATACGTACCGCTGCCAAAAGGTAAGCTTCAGCAGCCGCTTACTTTTGAGCTGGCGGATTACCCAGGATATGTGGAACAGCCGGTAGAGCTTGAGATTGAGTTGTAAAGTGATGCGCATAAAAAAGTGTCGAAAGAAAAACGGCAACGTTGCTTTCGGCGCTTTTTTTCGTTAGGATGAAGACAATGGAATTTTTTTTAAGGCAATAATGGCTAAGAATCAGGTAATGACTGCGAGGGAGGCCGAATCATGGCTAAGAAAGTAAGAGTGTCTGAGCTTGTCCATCAATTTCAATTGGAAATTGTAAGTGGAGAAGACGGACTGCGCCGTAGTATATCAGTTGACGACCTATATCGGCCTGGACTGGAGATGGCGGGATATTTTCATTATTTTCCCGAAGAGCGTGTGCAAATTTTGGGCAAGACTGAGCTTGCATTTATGGAAACGCTGAGCAGCGAGGAAAGAACAGAGCGGGTTGCGCGGCTTTGTGCAGAAGAGACGCCATGCTTTATCATCACGCGCGGGCTTGAGGCGCCGCAGGAGATGATTGAGCTGTCCAATGAGAAGAAAATACCGGTATTGCGCAGCACGATGGCTACGACGATTATATCGAGCCGGATTACGAATTTTTTGGAGCGCAGGCTGGCGCCTACAGCGACGATCCACGGGGTTCTCGTCGATGTCTATGGCGTGGGCATGCTCATTACCGGCAGCAGCGGTATCGGCAAAAGCGAGACGGCGCTTGAGCTGGTCAAGCGGAGCCATCGGCTGGTAGCAGACGATGCTGTGGAAATTCGCCAAACTTCGGATGGCCAGCTGCATGGCAGCGCGCCCGAGCTGATTCGCCATCTGTTGGAAATTCGCGGCCTGGGCATTATCAATGTGATGACATTGTTTGGCGCCGGCGCCGTTCGTTCGACCAAAAGGATCAGTGTTGTGATTAAATTGGAGAACTGGCAGCCGGACAAGCAGTATGACCGGCTTGGGCTTGATGAAGAAACGACAAGAATTATCGATACAGATGTGCCGCTTGTCACCGTACCGGTGCGTCCCGGACGAAATCTTGCCGTTATTATTGAAGTTGCTGCGATGAATTTCCGTTTGAAACGAATGGGCTATAATGCGGCACTGCAATTTACGAACAAGCTGACAGAGACGATATCCGATGATTCGGATGATTTCGATTAATAAAGGGGTCATTGATGCATGATTGATTTGCGCTTGAATCCGATTGCTTTTTCCCTTGGGCCGATTGACGTACATTGGTACGGAATCATCCTTGGCACGGCTGCGCTTGTAGGTCTGCTGCTGGCGGTTCGCGAAGGCAAACGCTTTGGCTTCGCACCGGAGTTTTTTATGGACTTGCTGCTGTTTGGAGTTCCATCTGCCATTATAGGGGCGCGGCTTTACTTTGTAGCTTTTAAATGGGAAGACTACCGCAACAATTTAATGGGTATATTTGAAATTTGGAATGGCGGCATCGCCATTTATGGTGCGCTGATCGGCGCCTTTATTTGCGGATTTATTTATTTCCGCTACAAGGGATACAGCTTTTGGCGAGTTGTCGACATTTGTGCGCCTTCGCTTATTGCCGGACAAATGATCGGCCGTTGGGGCAACTTCGTTAATCAAGAGGCTTATGGCGGGCCCGTGGAGGAAAGCTTTTTGCGGAACACGCTGCATTTGCCGGGATGGATTGTCGACCAGATGAATGTCGAGGGCATCTTCCACCACCCGACCTTCTTGTACGAGTCGATTTGGAATCTGGCTGTGCTCGTTCTGCTGCTCATTATTCGCCGTCAGAAGTTTTTGCGTGCAGGCGAATTGACCATGATTTACTTTATCGGCTACTCGATCGGCCGTTTCTTTATCGAGGCGCTGCGGACTGACAGCCTTGCTTTTCAGGGGCCGGATTGGCTGGCATCTCTGATGAACGCTCTATGGTCGCCGATGACGGTGCTATTCGAGCAGGGACATCTGGATCCTGCCTATGGCAATGTGCGGGTGTCGCAGCTGTTAGCGGTTATTTTAGTGATAGCCGCGGTTATATTAATTATTGTGCGCAGAAAAACCGGCGCAGCTTCAGAACGTTATAACGATCCGATTATTTGTGCCAAAACGGGCCTGCCTGCAGGCGCAGCGGCAGCGGCTGTTGCAAATAAGGAAGCTGAGCCAGCCGAGCAAGGAGAAAGCGAAGCGGCGAATGCTGCAGAAGAAGCAAACGAAGAGGCAGAGCAAGCCAAGAAGGAGCAATAAAACGAAATGGTAAAGAAGGTCAAGACGCTGCTGTTTGATCTTGATGGCACAATTCTCGATACGAATGAACTGATTATCCAATCCTTCCTGCACGTGCTGCGGGATATTGCGCCAGCCGGCTTTGGCCGTGAGCAAATTATACCGGGCATGGGACAGCCGCTAACGTCGCAGCTGCAGCTTTTCTCTAATCGTGAGGATGTATCCGAGCTTGCTGCGGCATACCGGGAAATAAATTTACGTCTGCATGATGATTATGTGAAGCCTTTTCCGCATGTTCAGGAGGTACTGGCTGAGCTGTTAGCGGCTGGGTATCAAATTGGCATTGTAACGACCAAAATGAGACTCACAACAGAGCGCGGCTTGCATTTTACCGGCTTGTATGACTTAGTAACTCCGAGGGGAATCATTACAATTGACGAGGTAGAGCACCCGAAGCCGCATCCGCAGCCGGTTCTGAAGGCGATGCAGGCGCTCGGAGCCGATCCGGACTCGACTGTGATGGTTGGAGACAGCGTTGTCGATATTCAGGCGGCATTGGCCGCAGGCTGCACGGCAGTAGGCGTTGCCTGGTCACTCAAAGGAGAGAAGCTGCTGCGCGAGAGCGGAGCGAATCAGATCATCCATGATATGCGTGACTTGTATGCCACTGTTGGATTGGAGCGGGGACCGCTTGCGTAATGTAGAACGATATCCGGTGGAAGGGCCGAACGCCTTATGGCAAATGTATCGTACAGTTAGCCGTTTCAAAGCTGTACGCAACTTCATAATGATTCAGTTCACCAGGTATTGTCCATCTCTGCCGATCAAAAATTGGGTGTATCGCCGCGTTTTGGGAATGAAGGTGGGGAGGCATACTGCCTTTGCCCTGATGGTGATGGTAGATGTATTTTTTCCGGAGCGGATTACGGTAGGAGAGAATACGATTATCGGCTACAACACGACGATATTGACGCATGAATATTTGACGCGCGAATATCGCCTCGGCGATGTCATCATCGGCAGCAATGTGATGATTGGGGCCAATTCCACGATTCTTCCCGGCATTGTCATTGGCGATAATGCGGTTGTAGCGGCAGGTTCTGTCGTTCATCGGGATGTGCCTGCCGGCGCATTTGTCGGCGGTAATCCGGCAAGGGAAATCGTGCGCAGCTAACAATATGGGGAAAAGCAGTAGGGCTAGCGTTATGTTGGACATGCTAACGGGGATACGGCGGCTAAAGACTGTATCGCAGGTGATGAGCATGGTTCGGCGGCGCTAGCTTTTTTCTCGTAAAAATCCGCAAATATGAAACGGCGGGACGTTGCTTGACGAATAGCCGGAGGCATGATAAGATTACGACTAAATCTTTATTTTGGCAGTATGGTAATATGGTAACACTTTAATACAATAAAGTATTTGCGGGTGATATGATGTCTAAACCTAAAGTTTTTGAAAAGCCGATAGGCGTAAAGGATTACTTGCCGCATGCGGTTGAGCGGCTGCGCATCATTGAAAAAGATGTGCTTGCCTGCATGCGTTCATGGGGATACAACCAAATAATAACACCAACAATGGAGTATTACGATACCGTTGGCGTCGCCAGCTCGACCTCTGATCGCAAGCTGTTCAAATTGCTGAACAATCGCGGGACGACGCTCGTGCTTCGCTCAGATATGACCTCCCCGATTGCGCGGGTGGTTGCTTCCGTGTTGAAGGATGTACAGTTTCCGATCCGGCTTTCTTATCATTCCACTGTTTTTCGGGCAATTGAAGAGGAGGCCGGGCGTGAAGCGGAATTTTTCCAGACCGGCGTTGAACTGGTCGGGGATGCATCACCGGATGCCGACGCCGAAGTCGTAGCGCTCGCTATCGCTTCTTTGAAAGCGGCGGGAGTAGAACGTTTTAAGATCGCGATTGGCCATGTCGGATTTTTGAATGGCTTGTTTGAGGATTGTCTGAAGGACCTCACTGAGGCTCAGGAAGAACTGAAGGCTTGTCTGCTTGGCCGCGACTATGTCGGCTATCGCGAGCGTCTGCTGAGCCTGGATCTGGATGAACCGACGCGCATGGAGCTGGAGCATATTTTAAGGCTGCGCGGCGGCCGCGAAATTTGCAATCAGGCGCTGGAGTTAAGCGGCAATGCGACAGCACAAGCCTCTATTCAGCATCTGTGCGAAATGTGGAACGCACTGGAAGGATACGGAGTATGCGAGCATGTCATGATCGATTTGACGATGATCGGCGACTTTTCTTATTACACGGGCATGACCTTTGAAGGCTATGCCGCAGATCTTGGCTTCCCTGTGGCCAGCGGCGGCAGATACGACAATCTGCTGACGCAATTCGGCCGGCCGGCTCCTGCAACCGGATTTGCCCTTAAGACGACGCGGATTTTGGAGCTGATCGGCGATGGCGAGGGCGAGGAAGACAGTACGCGCCGGGTGCTGATCGGCTACGATGCTGCCGGACGGATAAGCGCCCTGCAGGAAGCGGGCAGACTGCGGGAGGAAGGCAAGATTGTCATAACGGAAAAGGTGGGAGCCGAGCAAGCAGCGTCAATTGTACAGTCTGACGGCAAAGTGCTCTACAAGGGCGAGACATTTGCAGCGTTCATTCCATTTTTCGCGGACAGGAGGGATAAGGCGAATGACGATGAGCAAAATGAATTCTAACGGTCTCCAAGGCTATTCAGAGACGTTGGGGGAAGCTGACCTTGCCGCAGTAGTAGCGGCAGCGCAGAGCGGCGGAGGAGAGCTTCTGAAAGTGGCTATGCCTAAGGGGCGGATTTACAAGCAGGCCTCGAAGCTGTTTCGTGAAGCGGGGCTGCCGATTCCTGGCGATTTCGACGATTCGCGCAAGCTGATTATTGAATTGCCGGAAGCGGGCATGTCCTTTATTATGGCTAAGCCTGTCGATGTGCCTACTTATGTGGAGTATGGCGTTGCGGATATCGGGGTTGTCGGCAAGGATGTGCTGATGGAAGAAAACCGCGATGTCTATGAACTGCTCGATCTTGGAATTGCCAAATGCCGCATGTCGGTTATCGGTCTGCCGGACTGGAAGCCGGTCATCCATCCGCGCGTAGCTACGAAATATCCCAATGTTGCTTCGCAATATTTCCGCGAGCAGGGACAGCAGGTGGAGGTCATTAAATTAAATGGCTCCATTGAGCTTGCGCCGCTGATCGGTTTGGCTGACCGGATTGTCGATATGGTAGAGACAGGGCAGACTTTGCGGGAAAACGGCCTGGTCGAAATGGAGTCGATTTTTGGCATTACAAGCCGGTTGATCGCTAACCGGGTCAGCTATCGGATGAAAAATGAAGCGATTCAAAGCTTATGCGATAAACTGCAGCAGACGATCGGCGCAAAGGCCGACGCTTAACAATTTTTCAGTGGGGAGCGAGAAGAATGCGAGTCATGCGCGCAGAGCAATTCGGATTAAAGCGTGAAGTTGAATATGGCACACCAGAGCAAAATGAAACAGTCAAGCAAATTGTAGAGGCGGTGCGTTTGCAAGGCGATCCGGCGCTATTGGCCTACACAGAAAAGCTTGACCGGATCAAGCTGGAAGCCCATGAGCTGCGGGTGAGCGATGCAGAAATTCAAGCGGCCTACGAGCAGGTGGATGAGGCTTTTTTGGCTGCAATTCGCGAAGCTGCGGCTAACATTCGTTCTTTTCACGAAAAACAGCTCCGTCAATCCTGGGTAGATGTGCAGCCTGATGGAACAATGCTGGGTCAACTGCTGCGCCCGCTGAAGCGTGTAGGCGTCTATGTGCCGGGCGGCAAAGCGGCCTATCCGTCATCGGTATTGATGAATGTGATTCCGGCGCAGGTAGCAGGGGTTCCGGAAATTGTCATGGTCACGCCCCCGGCTACGGGCGGCAAGGCGGGAATCGACCCTTACATTTTGGTGGCGGCCGCCGAAGCCGGCGTGAAGGAGCTGTACCGCGCAGGCGGGGCTCAGGCAGTAGCTGCCTTGGCTTACGGCACGGAGACGATTCCGCCGGTTGACAAAATTTGCGGGCCAGGAAACATTTATGTCGCCTTGGCGAAGCGGGCTGTATTTGGCGTGGTCGACATTGACAGCATTGCCGGCCCGAGCGAAATTGTCGTCTTGGCTGACGATACTGCCGATGCGGCTTACGTAGCTGCCGATATGCTGTCCCAGGCTGAGCATGACGAGATGGCATCCGCTATTTTGGTGACGACGTCCAAAAAGTTGGGCGATGCGGTGGCACTCGAAATCGAACGCCAGTTGGAAACACTGCCGAAGGCAGAGATCGCACGGCAGTCGATCACGTCCAATGGTGCTATATTGCTGGCCGAGACAATGGATGAGGCAATAGCAGCCGTCAACCGGATGGCGCCGGAGCATCTGGAGGTTATGCTGGAGGATGCCATGTCCTGGCTAGGCCGGATTGAAAATGCCGGAGCGATATTTGTCGGCCCATACAGCTCGGAGCCGGTAGGGGACTATTTTGCCGGCCCAAACCATATTTTGCCAACTAATGGTACGGCACGCTTTTCTTCACCTGTTAATGTGGACGATTTTCTGAAAAAATCGAGCCTGATTCAATATAGCAAAGCAGCTTTACTGGCCAATGGAGACAAAATTATGACTCTTGCGCGCCACGAGGGGCTTGAAGCACATGC
Source organism: Paenibacillus sp. GCM10027626 (assembly GCF_042676285.1). Classification (NCBI taxonomy): domain Bacteria; kingdom Bacillati; phylum Bacillota; class Bacilli; order Caryophanales; family Paenibacillaceae; genus Paenibacillus; species Paenibacillus sp. GCM10027626. The sequence continues at coordinate 647,292 of NZ_JBHTHC010000003.1, read as the reverse complement.
GCGTGCGATCGAAATCCGCTTGGAGCGCGAAAAGGCATAGCGAAACGATTATTTTTTAAAGAAGGAAGGGTTTGAAATGGCTGATAACGTTATTCGTGCAGCAGAAGTATCCCGTACGACGAAGGAGACGGATATTAAGCTGGCTTTTGCTGTAGACGGAACTGGCACGACCAAGATTGAGACGGATGTTCCGTTTATGAACCATATGCTGGACTTGTTTACGAAGCACGGCCTCTTTGATTTGACGGTCGATGCGCGCGGCGACGTAGATATCGATGATCATCATACGGTTGAAGATATCGGCATTTGCCTGGGACAGACGATTCGTGAGGCGCTGGGCGACAAGCGCGGCATCAAACGCTATGCCTCTGTCTTTGTACCGATGGACGAGGCGCTGGCGCAGGTTGTGATCGATTTGAGCAATCGCCCCCATTTTGAATACCGGGCGCAATATCCGTCCCAGCAGGTAGGCAGCTTCTCGACTGAGCTTGTGCATGAATTTTTGTGGAAGCTTGCGCTGGAAGCGCGCATGACGCTTCATGTCATTGTTCACTACGGCTGCAACACGCATCATATGATTGAGGCGGTATTCAAGGCTTTGGGCCGGGCGCTGGATGAAGCGACAAGCATCGATCCGCGCGTACAGGGCGTGCCTTCCACGAAAGGGGTTCTGTAAGGTGATCGCGATCATCGACTACGGCATGGGAAATTTGCACAGCGTGAGCAAAGCGGTGGAGCGCCTGGGCAGTGAAGTTATTGTAACAGCTGATCCCAGTGTAATTATGGATGCAGACGGGGCTATATTGCCGGGGGTCGGAGCGTTTGGGGATGCGATGGACAATTTGCGCAGCACCGGGCTGGATGAGACGGCACGGCAGTACGCGGCTTCCGGAAAACCGCTGCTCGGCATTTGCCTGGGAATGCAGCTGCTGTTCGATGAGAGCGAGGAGTACGGTCTACACGCAGGTCTCGGATTGCTTCCAGGAAAGGTTATCCGTTTCCAGGGGGATTACAAAATTCCGCATATGGGCTGGAACCGGCTGCAATTTTTGCAGGAAAGCCCGCTATTTGCCGGCCTCGATGCTGGCTATGTATATTTTGTCCACTCTTATCATGCTAAGCCTGAGAAAAGCGGCGATCTGCTGGCAGTGACCGAATACTATCAATCCGTGACGGCGATTGTCGGCCGGGACAATGTGTACGGCATGCAATTTCATCCGGAGAAAAGCGGGCAGCTTGGGATGCAGCTGCTGCAGAACTTTGTCAAGATGGCATGAACAAATAAGAAACGGTGGTGCTGCTATTGTTAGCAAAACGTATTATTCCGTGCTTGGATGTTAAAGACGGCCGAGTTGTGAAGGGTGTCAATTTTGTCAATTTGCGCGATGCCGGCGATCCTGTAGAGCTTGCCGCTACTTATGACCGCGAAGGCGCGGATGAGCTCGTATTTCTCGACATCTCGGCCACGAATGAAGGGCGGGAGACGATGACAGATGTAGTCCGGCGTACAGCGGAAGCGGTGACGATTCCGTTCACGGTAGGCGGCGGGATTGCTTCTGTTGAAGATATGAAGCGGCTGCTGCGGGCAGGCGCCGATAAAATCGGCATTAACTCGGCGGCAGTCAAAAATCCGAATCTGGTCGCTGAAGGCGCCCGCAAGTTCGGCTCGCAATGCATTGTTGTGGCAATTGATGCAAAATACAATACAGAGTGGAATGAATGGGAAGTATACACGCATGGCGGACAAAAGGGAACTGGCATGAAGGTGCTTGAATGGGCGAAAGAGGTTGAGCGTCTGGGCGCCGGCGAAATTTTGCTGACCAGCATGGATGCCGACGGCACGAAGGACGGTTTTGATCTCAAGCTGACCCGCGCAGTAGCGGAGGCAGTAAAAATACCGGTCATTGCTTCGGGCGGTGCCGGCCGAATTGAGCACTTCCATGAGGTGTTCGAGCAAGGAATGGCCGATGCCGGCCTGGCGGCTACGATCTTTCACTATAAAGAAATGACGATCGGCGATGTGAAAAATGATTTGCGGCAAAAGGGAGTTGAAGTGCGATGAGTAATATCGAAGCGGTGGCTGCCCAGATCAAATGGGACGAAGCGGGTCTTGTGCCGGCAATTGTACAGGATCAGTTGAGCAAAGAAGTGCTCATGATGGCTTATATGAACAAGGAATCGCTCGCGAAATCTGTCGAGTCAGGGGAGACCTGGTTCTGGAGCCGTTCGCGCGGTGAATTATGGCATAAAGGTGCAACGAGCGGACATACGCAGCGAATCGTCTCCATGCACTATGACTGCGATGGAGACACGCTGCTTGTTCGTGTACAGCAGCAGGGAGCGGCATGCCATACTGGCAAGTACAGCTGCTTCTTCAATGAAATTGAAGGCATCAAAGGCAGTGAGGAGCTGCGGGCTGATATTCCGAGAACGGAGGCTGCTGCGGATCGTTTCGCGATGCTTAGCCAATTGGAGGCTGTCATTGCCCAGCGCTATGTAGAGCGCCCGGAAGGAGCCTATACGACGTATCTGTTTGAAAAAGGCGTCGACAAAATTTTGAAAAAAGTTGGCGAGGAAACCGCGGAAGTGATCATCGCCGCTAAAAATAAAGATAACGACGAGCTGCGCTGCGAAACGAGCGACCTTATTTTCCACTTGATGGTTCTGCTTCGCGATCGCGGAATGCCGCTGGACGATGTAATGACAGAACTGGGACGCCGTCACAACAAGCCAAAGCAATAATCTCCCAAGCCGAGCCCGCGCCTAACGTGATGCTCGGTTTGATGCTGTCGCTACACGATTTTGTTTGCTGACTGAAAGGAGGGGATGATACAAGTGCTGATCGATTACCATACACATCATGAAAGATGCGGCCATGCAGTCGGCACGCTTGAAGATTATGTCAAGCGGGGCATCGAAATCGGTTTGCAGCAAATTGGCTTGTCGGATCATATGCCGCTGCTGCACGTCGATCCGGCCGAATACTACCCGGAAATGGCAATGCCGATGGAGGAATTGCCGAAATATGTTGAAGAATGTCTCTACTTGAAAGAGAAGTACAAAGGGCAAATCGACATTCGGGTCGGGCTGGAAGCGGATTACATCGAAGGCTGGGAAGAGGCGATTGAACGTATTATCCGGAAGTATTCTTGGGATTATGTTATCGGTTCTGTCCATTTTTTGGGTACTTGGGATATTTCCGACTTTCGTCAGACCGGCGAATGGGAAAACCGGGACCGCATGCAAGTATATGAGCAGTACTATGATGCGGTGTGCAAAGCTGCGGCAACAGGCTTTTACGATTATATCGGACATATCGATGTTATTAAACGCTTTGGCTTCAAGCCGGACGGCGATGTGACGCATCTGGAAGATGCGGCCCTGCAGGCGGTTAGCAAGCACGGACTGGCGATTGAGCTCAACGCTTCAGGGCTGCGTATGCCGGTGGAAGAAATGTTCCCGGGACGCCGCATGCTGGAAAAAGCCCGTTCGCTCGGCATACCGCTAACGATCGGCTCCGATTGCCACCAGCCGGAAAGGCTTGGCCAATATTTGGATGAAGCGCGCACGCTGCTGAAAAATGTAGGAATTACGCAGTTAGCGACGTTTGAAGCCCGAAAAAGGGTTATGGTCGATTTTTGAATTATTCTAAATTCCCATGTATAATAAAAGTTGTCGAAACTAGCACTACTAAATGTACAATTAAGTGGTCTAATCGCTCAGGAGGGTAACATGTTTAGCGACAAGCTGCGTATTTTCTCAGGTTCCTCAAATCCAAAGGTGGCTGAAAAGATCAGCGCCGAACTCGGGCTGCCGCTCGGCAAAATTAAAGTATCACGGTTTAAAAGCGGCGAAATTTATGTGCACTATGAGGAATCTATCCGTAACTGTGACGTATTCCTAGTACAATCTTTCTCACACCCGATCAATGATCATTTTGTCGAATTGCTCGTCATGATTGATGCAGCGAAGCGGGCATCAGCCCGGACGGTCAATATTATCGTGCCTTATTATGGCTATGCACGCCAGGAGCGCAAGGCTGCGCCGCGCGAGCCGATCTCCGCGAAGATGCTGGCCGACGTGCTGACAACAGTCGGTGCGACGCGCGTCATTACGATTGATCTGCATGCACCTGCTATTCAAGGGTTTTTCAACATTCCGGTCGATCATTTGACTGCACTGGACCTGATCAGCGACTATTTGAAGTCCAAAAATATTCGCAATCCAGTTGTCGTTTCGCCTGATGCCGGACGCGCTTCGACGGCCGAAAAGCTGGCGAACCAACTGGATTCACCTTTCGCCATTATGATTAAGAAGCGTCCTGCCCATAACGAATCTGTCATCACTCACGTTATTGGCGATGTTGAGGGCAGTACACCGATTATTATCGAAGATATGATTGATACAGGAACAACCATCGTGAACGTCGTGGAAGGACTCAAAGAACGCGGCGCGGAAGACGTCTATGTCTGTGCGACCCACCCATTGTTCTCTGGACCGGCACTGCAGCGATTGGACCATCCCAATATTAAAGAAGTTGTCGTAACAGACTCGATCTCATTGCCGGACGATCACTCTGAACGCTTCAAAGTTCTGTCTGTTGCGCCAATGCTTGCCGAAGCGACCCGCATTATCATGCAGGGCGGTTCCATCAGTACATTATTCAAAAACGCGGGCATTTAGTATTAACCCGCTTTACAGCGTTGCTGCAAATCGCGGACGAATCCGACGCGATGGACGTTCACAGCCATAAGCCCTTATAACTGCGGGCTTGCAGGACACCGAGAGGAAGGTTTCTGGGCGGCGGAAGAGCCATCGCGGGGGTTTGTTCGCGATTTGCCACATATTCTTTCGTTTAAGGATAGGCCATGCTATGGTATAATCGTACCAACTTAACAAGGCGTTTGAGAGCTTCTTGAATAGAGAGGCTGATTTCATTGCCTAATCGAACGGAGCAGGAGGTGCCTTGCGGATGAAAGAGAGAAAGCGTGCAGCGGTAAAACCAACTAAGAAAGTGATTCCGATTCAATGGGACGCCACGTTCTTTTTCGAGCGAGCGGTTCGTTCGCTGGATCGATATCATTATGACAAGGCCCTTAAATATTTCCGTCGGGCGGTCGAGTACGAGCCGGATAATCCGGTCAATCATTGCAATATGGCCGGTATTTTGTCGGAAATTGGCAATTATGAGGAGTCGAATTCCGTTCTGCGGATGATCGTGGAGGAATTGGATGCGACGATGACGGAATGCTATTTCTATATGGCGAATAATTTCGCCAATATGGAGATGTATGAAGCAGCTGAAGAAGCGCTCGTAAAATATTTGGAGGAAGACGGCGAAGGGCAGTTTCTTGAGGAAGCGGAAGAAATGCTGGAGCTGCTGCACTTCGAGCTGGAAAGGCCGACCAAGCTGGCGTTTATTAAAGCGCGTGCCGGGTTTCATGAGCATGATCAGGCTCGCGCGCTGCTTGAAGAGGGGAAATTTGTCGAAGCGGTGCGCATGCTGGAAAATATCGTGGAAAATAACCCGGAATTTTTGGCTGCCCGCAACAATCTGGCCTTGGCATATTATTATATGGGCATGTTTGAGCGGGCGATGGCGACGATTGGCGAAGTGCTGGAAATTGAATCGGGCAATCTGCATGCTCTGTGCAATCTTGCGATCTTTTATCAGCATGCAGAGAATGAAGCGGAGCTGCGCCCTTTAATTGACCAGCTGCGCAAAACAGTGCCTTTTCATCAGGAACATGTATTTAAGCTGGCTACAACGATGGGAATTTTGGGCGATCATGAGACGGCCTATCGGCACTTTGTCCGTTTAATGAAGGATGGAGAGCTGCGCCATGATCCATGTTTGTTCCATTACACGGCAGTAGCCGCCTGCAACACGGGGAAGCTGGCAGAGGCCGAGCGGCTGTGGCAGCAGGCAGCCAAGCTTGATCCGGGGTCGAATGTCCCGGGGTATTACCTGGAGCAGCTGGAACGGATCAGCCAAGGCGGAGATCCGGCGCCGACGAGCTATCATTACCATCTTCCCTTTGAAGAACAGTTCAAATTGTGGGAGAAGTCAAGCGATACGCTGCCCGATCATCTGAAGCGGGATCCGCTTGTGCGGTCATCGTTTTTCTGGGCGCTGCGGCATGGGGACCGGCACACCAAGCTGCAAGTGATTCAAGCGTTGGGGCTTATCGCCGATACAGAAGTCATTGACGCGCTGCGCGATTTTATTATGGAGCCGCAGGAAGACGACTACTTGAAGCGAATTGCTATTTTTGTGTTGCGCTCAATCGGCGTTCATGATTCGCTGCATGCGGTATTGGAAGGCCGGGATACGGTGATCGAGCATAGCCGGATGCCGTCGAGGCTGCCGGTATGGGAAGACAAATGGCAAGCTGTTCTGGAAGCGGCTCTTGCGCGAATGAACAAGCATTATGATCTTGTGCAGCAGCATGATTTGCTGACGTTATGGATTGAGTTTTTATCGCGTATGTATCCGGATGTGCCCAAAATCGGCAAAGTGGAAGGATGGGCGGCTGCCCTCGAATACTTGACGGCCAAAATGCACCGCCGAGCCATTTCCTATCATGAAGTTTCCCGCAGATACGACATCTCGATTGCTACTGTTAGCAAGTGCGCAAAAAAGATGGATGAGGTATGCGGAATTAAGGAAAAAATGAAAAAGATATTCCCTTCGCTGTCTGAGCATACAGAAGAGTAAAGGGAGCCTATGTTGGAAAAGGAGGCAGCTATTGATGTATAAAACCATTATTATCGGAACGGGTCCTGCCGGACTGACAGCCGCTATTTATTTGGCTCGCGCTAACTTGAATCCTCTTGTAATCGAAGGCCCTGAGCCAGGCGGACAATTGACAACAACGACGGATGTTGAAAATTTCCCGGGATTTCCAGAAGGAATCATGGGTCCTGACTTGATGGCTAATATGCGGAAGCAGGCGGAGCGCTTCGGCGCTGAATTCCGTACTGGCTGGGTTAACGCTGTCGATACGTCCAAGCGTCCTTTCACGATCCAGGTGGAAGGCCAGGGCGAGCTGCAAGCAGAGACGCTTATTATTTCGACCGGTGCTTCGGCTAAATATTTGGGCATTCCAAATGAGCGCGACAATGTCGGAAAAGGCGTGAGCACTTGCGCGACCTGCGACGGCTTCTTCTTCCGCGGCAAAAAAATTATTGTAGTCGGCGGCGGAGACTCTGCTATGGAGGAAGCAAACTTCTTGACGCGCTTTGCCTCTGAAGTTGTGCTTGTACACCGCCGTGATGAAATGCGCGCCTCCAAAATTATGCAGGATCGCGCGCGCAACAATGAGAAGATCACTATGGCGCTTAACCGCACGCCGCTCGAAGTTATGGCAAACGGAATGGGCGTAACGGGCCTGAAGGTGCGCAACAACGAGACGGGCGAGGAAGAGATTATCGAGACGCAAGGTATTTTTGTCGCGATCGGCCATACACCGAATACGAAGTTTCTTAACGGCCAGTTGGAGACGGATGAGACGGGCTATTTGATCGTAAAACCAGGAACAAGCGAAACGAACATACCGGGAATTTTCGCTTGCGGCGATGTTCAGGACAACAAATATCGCCAAGCTATTACTGCAGCAGGCAGCGGCTGTATGGCTGCGCTTGATTGCGAACGCTTTTTGGAAAATCTATAAACGGTTGACTGGGGTACAGGTGACGCTGTCCGAAGGCGGACAGCGTCGCTTCACGTCGGCAACTAATGCAGCGGCTGACACAGCTTGACTCTTTTTAGAGCGTTCAATTATAGTGGGTACAGAAACAGAAGCACCCCAATTCATTTTGTAGAGGTGGCCTTGGCATGTCTGACAAGATTATTGTTGGCGTTGATATCGGCGGAACAGCGGTTAAAGTCGGTATTTGCGATCTTAACGGCGAATTGCTTCATACTTTTGAAGGACCGACTGAAGCTGAGAAAGGCGCAGATGCGGTATGCAACAACATTGCAAACTATGCGCTGCAAATCGTGGAGCAGTCTCCTTTCTCATGGGAACAAGTTGAAGGAGTAGGAGTAGGCGTCGCAGGCTTTCTCGATATCCCGAACGGAATTATTAAGTTCTCACCTAATCTGAAATTCCGTAATGTTCCATTAAAGGAATTTTTGGAAAACAAACTGCAGAAAAAAGTGCTGGTTAATAACGATGCCAACGTAGCTGCACTCGGCGAGGCTTGGGCAGGCGCAGGCAGCGGAGTATCGCACTGTGTATGCTATACGCTGGGTACCGGTGTCGGCGGCGGCATTATCGTGAGCGACCGCATTGTAGAAGGCTTTAACGGCCTTGCGGGCGAGCTGGGCCATATGGCGATTGTTCCTGACCTGGAAGCCATTCAATGCGGCTGCGGCAAGATGGGCTGTTTGGAGACAGTATCCTCGGCTACAGGCATTATTCGCATGGCGAAGGATGCAGTAGCGCGCGGCGACCGCACATCGCTCTCTTTTATTACGACGGAGATTACGGCGAAGGATGTCATTGATGCGGCTAAAGCCGGCGATGAGGTTGCTACCCGCATTGTAGCGAGAGCTGCCTATTACTTGGGCAAATCTATGGCGACCGTAGCTGTCGTGCTGAATCCGGAACGGTTTATTATCGGCGGCGGCGTCTCTAAAGCCGGCGAGTATCTGTTCGAGCAAATTCGTGAGGTATTCCGGAAATCCACACCGGAAATTGTTGCGGAAGGGGTACAAATTGTACCGGCAATTTTGGGCAATAATGCGGGTGTTGTTGGCGCCGCGGGCTTGATTATTCGTTCCTGAGTATGAGCCGTGCTGATGCACGGCTCCAGGCAGCTGATGGCTGTATATGTGCGCTGCGCTATGTTATGCTTCAGGAGGTGCTTCGATGATAGACAGTGGGATGACTGCAAAGGCTCAATTGGTTATAATTACGGGCATGTCGGGAGCGGGAAAGACGATTGCCGTGCAAAGCATGGAGGATCTTGGCTTCTTTTGCGTAGACAATCTGCCTCCTATACTGATTCCCAAATTTGCCGAATTAATTGAGCAATCCAATGGTAAAATTGGTAAGGTAGCACTGGTGATCGATCTTAGGGGCCGGGAGTTTTTTACAGCCTTAGCCGAATCGATTGCTTATTTGAAGGAACATTATTCAATCGGGTTTGAAATTTTATTTTTGGATGCAACTGATAGCGTTCTTGTACAACGATACAAAGAAAGCAGACGCCGTCACCCGCTCGCTGCCAATGGAATGCCGCTTGACGGCATTAGAACGGAGCGGCGCATGCTGGAGGATTTGAAAGGCTGGGCTTCTCAAGTTATCGATACAAGCAATTTGAAGCCTGCCCAGCTAAAGGACCGGATTATTTCCCGTTTTGTTCAGGCGGATATGAACGCTTTGTCAGTAAATGTAACTTCATTTGGTTTTAAATACGGCATTCCGATTGATGCTGATTTAATCTATGATGTCCGCTTCTTGCCCAATCCGCATTATGTCGACCATCTCCGTCCGAATACAGGCCAAGATCCTGAAGTTTATGATTATGTGATGAAATGGCCTGAGACACAAACGTTTCTCACCAAACTACTCGATATGCTTCAGTTTCTTCTTCCTCTTTACCGGAAGGAAGGAAAAAGTCAAATTGTTATAGGTATAGGCTGCACAGGCGGTAAACATCGTTCGGTAGCAATCGCTGAATATTTGGGACGCATGCTTGGCAGCAGCGATACAGAGAATGTCCGGGTTAGCCATCGAGATTCCGATCGCGACCGGCATTGAGGTGAATGATGATAGAGAAACTTGGCGTTGATCGCCATCCTCGGATTGTAGTAATTGGCGGCGGTACAGGGTTGTCTGTAATGCTTCGCGGCTTGAAAGAAAAGCCGCTGGATATTACGGCAATTGTAACGGTGGCCGATGACGGCGGGAGCTCGGGTATATTGCGCTCAGAGCTGCAAATTCCTCCGCCGGGAGATATACGCAATGTACTTATGGCGCTAGCTGATGTAGAGCCGTTGTTGACTGAAATGCTGCAGTATCGGTTTAACAGCGGCACCGGTTTAGCCGGACATAGTCTTGGCAATTTGATGCTGGCGGCAATGACGGATATAGCCGGCGACTTCGTTACAGGCGTTCGCGAGCTTAGTCGTGTCTTGGCCGTACGCGGCAGGGTGCTTCCGGCAGCCGGGCAAGCGATTGTGCTTCATGCCGAAATGGAGGATGGCTCCATTATTTCCGGCGAGTCTAATATTCCGAAGGCTGGCATGAAAATTAAGCGGGTATTTATCGAACCCGAGAAAGTAGAGCCTTTGCAGGAAGCGGTGGAAGCGGTACGTGATGCGGATGCGATTTTGATCGGACCAGGCAGCTTATATACGAGTATTATACCGAATTTGCTTGTTCCGAAGCTGGCGGAAAGTATTGTTCAGTCGAATGCTGTTAAGCTGTTTGTATGCAATGTGATGACACAGCCGGGCGAGACGGATAACTATTCGGTTGGCGATCATTTGCGGGCAATCCATGATCATATTGGAGAGCATCTGTTTGATTATGTTATTGTTAATAATGGTGAAATACCGCCGCAAGTTCAGGCCAAGTATGCTGAAGAGGGAGCCAAGGCAGTTCACCTGGATTTGGAAGAAGTAGAGAGCCGCGGCTATAAAGTTATTGCGGATCGACTGGTGTTATTTCGGACATACTTGAGGCATGACGCGGCGCGATTAAGCCATCATATTTATCAACTTGTTGAAGGCTGGATGAAGCGAAAGGGGTGAGGACTGATGTCTTTTGCAGCGCAGACGAAAAAGGAGCTAACCTTGATTGAAACAGAATCGTGCTGCGAAAAGGCGGAGCTGTCTGCACTCATTCGAATGAACGGAGCCGTACAATTATCTAACCGTAAAGTCATTCTCGATATTTCGACGGAAAATGCAGCGATCGCCAGACGGATTTATTCCTTGATCAAAAAGATGTTTGCGGTTCATACTGAGCTGCTTGTTCGCAAAAAGATGCGATTAAAAAAGAATAATGTCTATATTGTGCGTATTCCTGTCAAAGTTCAGGAAATACTGAGTGAGTTGCGAATTGTTTCTGAAGGCTTTATGTTCAATCAGGGCATTGATAAAGACATCATTCGCAAAGGGTGCTGCAAACGTTCCTATTTACGAGGCGCGTTCCTGGCGGGAGGTTCCGTCAACAATCCGGAAGGCTCCTCATATCATTTGGAAATTGCATGTATGTATGAGGAACACTGTAAAGCTTTGGTGGACCTGGCCAATAAGTTTGGATTAAACGCCCGCTGTATCGAGCGCAAAAAAGGGTTCATCTTCTACATGAAAGAGGGCGAGAAAATTATCGAGCTCTTGAACATTATTGGAGCCCATCAAGCATTGTTTAAATTTGAAGATGTGCGCATTATGCGCGACATGCGCAACTCCGTCAATCGTATTGTTAACTGTGAGACGGCAAATTTGAACAAGACGATTGGTGCCGCTGTGCGGCAGATCGATAATATAAAGCTGCTGCAAAAGGAAATCGGATTAGAGAATCTGCCTGAGAAGCTGCGGGAGGTTGCCGAGATCCGTTTGCTGCATCCGGATATGAACCTGAAGGAAGTGGGCGAACTGCTCAAAGGCAAGGTCAGCAAGTCTGGCGTTAATCATCGGTTGCGTAAAATTGACGAGATTGCGGAAAAATTACGCAACGGGTAGCATTGGGCTAGTGCGGTGTTGGGAATAGTGGTATAATAATGAGTAAAATGACGTTTGCAATGGTGGATATTGCATAATTGAATTAAGTATAGGGGGTAAGGTTTCCATGACTAGGCATCCGGTTGTCGTTCGACTGAAAACAGGTCTCCATGCAAGGCCGGCGGCACTTTTCGTTCAGGAAGCGAACAAGTTTTCTTCCGAGGTTTTTGTCGAGAAGGAAGATAAAAAAGTGAACGCGAAATCGATTATGGGCATTATGAGCCTTGCTATCAGCTCTGGCACTGAGGTGACCATAAGTGCGGAAGGTTCGGATGCAGATCAGGCTGTAACCGCTTTAGTCAACTTGGTTAGCAAGGAAGAGCTCGAGAACCAATAATACGCTGAAAAGAAGCTCCCTCGCGGGGCTTTTTTTGCTACCACATAAGAATTTATAAGTTACCAAGCTGTGCGGAAAAACAAATTCTTATTGGTGATAAAACTACCTCATGCTTACGAAGCGGGTTTGCTAGGCAAACCTTTAGGTCGCTTATCCTCGAAGGACTTCGATAGAAGTTTCGTTCGTCAGCAATAGGGACGCCTGCCCGAGCGGATTTCCTGAATTAAATGGGGCAACGAAAAAAGAAACAGGCAGATACCCACAGCATCTGCCTGTTTCTTTTGTTCAAATATAAGAAAGTATGAGTTACGCCTATACTTTGGCTTATATTTCCAAGCGGGCTTCGGGCCAAGGAAGGCCGGCGCGAGCCGCGGCTTTATTACTTAAGCTTGCTCACTTACTTCAAGACCACGCTGCTCGATTGCTTGTTCAATTAAGGAAATAAATTCATTGGACAAGCGCATTGCTTTAGCTTCATGGTAGACTTCTACGAGATGGGTGTCACTTAGCGGCCGCAATAACAAAGATTTGTCTTGCATAGGCAAAAACAAATTAAGTGATTGGGAACCAGACGATGTCTGCTCATAAGAACGATCATATTCGGATTGGTAGTGTGTATACGCTGGTTCAGCATGATTAGAGCGCATAAAATTACGCATGTTTGCAATTGGGTTTGAAAGTTTCATTAGAGTGCAACTCCGTTAATAAGTTTTCTTAAAACAACCTAGTCGAAGGCGAATTTGGAATCATTTACTATATAGTAACATGAAACATTTACAGAGTCGTTATGAATTCGTCGAGGTGAATTTTCATTGACAGATAACAAATTATGTGTTATACAGGGGCTTCTTATCGGAGGGATGATAGATACAAAAAAAGCGTAATTCCTCAGAATGAACTGAATGGAATTACGCTTTTTTGACTATATAAGAATTTGTAAGTTTCCAGGCTGTGTGAAGCGGCGGGCATGAGCGGACCGTAGATCCGTTATCTGTGAACAAAATAGCTAATTGGCGTGCTTGCGGACCGTGGTTCCGTTATTGGCCTCAAAACGGCACGAAAACCAGGCAAGAGCCGCAAATAACGGATCATGTGTCCGCGAAACCTTCGAATCATCCGGTTTTCGACCAAATAACGGATCGTAGGTCCGCATGATCTCCAGTTGCCCGATTCCCCGGAAAAAATCGGTGTCCACAGAAAATCGACAGCCTCCGTAGTTTCCGTCCAGTCAAGGAGCTTACAGCTTTTCGATTACTTTATCAACGAGACCGTAGTTTACAGCCTCAGCTGCGCTCATAAAGTTGTCGCGGTCTGTATCGCGCTCAATTTTGTCGATTGGCTGCCCTGTCCGTTCAGACAAGATGCGATTCAAGGTGTCCCGCGTTTTGAGAATATGCTTGGCGCGAATTTCGATGTCGCTGGCTTGACCTTGTGCGCCGCCAAGCGGCTGGTGAATCATGACTTCGCTGTTAGGCAAGGCAAAGCGTTTGCCTTTGGCGCCGGCAGCAAGCAGGAAAGCGCCCATTGAAGCGGCCATGCCAACACAAATGGTAGAAACATCGGGTTTAATAAACTGCATCGTATCAAAAATGGCGAGACCCGCAGAAACCGAGCCGCCGGGGCTGTTGATGTAAAGCGAAATATCTTTTTCGGGATCGTCAGCAGCCAAAAATAGCAGTTGCGCGATGATGGAGTTAGCTACAACATCGTTGACAGGTGTACCGAGAAATACGATACGATCTTTCAAAAGACGCGAGTAAATGTCGTAGGCACGTTCGCCGCGATTGTTTTGCTCAATGACCATTGGTACGAAATTCATATCCAGGAATCCCTCCTTAGAATGGTTATACTGTAGTAAACTCACGGGCCAAATGCGTGATCGGCCGGCTGTGTACTCATATCATAACGGATTGCTGATCGAAAGTCAAAGATGGTCAAACAAATCGGATAAAAAAACCGGCTTTAGCCGGTACAGATTACTATATATGGCGCGCCCGCGAGGGATCGAACCTCGATCTCAGGCTCCGGAGGCCTACGTCATATCCATTGGACCACGGGCGCAAAAACGATAGCAAAGATTATTATATCTAATAATGCATGAAAAAGCAAGAGTTGTGGAAAAATAAATTTTATGCAAATTGGAATAGCAAACGGTTTCATCAGCAAAACCGTACTTGCTCATCGAATTGCTTTGAAGTACAATATTAGTGGGACTAAAAATGCACATATTGGGACATTTAACGTCCATCCAGCTTATGAGTCCGATTCGGCGATGGAAGTGAATGGTGACAGATGGATTCTCTCATCGAAATACAACAGCAGCTTCTACCGGATATGCTTGCTGTTATGAAGAAGCGGTACTTAATTCTTCATCAAGTCATGCTTTCAGAAATGATTGGCAGACGAACGCTGGCAGCTTCGCTTGGAATGACGGAACGGGTGCTGCGGGCAGAAACGGATTTTCTGAAGGCGCAAGGTCTTCTTCATATTGATACGGCTGGAATGCGGATCAGTGAAGCTGGCGAGAAGCTGCTTGCTGATATGGAGCCGCTGTATAAGATGATGTTCGGTCTTTCCGAATTGGAAGAACGGATACGCGCGCGATATGGCTTAAAGCAGGTGACGATTGTACCGGGCGATTCAGACAGTTCGCCTCATACCCAGCGGGAGCTGGGGCGGGCAGGCTGCGCTGCGCTGCGTAAAGTCATGAAAAAGGACGATGTAGTGGCTGTTACAGGCGGGTCTACATTAGCGCAAGTAGCGAATCAGCTGGCCACGCAAACGCCGCTGAAAGGGAACTGGTTTGTGCCGGCCCGCGGCGGTTTGGGGGAAAGCTTGGATTATCAAGCCAATACAATCGCCTCCACGATGGCAAAGCGCACAGGCGCGCAATACCGATTGCTGCATGTACCGGATCATCTTGGCGAGGAAGCTTACCAATCGCTTATGCAGGAGCCGAATATTCGCGAGATTGTTGAGGTTATCCGCAATGCGCGAATCGTCCTTCACGGCATTGGCGATGCCATGGTTATGGCCCGCAGACGGCGGGTGCCCGATGCAGTTCTTGATGAGCTGACAGCGGAGGGTGCACACGCGGAAGCGTTTGGCTATTATTTTGACCGCAATGGCACGGTGGTACATCGCATGCCGACTGCCGGTTTGCGGCTGGAGGATATTCAGGCTACAGAAGTCGTTATCGCAGTCGCTGGCGGACGCAGCAAGGGAGAAGCAATCGCCGCCGTTATGCGCTTTGGGCATGACGACATGCTCGTAACCGACGAATCCGCCGCTTTGGAAATTGCTGCAATTATTGATCGAGAACAAGAAAGTTGATCTTGGCGGTCTGCATGACGGCATTGCCGTATGGCAGGAATCGTCTTGAGATAAATTAAAAAACTTAGGTATACTAGGAGGAAATCAACATGGTAAAAGTTGGTATTAACGGATTTGGTCGCATTGGCCGCAACGTATTCCGCGCAGCATTGAATAACCCTAATGTGCAAGTCGTTGCAGTTAACGATTTGACGGATACGAGCACACTGGCTCACCTGCTGAAATATGACACAACTCACGGCAAGCTGGACGCAACTGTTGAAGCCAAAGAAGGCGCGTTGATCGTAAACGGCCGAGAAATCAAAGTATTTGCTGAGCGCAATCCTGAGAACCTCCCTTGGGGCCAAGAAGGCGTAGAAATCGTTGTTGAGTCGACTGGTATTTTCACAGCGAAAGAAAAAGCTGAGCTTCACTTGAAAGGCGGCGCGAAAAAAGTAATCATCTCCGCTCCGGCTACTAACGAAGATATCACGATCGTTATGGGCGTTAACGAAGAAAAATACGATGCAGCCGCTCACACTGTTATTTCGAATGCTTCTTGTACAACTAACTGCTTGGCGCCATTTGCAAAAGTATTGAATGACAAGTTCGGCATCGTTAAAGGTATGATGACAACTGTTCACTCTTACACTAACGACCAATCCGTACTTGACCTTCCGCATAAAGACCTGCGCCGCGCTCGCGCTGCTGCAGAAAACATCATTCCTTCTTCTACAGGCGCTGCAAAAGCGGTATCGCTCGTGTTGCCTGAACTGAAAGGTAAACTGAACGGTATGTCTATGCGCGTTCCTACTCCTAACGTTTCGGTTACTGACCTGGTAGCTGAGCTGAAAGTGAATGTAACGGTTGAAGAAGTGAATGCTGCATTGAAAGAGGCTTCCGAAGGCAGTCTGAAAGGCATTCTGAACTACTCCGAAGAGCCGCTTGTATCGAGCGACTACAATGGCGACCCTGCTTCCTCCACAATCGACGCATTATCGACTATGATTGTTGAAGGCAACATGGTTAAAGTCGTTTCCTGGTACGACAACGAGTGGGGCTACTCCAACCGCGTTGTAGACCTTGCTGCATATATCGCATCCAAAGGCTTGTAATATAGAGAACAACCAAACGAAGGAGCTGTCCGTGCAGCTCCTTCGCGTCGGTTGGCGCACGCATTCCAATTTTTGATACAATAGCTTTTAGAAGCAGTTCTGGAAGACAGATAGAGATAGAAAAGCCCTGTAGAATGCTATAACATGGGCGGGATAGGATGAAATTGGAAAGATAACTAATATGGACAATGAGATTTGATGCGGCCGGTACCGGGCTTCTGCGAAGCAAGAGGGAACGAAGGGGCGGACGCGCGGCTCAAGGTCCGATGAATCGGAGGGTATACGGATGAACAAGAAAAGTGTGCGCGATGTTGAAGTGAACGGCAAACGTGTATTTGTGCGGGTAGATTTCAACGTACCTTTGGAGAATGGAGCCATTACGGACGACACGCGGATTCGCGAGACGCTGCCGACGATCAATTACTTGATCGAGAAGGGCGCTAAAGTCATTCTTGCCAGCCATCTTGGCCGGCCAAAGGGACAAGTTGTGGAAGAGCTTCGCCTGACTCCTGTAGCGGCAAGATTGTCTGAGCTGCTAGGCAAGCCGGTAGCTAAAGCCGATGAAGCTGTAGGTGAAGCGGTTAAAGCGCAAGTTAACGCTATGCAAGCTGGCGATGTGTTGCTGCTTGAGAATGTCCGTTTCTATCCGGGCGAAGAAAAGAACGATCCGGTGCTTGCGCAAGCTTTTGCTGAATTGGCTGATTTATTCGTGAACGACGCGTTCGGCGCAGCTCACCGCGCTCACGCTTCGACAGAAGGAATTGCACGTCAACTGCCGGCCGTCTCCGGCTTGCTGATGGAAAAAGAACTGGACGTGCTTGGCAAGGCGCTGAACAATCCTGAGCGTCCGTTCACTGCGATTGTTGGCGGCTCCAAGGTTAAAGATAAAATCGATGTCATCAACAAAATGCTCGAAATTGCAGACAACATTATTATTGGCGGCGGCCTTTCGTATACCTTCTTCAAAGCGCAAGGCTATGAAATTGGCCAATCGCTGGTAGATAATGAGAAGCTGGAGCTGGCATTGGGCTTCATCAATAAAGCGAAAGAGCTCGGCAAAAACTTCCTGCTTCCTGTGGACATTGTCGTTTCGGACGATTTCAGCGCTTCGGCCAATACGAAAATCGTTAATGTAGACGGTATTCCAGCAGATTGGGAAGGCATCGACATCGGTCCTAAAACCCGTGAACTGTATGCAGACGTCATTAAAAACTCCAAGCTGGTCGTTTGGAATGGACCGATGGGCGTGTTCGAAATCGAGCCATTCTCCCACGGTACACAGGCTGTAGCGCGCGCATGCGCAGAGACGGCGGGCTACACGGTTATCGGCGGCGGCGATTCGGCGGCAGCGGCAGAGAAATTCGGCCTGGCTGACAAGATGAATCATATCTCGACAGGCGGCGGAGCTTCCCTTGAGTTTATGGAAGGCAAGGAACTGCCAGGGGTTGTCGCACTGAACGATAAGTAAGATTGGGATATAGACATAATTGAAATTATGCAGTCAAGGAGCTGAGCACAATTGCGGAAACCGATTATTGCAGGCAACTGGAAAATGTTTAAAACGGTCTCTGAAGCGGTATCGTTTATTGCAGATGTTAAAGGCAAGGCGGAGGTAGAAGGCGTGGAGGCGGTCATTTGCGCGCCTTATACAACGCTGCCGGCGCTCGTAGAGGCAGCCAAAGGCACGTCGATTGCGATTGGCGCGCAAAATGTTCACTTTGAAGACAATGGGGCATTTACGGGCGAAATTAGCGGTGTAATGCTGAAGGATCTCGGTGTTGAATATGTTATTATCGGTCACTCCGAGCGCCGCGCATATTTTGCGGAGACGGACGAAATCGTCAACAAAAAGGTTCAGGCAGCATTCAAGCACGGTCTGAAGCCAATTGTGTGCGTAGGCGAGAAACTGGAAGAGCGTGAAGAGGGTCAAACCAAAGAGGTTTGCAAAGTGCAAACGGAAGGCGCATTCCAAGGCCTGTCTGCAGCAGAGGCGGCTGAAGTCGTTATTGCTTATGAGCCAATCTGGGCGATCGGTACTGGCAAATCTTCGACTGCTGAAGATGCAGAGGATGTTATTGCTTACATTCGCGGCGTAGTGGAAGGCTTGTATGATGCCGAAACTGCGAGCGCTGTCCGCATTCAATACGGCGGCAGTGTGAAGCCGAACAATGTGAAGGAATATATGAGCAAACCTAATATCGATGGTGCGCTTGTAGGCGGTGCAAGTCTGGAAGCAGCCTCTTATGTTCAACTCGTCGAGGGGGCGAAGTAAGATGACTGCTCCTAAACCGGTTGCACTTATCATTATGGACGGATTCGGCCTGCGCAGCGACGTGGTAGGCAACGCTGTAGCGCAAGCGAATAAACCGAATTATGACCGCTATCGGGCCAGCTATCCGCACACGACATTAACGGCTTGCGGCGAAGCGGTAGGCTTGCCGGAAGGCCAAATGGGCAACTCGGAGGTTGGTCATTTGAATATCGGTGCGGGACGGATCGTATATCAGGATTTGACGCGGATCAGCAAATCGATTCGTGAAGGCGAATTTTTTGATAACGAAACGCTGCTCGGCGCCATTGAACATGCAAAAGCAAAAGGAAAAAGCTTGCATCTGTACGGACTGCTTTCCGACGGCGGTGTGCATAGCCACATCGATCATCTGTTTGCGCTGCTTGAGCTGGCGAAGCGGCATGGCCTGACGGACGTTTATATTCATGCCTTCCTGGACGGCCGCGACGTGGCCCCGGACAGTGCAAAAGGCTATCTGGAGGCTTTGCAGGCGAAGATTGCTGAAGTCGGCGTAGGGCGCATTGCGACAGTGCAAGGACGCTACTATGCGATGGATCGCGATAAGCGCTGGGAGCGGACGGAAAAATCGTATCGCGCGATGGTATACGGCGAAGGACCGACGTATACAGATCCGGTCGAGGCGGTAGTGGCATCGTATGAGCAGTCGGTTATGGATGAATTCGTTATGCCGACTGTTATTGTGGACGAGGAAGGAAAACCTGTAGGTCTTGTCGAATCAGAAGATGCTGTTGTGTTTTTCAATTTCCGTCCGGATCGTGCGATCCAATTGTCGCAGGTGTTTACGAACACCGATTTTCGCGGCTTTGACCGCGGCGAGCGCGTGCCGCAATCGCTCTATTTTGTCTGCTTGACGCTATTTAGCGAGACGGTTGACGGTTATGTCGCGTACAAGCCTAAAAACCTCGATAACACGCTGGGCGAAGTGCTTGTGCAAAATAACAAGAAGCAGCTGCGTATTGCCGAGACGGAAAAATATCCGCATGTAACCTTCTTCTTCAGCGGCGGCCGCGATGTGGAGCTGCCTGGCGAGACACGTATTCTAATCAATTCGCCAAAGGTTGCCACTTATGATCTGAAGCCGGAAATGAGCGCCTATGAGGTCGCCGAGGCAGCGGTGAAGGCAATCGAAGCTGACAAGCATGATGCGATTATCCTGAATTTTGCCAACCCGGATATGGTCGGCCACTCCGGTATGCTGGAGCCGACGATTAAGGCGGTTGAAGCGACGGACGAGTGCCTGGGCAAAGTAGTAGAAGCGGTGCTGGCTAAAGGCGGCGTATGTCTGATTACTGCCGATCATGGCAATGCTGATATGGTCATTGACGAGCAAGGCCGTCCTTTTACAGCCCATACGACGAACCCGGTTCCTTTCATTGTTACGAAAGCGGATGTTTCGCTGCGTGAAGGCGGCATTTTGGCTGATATTGCCCCGACAATCTTGAAATTGCTTGGACTTGAGAAGCCTGCTGAAATGACTGGCGAATCGCTGGTCTAGAAGCTTTTAAATTAGAACCTAAAAGGAGTGTTCCGTCCATGTCTATCATCACTGACGTATATGCACGCGAGGTACTTGACTCCCGCGGTAACCCTACTGTAGAAGTTGAAGTTGTTCTGGAATCCGGCGGCAAAGGCAGCGCAATTGTTCCTTCAGGCGCGTCCACAGGCGCATATGAAGCTGTAGAGCTTCGCGATGGCGACAAAAGCCGCTACCTGGGCAAAGGCGTTCTGAAAGCTGTTGAAAATGTAAACAGCATTATCGCGCCGGAAATTATCGGTCTGGACGCGCTGGATCAAGTGCTGATCGACCGCAAAATGCTTGAGCTCGACGGTACGCCTAACAAAGGCAAGCTGGGCGCTAACGCCATTCTGGCGGTTTCGATGGCAGTGGCTCGCGCAGCGGCTGACGCGCTGAGTGTTCCGCTTTACAATTACCTGGGCGGCTTCAATGCGAAAGTACTGCCAGTACCGATGATGAACATCGTTAACGGCGGCGAGCATGCAGACAATAACATCGACGTGCAAGAGTTCATGGTTTTGCCGGTTGGCGCAGAAAGCTTCAAAGAAGCGCTGCGGATTGGTGCGGAAATTTTCCATAACCTGAAAGCAGTCTTGAAGGATAAAGGCTTGAACACCGCTGTTGGCGACGAAGGCGGCTTTGCGCCGAACCTGGGCTCCAACGAAGAAGCGATCACCACGATTATTTCTGCAATCGAGCGTGCGGGCTACAAACCAGGCGAAGATGTATTCCTGGGTATGGACGTTGCTTCTACCGAGTTTTATAAAGACGGCAAATATCACCTGGAAGGCGAAGGCAAATCGTTTACCTCCGCTGAGTTCGTAGACCTGCTTGCTTCCTGGGTAGACAAATATCCGATCATCACGATCGAAGACGGCTGCTCCGAAGACGACTGGGAAGGCTGGAAGCTGCTTACTGAGAAGCTGGGCGGCAAAGTACAGCTGGTTGGTGACGACCTGTTTGTTACTAACACTGAGCGTTTGTCCCAAGGTATTGAAAAAGGCATCGGCAACTCCATCCTGGTTAAAGTGAACCAAATCGGTACGCTGACCGAAACATTTGATGCCATTGAAATGGCGAAGCGTGCGGGCTACACTGCTGTTATCTCTCACCGTTCCGGCGAGTCCGAGGACAGCACAATCGCTGACATTGCAGTAGCGACAAATGCCGGCCAAATCAAAACTGGCGCTCCTTCGCGTACTGACCGTGTTGCAAAATACAACCAGTTGCTGCGCATCGAAGATCAATTGGGCTCAACGGCGCAATATGCCGGCAAGGATGCCTTCTACAATTTGAAAAACTTCAAATAATTGGATTTAATAACAAAATGACAAAAGAATGTCCCAAATGCCCGGATAGTTTCCGGAAGGGCATTCGCTATAATAAAAGGAGAGAAGACGCGGAGTTGCCGCGTTGCCTCTCCTTTTTTGTATTTTTTGTTGACAGCAAAATCGCATAACAATTGACTCTTTTCTAAAAAAACAGTGAGGATGGTGGCTGGAGTGGCAAAACCGGTTATTGGCTTGCAATTGTATACATTGCGGGATCAAACTGAAAAAGATTTTTTGGGAACGATTCGAAAGGTGGCGGAAATGGGCTATCAGGCAGTTGAATTTGCCGGCTATTTCGATACACCGGCAAGCGAACTGAAGGCCTTGCTGGAGGAGCTCGGGCTTGAGGCGCCGTCTGCGCACGTCGGGCTGAACTTTAACGAGCCGGAGCGTATTGAAGCGGATTTGGCAAAGCAAATCGAATATGCGAAGGAGATTGGGCTGCAATATATTGTAACGCCTTGGGCGCCGCTGCCGGAGGAGCCGACGATGGAGGACGTCAAGCATTTGGCGGGCATCCTTGAGGCAGCTGGAAAACAAGTGACAGCGGCAGGCTTGAAGTATGGGTATCACAACCATGCGTTCGAGTTTAAGCTTGTAGAAGGCAAGCCGGTAATGGATCATCTGCTGGAGCTGGTTCCGGCTGAATATTTAATTGCAGAGTTCGATCTGGGCTGGGTGCATATGGGCGGCCAAAATCCGGTCGATTATGTGAAGCGCTATGCCGGCCGGACTCCGCTCGCGCATTTTAAAGATTTTGGAGATGGCACCCGCGATACCGAAGTGGGCAAAGGCGTAGTTAATCTTAAAGATGTTCTAGCGATTGCCGAGCAATCGGGCATTCAATACTTTATCGTCGAACAGGAAGAATTTGCCTCCTCTTCGCTGGAAAGCGCAAAAATATCGCTGGAGTTCTTCCGCGAGAACGGCTGCCTGTAATCTCCAGTCAATGCTTGCAGTTGACAGCTCCGATGTGGTAAAATAAAAATGCTGTTTCTAGGTGTTTGCCTATATTGGCATCACTACGGCAAATGCTGATGCTGCTTGCGTTGGAGGTGGAATTGTGGAAATATTTTTTAAAGTGCTGCTCGTCATATTTTCGATTGCCTTGATCGCGGTCGTTCTGCTGCAAAAAGGAAAGAGTGCCGGTCTGGCGGGTGCCATCTCTGGCGGTGCTGAGCATTTGTTCGGCAAACAGAAAGCACGCGGCCTGGATCTGTTCTTGCAACGGCTGACGATTGGGATTGCAGCTGGATTTTTCATCACAGCATTGATTGTCGCTTATTTGGTCAAAACAACCTAGTTATCAACGTTTATAACGTAACTCACGAACGGGAGATTATTCTCTCGTTCTTTTTGCTTTCTTTGGGGATATGACCAGTAGGAGTTCCAACAATTATTTTTGTAAAAACGGATGGCGGAGTTTCATTTCGTGTATACTGAAATTATGGAGAATTCTATCAACTTGGACTCGGAGGCCTTATGATAACAGAGCAGAATTTGCTGGAGTTTATGAAAGAGGCGGCTTATAAGCCGATGACATATCAACAATTAAGCGATGAACTGGGGGTGGATGAAGACGCTGAGTCATTCAAAGCCTTTTTAGTGCTGCTTAATCAATTGGAGGAGCAAGGAAAAGTTATGCGCAACCGCAACGACCGCTACGGCTTGCCGGAACGGATGAATTTGCTGCGGGGACGTGTGCAGGCGCATGCAAAGGGGTTTGCTTTTTTGCTGCCCCAAGATAAGGAGCATCCTGATGTGTATCTGCATGCCCATGATTTGCAAACCGCGATGAATGGCGATACTGTACTGGTGCGGATTACGTCACGAAGCGAGCATGGCGGCCGCCTTGAAGGCGAAGTGGTGCGCGTGGTAGAACGGGCGGTTACGCAAATTGTCGGAACATTTGAAAGTCATGAGGCCTTTGGCTTCGTGATGCCGGATGACAAGCGGATTAACCGCGATCTATTTATTCCCAGGGAAGCCTTTAAAGGAGCGGTCAGCGGACAAAAGGTCGTTGCGCGCATTGTGACCTATCCTGAGGGGCGCTCCGCAGCAACGGGAGAGATCATTGAAATTCTCGGGCATCAGAATGACCCCGGTGTCGATATTTTGTCGATTATTCGCAAGCACCAGCTGCCAGAAGGCTTCCCCGATGAAGTGATGGCTGAGGCTGAAGGCGCTCCGGAAGCCATTACGGAGGACGAAATTGTCCGTCAAGGGCGCCGTGATTTGCGCGGCAAAGTCATTGTGACGATCGATGGTGAAGACGCCAAAGATTTGGACGATGCGGTGAATGTAGAGCGCCTGCCCAACGGCAACTATTTGTTAGGGGTACATATTGCCGATGTCAGCTACTATGTACAGGAAAAATCGGCACTTGATCAAGAGGCATACCGCCGCGGCTGCAGCGTCTATTTGGTGGACCGTGTTATTCCAATGCTGCCTCACCGTTTATCGAATGGCATCTGTTCCTTGAATCCGCAAGTAGATCGATTGACGATGTCCTGTGAGATGGAGTTTGATGCGAAAACGTTGAAGCGGGTTCGCCATGATGTATTCACAAGCGTTATTCGCACGAAGGAACGGATGACTTATACGAATGTAAGAAAGATCTTGCTTGATGAAGATGCTGAAGTGACGGAACGCTATGCCGAATTAGTGGATATGTTCAAGCTAATGGAAGATCTGGCCATGAAGCTGCGCAAAAAACGGATGAAGCGCGGCGCGATCGATTTTGATTTTGTCGAAGCCAAGGTGCTGGTGGATTCTGACGGCAAGCCGGTTGATATCATTAAGCGTGAACGGTCTGTGGCGGAGCAGATTATTGAAGAATTCATGCTGGCGGCAAATGAGACGGTAGCAGAGCATTTTTACTGGCTGCGCGTACCGTTTTTGTACCGGATCCACGAAAATCCGGATAGCGAAAAGCTCTTCCACTTCGTGCAGTTTGCTGCTAATTTCGGCTACAAGATCAAAGGAAAGGGTGGCGATTCCATTCACCCGCGCGCCCTGCAGACTTTGCTTGAGGAAATTCACGGTACAAAGGAGCAAACCGTCATTTCGACCGTCTTGCTGCGGTCGATGAAGCAGGCACGCTATGATGCAGAAAGCTTGGGGCATTTCGGGCTTGCAGCGGAATTTTACTCGCACTTTACGTCGCCAATCCGCCGTTATCCCGATTTAGTCATTCACCGGGTCATTCGGGAAGTGCTCGAAAATGGCGGAACACTGTCGGAGAAGCGGATTGAATCGTTAGCGGCCAAGATGCCCGATATTGCCCAGCAATCGTCGGAGCGGGAGCGTGTAGCGGTCGATGCCGAGCGGGATACCGATAAGCTGAAAAAAGCGGAATATATGCAAGAGCGGATTGGTGAAGAGTTCGATGGAATTATTAGCGGCGTAACGAGCTTCGGTATTTTCATTGAGCTGGACAACACTGTTGAAGGGCTTATCCGTTTAGGCGATTTAACCGATGATTATTATCATTTCCATGAGCAGCATATGCTGCTTGTCGGGGAACGCACGTCCCGCATGTTCCGCATCGGCGATGAGGTCCGCGTACGGGTTGAGGATGTCAACATGGACGAGCATACAGTCGAATTTGCCTTGCTGGAGCACGAGCAGTCGGCCGAACGTGGAGAACGCAGCTTTCCGGTGAAAAGGAAAGAGCGCGGCCGCGGCGGAGATGATCGTGGCCGCAGAGCGGGCGGTCGCGAGCGTGATGGTGGGCGTGATCACGAGCGCGGAGGAAAACGAGACGGCCGCAAGGGAGCAGAGCATAGAAATGCAGGAGGCTTCGGGGCCCGGAAAGGTTCTGGCGAACCTGACCGCAAGCATGGAAATGGCGGCCGTTCGGAGGGGAAAGGAGCCAGAGGCTCCCGGAAACAATCCAATGCCGACGGAATTTTCATACCTGCATCTCGCCGCGGACAAGCAGAGGCAAAGAGAGAGGCTGGCTGGCGGCCGGAGGATGACTATAATTTGGAGCGGCTCGTTGGGCAAGAAGAGAAGAAGGCCAACCAAGGCGATTCGGCCGAATCCCAGGAGCGCCCGTTTTTTGAGCAGTTTAAACGCGGGGATGGCAATGCGCGCCGTGGCAGCGTCCGTACGGATATGTGGGGCTTGCCTGTGCGCGGCACGGGCGGAATTATCGACGATGGGGAGTACCAGCATTTCACCCCTGAGGGTGGCCGGTCGCGTGGCGAGCGCGGGCGGCGGCATGGTAGAGCGAACGGTGCAGCGGATAGCGGCGGATCCAGAGGGAAGCGTACAAAGGGCCACGGTCGGACTGCAGGGCCTGAAGCGTCTGGCGGACAACAGGCTCAGGGAAAAGAGGAAGGAAAAAAGCTGCTGGAAATCGTGCAAAAACAAAAGCGAAAAAAGAAAGGCAGTAACAGCGGTACGGCTTCCTTTGTGAGAAAGAAGCGGAAATAAAAGAATAAGGATACTTGCGGCCGCGGTTCTTGATTTCCCCAGCCGAAATTTGTTACAATGGGTTTCTAGGCCGATTCAGCCGGGTAAGGGCAGAAAAGACATGGAAATCCATTGTTTTATACGTGGCGAGGTGATGATTGCATGGGTAAGAAGAATAATGATAAGCCGCTGGCGCAAAATAAAAAAGCTTCCCATGACTATTTCATTGAGGATACGTATGAAGCGGGAATGGTGCTGATGGGTACCGAGATTAAATCCCTGCGTGCCGGACGTGCCAATATCAACGATGCTTTCGCAACGATTCGCAACGGGGAAATGTTTATTCACAATATGCATATAAGCCCATTTGAACAGGGCAACCGGCATAACCCGACTGATCCGACCCGTGCGCGCAAATTACTGCTTCATAAGACACAAATTCATAAGCTGCTCGGACAGTCGAAGCAGGACGGCTATGCAATCGTGCCGCTCAAAATTTATGTACGCAACGGCTATGCCAAGCTTTTGATTGGTTTGGGCAAAGGCAAGAAGCAATATGACAAGCGTGAAACCGCGGCGAAGCGCGATGCACAGCGCGACATTCAGCGGGCATTGCGAGAGAAGCAAAAGGTCGCCCGTTAGAGCGGCTCCTGGCAGCTGTGGCGGCTTTCGCCAACGGTGCCAACAACATCGTGAAGTAAATTCATTTCAGATATGCTATACTAGTAATAGTAACAAATGAAGCAATAATGTCTGATTTACTGCTAGACGGTCTTCAAGACGAGCCGTTTATGCGACGTCGGGGGCGTTTATGGATTCGACGGGGATAGGTCGGGCATAGGTTGCGGGTAGTGGGGACGCGTCCGCTTTATCAACGCTAAAGCCAATTAAATGGCAACCAACGTACAACTTTAGCAGCAGCCTAAGAAACTGTGCGCTAAGCTCCTCCCTTGCATCGCCCATGTGCCAGGTGTAGGGGCTCACTCTTAGTGGGATACGCTGTCTAGTCTCCGCCTGCGGCTAGCTGAAGAAGACAATCAGGCTGACCTTAGCGATAGCCGGTTACGGGGCGCTTGCTAAGGTGACATCAAAACTGTGACTACACCCGTAGAAGCTTGTGTTGCGTTATCTTCGGACAGGGGTTCAAATCCCCTCGCCTCCACCAATGTGAAAACCCTGACCTTATGAGGTCGGGGTTTTCTTCCGATCATCCAGTTAATTGATTTATAAACTGATTTCTTTTTGACCATAAGATTGGTTGTACGTCGTATTCGTGCAGAGCGTTAATTATACCTGGTCTGATGGATTTTTCGGAATCATTGAGAACAGCGAAAAGCTTTGAATCAGGTCTTCTGTTTTCTTTTGTTTCTGTCCAAGCGAAAAGGAGATTCTCGGAGTTGTGCTTTGTTGGGTTGTTAAGTGCGTGAAGAATTCTTTCGGGAT
This sequence comes from Paenibacillus sp. GCM10027626, assembly GCF_042676285.1. Taxonomy (NCBI): domain Bacteria; kingdom Bacillati; phylum Bacillota; class Bacilli; order Caryophanales; family Paenibacillaceae; genus Paenibacillus; species Paenibacillus sp. GCM10027626. The sequence continues at coordinate 619,768 of NZ_JBHTHC010000003.1, read as the reverse complement.
GTTGCTTGGATCGTGGTATTGCAAAATGAAAAGTATGTGGAAATCCACTTTTTCCAGTGAAGTTAACATTTTCTACATATCGAATATCATTATCAAGAAGAAAATGATCAACTTCTTCGAGGAAAATGCTTTGTACATTTTCTCTAGAGGTCATAAACATATCGTTTACAGTCATCATACTTTGAATAAGCATGTGTTTTTTTTGAGGGAAAGCTTCTATTGTCGTTTCCACGAACAATTCTTCTTTTGTTGAAACTTTGACACCATATCCATTTAAAATCGTTTGAAGTATATTTCTTCTCTTTGGTGAAGAAAAAACATCACATCCAGACAGTTTGAGATCAGTAAGTATGTAGCCAGCGTCACTCAGCGTTAGTTTATTAGGGGTTTTCTGCTGTACATATATCTGAAGATAATCATTGTGCCTGTCCATAAAGGGGGTGGTTATCTCCACTGCATCCCCTAATTCTTTCAATGTTATTTTTTGTTTTAGCCAATTGACATACGAATCAGACAATTGTTCAACCAGGTTCAATTTAGTTCACCTCAATTTGGCTGATGACATTCGGAATATTAATAATATTATTATACTCCAAGAAGTCAATTAATACCTGAACCAGATCGGTCTGATCAGTATTTATTTTACTGGATAAAGGAAATGCCCATTTATCATCATATCCTTCTCTGTAAATATGGATATGTGGACATGGCACCTCAGTGCCGTCTGGATTTGGATGAGGAGGACCCTCAATATCAATTCGGAGCAAGTTAATTGATTTTTTATATCGGGTTTGATAAGTACACTTTTTAACGTTTAATGTTTTTCGTTGTACATCAATAAGAAACTTATCATTAGTTTGGGTAGAAATAGCCTCCAGAGTAGTATGTGTTTGAACTAATGGAAATACGATTGGCCTGGTACTAACTAATTCTTTGATAGCATTTAGTAATCGACGAGCTTCGAAATCAGTCAACAAAATATGTCCCCCATTTTATCTGAATTATCTATAATATTACAATTAATAAAAGCGTTTGGGAACTAAAAAGTAGAAATGACCTTTGCTAAGGTGACATTAAAACTGTGACTACACCCGTAGATGCTTGTGTTGCGTTATCTTCGGACAGGGGTTCAAATCCCCTCGCCTTCCATTTCTATCAAAAAAGACACCAGTACGGTGTCTCATTTTGTATACCAATCTATTATTCTGTTAAAACAAATTTACTATAATATTAGATTTGGAGTGAAAATAATGACCTTAATGACTAACTCATTCTGAGAGAAGAGAAGTTATATAATTTGGGGAAAAAGTCTAGGGGGTCACGATAAATTATCGACTTATTCATTCACCTAAGAAGGCACTTCTTTATATATACGATAAAAAAGAGATACGTCCTGAATTATGGATTAATGGCTATAGAATCTTTAAAGCGGAAGAAGTGAAAAGTTACTGGGATTACTCAAAAGGGTTAATAAAACGATGGAAGAAGAATGAGGAGCTACAGTCATCTTTTATTCAAATTGAGAATGCGAAGATCTACACACGGATGAAGTTTCAAAGAGTGATTAGATTAGGTTGGAGTTGCGAGAGAAGTAATTGTTTTGGACAGTAATGCTGTTTTTGCGTAAGGTTCACACTCTCGCTTACACTTAACACCCTCAACCCGTGTTCTGGTTGGTGGTAATTCATTTTATGATATAATAAGCATAATTTTAAAACCGGAGGGGATTGAGGATGTTTGCAAATCGAGAACAACTCCAAGAAGTTTTGAAAAAAGCGAATCAACATGCACGGAAGCAAGCCAGAGAGTCGGGTGCATCTATTTATTATATAAAGAATAACAAGCGTGTACGTGAAGACGCAGAAGGCAATAAGTTCGAGATCGTTTTTGATGCAACCGGAAAACGGCAGGAATTTGAATATCATGAGTGATACCAAACCAATCATGACGGTTTTTGCTGGTACCAATGGAGCTGGCAAAAGCACGATTAGCTTGCAAATGAGAGAATGGATCGGCGAACTGATTGACCCGGACCAGATTGCACGAGAATTAAGGCCAGATAATCCGCGGAGTGCTGATCTTTCTGCTGGAAGGGAAGCTGTGAAAAGAATCCGTTCTCTCATCAAAAGCGGTCAACACTTTGCCATTGAAACTACTTTATCAGGCACCTTTGTTTTGAAGCATATGCAAATGCCAAAGATACCGGTTATAGCATTGTCGTTTACTATATCGGCCTGCAAGACATCCAAATGCATATAGACCGTGTAGCTTCTCGTGTTGAGCAGGGTGGACATTGGATCGCAGAGGAGGATATTCGCTTTCGGTATGGTCAATCAATACGACTATCCGCTCCAAGCGGATTTCTTGCAGGAACGAGCATGGATGACAGTGGGCCTCAAGCAGGTTTGCGGCGCCTATCCGGATATTCAATTTTCATTGGAATACAAAATGTAAGAGCCCAGAACGCATTTTATTCACACCCTGGAATAAGAGCAAAAAATGAAATCGCCTAATTTAGAGGACCGTCAGCGAGCGAACTTATCCCTGACGGTTTTTCATGTTGGACAGTTAGCCGTTCAGTCGTTGGAAGTCGAAGAGAAAGTCAGTTTTGTGCAAACGACGTGTCGCAAACGCCGTCCGGATGCCCGAAGAAAGACCAAGTCATACGCGGCAAAACAATAAAATCTGCAAATACGTGGCCGTGTTTTCACAGTAGAATAAGACAAAGCGAGAGGCCAATGTCGAATATAAGCAGGGAGGAACAACAATGAAAGCGCTACAAATCGTCGGTGCCGGACAATTCCGAATCGTGGATGCCGAAATGCCCGATCTTCAGGATCATCAGGTACTGGTAGAAATACAGATGGTGTCGACCTGCCCGCGCTGGGACATCAATATGATGGCCGGGCGCGATATGTTCAATTATGCCGAATCTCCGGAATATCCGCTGCCGATAGGTTTTCCTGGGCATGAGATGGCGGGCGTCGTCAAGGCCGTGGGCCCCGGCGTATACCGCTTCGCCGTTGGGGATCGCGTCGCGGCCCTAGAGCATATCGTCCCTAAAGGGGCCTATGCGGAGTACGCCGCTTACCGTGAGGAGGAGCTGATTAAGCTTCCTGACAGCATAACACTTAAGCAGGCGGTTTCGTTCGAGCTGTTGAAATGCGTGGTCATCGGGTTAATGCAGCTCGGCGATCTTAAAGGAAAGTCGCTTTTGGTATCGGGTCTCGGACCTGCCGGCATTCTGGCCGTTCAGGTGGCTCGTCTGTGGGGGGCTTCCCAGGTCGTCGGTATCGACGTCAACGAGAGTAGGATTCAATACGTTCGGAATCTAAACCTTGGTACGGTCATGCATGCGAACGAATTGCAGGATCTGCGATTCGAGCTCGGTTACGACTGCGTGGGTGCGGCTTCTTCGGTTCAGAATGTGCTCGCGCATGTGAACGAGCATGTCGTCATCTTCGGAGTGCTGCGCGGAGACATTACTTATCCCGAAGACTTGTGGGCGCAGGGTACGAAGCTGGAATCGTACAAATACAGGCCCGTAGGTCCACGGGATCATCATCTGTTAATCGATCTTGTCGTGAACAAGGGGCTAAACACCGAATGCCTCCAGACGCATCATGCGTCATTCGCGGATTATGGTCAAGCCGTAGAGCTGTTGAACCGGCAGGAAGCGATTAAAGCGTTCTTCTGTCCCCAGACCGACTTTGTATCGGCTGGCGATAATCTAGGACAATCCGCCGCGGCCGTCGCCAAGGAAGTTCGTGCATGAAGGGCAAGGGCGTCGTCTTTACGGGCAGATTAAAGGTCTCTTATCAAGAGGTGGACATCCCCGAACCTCTAGCCGATGAAGTCGTTATCGATGTCGAGCATTCCTGGATCAGTATCGGTACGGAGTCCTCCTTTCTCAGGTGCGACCGAATAGCGGGGGAAACCCCCTACAGGGAAGGCGACCCCGAGCCGTTTCCACAGATCAACGGCTATCAGAAGGTTGGAGTCATCGTGGAGACAGGCTCGCGGGTGCAGAATTTCAAGCCGGGTGATCGCGTATTCGCCACTATGGGCCGAGTAAACGGAATGGCGTTTCCGAGCGGCGGGCATGTCTCTCCGGCGATTACCCACGTCAGTCAAGTATGGAAGCTTCCCAAGGACGTCAACGCCGTAGCCTATTCCGGAATGGTACTGACACAGGTCGGTTATAACTGTGGTTCGAGACCGGACATTCGTGCCGACGATTGCGCGGTCGTGATCGGGGACGGACTTGTCGGGCAATGGGCTGCCCATACGCTGCTTCATAGGGGTGCAAGGGTTACGGTGTTGGGCAGGCATGACGAACGGTTGAGCCTGCTTCCGGAACGGGTGGTCAAGGTCAATGCGCGAAGAACGGGAGCCGCCGACGCGCTTCATGGGGACAGCGGAGCCATTGCTATCGTTGTAGATACAGTAGGCTCGCTGGATTCGGTTAAGGAGCTTCAGCCGCTGATGAAGCACAACAGTCACCTGGTTTCGGCAGGCTTCCTCGGCACGGAAGGGCTGATCGACATTCAATCGCTGCGTGCCCAAGAGGTTACGCTGCATAGTCCATCCGGCTGGGACAGGGAGAGAATGGATGCTACGCTGCAGGGCATCACGGAGGGCTGGCTTCCGACGGAGCCGCTGATTACTCACCGTTACCCGGTCGAACGCGCCGAAGACGCCTGGGCGCTTATTCTGGATAAGAGACGACCCTGTCTCGGCGTAGTTCTGGATTGGAAATCGTAACGACGCCGTTGCGCAAGGGACGGGCTTCGAACACATCCGAGATAAGAGGAGGAGGCGCAGGGTGACTAGAACGGCGAACCTCGAGCATTTTAGATCGGCAAGACCCATATGGCCGAAGGAACGGCAGAGGGACAAAAATATCACCGCCGGGTTCAGAGGTTTAGTAACTACGCGCAAGGACGCAAATCTGACGTTGCATATTGCCGCATCAACCCTCTATCGATGCTATATAAATGGCAAGTTCATCGGGCACGGGCCTGCCCGCGGACCCCATGGACATTATCGAGTCGATGTATGGGACTTGAGCGAATACGCGAACGAGGGCGATAACCTCGTAGCTATTGAGGTGGCGGGCTATAATATCAACAGTTATTACGTACTCGATCAGCCATCCTTCCTACAGGCGGAGGTCCGGGCAAGCGGGGAGGCCCTTCTGGCGACGGGGGTCGAAGACGGATTCGAGGCGACTCTATTGAAAGAACGCGTACAGAAGGTGCAGCGATTCAGCTTTCAGAGAACGTTCGTCGAAGCGTATTCGCTCCAATCTGGCTATGACCGCTGGCGGTCAGATGGAAGCGCTCCCTTCAACCGAGTTGCCTGCGTGGAGACGGACGCGAAAACATTGATTCCCAGGGGCGTCCCCCTAGCTGAGTTCACCGAGCGTTATCCGCTTGTGGTGTACGTGAGGGGAGAAGTGATTCGCCGGAAATCGCAAGGAGCTTATTGGCGCGATCGTTCCTTGACAGGCGTAGGCCCTCAGTATGGAGGCTACGAAATGAGCGATCTGGCCTTCATTTTGTCGGATGAATTGGCCGATCTGCCGGTACGGAGCCAACGTATCGTTCAGCAACCGCATGCGCAAGACGATTCTTTGTTGCTCGCTACACTCGAGTTCGGAATTCTGGACATGGGAATCAACCGGACCGGGTTCATTGGCGGTACCGTTCGTTGCCATCGTAGGACCTTGCTGTACGTGACGTTCGACGAGGTTCTACGGGAAGACGACGTGGATCATTTGCGGTTCGGTTGCGTCAATGCCCTGCGGTATGAGCTTGAACCCGGAATCTACCGGCTGGAATCGTTCGAGCCGTATACGCTTCGCTATATGAAGTGGATCGCAGCCGAAGGGGAATGCGAGGTGTCAGGAATTTACATGAGGGAATATGCGAACGCCGATGCCGGCAAGGCGCGGTTTCGATCCAGCGATGATCGGCTCAACGCGATCTTCGAAGCAGGCAGGGAAACTTTCCGACAGAACGTGGTCGATCTGTTCATGGATTGTCCCTCAAGGGAACGCGCCGGATGGCTCTGCGACAGCTTTTTCATGGGACGGGCGGCGTTCAGCTTGACGGGGCAGACGAAGGTGGAGCAAGCCTTCTTCGAGAATTACCTCTTGCCTGATGGCTTCCCGCATTTGCCCGACGGCATGCTTCCGATGTGCTATCCAGCGGACCATAACGACGGCGTCTTTATTCCGAATTGGTCGCTCTGGTTCGTTATAGAACTGGAGGAGTATCTGGAACGGAGCGGAGACCGGCAGTTGATCGAGGCGATGCAGCCGAGAATCCTTGAATTGTTCGACTACTTCGAACGGTTCAAGAACGAAGACTGACTGCTGGAGAGTCTTGAAAGTTGGGTATTCCTGGAGTGGTCAAAGGCGAACGAATTCGTACAGGACGTCAATTATCCAAGCAATATGCTTTATGCAGCCTCGCTTGCCGCCGCGGGTCGATTATACCAACTGCCTCGCCTGTTGCAAGAGGCCGAGAAGGTGCATGAGGTGATCCGGGGGCAGTCCTATGATGGAGGCTTTTTCATAGACAATGCAGTGAGGCTGGACGGCCGCCTCGTCCTTACGCGGAATAGAAGCGAGATTTGTCAGTATTACGCGTTCTATTTCGGGACGGCCGACCCCGACAGCAATCCCGAGCTGTGGAATACGCTGTTAACCCGGTTCGGGCCGTCCAGAAATCGGACGAACGCGTATACGGACGTTCATGAAGCGAATGCCTTTATCGGAAATTATTTACGCCTCGAATTGCTGGCAAGGTACGGGTATGTACGGCAGGCGGTGGACGAATCCGCGGACTACCTGCATTACATGGCTGAACGAACCGGGACACTCTGGGAGAACGACGGAGATTATGCCAGCTGCAATCACGGATTCGCTTCCCATGTCGTACACAGCTTGATTCGCGACGTGCTAGGCATCTACAGAATCGACCCGATCGCGCAAATCCTTACGCTGAGGTTCTGCGATCTGGAAATTTCCTTCTGCAAGGGGGTGCTGCCTCTAGGGGACGGTGCGGTTCACTTAGAATGGTCAAAGGTGGACGGACGAGTGGAATATCGAATCGACGCCCCTCCGGGCTACAAGGTGAAAGTTGAGAATTTAACCGGACTCCCGCTCAACGGCAAGATGGATGAATCAGCGATATTTTATACTTCCGAGGAGGAATGAAGGAATGTCGAATAATGACGAGTTTTCCATCCCTGAAGGGAATAACTCTTCTGAGACGATCGGCAAGCTGGACAAAGCGCTCGCAAAGCCGATCAGCCGCAGGAAGATGATGACGGCTCTAGGGCTGACTGGTCTCTCGTTAATGGCGGGCGGCAGAATCTCCTACGCCCGATCTGCTACCCTAACCGCGAACATGAAGCTCAAAAAAACGGATCCGCTAGACGCTGCCGACGTCAATGCCAACTTCGACCAGATCGATCAGGAGTTGGGTGGTCGCGCTGTTACGCCGGATTTCTACAAGGTAAGTACGGACCCGGACGACACGGCGGCCGTTCAAGCGGCATTCGACTCGGGCCGCACGGTCATCTTTACCCGAAACTATTCCGTCAGATCGGTAGAGATGAAGGGCGACACGCAAACCATCAACTTCAACGGGTATTGGTTGATTGGAATTACCGGAAGTGAGGATTCCGCCTCCGATAAGGATGCGATACTCAAAATTACGGGCATCTACCTGGAGCTCTACGATATCAAAATCAATGGTCAGTTCAACCGGAATTATGGCGCGGCGATTCATTGGTATTCGCGTCCAGGTTACCCCCAAGCCGGCTTTATTAACGTGTACGGCATGTATATTCGGGATATTCTCGTAGGCATTCAGTACGGCGCTTGGCTGGATGATCCGAGTCCCCATGACGCGCCTCAGAGTGAGAATTATTTGTACGGCTTTCGCTGCCGGAGCTTGCAGAATTGCATCGTCAGCAATCAGCCGAATGGCTTCCTCAAGATATCCGGTAGCACGATCGATTGCCATCAGAGGGAATGGATATTTCAAGCGGGCAACCCATTCAGCATTCCGGCTTCGACCGTCATTACGTGCAAGATCGGCCAGATCTCGGTCGAAGACAGCGAACTGTTGAAAGTGGAATATTTGGAGGGGTGCGGGCTTGAGGGCCGTAACCTCGTCGTATCGAACTGCGTCATCGAAATGCCCTGTACATGGGTGAAAGCCGAGGGAGACGTGACGATCGACGTCGTTCACGGGGGATTTATGGGCGGCAATTCCGGATTGCCGATGTTCCAGGTTGCTCCGGGCGCAACGGGCTCCCTAAGAATTCAGAATGTTCGGATGTCGCGAAGCGCGGGCGTAGGAGGCTACTTGAATAATTATATCGTGGCCGGGCTGGAGAGCTCTCCGAACTACAACGTGAGCATAGCCCGATGCGATCTAGGCGAGTGGGCGCCTTACTATATTGCTTTGTCGAGGGAAAGAAGCCGCGTATTCGTTCAGGATACCCATTTTACCTATACGGCGGGAGGCGCCTCGCAGCGCCATACAATTCACGACAAGAAGGATTACGTCAATCTGATCGCTTCGGTTGATACGACCGGCGAGAATATGGCGACAACCGCAAATACGACGGATAAATCCGGCTGGGTATGGACCAATCTGTACGGTTCGGGGACCGTCTATTTCTGTAAAACGAGCGCGGATATTCCGGCGGGCTACGCAAGCGCGATCGAGGTTGTCGCGACAGGCGAATCGTATATTACCTCACAACCGTTCGCGGTAACCCCGAATGCGTTGGCGGTTTTCCGAATGAAGGCCAAAAGGATCGGCGGCGGAGGTCATGCCGGGATTAAGCTGCTCTGGTTCCAAGCTGATGGCACGGCGTCCGCAACAGCGGAAACCTCCTTATTCGGTACCGTGGACATCGGCACCGGCTGGTCGGATTTAATGGTGACGGCCGCCATACCGGGCGATGCCGCTTACGCCAGAATCAAACTCACCGCGGAGGTAGGCTCTCTCTTAGCGACCGGCATGGAGTTCAGCACGGCAATCGACAACAACTACCATAACTCCTTTATTAATGAACTGAACCGGTCGCTGGATGTTGCCGGCGAGGGCTTTATTCTGAAATCACCAAACGGCGCACGCTATAAGATTACGGTGGATAATAGCGGAGCGCTTACAGCAACCCCATATTAAAAATACAGGCAGAAAACCTGGGAGGGTCTAACGATGAACAAAAAAATGACATGGAGTTCTCTAGCGCTCATATTCTGCATAGTCCTGTTTGCTGCCGGATGCTCGAATGCCGCCGATACGAAGGAAACGCAGAGCGCTAGCAACCCGGCTTCCGGGTCCACGGCGCCCGCGGCGAGCGAACAGTCATCCGAAGAAGCGGCCAACTATGAAAACGGACTGCCTAAAAACGAGGAAGTGACGTTAAAGGTCGGGTTGCTCGAATCGGGCTATGGAAGGGAATGGTTCGATTATGCCGTCAAGCTCTTCACGGAAAAATATCCGAACGTAAAATTTGATATTAAGGCTTCTCCGAAGATCGCCGACCTCATCTCGACCAAGGCATCGGCCGGCAACGACGACGATATGTTCGATTTGTTCTATGGCGTCCCCTGGGCGGAGTACGTAAATGCCAACAAGTTGGAGCCGGTAACCGATATTTTCGATATGTCGCCGGACGATGTGCCGGGCCGGAAGCTGAATGATTTGATCGTTCCAGGCTTCAACGATCCTGAGAAATATTATAAAAACAATGCCTGGGTATTCCCGATTGCGAACTACATTGGCGGTATGTTCTTCGATCAGAAGCTGTTCGATGAGAACGGCTGGAACAAGAATCCTAAGACGTATGACGAATTTATTCAGCTTTGCGAAGCGATCAAGAGCAAAGGCATCGATCCGATTGTGTATGCCGGCTTGTATAATTACGCTCAGTTCGCTTTCGATACGAAAGTTTTCGAGATTGCCGACGACAGCGGGAATAAGGATTTCCGCAACAATTTCGAGTATTACAATGGTCCGCAGAATACAACCCCAGAAAATATCGAGGTATACAAGCGACTTTACGACATGGGCAAGAAGGGGTATATCAGCAAGAAGAGCGTAGGCATGGATCATACGCAGTCGCAAATGCTCGCTCTCCAACATAAAGCGGCAATGGTTCCTTCAGGAGATTGGATCGAGAACGAGATGAAGGAAGCTGCCCCGGATGACTTCCAATGGGGATACATGGCGGTTCCATTCACGAACAATTCGAACGTTCCGATCTATATTACGAACGGATTAAGCTATTCCTTCGAGCTTTGGGCGGCCAAGCCGGAATTGAACAAGAAATGGGCGAAGCAATTCCTCCGCTCGCTCATGTCGAACGAGGTTCAGCAAATACTAGTTGAGAAGGGCGGTGCGCTTCCGCTACGCATAGACTACTTGGATGACCCGGCACGCGCGGACAATATGAAGCCGCTACAGAAGTCGATCGCAACGTATCTGAAGGACAACAATGTCGTATTGGAACTGAAAAATCGCAAGATTGAGCTTACGCACCCTGATTTTGCAGCGTCGCTCAAGGTTATTGTAGACAACATGGCCCTCGTGCTAACGGGGCAGGAAGAACCGGAACCGATCTTGCAAGACGCGGAGAAGCTGCTGCAGAACGCCATCGCGAACGACAAGAAAGCTCAAAACAAAGAGTAGACGGATTACGAAGCGGTCGAAAGGCAATCATTCGGACTGCCTTTCGACCGTGCTATGCGAGGAGAGAAGACCACTATGCAACTCTTGAAACGCGCACGGTTTCAAAAAGCGATATTTCTTTTCATTGTCGTGGCACCGGCGTTTGCAGCCTATGTGTTATTCACGCTCTATCCGAATGCCCTCTCCATCTACTATTCCTTCTTGGATTGGGACGGCATAGGCGCCAAAACGTTTATTGGATGGGACAATTATATCCGGCTGTTCCAAGATCCATTCATCTCTCGGGCTTTGCAGCACAATCTGATATTACTCGTTACGGTCATTCCCATTACTCTTACGATCTCGTTGGTACTAGCCGATCTTCTCGTCAACCGTTCATTCGCGGAAAATTCGTTTTATAAAGTCCTTTATTTTTTCCCGAACGTGTTGTCTCTAGTCGTCATCGCGCTCGTATGGTCGTTCATCTATGACGGTACCTTTGGTTTGCTGAACGGACTGCTTCGCGTGTTCGGTCTAGGAGGGGAGCATAACTGGCTTGGGAGCAAAAGCACGGCGCTGCTCTCCATGATTCCGTTATACGTATGGTGTTACGTCGGGTTTTACGTGGTCATATTCATGAATGCCATGCAAGGCATCCCTAAATCTTTGTACGAGTCCGCCACCTTGGACGGAATCACACATATGCAACGGTTTACGAAGATTACGCTTCCTTTGTTGTCCGGCGTCATTCGAGTCGGGACGATCTTCCTGATGCTCTCCGTGATCAAAGGCTTCGAATATATGTTTATCATGACCAAGGGGGGGCCCGGCGGTTCGACGGATGTCATCTCCCTGTACATGTTCAACCTTGCTTTCGGCGGTCTGAACCTCGGTCAGCATCTTTATGGCTACGCATCCACGATCGGCATGATGATCTTCGTCCTGCTCGTCGGTCTGAAGCTGATCGTAGACAAATTCTTCGCCAAAGACAGCATCGAGTACTGAAAGGAGGGGTTCTATGAGAACCGGGGTCACTTCATGGCTATGGCGAGTGGTGCTGTTCGTCTGGGCGCTTACCGTCCTGCTTCCACTATTCTGGATTTTCTACCAATCTCTCAAAACGAATCAAGAGTTTTTTGCCGATATATGGGCCTTCCCCGAGCACCTGAAATGGGGCAACTACGAGAAAGCTTGGACGCGGCTCGGTATCGGCCAATCGGTGATCAACACCCTTTATTATGTAGGGCTGAGTCTGCTCATTAGTCTTTTTGTCTCCACGGTGAACGCCTACGCCTTCACGCGAATCCAATGGAAGCTGAGGTCCTTGCTGTGGAGCGTCATCATGATTTCTTTGTTCCTGCCGGGCATCAACATTCTCGTATCCCAGTATACGTTGATGCGTGCCTTGAATCTGACCGACAGCCTGAACGGATTGGTGCTCCTGGCCGGTCTGCCTGTCGGGGCCTTCGAACTGCTCCTGCTCGGTAGCTTCATGCGATCCTTGCCAAAGGAGCTGGACGAAAGCGCGTTTATCGACGGGGCCACGTTATTTCAGGTTTTCCGCAAAATCATCTTGCCTCTGTCGATGCCGGGCATCGTCACGATCGGCATTTTCAAGTTCGTTGGCTTATACAATGATTTCCTGGGTCCCTTTATTCTCATCAGCGATCCAGACAAGTATCCGATTAGCGTGAACATGTATAATGCCAACGCTATGATGGAATTCAAGGCGGATTGGGTGACGCTGCTTGCGGGTCTTGTCATCACGATCATACCTACCGTTATCGTGTACGTGTTGTTTCAGAGAAGAATCATAGAAGGCGCCACAATGGGCGGAGTCAAGGGCTAAATGGGGATCAGGAGGGAAATGCATGAGTAAAGTAGGGGTAATCGGGTACGGTCATCAAGTCAAAAGGCTTCTGGGTATGATGCAGGAGATGGATAGCGGTTGCAGAATTTCAGCGATAGCCGACATTCGCCATCATGAAATCCGCGAGCGAATGAAAGCCGACGGGGTCGACCCGTCGGGGATTTCATTTTACGAGAACGCGGATGAGATGCTGAACGGCGGGGAATTCGACGGCGTATTCGTCGGAACGCGCTGCTCCCTTCATACCCCCATGGCCTTAAAAGTGTTGCCTAGAAGAATTCCGCTTTACCTGGAGAAACCGATCGCGACAACGATGGAGGATCTGGTGAAGCTAAGGGATGCGGACGCCTTATACGGCGGCAAGACGGTCGTGTCGTTCCCGCTGCGGGTTACGCATCACGTGCAGCTTGTAAAGGAAATCATCGATTCCGGAAAAATCGGAACGGTGGAGCATGTACAGGCCGTAAATAACGTGAACTACGGCAATATTTATTATCACGGGTGGTTCCGCGACGAGACGGAGACACAAGGCTTGTTCGTACAAAAAGCGACGCATGATTTCGATTATATCAATCATATTCTGGGGCTGAAGCCCGTAACCGTATGTGCGATGACGTCGAAGCAAATTTTCAAGGGGAACAAGCGAGCGGGGTTGCAATGCAAGGACTGCGAAGAGACGAGCACATGTCCGGAAAGTCCGGACAATCTTCGAAAACATGCTTTCGAGGAACCGCTGGGCCCTTACTGTTGCTTCGCGGAAGATACCGGCAACGAGGATTCGGGCAGTGCATTAATCGCTTATGAATCGGGCATGCACGTATCCTATTCGCAAAATTTTTTCGTCAGAAAAAAAGCGGCTGCAAGAGGCGCCCGGTTTCTCGGTTACAAAGGGACGGTCGAATTCGATTGGGCCACGAACCGAATTCAGGTATATATGCATCATACGCCTAGAGTCGAATCATACGAGATCGATAACGCGGCCACGGCAGTCGGCCATGCAGGGGGCGACTCTACGTTGCTCGAGAATTTCATCTCGATCATGCAGGGGAAGGCGCAAACGTCCGTATCCACGCTGGAGGATGGCTTGAACAGCACGTTATTGTGTCTGAAGGCCAAGGAGTCTGCGGAGACCGGCACCTTCTGCGAAGTCAGGTGGCCGGATTGAAGTTCGGCTGATCGGGGAGGGCCTTAGTCCGAGTCCGAAGTCGTCTTCTTGTGCTCGCTCCTCCAATGGGCGGGGCTTTTGCCGTATTTCTGCTTGAACAAGCGGCTGAAATAGTGAATGGTCTGAAAACCCGTGGCGTGCGCGATATCCTGAACGCTCATATTGCTTTCCAGCAAGTACTTCTCGGCGGCGCTCATTCGAAGGTTATTGAGAAATTGCAACGGGGAAACCCCTTTGCAGGCTTTGAACGTGCGGATCAAGTAGGAGGAATTCAAATGGGCATACTCGCACAGCTTCTGTAAGGTGAAGTTCTCCCAGTAGCTGGATTCCATCCAACGGACGAGGATCTCGATGGTTTCCACCGTTGAAGCAATTCGATTGTCCGGCGGGTGAATCGTCTTTTCGTAGAGCTTCGCATCCGGATTGGCCACATGACGGATAAGAGCAAGGATGGCTTGGATGTCGGAATAACTGATTTGCCGGGCCAGATCGGGTTGCTTGCGCATCCACTCCGCCATCAGGATCTCGTGAAGCGCGTGAATACGCTCATAGACCAATCGAACGGCAGGCAAGCTTCCGTCCGGATCAGCTTGAAGACTGTTCCAGGCCTCGCAGTCCGACGGGATAGGGAAGGTTTCGTTCGCGTCATCCTGCAGCTCCCAGTAGGTATAACGGTAAAATCGGGATAGGAATTGCAAATGGTGGGTGGTATTCAGAGGGATAAGTAGGACGGCGGGACCCGTCATACGATAGGTTACGTTGTTGATCGTAATTCTAAGGGTTCCTTCGATAATATAGAGCAATTCGTGATGCTGAGGGTGAAGACCGCCGATTCTCGGCTCAAAGGGGAAGAGAGAAAGGTTATCCAGTACAGGCTGAGACGTGTCAAGAGAATTATCATAACCGAAAGCGCGAACCTGCATGCGATCCTCTCCCGTATGTCAAGATGACTGGCCGATCTTACAGGCTCATTCTAGCATGAGACAGGGATTTAGACAAGGAGGGAATGACGTGAACTGTAACAAATTCGAGCGCTTGCGGAACCGGTTGAAGGAGAAAGCGGACCATCCGAGGGCGCGTGCCGTAACTTTCGTTGCTTTGGGTGACAGTGTCACCCAAGGGTGTATGGGCTACGGGGTCGTCGAATACGAATCCGTCTACCATCATGCGCTGAAAAAAGAATGGAGCGAAGATTTCCCCGCACGGTGTGAATGTGATCAATTCCGGGGTAGAGGGAGACAGCGCCGACGAATCGCGTCAAAGGTGGGATAGAGACGTGTTCCTGTATCAACCCGATCTGGTCACGATCGGTTTCGGTCTAAATGACGCGCACGCCGGACCCGCCGTCTTGGACCGGTTCATCTGCGCGATTCGCGATCTGGTTGTGCGCTTGCAAACTCAGACGGATGCGGATATCGTGCTGTTCATCCCCGGCATGATGATGAAGCGGGATAACGAACGCATTCATCGGGAGCATCGGGCTGCCGTTCCGGGATTCATCCAAGTAGCGGAAGCGGGTTATCTCACATTGTACATTGAAGCACTAAGAAAACTTGTTCTGGAAAGGGATCTGCCTTGCGTGGACTCCTATCACATCTGGGAGAAGATGGAGAAGGACGGAATCGATATCCACACGCGCCTGGCTAATGGCATCAATCACCCGGATTCGGCATTCCACGAGGAGCTGGCCGTCCATTTGTTCAGAAAGGGCTTTTAGAATTTGATACATTATTAAGTGATTTAGAAATCAATCTAGATCAACTTGATCCAAGAATTACAGTGCATCATTTACTAACTCATACTTCCGGTATTCCTGATTATTACGATGAAGAATTCATGACAGACTATGAAAGTCTTTGGAAAACAGTGCCGATGTACAATATTACTTCACCAAAGTGTTTTCTGCCATTGTTTCAGAATAGTCCCATGAAGTTTGAACCCGGAACCTAGTTTGCATACAGCAATGCTGGATTCATTGTGCTCGGATTAATTGTTGAAAAATTAACTGGATTAAGTTTTAACGATTATATCGAAGAAAACATTTTTCGAGCTTGTGGAATGAATGAATCAGGATATTTTCGCATGGATCAGTTACCTGATCGTACTGCTATAGGTTACGTGGGTAACGATGATAATTGGAAAACCAACATATACTCGATACCAATTGTAGGCGGGCCTGATGGAGGGGCATATCCTACGGTATATGATTTAGTTAAATTTTGGAATTCGCTAATGAGAAATCGATTATTATCGAAAAGCTTAACTGAACAAATGCTTTACCCGCACGCTCAAGACAGCGAATATATCCATTATGGCTATGGAGTATGGATTACAATTATAAACAATGAAATATTCAAGTATTTTGTCATGGGAGGAGATCCCGGTGTTGTCATCCAATCTTCGTATTACCCTGCGTTGAAGGCGGAAGCTCATTTTTTTGGCAAATGTCGTAAGAGGAGCGGGCTTAATCGCCTCCCGAATCGATGAAATACTTTTCTGTAAATAATATAATTGATATCATATTGGTGATCGCAGAAGAGGATATTCGCTTTCGATATGGTCAATCTTTGCAAAATCTAAAACCTGTTTGAGCCATCGCAGACTAGATTATCATCATTGATAATACATACGAGCCTTCGATTGTTGCAGAAATCATGCATGATAAACTAGTTTATTGTTTAGAATCAATACCTGTTTGGTCTAAGACAGTTCTTATTGGTTATATATGATCAGGTGACATCAAAACTGTGACTACACCCGTAGAAGCATGTGCTAAAGTTATTTTCGGACAGGGGTTCAAATCCCTTCGCCTCTCACCATCATGAACACCATCCGCATGAGGATGGTGTTTTTGCTTTTACATCTGGAACAACGGCATGAGTATGGTGTGTATGTGAAGATTTCTACGAATTTGATTTTTGCAGCAGCTCTTTTATTTCATGAAGTTGTTTTTCAGTCATTTGTTGAGATTGATGAATTGCATTTAGCTTATCCTCTACTTTTTCTAATCGAAGTTGAGTTTCTTTTTGAATTCTTTCGGTATCCTTTTGCGTTTTGGAGTTATCCATTACGACTAAAATGGTAAGGCCCGCACTAAAGACCGTTAACCCTCTAGCAATTTGATTTAAATCTAATTGATTAACGGCGAATAGGCAATCGGCGACTCCTGCCCCTATTAATATGCCGCCGATAGTTACAATCCCATTCCATTTCCATTTATCCGGGATGATTTTTAATGTGTGTTTCATCAAGAGATCTCCTTCAGCTAGGTAATATAGTAGCACTCCTTCAGCAGGAGAAAAGTGCCAGAGACGTTGCCAAGGAGCTTGGCAGACACTCCTGCAACCAACAGTCGCGAGCTACAGCGAAATGCTAGCCATGCCTCAGAAGCGTTCCGCTAGTCATATTGTGAGTACAGCGCAAGCATATCATCAGCACAGCCAGCTATGATGCTATTTGCTTGTTCAGCATGTTGTACTGCCTCAGCGTAAAGTTGTAGATTAAAACTAACAGAAGCCATTATTAAATGCCATTCAGCGTCCGTAAATCCCTTATCAGAAACAGTTTGCAGCAGCTCGTATGCTTGCTCAAATGGATTGGTCTGGTCAGAATAATCTTGCAGATAATTCAGTGCCCTTGCATATGCTAAAATCATTTCATATGACCACTGTTCCTGAGGGTACTGCTGCAGGATTGATTTTATTTCATTATAATTACCTACAAGCTTCATTATATCCATCTCTGCCTCAAGATCGTATATATACCGCATGTCAATCATTCAGCTTCACCCCTGGCTACAGTCATACTAACATACTAAACTGCATTCCGTTCTTTTTACAACATAAAAAAATTCGTTGCGTCCAGGTTTCATTTTTGCAGATGTTTGCAATACCCTTGAGTTTGGAATGTGATGTATGGATGCTCGATCATCGCGAGGTAAAGCTGGCGCTCCATCAACACTGTACTCGACTTCCACTTTACCAATATAGCCACTGGAAAGCGATTCTCGATTTGTATCTAGGGACTTCAACCGCGCGCAGGAAATCAATGACCTGCTTCATTGAATAGTAACATGAACGAACATGGCATTGAAATTTACCTTAGTTGGTGAGCTATTATCAGCGTAAGTTAGATCAGGATTTCAATAATCCCCTCACTCCACCGTGAAAACCCAGTCCGCATGAGGGCTGGGTTTTGATGATATTTTATGGCATAAATAAATGAAGGCAAACTGTTGAGGCTAGTTTTTCTGATGAGCACATCCTTCAAATAAAGCAGCGTTTCCTTGCGGACACGGCAGTAAGTCGCCCGGCATCGCCAATGGTCGTGAAAGTAATAAGTTCGTGTCAAGTGTTGATCAAGTCCTTGACGAAATCGGGGGAAATGATAATATAATACTCTATAGTAATATATTTTGATTGATTGAGGGAGATCGATAGATATGGGGCAGAGAGGAAGGAAGAAAGGAGCCAGCGGCGAACAAAGTCGAGGATTGTTGTTAAGCATCGCCACAGAGGAATTTGCTTTGCGAGGATATCATGAGACGAAGATCAGCAGCATCGTCGAGAAGGCCGGGGTTACCCAACCAACCTTCTATCTTTACTTCGAGAATAAAGATGCGTTGTTTCAAGAGTTGGTCCATTTATTTCGTTCCCGGTTGAGTGATTATACCCAGAAAAGTCGCCTCGAGCCAGGTATTGCAAAAACCCTCATCCGCCAAAGGATTGTGGAGGGGCTTACGCCGTTCTTCCGGTTTTTCATCGAAGAACCCTATCTGGCCAGTATCGGTTTTTTGGTTGCCCCCCAGGCGGCTGAGATTAAAGACCAATTGGCCGATCAGATCCTTGCGAACCTGATTGCGGAGCAGCAGGAAGGCTATTTCCGTAAAGACATGGATATGCGGATCGTTGCGGATAGTCTCGTCGGCATGATGGAGCGCTTTATCGCGACACAAAAAGCCCGCGCGTCTAAAAAGCCGGAGATGTTGGCGGATGAGGTTGTACGTCTATTTTTATATGGAATTGCAGTACCATAGAAATTTGCCTTGGGAGGGGAAAAAAATTCGTAAGCGGATAAAAAAGTTAATGGCCAGCGTACTGGCTTTTTTATTGATCACATCAGTGGTGCCGGAACTAAGCGGTGGAAAAGTCCACGCTGCAAGCGGCTATACCATCAACACGGCAGCAGGCATAGGTACCAACGGCTATTCGGGAGACGGTGGACCGGCAACCTTGGCCGAATTGTATAACCCTAGTGGAGTGGCGATAGACAGCAGCGGAAATCTGTATATCGCAGATTCCTCCAACCACCGGGTCCGGAAGGTCGATGCGTCGGGAAAGATTAGCACGATAGCGGGTACAGGTACTGGCGGCTATTCGGGGGATGGAGGACCTGCGACATCGGCGTCATTGAATAACCCTTATGGGTTGACGATAGACAGTATTGGAAATCTGTATATATCGGACTACTCTAACCACTCTATACGGAAAGTTGATGTATCGGGGAAAATCAGCACGGTAGCGGGTATGGGGAGAGACGGTTATTCGGGAGACGGAGGACCGGCGACGTCGGCTCAATTGAGTTATCCGGATGGAGTGGCGGTAGACCGTAGCGGAAATCTGTATATCGCGGATAAAGGCAACCACCGGATTCGGAAAGTCGATACATTGGGGACGATTAGCACGGTAGCGGGCACGGGAGGTCGCGGCTATTCGGGGGACGAAGGAAATGCCGTGTTGGCCCAATTAAACTTTCCGACTGGAGTAGCTGTAGACAGTATTGGAAATCTGTATATATCGGACTACTTTAACTACTGTATAAGAAAAGTTGATGTATCGGGGAAAATCAGCACGGTAGCGGGTATTGGGGGGAGCTATGGCTTTTCGGGAGACGGAGGACCTGCGACGTCGGCTCGATTGAGTCTTCCGGATGGAGTGGCGGTAGACAGTATTGGTAATTTGTATCTATCGGATAGATCCAATTCCCGAGTTCGGAAAGTCGATACATCGGGGAAGATCAGCACGATAGCGGGCACGGGGAGATACGGCTATTCGGGAGACGGAGGACCAGCGACCTCGGCCGACCTGAGTGACGCCTATGGAATGGCGATAGATAGAAGTGGAAACCTGTACATAGCGGATGTTTTAAATAATCGGATTCGAAAATTAAGCTTACAAACCGTCGTCGCATTCGCCGCCTCGTCCATCCCTGGAGTCGGTGTGGATGATCCGATCACGCTGACCGTGAAGAATGCGTATGGGAACACGGATACGTCGTTTAGCGGGGAGCATGAGGTCACGATATCCGGATACTTGCAAGCGCCGGATAACTCCTATGGAAGCTTGAACGGGACGGCCTTAAGCGCATCTCCGAACACGATCAGCGTCATGTTTAACAACGGCACTGCCACGGTAAAACTCAAGCTAAACAAAGCGGGAGCGCAAACGATCAACATAAGTGTAGCGGACGTAGCATCGCCAGCAAATCCATTGATCATCACGCCCGTAGCAGGAAGCGCAGCTTCGATGGAGCTAACCACGGATATTACGGCTCCGGCCAGCAATGGAGGCGCGTTCGCGCAGCAGCCTGTCATCACGCTTTTCGATGCTTACGGCAATAAGAGCGTGGGCGATAACACCACCATTGTAACAGCATCGAAAAAGGACACAGGGGCGTGGACGCTAACAGGCGCAGCGACGGCGAGAGCCAGTGCAGGTGTTGTCACCTTTAGCGGTCTTGGTGCAACCCATGCAGCCATGGTGACAGGAGCCAAGCTTTCATTCGAGGCGGCGGGCTTATCACCGATCGAGAGCGCAGCCGTGACGCTGCCGGCACCAATTTACTCCGGCAAATTAATCACGCAGTTGTGGCCTGTTCCCTATGACCCTGATCAACCGCATTTAGATGATGATTCGGAAAAGTTTAAAAAAATAGTTGGCAATGTTTATCTCACGAATGAACCTTATGCGGATGTATTGTTCACGACCAAAGGCGTTGATCAGCTCGAAGTTTTCGTTGATGAGAGTAGCAAAGGGGTTGCATTGAAGGATACGTCTGGAAACTTAGTGGTTACAGAAGGTACAAGTTCGCTTAAGATTGACGCTTCAGACCCTATCATGGACACTCATTTACTGCGTTTCGTGGCACGGCCTGTTACCAGGACAGGCAACCTGATCAATATCCGGGCCACATCAGATGCCAGAGACGATTCGGAATCTATTGTTTTGCTGCAAGCACCAACGGTTATTTCCCTTGATGTTCCGGATCAACTGGAAGTAGGTAAATCGATCACGATCAAAGGAACTATCGATACTAAGGCTAGTTTACCGATCAGGATCACCACTTCCCTAGAATTGTTTGATACCTACACAGACGACCAAGGGAATTTCTCTTACGCATTTACTGCGCCTTCGTCAGCTGGAAACGTAACCATTCAAGTTGAGGCGCCTGGGGTAGAGCAGCAACTGGTAAAAAGCTGGGGCGTTACGGTCTATGAGCCTTTAAATATATCTGTCCCCGGCACATGCAACGGAACGACGGGAGAATTGTTTTCTTGTAAGTTTGAAGCGACAGGGGGCATCGGCAATCGAACTTGGTCGATCGAATCGGGCAGCTTGCCTGCTGGCATAGACCTGGATCGTCAAACCGGCCTGATTTCCGGTACTCCTGTCAGTGAAGGTACTTACCCGATTACGGTAGCGGTTATGGATTCGACAGGTGTGAAGCGAACGGAGACGATTACGATCCATATCGAGTCAATCGTAATACTCCCTGCGCCGAGTGGTTTGAAAGCGACAGCCGGGGATGGAGAAGTTATTTTGTCATGGGAGCCCGTGACAGGAGCCACTTATTATGATATTTATGAGGCTTTGGCTCCGGGCAGTTATCAAAAAATAGAGAGAATCACAAATTTCACGGGCAGTTATTCTATTAAAGGACTGGCTAATAACATCACCCGTTACTATGCAGTAAAAGCAGGTAATGAGGATACCGAAAGCGACTATTCGGCGGAAGTTAGCGCTACGCCGCAAACACCACCGGATAACGAAGTGCCGCAATGGCCGGTTGGCAGCGAATTGATGGCGTCGGACATTACCCAGACGAGTGTGAAGCTTTCGTGGCCAAGCGCGGCAGATAATGTCAAGGTGACCTCGTATCGGATTTACGTGAATGATACGGAGCGCGAGACGGTAAGTAGCAGTGTCTATGCAACGATTGTTGATGGCTTGAAGGCTGATACATCCTATCTGTTCAAAGTTACAGCATTCGATGCGGCGGGTAACGAAAGCGCGGCACTGACAGCTACGGCCAAAACATTGCAGCAGCCAGTGGAGCCGGACACCGAAGCGCCGGAATGGCCGGAAGGCAGTGAACTGGCTGTCTCGGATATTACGCAAACGAATGTGAAGTTGTCCTGGCCGAGCGCGATGGACAATGTCGGGGTGACCGGCTACCGGATCTACGTGGATGGTACGGAGCGCGAGACGGTAGGCGGGAACGTATACGCAATCACGGTTGACGGCCTGACGTCAGATACGAAGTACACGTTCAAAGTCACGGCTTATGATGCAGCGGGTAACGAAAGCAAAGCCGGATTAAGCAAAACGGCCACAACGAGCCGTTCCTCCTCAGGTGGTAACGATTCAGGTGGAAACTGGGGGGGCGGCTGGTATTTGTCCAACAATGCGAGTCTGAAAGCGCTGGAAATTTGGACGGCGGGCAAACGTGTTTCCCTCACGCCGTCGTTTTCGGCAAATTCCTACTCGTATAAGGCTGAAACGGAAGCGGAACGAATTGAAGTGAAAGTAACTGCGGATCATGCGGCATCCAAAGTCACATGGCAAGGGAAGGCGTTGGGTGATGTCATCCAGGTTGACTTGCAGGAAGGAGAGAACGTCATTTCGCTGATCGTTCAGGCGGAAGACGGTTCTCGAAAAACGTATACGCTCACCGTTAACCGGGTAATGCCTAAACCGGAAGAACCCGAATCTCCGGTACTCTCGTTTACCGACATCGCCGGACACTGGGCGGAGAGCGGCATCAAAAGCGCCGCGGCGAAAGGCATCGTCAGCGGTTACCCGGATGGAGCATTCAAACCGAATGATCCCGTCACCCGCGCCGAGTTTACGGTGATGCTGGCAGGTGCTTTGAAACTGGAGGGGCAAGGTGCCTCGTTGACATTCTCTGATCAAAATCAAATCGGCGCATGGGCAAAGCAGGCCATTGCACAGGCGGTACAATCGGGCATTGTAAATGGATATGCAGACGGCAGTTTCCGTTCGAATGACCACATTACCCGTTCAGAGATGGCAGTCATGATCGCCCGGGCGCTCCAGCTACAACGCAACGCCCATGCATCGACCGGCTTTGCCGACGACGAAGCAATTCCGCAATGGGCAAAAGGGGCGATAGAAGCGATTCACGCGCTTGGTATTGTGGATGGCCGCGGGCAGAACCGTTTTGTACCGAATGAAACGGCGATGCGAGCGGAAGCGACGGTCATGCTGCTGCGAATGCTCGATCACAAGGAAGGTTAGCAGTGAGATGAATGCGGGGAGTTTACTCTTTAACAAACCAGCTTCGTTGTCGTGGGAAGCTGGTTTGTTACGTGGATGAGCTGGACGGGCTGGAGCGCGCGCGTTACGTTGATTCCATCGTTTTTCTGATAAGTACATCCTTCAAATTAAGCAGTGTTTCCTTGCGGACACGGTAGTAAGTCGCCCGGCTCATGTTTAATTGCGCAGCAGCCGCGTCCACGGTAACCTGCGGTGCTTCCGCATATAGCTTCAGCAAGTCAAGGTTGTTATCGTTAAGCGGAAAGGGAGGGGGATTTAAGAAAATCCTGTGCAATTTTTGCTGTAATTTAAGACCATCGCATGCAAGTTTTCCTGCAAGCTCGGTCCCTGCCAACGCTTCAGGATCGTTAATCAAAGAGATTGCTGCTTTGACCTCTTTTTCCGTAAGTTCGAAATTATTGGCTCTGTTTTCTTTGTAATCCGGAGCAAAATGAATCAGATCAAGGATTTGATCCACAAAGCTTGTGCCGCGCCAATCCTGTTCATGAATAGCTGCCTTCGCTCCCTGAAAAAGGTGCTCCCTGATATGATCCGGCAATGTACGCATTCGAAAACCGGCATTTTGCAGAGACTCGTTTGTCTCCTCGTAAGCCGTTACAATGATATAGCGCATTCCAACGGATTTGTGAGTAATCAGTTCTTTCATGATGATACCGACCAATTGGTGATAGGTATAGATTGGATCGCACGGCGATGCGCTTGCTCGCAAATGATAGTAGGTGTCAGCTTCCTCAATTGACGATTGCCGCAGTCTTTTGATCTCCTTTGGAAAAACAGTATCAAGCAAACCGGGAAAAAGGCGTTCTAATAACGATACGGTCTCCTTATATAACAGCAGCCCCGCCGTAAAAGCTATCGGTTTCCCTTTCGAATTGCGGTACACGCGAATATCTTCTGGAAAATGTACGGATAAGACGTCGATAACGGCATGATCGATTTCGACCGAAAAGGAGTATTGCGCCTCATCTTTCATCATTTGATGCAAGTGGGGCAGATCAAAGGGCTGAAAAGATTCCATATGCAGGGAATCCAGATTACTGGTAGACAATACGGAAACGGAATTTATATGATAAATATCTTGACAGGTCGATAGCATAACGGAAGCAATGCGTCTCTTCTCATGACTGGTCGCATGCTTTAGTTCTATCGCTAGTTCTTCTATAATTCGGTGCCACAGCGACTGATAACGCTCGGGCTCGCGAAGCCGGAAGTCCTGGGTCAGAAAGGTGCGCGCTACATCATGCAGAGCAATTCCCCCGGCCGTAGGCCGAATAAAGGAAAGTTGGCAGATTCGCTGAAGCTCCACCGAAGTCAACGGAGCGCCAAGAAATCTTCCCAACCACTTTGGTGTCGCATGTGGGATGATGCATAATATATCGATCAGGTCTTTGAATTCGTCTGAGGCGGCTTCGCGCAGCATGCCTGCGCTGATCTGCATCGAGACTGGCCAGGCGAATGAACCCGGTTGTGCTTCCGGATATCGCAGGCGGTCAACAAAAAGGGCCATCGCCAAAGGCAGTCCGCGAGACTGGCTGATAAGCTGATTCATTTCATTCGTATCGTACCAGCCTCTTTGTCGCAAGTAGTCCAGCGCTTCTTCCCGCGACAAAGAACCGAGATGAATGCTCCTGCTGCGACTGTGCCACGCCAAATCGCTTGCCCAGGCAGCAGATACATCCTGTCTGGTCGCAAGCACAACGAGCAGGCCTGTTGCAGGAAGGCTGGAAAGAAATGCTTCACGAAGCCAACCTTCGATTCGCTGTAAGGATTCGTAATTATCGATGCACAGCACCATCTTTTTTGTTGCAATTGCAGACGCAAGCTGTTGAAAGGAACTGTCGGCTGCATGAGGGGCTTGCGGATTAGACAAAAAAAAGTGATGCAACGCCTCCATGAAGCCAGCAGGAGAATCTGTACAGGCGCGACCATCAAGCCAGACTGTGGTCGCTCCTTCCTGTCGCGCTATCCGCGTAAATTGCAGCATAAGCGCAGATTTTCCTACTCCCCCCATACCGGAGAGGAACAGCACTTCAGTGGGCGCTTGAGCACGCTTCAGCCAATCTTGTACAAGGCAAAGCTCCGATTTTCTGCCTACAAACAAGCGGCTTCGCTCTATATCAAGTATTTCGGCGAGTTTCTGCATAACAGATATGCTCCTCCTTTCGATAAATTAGGATCATGGACCTGCGTCGGAACGTCCATATGCAGTACCAATTCGACAATAAAGACGGCGATCCTTTTCTAACCTGAGACGAAATTGCGATAAAAATGAGATACCATTGCGATCATAGTCCTATACAATAAACTGGGAGGGTGAAGCTTGGAAAGGAAACGCTTAAGCAAAGTAACGGTCGTTTCTTGAGGAGAAATGAATCTGTGGCAAAGATCAAAGATCTAAAGCCGAAAGCAATAAAAGGAGAGGGACAAAATTCGTAAGCAGCTAAAAAAAATAACGGCCAGTGTGCTGGCTTTTCTGTTGATCACGTCACTGCTGCCGGAACTGTCTGGGGGAAAAACCTCCGCTGCAGGCACTTACATGATAAATACGGTAGCTGGCATGGGTACTGGCGGCTTTTCGGGGGACGGGGGAACTGCGACATCTGCTCAGTTGAACAATCCACATGGAGTGGCGGTAGACAGCAGTGGCAATCTGTACATTGCCGATTACGAAAACAGTCGGATTCGGAAAGTAGATGCGTCGGGGACAATCAGTACGGTGGCCGGTACGGGGAGTGCCGGATATTCGGGAGATGGGGGGAATGCGCTATCTGCCAAGTTGAACCACCCAATGGGAGTAGCGGTAGACAACAGCGGCAATCTGTATATTTCGGATATGGTAAACTGTCGAATCCGAAAAGTGGATGCATCCGGGACGATCAGTACGGTCGCCGGTACGGGGGTTCTTGGCTATTCGGGAGACGGAGGACCTGCAATATCAGCTCGGTTGAGCTATCCTAGCGGAGTGGCGACGGACAACGATGGCAATGTTTACATTGTGGACCAGTCTAATCATCGGATTCGGAAAGTAGATGTGTCGGGGACGATCAGTACGGTCGCCGGTACGGGGAGTGCTGGAGATTCGGGTGATGGAGGATCCGCGACATCAGCCGAGTTGAGGAGTCCGAGTGGCATCGCGGTAGACGACAGCGGCAATCTGTATATAGCAGAATTTGCTGGCAATCGAATCCGAAAAGTAGACACAGCTGGAATAATCAGTACGGTCGCCGGTACGGGGGCTTATGGCTATTCGGGAGATGGAGGACCAGCAACTTCAGCCCAATTGAACTATCCTTCGGGAGTAGCGGTAGATCGCTTCGGACAGTTGTATATAGCAGACGCAGGAAATCACAGCATCAGAAAAGTGGACGCATCTGGGACGATCAGTACAGTAGCCGGTACGGGGAGTCATGGCTATGCGGGAGATGGAGGGGCGGCAACGTCAGCTCAATTTTACAATCCTTACGCTTTAGCGGCAGCAAGCGATGGAGAACTGTATATTGCGGATGTGTTCAACCAACGGATTCGGAAATTAAGCCTGGGTGCACAAACCGTCGACGCATTCGCCAACTCGCACAGCCCTGAAGTCGGAGCGGATGTGGATAATACAATTACGATCTTTGTGAAGAATGCGAATGGGGTCACAGATATGTCGTTTAGCGGGGAGCATGAGGTGACGATCTCCGGATACTTGCAAGCGCCGGATAACTCCTATGGCAGCTTGAACGGGACGGCCTTAAGCGCATCTCCGAACACGATCAGCGTCATGTTTAACAATGGCGTTGCCACGGTAAAACTCAAGCTGAACAAAGCGGGAGCGCAAACGATCAACCTAAGTGTAGCGGACGTAGCATCGCCAGCGGCAAATCCATTGATCATCACGCCAGTAGCAGGAAGCGCAGCTTCGATGGAGCTAACCACGGATATTACGGCTCCGGCCAGCAATGGAGGTGCGTTCGCGCAGCAGCCGGTCATCACGCTTCTCGATGCTTACGGCAATAAGAGCGTGGGCGATAACACCACCATTGTAACAGCATCGAAAAAGGACACAGGAGCGTGGACGCTAACAGGTGCAGCGACGGCGAGGGCCAGTGCAGGTGTTGTCACCTTTGGCGATCTTGGTGCAACCCATGCAGCTATGGTGACAGGAGCCAAGCTTTCATTCGAGGCGGCGGGCTTATCACCGATCGAGAGCGCAGCCGTGACGCTGCCGGCGCCAATTTACTCCGGCAAATTAATCACGCAGTTGTGGCCTGTTCCCTATGACCCCGAACAGCCGCATTTAGATGATGATTCGGAAAAGTTTAAAAAAATAGTTGGCAACGTTTATCTCACGAATGAACCTTATGCGGATGTATTGTTCACGACCAAAGGCGTTGATCAGCTCGAAGTTTTCGTTGATGACAGTAGCAAAGGGGTTGCATTGAAGGATACGTCTGGAAACTTAGTCGTTACAGAAGGTACAAGTTCGCTTAAGATTGACGCTTCAGACCCTATCATGGACACTCATTTACTGCGTTTCGTGGCACAGCCTGTTACCAGGACAGGCAACCTGATCAATATCCGGGCCACATCAGATGCCAGAGACGATTCGGAATCTATTGTTTTGCTGCAAGCACCAACGGTTATTACCCTTGATGTTCCGGATCAACTGGAAGTAGGTAAATCGATCACGATCAAAGGAACTATCGATACCATGGCCAGTTTGCCGATTACGATCATAACTAGCAAAGGATTAATCAACGCTTATACAGATAATCAGGGACATTTCTCTTTCGTATACGAAGCGCCTCTTTCTGCCGGAAACGAAATCATAAAAGTAGAGGCGCCGGGGGTCAAGCAGCAACTGGTAAACAGCTGGGGGCTTGCGATCTATGAGCCTTTAAATGTATCTGTCCCCGGCACATGTAACGGAACGACGGGAGAATTCTTTTCTTGTAAGTTTGAAGCGACAGGGGGCATCGGGAATCGAACTTGGTCGATCGAATCGGGCAGCTTGCCTGCTGGCATAGACCTGGATCGTCAAACCGGCCTGATTTCCGGTACTCCTGTTAGTGAAGGTACTTATCCGATTACGGTAGCGGTTATGGATTCGACAGATGTGAAGCGAACGGAGACGATTACGATTCATATCGAGCCAATCGTAATACTCCCTGCGCCGAGTGGTTTGAAAGCGACAGCCGGGGATGGCGAAGTTATTTTGTCATGGGAGCCCGTGACAGGAGCCACTCATTATGATATTTATGAGGGTTTGGCTCCGGGCAGTTATCTAAAAATAGAGAGAATCACAAATTTCACGGGCAGTTATTCTATTAAAGGACTGGCTAATAACATCACCCGTTACTATGCAGTAAAAGCAGGTAATGAGGATACCGAAAGTGACTATTCGGCGGAAGTTAGCGCTACGCCGCAAACACCACCGGATAACGAAGTGCCGCAATGGCCGGAAGGCAGTGAGCTGACCGTCTCAGACATTACTCAGACTGGTGTGAAGCTGTCGTGGCCAAGTGCGATGGATAATGTAAGGGTGATGGGTTACAGGATTTACGTGAACGATACGGAGCGCAAGACGGTAAGTAGCAGTGTCTATGCAACGACTGTTGATGGCTTGAACGCAGACAGCACTTATACGTTCAAAGTCACGGCTTATGATGCGACGGGGAACGAAAGCAAAGCCGGATTAAGCAAAACGGCCACAACGAGCCGTTCCTCCTCAGGTGGTAACGATTCAGGTGGAAACTGGGGGGGCGGCTGGTATTTGTCCAACAATGCGAGTCTGAAAGCGCTGGAAATTTGGACGGCGGGCAAACGTGTTTCCCTCACGCCGTCGTTTTCGGCAAATTCCTACTCGTATAAGGCTGAAACGGAAGCGGAACGAATTGAAGTGAAAGTAACTGCGGATCATGCGGCATCCAAAGTCACATGGCAAGGGAAGGCGTTGGGTGACGGCATCCAGGTTGACTTGCAGGAAGGAGAGAACGTCATTTCGCTGATCGTTCAGGCGGAAGACGGTTCTCGAAAAACGTATACGCTCACCGTTAACCGGGTAATGCCTAAACCGGAAGAACCCGAATCTCCGGTACTCTCGTTTACCGACATCGCCGGACACTGGGCGGAGAGCGGCATCAAAAGCGCCGCGGCGAAAGGCATCGTCAGCGGTTACCCGGATGGAGCATTCAAACCGAATGATCCCGTCACCCGCGCCGAGTTTACGGTGATGCTGGCAGGTGCTTTGAAACTGGAGGGGCAAGGTGCCTCGTTGACATTCTCTGATCAAAATCAAATCGGCGCATGGGCAAAGCAGGCCATTGCACAGGCGGTACAATCGGGCATTGTAAATGGATATGCAGACGGCAGTTTCCGTTCGAATGACCACATTACCCGTTCAGAGATGGCAGTCATGATCGCCCGGGCGCTCCAGCTACAACGCAACGCCCATGCATCGACCGGCTTTGCCGACGACGAAGCAATTCCGCAATGGGCAAAAGGGGCGATAGAAGCGATTCACGCGCTTGGTATTGTGGATGGCCGCGGGCAGAACCGTTTTGTACCGAATGAAACGGCGATGCGAGCGGAAGCGACGGTCATGCTGCTGCGAATGCTCGAATACAAGGAAGATTAACAGTAGGATGAATGCAAAAGCCGCCAGTATCTTTACTGGTGGCTTTTGATCGTTTATGATTAGTCGGGGGTATCCAATTTTTTCAAGTCACAGATCCCTTACTCCAAGGCGAGCTAATTTACGAAGATCCGAATGTCATGACGGGTTTAGGGGTATTGCTGGGAAGACCTCGCGAAAAGTGATAAATTATGTAGATTCCCCCGGACTTCTTCCGAGAAGATCCATTACGCAAGCTTTGGGTTTTAGTTCGATCAATCATCGTTCAAGTGAGGTGGAGTTGAAAACCATGAATGCAAATCAAAATCAGCGAATTCTCTATGCGGTTTTCGAGAATGAACTTCAATTACCGATCCTTGATATTACTCATCCCCTTTTCAACGCAAGTATTGATGAACAGGCTTATCATTTGAACTGTCTCAAGTCAGCCCGGAGCATTGAATCATTAAAGAAGATGCCTGGCTTTATCAGGAACATCTTTATAAAAATGTCAAATGTCGACAATTCCTATCTTAGCGGCATGCGTACGTTGCTGTACAAACTTGGCCCCGGCTTAAGCCGGGGGCTAAAATTAGGTTTCCGGGACAAGTGGGCGGTGAAGCAAACCTCTTTCATGGGACTTCGGATCAGGCTGAGGGATCTTTGCCGGCGCCAGTCGAAAATTTTGCTGCCCCAGCTCAAGCAATTCCCTGAACGGAACCTTTGCTTCTTCAATATTGCTGGGGGGGCCGCTACCGACAGTATCAACACCCTGATTTTGATTCAGGAATCGGACCCGGAATTACTCGAGGGACGGAAGATTGAGATCAACATTTTAGATATCGATAACTACGGCCCCAATTTCGCAAAACGGTGCATCGATGTTTTGAAGCAGCCGGGGGAACGCTTCCATGGCCTGGACATTACCCTCAATACTATTCATTATGACTGGAGCCAACCGGAGGCATTACTAAAGATGAGTTTGGAACGTTCCGGCTGGATTCAGCTCTGTTCATCGGAGGGCGGTCTTTTTGAGTACGGTTCGGATTCAGATATTATTGAAAATTTAAACCATTTCTTTACCAACTCCCCGGCGGACGCCCGGGTCACGGGCTCATTAATTTTCGACCGGACGCATGTAAATCCGGGATACCTGGGATTTACCGAGTTTATTGGCGTGCAAATCCGATATCTTGGGCTGGAGGGGTTGCAGCGAATATTAACCCAAACCTCGTGGATTTTGGAAGAATCCCATGAAATTGATACGATCTATATTCTGTTTTCATTGAAGAAAGCGTGACTTAAGATGAAGGGAAGAGGCGGTGAGCAAAGCATGTAAAAAACACCTTTCCGCCGCGATGATTTAGTAGAACGTGGCATATACAGCGGAAAGGTGTTTGTAATAGAAAGTTTCTTATCTCGCGTTAAAAGCGCTCAGCATCCATACATGCTTTTCAAGTGAGGTATGGATGGCAAGCAGTATATCGGCAGTTGTTTCGTCGCCTGCTTGATCGGCGATAGCCATCGCCTCTTTCAGCTCTTGAATGACCGTGGAGAAATCGGCGATAAGCTGGTCAACCATCTGCTCGGCCGTTTCATTATTGTTTGCCTCTTGAATGCTGGAAACTTTCAGGTAATCGCTCATGCGCGCAAGCGGCTGTCCTTTAATGGCAAGCAGCCTTTCGGCAATTTCATCGACGTGCAGAGCCGCTTCTTCATAAAGCTCTTGAAATTTGGCGTGCAAGGTGAAAAATTGGGGTCCTTTTACATACCAATGAAAGTTATGAAGCTTGATGTACAAAATACTCCAGTTGGCGATTTGTTTGTTCAGTTCATTATGCAAGGTCATGTTCATCGTCAGTCCTTTCCAGTTTTATATAGGGTCAATCAATGGTACTTTTTTTATGCTAGGAAATTCATATTATAATAATTTCTTTTTTATAATTATTAAAAATTGAAAGTGGGATGTCAAGTGCAGGTCAGTGATAAATCCGAAGGATCCCCTACTTTTTTGTTACCTGGGAAACTTCAAGGATAGTGTGCTAGCCTATGAGTATCTTATCGTTATGGACGCTTGCTGCCTCCAATTGACCCTGCGTATGAGTTATAATAGAGAGGTTAGGGGATCATATAGCGATTGAGAAAAATGACTTTGGATGTGAGGCGGTCACGGACGGAACTCGATGTTTAAGGAGATGCTTGCAATGATTCGAACCTTTGAACCTAACAATGCCTTGCATAAGCTTGTGGACTACATCTGGATCGTAGACTTTGACTTTCTCGCTGATGACAGCAGGGAAGACATAATTATGCCGACGGGGCAAATTCATATTGTTTTTAATTATAGGTCTGCTTATAAGCTGGCGGAAGAGAAGCAGGAAACGATGATTCCCGATGCGGCTGTAATTGGCCAAATGAAAAGGGCCAAACATGTCCGGTATGGCGAACAGCTATATCAAATCGGAATTTTATTAACTCCACTAGGGTTTATTCAATTATTTCATTTGCCCGGTCTCGAATTGACAGAGCGAATCGTACAGGCCGCTGATGTGGATCCTGGATTGGAGGAACTGTACCGGTCGATGCTGCGATCTGAAAATGTGGAGCAACAAGTCACATTAATTAATCATTATTTGCTGCATAGAATGGCGTTGAATCGCAAGGACACTGGCCGTATCGAGGCAATGCTGACATATGTTGAGCGAGAGTATGAAAGCCTGAACATTGTGAGTATGGCCCAATTTTTTGGTATTTCGGTAAGTTCGTTGGAACGATTTTTCAAAAAATATATCGGACTCACGCCAAAGGCTTATGGAGATATTGTAAAATTCAAAAAGCATGTTGAGGATGAAAGGCTGAGGAAGGATATACAGTATCGTTACTATGATCAGTCTCATCTGATTAAAACATCCAAAAAATTGGCAGGCAAAACGGTCAAAGAATTGGAACAGCAGCAGCAAGAGCTGACCCTTGAGTATGTTTGGCACGGTCAGAAGTAATGAACGGCTGAACATGGGTGCTGATTTTTTACAATACAACATCTATCCCTCCTGCTATGCTTGAGACACACTAATAGATGAGAGGAAGGGATAATGATGCAGAATATCATGATTATTGCAAGCTTGCTGGTGTTTTTAAATGTAACATTACTCACGATATTGGTTCCGGGAGGGCCGATTGAGAATAGAGACTTTTCAAAATTAACAGGAGTAGTGTTTTGGGGATTTAATCTGTTTCTGATCTCGCTTGGAATTGCCTCGTTTATCGCGTGCTATCTTTTGTTGATTTCCCATTCTAATGCCATTCTTATCACGCAAATTATCGCTGTTTTATACTTTATCGTGTACGCAATCGATTTGGCGGGTATGTTTCCAAAGTCACCGACTAAAATGTCTAAGCCGCTCATGTCTTTCGAAATTATAAATACAACTATGGCTGTATTTCTCTTCCTCTTTGTGACAGCGATTGGGCATGCCGGAGCATGAGGCGTACATTGTCTTTTACGGTTCCGGGGGATACTTTATCTTATGTCCGCCTCTAAATGGAATCCGATTATAGGGAGTTCGCTAGGGCCAACATCAAAAAAGCCAACCATGTGAGGTTGGCTTTTTGTTGATGAGAGGTAGAACCCTCTTGACATGATAAAATAGTATGTTACTATTTAACCGACAGGCAGTCGGTCGGTTATATCGGAGGTATATAAATATGAGAGTTGTAAAAGAAGCGGAGCAACGCAGGAACGAAATCCTTGACGCGGCGGACGAGCTTTTCGGTCAGAAGGGCTTTGACGGCACAAGTACAAATGATATTCTCCAAAAGGTCGGAATTGCGCGGGGAACATTGTACCATCACTTCAAGTCGAAGGCGGATATTATGGACGCGCTGATTGAGCGGTATAATGTCCGACTTTTAGGTGCGGCGCAGGAAATTGCCGCAGACAAGAGCATACCTGTAGTCGAGCGCATTATCCGCGTTGTTATGGCACTGAACATAAGCGGCGGAAGCAGCGAGGAAATTATGGAGCACATTCACAAGCCGCAGAACGCGCTGATGCATCAAAAAATACAAAAGGTCATCATCAATGGCGTTCCGCCGATATTGACAGGGATCATCCGTGAGGGCATTGAGCAGGGACTATTCAACACACCGTTTCCGTATGAGTGCATGGAAATGGTTGTGATCTATGCGAATACCGTTTTTGACGACGATATGGTGACGATGACGGACGAGGAGCGCTTCTCACGAATACAGGCCTTTATTTTCAATGTAGAAAGGCTGCTTGGGGCAGAAAGCGGAAGCTTGATGGACACGATGAGGATGTTTGGTAGAGAGGATAACAGCGGCAATATGTAGAGCAAAAACAGAGGTGACTTATGTATTACAGGATAATCCGCAATGATATTTCAAAAAGCAAACTGGTCACGTTGACAACCATGATATTTGTTGCGGCTGCAGCTATGCTTGTTTCACTAGCGGCGATTCTCGTCGTAAATCTTTCGGGCGCGATAGATACGCTTATGACACGAGCGAAGACCCCGCATTTTATGCAGATGCATTCGGGCGACGTTGATCATGAGCGGCTGGCGGCTTTCGCGGAGCAGAACAGTAATGTTGATGAATATCAGGTGCTTGAATTTCTTAACATGGACGGCTCGCAGATTCGATTTGGCGACCGTTCGCTTGTGAGTAGTGTTCAGGACAATGGATTAAGCATACAGAGCGAAAAGTTCGACTATCTTCTTGACCTTGAGGGACAAATTATAAACGTATCAGATGGCGAACTATATGTTCCGATCAGCTATATGAAGGACGGTACCGCAAAGGTCGGCGATAAAGCTGTTATATTCGGAAAAGCATTTACAGTTGCCGGTTTTCTTCGAGATTCGCAGATGAACTCCATGCTAGCCTCTTCTAAAAGATTTCTGATCAGTAAAAATGATTTCGCGGAGCTAAAAAATGTTGGAAGTGTAGAGTATCTGATCGAATTTAGATTAAAGGATTTGTCGAAGCTCAGCGAATTCGAAACGGCGTATGCTTCCGCGGGACTTGAAGCGAACGGACCAACGATTACCTATCCGCTTTTTAAAACGATTAACGCACTTTCTGACGGGATGATGATTGGGGTTATTCTGCTTGTAAGTGTGCTTGTCGTGGCAATCGCCTTGATGTGCATTCGCTTTACGCTTCTTGCGAAAATCGAAGACGATTACCGCGAAATTGGCGTGATGAAGGCGATAGGGCTGCGTATCTCTGACATAAAGAAGATTTATCTTGCGAAGTACGCGGCGATTGCCGCGGCAGGCAGTATGCTTGGTTTTGCTCTTTCTTTTATGCTCAAAGGCATGCTTCTTGAAAATATCCGGCTGTATATGGGTGAAAGCGAAAATGCTTCTTTTGCCTTACTGTTCGGAATAATCGGCATACTGCTCGTATTCCTTGCAATAATTGCTTATGTAAGCGGAGTGCTAAGACGCTTTCGAAAAATATCTGCTGCCGAAGCAATCCGCGTTGGCGCTTCACAGGAAAAAAAAGCGGGCGCAAAGCGTTTTACCCTGAGCGGAAACAGGCTGTTTAACACGAATATTTTTCTTGGTATCAAAGATGTTCTCGCAAGGAAAAAGCTTTATATCACAATGCTTGCGGTGCTGATGATTTCGTCATTTATCATTATTGTTCCGCAGAATCTGTACCATACGATTTCCTCAAAAAGCTTCATCAAATATATGGGGATAGGCAGCAGCGATATGCGTATTGATATTCAGCAGACCGACCATATTTCTGAAAAAGCCGCTGAAATTATAAAAGCGATGAGCAGCGACAGTGCCATTTCAAAATATGCTGTGCTTACAACAAAAACATTCAAAGCAAAGACGGAGGACGGTTCGGAGGAAAGGTTGAAAATTGAACTGGGCGATCATTCCATATTCCCTGTAGAATATTCCGAGGGCAGAGCACCCGCCGCAGAAGACGAAATTGCGCTTTCAGCTATGAACGCCAACGAACTGAGCAAAAAGGTCGGCGAAATCATTACACTGTTGATTGAGGGGAAAGAAAAAAATTTCACGGTAAGCGGCATTTATTCCGACATTACCAACGGAGGTAAAACCGCAAAGGCTGTTTTCACCGACAATTCGGCGGACATTATGTGGTACGTGATCTGTGTGAAGCTTTCGGATCAATCTCTTATCGACAGTAAGGTTTCGGAATATGCGAACAGGTTTGATTATGCAAAGGTTTCAGACATTGATGAATATATCGCACAGACATACGGGCCCACAATAAGTTCTGTCGGAAAGGCCTCTTATGCTGCAATTGCCGTCGCGTTGCTTATCGCGTTGTTGGTGACACTGTTGTTTATGAAAATGCTTGTTGCAAAAGACAGATATTCCATTGCCGTCATGAAAGCGTTCGGTTTTACAAACTCGGATTTTATGGCGCAATATGTTTCGCGCTCGGTATTCGTTCTGATTGTCGGAATTGTTCTCGGCACGCTTCTGGCTAACACGCTCGGAGAGATGCTCGCGGGCGCTGCGATTTCCTCCTTTGGAGCATCATCGTTTCATTTTACGGCAAATCCGCTTTCGGCGTATCTGCTTAGTCCGTTGATGATGATCGGCACGGTACTTATTGCAACATTGATCGGGACATCAGGCGCGGGACGAATAAAAATTTCCGGAAATATTAAGGAGTAGGCATATGAAGAAGGTTATTATCGGTGATCAGATCGTAAAATCTTTCGGCGAGGGCGATGAAAAGCGCAATGTTCTCGACGGAGTGTCCGCCTATATAAACGAGAGCGAGTTTGTTGCGGTTATGGGACCTTCGGGCTCGGGAAAATCCACACTGCTGTTTGCACTGAGCGGGACGGATGGCGTTAATGGCGGAAAAGTCGTTGTTGACGGCAGGGATTTATCGGAGATCGGGGAGAATGAGCTTGCAGATATACGCCGAACAAAAATAGGATTTGTCTTCCAACAGCCGACTATGCTGAAAAATCTGAATCTCCTCGACAATATCATTCTTCCGTCCATGCGGGACAATAGAAAAAACGCCGCAAAAATGACGGGAAAAGCCAGAGCGCTTATGAAAAGGGTGGGCATTGCGGAGCTTGAAAAGCGCGATATTACACAGGTTTCGGGAGGCCAGCTTCAGCGTGCGGGCATATGCCGCGCGCTTATGAATAGCCCGAGAATTATCTTTGGCGACGAGCCTACGGGTGCGCTCAACTCAAAATCCGCGCAGGAAATTATGGACATCTTTTCCGAAATCAACGCGGAGGGGACTGCGGTTATGCTTGTAACGCACGACGCCAAGGTTGCGGCGCGGACGGAGCGTATTATGTTCATGCGCGACGGAACAATCGTAAGCGATTTGCAGCTTCCGAAGTATAACGCGACGGATATGGATGGCAGGGTTGAGAAAGTAACGGCGAAAATGAGGGAAATAGGAATATAACATGGTAATTAACGGCAGGAGATGGGAGCTTGCTCAAATTCCCTCGCTCCCGCCATGTAAAATCCGCAGGCCGCATGCAGCCCGTGGATTTTTGCTTTATATGGATAGATAAATTTGATAAAATGTACATACGTTATAAATGTTATAACTGTTATAAGGTATAACTTATATGTTGCTGATCATACTATGAGAGGAGAATAGGAAAATGAATGGTGTGGTCAAATTGACGAACGAAAAACGGAATGTGACTCGTTATTCCCGCAAAATAGGCAGAATGGGAAACAGTTTGGGCGTAAGCTTGCCCAAAAGCCTTGCCGAAAAATTAAATGTAACGCAGGGAGACGAGATCGAATTCATTGAAAATGATCATGGTGAAATTGTGCTGAAAAAAGCACGGCAAGGTAAACTGCCTGATAACGTCCGTCCTGAGGTTCTGGAAGCTTTCTATGATGTATTTGAAGAAGATGAGGGCATTCTTGAGGACTTAAGGGATCGATGATATGACGAACTTTCTAACCAAAGAAGAGGCTATCTCAGCACATTATTTCATGATGAAAAGAATGAATGACACAGAGCAAGCGGGTGTCAAAGATCATAGTTTGCTGGACTCTGCGGTACATAGACCTAAGCAAAGTGTTTTCGGAGAAGATGCTTATCCATCTCTATTTGATAAAGCCGCGGCACTACTGGAATCTCTGGTCAAGAATCATTGTTTTCATAATGGGAATAAGCGGACAGCCTATCTTGTTACCAAGTCATTTCTATTGTTGAACGGATACCATTTGCGAATGGAACGGACGTATGCAGTGGAGTTTATCGTCGATATTGCAAAAGGGCTGCATGCATTAGAGAGTATCGCTCAAGTTCTGGAAGAGCATTCCGATGAAAGGTGATTTAAAGGGTGATGCTTGAATGAGTGAGGATATGAAAGTTTCAATAGAAGAGATAGGCAGAGAGCAGGAAGAGGAAATCCTCATCAGGTGCCATGAGGTGAATAACAAAATATACGAAATCGTAAACAAGCTAAAAATGGAACAGCTTATACTGTTAGGATTTCAAAATGAAAGTATTCACCGTATAAAGATTAGCGATATTTATTATTTCGAGGCCGTTGACGGAAAAGTTTTTATTTATTGCAAGAATGAAGTTTTTGAGGTGAAGCACAAGCTTTATGAGTTGGAGGAATTATGCAAAGGAAAGAAATGTTTTCGTGCATCTAAATCAACGATTTTGAACATAGCCAAAATTTCATTCATTCGTCCATCGTTAAGCGGCAGATTTAAAGCAGTGCTTGATAACGGGGAACATGTTGTGATATCAAGGCAGTACGTGCCGGTGCTAAAAAATATGCTTGGATTGTGAGAGAAGGGACAACGATGAAACTGAATGAATTTATAAAAAAGCTGGTTCAAAACTATATGCTCATCTTCGCATCCATCATCATTGTTTTAACGATTTTGCGGCAATTTTTTTACCCCGACATGCCCTTTGATTTGAAGTCGATTTATATCATCATGGGCTTTTCATTCATAAGTGCATTGGTTGGATTCATTTTGAATTCTTCTCTGAACATAAGCGAGAAGAATATGCGTATCAGAATGGCCATTCATTTTTTTGCTTTAGAAACAATACTGATCTCCCTTGGAGTTATTTTTGGTCTTCCGACTAGTGCATCAAGCATACTCATATTAGCATTGGAAATAGCGGTAATCTATGTTATCGTTCGTCTGCTCTCATGGCAAAACGATAAAAAAGTGGCCGAACAAATTAACGAAGGCCTCAAGTCATTGAAGAAAGACATGGGTGGTGAGCCATAAGGCTTGCCGCCTTTTTTGATTTTATAGAATTTATAAGTTTCACTAGGGTAAATTCTATAAAATTTCAGGGGAAGAAACTTGCCTCGCGCCAAGGACGGCGTCAGCCGTTTCTTCTCATGCAACTTATTGGCCTGTAGATACAGCTTATTGATTTTCTATATACATCCTTTCTGCGAGTTTTGTATGCTGAATGCACAAAAAACTGCCAGAGACAGAAAGGAGTAACCACTTGTGGGAACTACACTATTTTTTATCGCTTTGATTTTCGAGATTGCTTTCACCGTGTATTGTATTGTAACGAAGCAAAACCATCAAAAGAGTAGGAATTGGGTGAGAATTTCAGCCTTCGCAGCATTTGCGATTCTCGTCTTTTCATCGGTTATCGTCTGGAGTTTCCGCTGGATATTGCTTGCAGCATTGCTATTCATACTAGCGGGAATCGGGGGCTTTTCCCTTATTCGTAATAAAGCGAGCCACCGTGCATACAAAACTTCCCGTATGGTCGTAAAAGCAGTGACGATGACACTATTGCTGACACTTGCACTTGTGCCTGCAATTGTTTTTCCGCAGTATAAACTGCCTAAAGTTACGGGCCAATACGAAGTAGCAACGGCAACATATACATACATAGACAAAAGCCGCATCGAGGAATTTGACGATACCGGCAAGAACAGGGTTGTTAATGTACAGTTTTGGTATCCCGAGAATGCTGATGGAACATACCCGCTCTTGGTATTCTCGCATGGGGCCGTTGGGATTAAAGCAAGCAACGCCTCTACGTTTAGGGAGCTTGCAAGCCACGGGTATGTTGTATGTTCCATTGACCATCCTTATCATTCTTTCTATACAGTTTCAGAGGACGAGTCTTTTATCTTAATCAATTCGGAATATAAGAGGGAATTCGACAATGCCACCAAAGAGGGCATTTACACTAGGGAGCAGCGCTATGGGCTCATTCAAAAATGGATGAAACTGCGAACGGACGACATGAATTTTGTCATTGATACAATCATTGAAAAATCCCAAAACGATAAAGCCCCTGTTTACGAGCATATCAATAAAGATAGACTTGGTGTGTTCGGGCACTCCATGGGCGGTGCGGCAAGTGTTTGGCTCGGCAGAGAACGTAAAGATGTAAGTGCAGTTGTAAATATCGATGCCCCGTTTTTTAGCGAGCTTGTTTATAATAGAGAGTCTGGTGATTTTGCGGCAAGCGGCAAAGCCTACACGACCCCAATTCTTAACATTTATTCTGACGATGTTTGGAGACAGATTGGAAGCAACTCCACTTATGCGGCAAACTACGCCGCTGACAAAAACTTCAAAGAATCATATACCGTTCATTTCCAAGGCGCAAAGCATTTAAGCCTCACCGATTTACCGCTTTTCTCTCCTCTGCTTGCAAATATGCTGCAGGGCGGAAAAGCGACGATTGACCAATATTACTGCATCGAAACGGAGAATGAACTTATTCTTAGATTCTTTGATTATACATTGAAGGGTAGGGGCCGCTTCACATCAGAGGGAACCTATGGATCAGGAAATCAAGAACCACTTGATTGAATTCATGCGGCTCCTCAATAAATGGGAGGTGGCCGCAGCCCTGCATCATAATTTTGGAAGATTGCTTTATGCTTGTATGCAAGGTCTCTGCAGTCTTTATGTTATATGGATGATCCTGATCAGAAATGATGATAAGGGTCGGAATGTTAATCTCGTGCAATCGGCTGATGGCGTAGGGTTTAACAGCGGCCGAGAGGTTTGGAGAGAACCGACAGAAGTTTCTAGGGTTCCGAACATTATGGAGAACTTTATTTCGCGCTTCTTCTTTTCTCAGGGAGGGAAAGAAGTATTGCCAAAAATGATTTGTGATGAATGATTCGATAGCTTTCTCACGCCCTTTTAGACGAACATTGAGATAATTTTTAATTCCTTGCCACATCATATTCATTGGATAAGGATTGCCGTTTATAGATGGAGAAACCAGAATAAGGCTGCGAACTAGATTGGGGTATGTGAGCGTAAAGTCAATAGCAGTGCCGCCACCCAAGGAAGAAGCGATTAGTGTAACGTTATGCAGCTTTAAGGAATCAATGAGTGCTTTTAAATCATCGACATTGGAGTAGGAAGAGTTCGGTGTACTGGAAAGACCATATCCCCGTAAATCATAGCGGATTAATTTATAATAGGTGGAGAGAGAGCCGACCTGTTCGTTCCAGATCTGATGATCATTGAAATTTCCATGCAATAGAACAAGCGGCTCTCCGTTTCCTGAAACCGTATAAAAAATTTGACCATTGTCTAAGTTTAAATAGTCCTGAACCATAAAATTGAATCTCCTTCGCCTACTGATTTACAAGAGATCGGCATTATGAAGGTTGTCTTCTATAATGGATCTCAGCACTTCGGAAACGGAATAATCGCCTTTGTGGCAGTAGCGATCGATTTCATCCCAACATGCCTGCGGCAAGGTTAATGATATTTTTCGAGTCGTACCGATTGGCTTGCGGCCGGCGCCTTTGCGGCTGCCTCCTCTGCTGCCAGTCGGACAACCCGAATCTTTATTATTTATCAACTCCATCATGTCACCACCCAACCATATGATTCCATATAATTATTTTGCAGTCAATTAATGCTACCTTAATCAAACTCTAAACTCTAAATTGAGATACCGTATTCTAAAACACCGAGATGAAGACTTAGCGGGATCCACTGTCACATCACCGCCCGGGAGTTGCTGAAGAATTGACGATAAAATGACGAAGGTGTATACTGAAATTAACAGATCCCGCCCGCGCCTCTTAACAATGCGAAACTGGGCGGGCCATTTTATTTTAGGGGGACATCTGCCAATGGACAAAAGTTGTGAGTACGAACTGAAACCCCCTGCAACATATAAAGAAATGATAGGTATTCTTAAATCTCGCGGGTTAACGGTTGAGAACGAGAGTAGAGCCATCGACATTCTCAAGCGAATTAACTACTATCGATTAACAGGGTATCTGTTACCATATAAGATCAATGAAGAAGAATATATTCA
Organism: Paenibacillus sp. GCM10027626; assembly: GCF_042676285.1. Lineage (NCBI taxonomy): Bacteria > Bacillati > Bacillota > Bacilli > Caryophanales > Paenibacillaceae > Paenibacillus > Paenibacillus sp. GCM10027626. Next base: position 577,548 of record NZ_JBHTHC010000003.1, on the reverse strand, counting down.
TGGAACTACCTTTGAGCAGGTAGTGGATTTGTATGATTTTGATATGCGTCTAAGGTCTCTGCTGTTAGATATATTTGAATATGTTGAAATTAGTATGCGGTCTAAGATTTCATATCATCTGGCTCATAAATATGGTTCTGAGTGCTATGAAAATCCTTCTAACTTTTCCTTTCGAAAAATTACCGATCACCATAATTTTGTAACAAAAATAAGTGAAGAATTAGATCGAAGCAAGGAATTATTCGTTAATCATTATAAAACGAAATATGGAAATAGGTATCCAATATGGGTAGCAGTTGAAGTGCTCTCATTTTCCAGCTTGTCTATTCTATATACGAACTTGAAACCAGAGGACAAGAGGATTATCTCGAGAGAATTTGGACTGAAAACCGCCAGACTATTGGACAGTTGGCTACATTCCATGTGTGTTCTTCGAAATCGGTGTGCTCATTTCTCCAGAATCTACAACACCAAACTAACTCAGCAAATATCCCTAACTTTTAACGCCCAGGAATTGAAAATCGAACCGAATTCTCTTTATAGTATTATCTTTACTTTGAAATATCCAGTAAAAGAATATTCTGTCTTGAATCCCTGGATTATTGAATTAAGTTCCTTAATTGATCACTACAGAGATGTCTGCGATTTAAGCAGGATGGGATTTATAGAAGATTGGGAAAAACACTTACGTTCTATCCCAACCGATATCCATCCTGATAAATCAGGAATTCAATAAAGCTCCAGTCGGAGTCTGTGCAAGTCGTATTTGGCGATGATGCATATTCGTCACTCTTCGATAAGGCGGCTGCTTTATCTGGCCACCCTAGATCGGAGCCAGTTACGGGGTGTTCTATCAAACAAAGTAGAGGTTAGTTATATCGTCCCACTCATAAAACTCCAATGCCTTCTCTTCCTTCCATAATTTTGTTACAATAACCATATGCAGGAGGGAGGGGAGAGTCTATATGGCATGCCGTCTATCAGTCGAGAAAATGGAAGCGCTTGAGCGCAAGCATAGGGTCGAAATCAGCGCTACTGCCTACCTGGAGCGGGACGAAGATGATGAGGATAATGATTCTGTCAAAGTCATTAGCGAGGTAGTTAGCAGCAGACTGGACTACGATCTTAGTGTGATTGTTAGTGTCTACAATCCGTCTGGAGAAATTATTGGAACGGATTATGCTTATATTGACAGCGACACATTTGAAGGAATTGAACCATTCTCGATTGAGATAAGTATTCCCAAAGGCGAAAACGTGGGCAGAGTAAGAGTTTACCCGAAGCAAAACTAGATCATGGTGTATGTAAGGGCTCTATCAAAGTGATGGCAGAGCCCTTTGTTTATTTCATTTGAGAAAAGTGTGGGAGATACGCTTGCCGAGGCGGCATTGAGGGGGAGCATGGTTTTGCGGGTGAAACTCGGCGATGAAGAGCTGCCGCGGCTAATAGGCCAACGCTTCATTCGTAATCTTCTCAATATCGATAGGAGAGCGTGATCCTTCACTAACCATATCGGGCAAAATATGCTCCAAAAAATAATCGACACAGTGAAGTTTGATTTGTTTAATTTTGATCAGCGCATTGCGGTACATCACGATAAATTCTTTTTCTGTATTGCCTAGCTGCAGCTCTGTAAAGGCTTCATAGATTTGATCCATTTTATCGGCAACTTCTAAAATTAGCCCTTCCACCGAGTCGTCTTTGCCCTCACGCAATTGTCTGCAGAAGATCGATTTGAATTCCTCCGGAATATGCTCCTCGATGAAATGAGCGACCATTCCTTCTTCTACTTGTTGCAGCATGGCCCGCAGTTCCAAGGAATAGTGCTTCACAGGCGTTTTAATGTCGCCGATAAAAATTTCGCCATAATCATGGCTGCTAGTAATTTCGTATAACTTTTTCCAATCCACTGTGACTCCGTGGCTTTCTTCAATATCGGCTAATGTTTTGGCGTATTGCACCACCTTCCAGGAATGGGCGGAGACACTATGCTCCTGAAATTTGAATTTGCCTGGGCATCGAATAATACGCTCTAGGTCGGTTAGAGATTGAAAATACGAATGAATACCCATATGTTGTACTCCTTTCATTGGTTGATATATCAAAGTATATACGCCAATTGTTAATGGATGATTAACAGAAATGCCGATTTCCATTTTGGGCATAGGTTTATTTTAGATTTTACAGCAGGAAAATATTCACTCGCCCAAAATAGCAGAGTGGAGCTTATTATGTTTCCCGCACCTTCTTGTAATATTGCGCCGGCGAAAGGCCTGTAAACTGCTTGAACACCTTGCTGAAATAATAAGGATCGTTCAGCCCTGTCAAGTAGCCGATTTCACCGAAGCTCATATGCGTGGCCTGAATTAGCTCCTGCGCATGCTGGATGCGGACTTTGTTGATGTACTTCATAATGGTAAAGCCCGTCATTTTTTTGAAGACGCGGTTCAAATAATCGTAGTTCGCATCGAATTCCCGCTCAATGAGCTCGCTGCCGATTTTGTCCGTGTAATGCAAATGGATATAGTCAAGCAAGTCATGGACCTTGCCCGTAGTCTTGGAGCCCTTGTCCCCTTTATTGTGCAGCAGCTGCATAAAATAATCGTTTGAAAGCTCAAGCAGCAGCTCGGAAAACCTTAAAGCGGTAAGGCCGCGGTTATAATGCTTGCGCCGGTACAAGAGCAGGAGCTCGCCGACGGCATGCATGATTTGATGAAAGCTGTTGTTGTCGGAAAGCGTATGGCGCTTCGGAAAATAGCAGCTCATCTCGGCGTCCTGCTGTGTCTGATCTTCCAGCAGCAAGCTTTTAGCGAGCTCGGCCGGATTGAGGACAGAGGCAGTTTCCATGTAGGGATGCTTAAAATGAAAAAAATAGTAATCGCATGCTGCTTTTTGGGTACCCTCATGATCAAGCCCGGGCTCCAGCAGCAGTGTATCTCCGCGTTTAAGGACGTACTCGGTGCCGTTTTCTTTGAGATGCATCTCCCCGTTTTTGACAATGTACAGCAGATATTCATCTGTATTGCGGTAAAAATGAACCCACGGTGATGTGTAAGATATGAAGCCCATCAGCGTAATTTTCGGAACCAGTTCGACATTCATCTTCAGCATGCGCAAGCACATCCTTATTTTCAAAAGTCGGTATTGTACAAAAAGGGTCACCATTTCGCATTTCCGATTATTCTAGCACATTCTATACTGATGTTGAACGGAAGAAAAAATCCGATTGAGAAATGGATGGTGCGTATGAAAAGGCTGAAAATCGGTGTCATTGGCTTGGGCGGCATTGCAAATTATCATATTTGGGGCATACAGGAAAGTCCGGATGCCGAGTTGTGGGCGATCTGCGACGTTAACGAGAAAGCGCTTGCGGCAAAAGGAGAGGAGCTCCATATCCCAGAAAATCGCCGGTATTCGCGCCATGAGGACATGCTGCAAAATGAAGAGCTTGATGCGGTGACGATCGGTACGCCGAATTTGAATCATTTTCAGGCCGCCTATGATGCGATAAAATTTGGCAAGCCCTTTGCTTTGGAAAAGCCGATTGCGCTCAACGTGAAGGAAGCCGCCATTTTGCGCGAGCAGCTGGCGAAAGCGCCGATTCCGCATATGGTTTGCTTCACGTACCGCTACAAGGCGGCAGCGCGTTACGCGCGGCAATTGATCCGGGAAGGAAAGCTGGGACGAATCCATCATGTATACAGCCAATATTTGCAGGGCTGGGCAATCGATGAAAAGGTGCCGCTCTTGTGGCGCTTTAGCAAGGAAATGTCCGGCTCCGGCGCGCTGGGCGATCTGGGCTCGCATATTTTGGATCTGCACCGGTTTCTCATTGGCGAGATGAAGAGCGTCGTCGCCCATGCCGGCACGATTATTCAGGAGCGCGAGCGGCTGGACGGCAAAGGCAAGGGCGAGGTGGATGTCGACGATTTCTGCCATGTGCTGGGCAGGATGGAGGGAGGTATCTCGTCCTCAATGCAAATTTCCCGCTTTGCCTACGGGCGGGGGAACCATCAGCAGATTGAGGTTTACGGCTCCAAAGGCGCACTGGTTTACCATCTGGAAGAGACGGATACACTTATGGTTAATTTGTCGGAAGAAGAGGGAGGCTTCCGAGCTGCAGATATTCCAGAGCAATGCCGGGCGGAGCAGATGCAGTCGTTTTTTAATTTGCTGCTGGGCAAGGGTGACGGCCTGGATGCTACGATCGCGGATGGTTATGTGAATCAGCAGACGCTTGACGCAATCATTCAATCGTTCGAGCAAGAGCGCTGGGTATCGTTGGAATAAATGAACGGCTGACTAAAAAGCAAGCCCTGTCCTCCCCGGACCAAATCGGAGAAGATGGGGCTTGCTTTTTAGTTTCGGCAGATACGCACACATTGCTCCGGACATGTTTGTCCGAGGAATCAGGCGTTTCTTCTTAGCCGCACTGGTATTTGATTTTCAGGGTCTCTCCGTCCACATATACGCCCGCGGAACGGGTGATCGGCAGCTTTTGCTCTGCTGTGAAGCCGATCGTTTCGCCATCCCTTAAAATCACGTTTTGCTCTACAACATAAGCGGAAATGTCAATCAAGAAGTCGCGCAGCTCAGCGGGCGTCGCCTGACTATCAATGATTTCTATTTCGTCCTTGCCAAATGATTTCAAGCCGTACGTATATGCGTTCATCCCTGTTTCAGATCCGACGAGGCCAAAGTAAACAAGATTCAGTAAAGGAAAGCTATCTTCCGATTTCATAATTTCGGCCATATCGATAAACATTTCAGGTTGAAATACGGTGCCGGAGGAGTAGAGTCCGATCGCATTGGGAAGCTTCAAGCAGCTGGCCGCCAGTTTGGTATACATTGCGCCGCTGTCCAGCGGGGAGTTGGACCTGGTAAATACCGCCAGTATGATTTGGGCGACATGCGTTTTGGTAACCTCTGCAGCCTCCCGCCACAGGTAGTTTCCTTGTGCATAATGCTCGGCTTCCCCGTCCGGTATGGGAGCATCGACAAAGCTCACGGCCAGCGTAAACCCAGCCGCGTCAAAGACGAGCGTTCCTCCCTCTTCTTCTTCTTCTTCTGCCTGTGAACAGGAGATGTTCCAGTCCTGCAGGAGATTCGCCTTTACCTGCTCGAGATCACACTCATGAGAGTTCAGCAGGACGAATCCGTTAAAAATGCCGGATGACTCCTCTTGCGGCTCTGGAGCTTCATTTTGCGTTTGGGCACCCTCATAAGCGGCCGCTTGCTGCATCCAGTATTCGCGGATCATTTCCACCATCGCTATCGCATCCTGCTCTGCAGTTGCTGGATCGTAAGGCTGCATCTCACTAAAGATATGGCCGCAATGCTCCGTATCCGAGGGGCTTTCGTAACCGCCGCAGACGCCAAGGAGCCATTTCCCGAGCATTGATTTTTTATATTTGAATATGTAGTAATGCATGCCGTGCAAATCAAATTCTCCAGCACATTCCATTTTGCTTGGTTCCTTGCCGAGCTCATTTTCATGCGCCAGCCAATCTATCATGGACTGCATTGCCGCTTGTTGTTGGACTGTCATAAATCTCTCTCCTCGTCATAGCAAATATCTTCTAATTGTATCCAATCTCTATGAGGGAAAGCAACCTGATGGAATGATGGGGTATAATAGGAGATAGGTGAGGAAAGAGTGGGAGGGAGAATGTACGATGAAAAAACGAAGAGAACAACCATTGCCGGAGCCCGAACTGCTGGCTATTTTGCGGGCAGCCGACGATATTATAGCCAGTGGCGGACGGACGCTGCTCTCAAAAATTTTAAAAGGCTCGAAAGAACGCAAGGTGATCGAACTGGAACTGAATCGAAATCCTTCATACGGATTCTATAAAGAGCTTACACTGGAACAGATCGTAGAGAAGATCGACCAAATGTTACGCACCGGTTATTTGGATATCGAATGGTCCGGCAAGCTCCCGCTAATTGTATTCACTCCGCTCGGATGGATGATTGAAAGAGACAGACGCGCCCAGGAATTTTTGCAAGAATGGGATTTCTGGATCGAGCATAACATATCCCCGATAATGGAATATTTGAAGGAAAGAAACCGGGGCTTGATTTTATTGTTTCTGTATAGAATTTTATGCACCGGGAACAAGAAATACCTGCCGTATCTGAATTTATGGGAACAAAATGCCTACAAAAAAGTTCAGGTTGAGATTCGTCATGTTATCAAAGCATTGAACCAGCGCGAGACAATGGATGATCAGGAATGGGAGCGGTTAAAAAGGGAAAGGGCCAAATCGCTACTCCTTCACTCAGAAGAACCTGTTTTTTTAGCGTGCCGGAAATGTCCCAGAACCTTCATACCAGAGTCGGCAAATCCGGATTATTACACAAGTGAAGGCTTGCGGCTTCCGGAATTGTGTCCGGACTGTATGGAGAAAGCTCGTTTAAAACGTTAGCGTTTTGCGGCGGTTATGGCTTTGAATGAGCCCCACTATTCTGTTATACTATTCTAAATAAACTTGACGGAAGAACCGTGCTTAATGATTTTTAGGCATGGTTTTTTTGTATCTATGGGGGGGATAATAATGAGATATACAGTGGAAAGCATCTCCGAACAAATAAGAAGCAGAGTTGAAGAAAAGTTTCAAATATTATTTTCGTCTATTGCAGAAGAGTTAGCATATGATTTCTTGTTTTCACCTAAGTACATAGTTACTCACGACTATGATCCTCCTTGGGATCATTCAGGTATGCTGCTGCAAATAAATGAGAAGTTTTCGCTGGAAGATTACTCTTGTGTAGAAGATTTTTTCGAGGAATATACGGGACAATCTAGAGCTAGCTACATGAGCGGATGCGGCTTTTTTTACGATACATTTGAAGAGAAATATGAAGAGCAGATCAGGGAATTTGTTTATGGGTGTATTGTTGAGGTTTTAGCTGGCATAGATGATACAACCCTTATTGAACTCCTACTGGAGCATGGTTATGAAGTTTCAGAAGCGGAAAAGAATGATATCATTCAAACTGTAACAGATTACGAGCTATTTGATGAGCCCTTCTGGTATCATTATGAAATTCTTGATCGTATTAAGTTATGCAACTTCGAGTTAATGATTCTTCGTGGTAGAAACGAAGCTATGAAGAGGTATGAAACTAAAAGGCTAAAAATAAAAGAAGCTCGTGAAAGAACAGAAGCTCGTGAAAGAATAGAAGCTGAAAAAGAAGTTGCGCAAAAGCTTTGGAACAAGCTTGAAAAGCTATATAAATTACAGATGGGCGGGAAGCAACTGTTAAAAGTTGAAATGAAGGATTACGAAACGTTTGTGAGTTTCTTAGATCAAAATCAAGTGTCAAGAGAAGAAAGGATAATGTTGGCTAAATATATGGGAGATAAGCTTTCCAACAAAGTTTATGTTTGTTTAAGGCGTTAACTTTTTATTTAGGAGTATTGAAAACCTTGGCAGACCAAGTGGACTGATATAACTCAGTTATATTAAAATTTAATGCTATTAATACTTAGGTAGGTTGACTGTCTTTGGAGGAGCCAAATGAAAAAAGCACTGGGAAAGGTTGGAACTGGTGTCATAATTGTTATCTGTTTATTACTCGTATTCATGGCAATCAGTTATATCAACCATACAATTCGATTGAATAAAGAGTCGGTACTCCTTTCTCCTGTAGGTAAGATGGTGAAGGTGAACAATCATCAAATGCACGTATATACGGAAGGAAGCGGTGCTAAGACTCTGGTTTTTATGTCGGGTGGCGGAACGTCCTCTCCAGTGCTGGATTTCAAAGGATTGTATTCTAAACTGTCCGACCGATATAGAATTGCAGTCGTAGAAAAGGCGGGCTATGGTTATAGCGAAACTGCAGACGTCTCTCGCGAAATAGATACTATATTGGAAGAGACTAGAACTGCTTTATCTTTAGCAGGCGAAAAGCCGCCTTATGTTCTATTTCCACATTCAATGTCAGGCATTGAGGCCATATATTGGGCGCAAAAGTATCCGCAAGAAGTTGCTGCCATTATAGGGCTTGACCCTGCTGTGCCAACCGTATACGAAAAATATCCGTTGCCGTCGGCTTTTACAATGGGGCTGACAACTTTTGCCGCGCGTATCGGTGTTACTCGTTTTTTTGCGGATATTGTTAACTCTTCGGCTGCCATTACAGAAAACCATTTAACTGAACAGGAAAAGAAGATTTACCGAGCGATATTCTATAAGAAAACACAAACATCAAATATGAATGAAGAAGTGAGGATGATTAGAAACAATGCCGCAAAGGTGTCAGAGGGCGGTATCCCAAATATACCAACATACTTCTTCATATCAAACGGAAAAGAATTGCCGCTGGACGATTGGAAAGATCTCTTGATTCAGTATGCTGACGCAGTGGAGAATGGGAAGTATATGATTTTGGATAGCGGTCATTATATTCATGATTATGAGCCTGAGATTATTGCTGAAGAGAGTGTGAAGTATATAGAGGGTTTCTGACCGTTGAAGGGGGAGAATTGATGAATTCCGACATTCACTTCATCTCTTTTGGCCAATGACGCCTACGGGATCCGGGATCGGCTCATTCAAGCAGGATGGGGAGTTAGCCTCCCCATCCTGTTGCTCATTAATCTTTAATCAGCGAACGTAGGCAACGGGAAAGTAATGATTGGTGAACAAGCGATCGTGTTACGCCGATTTTCTCAAGCTGCTGCAGACTGATCACCGCGAATCAGTAGCCTTCCGCTGCGGTTGCGCGGATGGTCGTCGTCTGGCCTCCGGGTACCGGAACCAGCCAGAAGCCGTTCTGAACGCGGGCATCGACGGCCGGCTGGCCGTTGACCAAGATTGCTCCGACGCGGCAAGCCTCCATGGGCAGCTTAAGCCATCCGGATATGCCCTCTGGCAATCGTATGCTTGCCCGAAACTCCTGATCGGCAGCTTCGAAGCGGACGGCGATTTCACCTTTTGCGGTCATGACTCTGCCGTCGGCCCAACGCAAATCCCCCGGTCGGGGTGATATCTCAACGCTCTGCGTGTGAAGATTGATCTCCCCGATGCCAACAATGCTGTGTGGCAGAAAATAAGCCGGCGCGATACTCCAACCGTGGCAATAGCTTCGCGTCGGATAACCGGGCGCCCATCTGCCCGGCATATCCTCCCAGCAGGTCGTGCTGTCCGCATCCGTCATATGTCCCCATACCACCCGGATCTCCTGCAGCATTTCATCAGTCAAACCGGCTTTTTCCAGTGCTTGAAGCTTAAAAAATCGCATGAACGGCGTAGCCGATCGCACCGTATCCGTTACTTCACCGCGTACGTACCGCAGCAGGGCGCTTCGGCGATGCGGCCATGCTATGTCATTTATAAAGCATATGAGCTGGGTTTGCTCGCTAGCCGTCCCGCTCAGCGCTCCGCTATCGTACAGGCAATCAGCGAACGCCTGTCTGGAGGCATCCCACAGGTGCGCGTTAATGCCTTCCGTGATGGTCTCCGCGATACGTGTGAATGTTTCGGCATCGCAATCTAATCCAAGTCGGGTGGCCAATTGTCCCGTTTGGCGGCAGCATTCGGCATACCATGCGTTCACGTGTGTAACGATCGCCGGTGAAGGGGCATCGATGGCAGCCCAGTCCAACAGGTTCCAATAAGGAGAGCGGATTAATCCGGTTGCCTCGTCCGTCAGATGTTCGTGCAAATAGAGCGCTTGTTTTCGCAACGAAGGATAGATCCGCTTGGCAAATTCTCCGAAAATGCTTCTTCGCGCATGATCCGTGCAGGCCAACGCCCAGAGCAGGCTCCAGGTAGACAAAATATTTTCCCAGCCGCTCGGCACTTGGGACTCCACGATGGGGGAGCGGGATAAAGAATGCGTGGCAAGCAGGAGACATCTTTCAATGAGCGGTTTGGAGCCAAACAGCGATGATGTCGCGCGTGACATGACATAGGCGTCCCCTACCCAGAAAGCTTGCTCGTACGTTGGGCAATCGACGAACACATCGTCGCTGCACAAGCGGGCGGTCCAGCGGCTCATCTCGAAAATGCGGTTCAACCGTTCGTCATTGCAACGAAATTGGCCGACTGAGGGGGAAGGATAAGTTCTAAGCAGGCAGCGGATAAATCTCAGCTTTAGGTGCCCTTGAAAACCAGATAACTGAACAGTCAGATATCTGAAGCTCCGCTGCGTCAGCGACCGGTAGGTTTGCCAGCCTTGCTTGCATATGTAACGCATTGTGTTGTGCATGGAGTCCATATGAACCGGTTGTTCACCGCGGTAAGCCTCGAAGCCGTAGAAGTCGACAACCGCACCGTCCTGGCCGAAAATTTCGATTTCGATCAAGCCGGCCGTCATTTTCTCGAATTCCAGAATAAGCTGAACGGCTTCGCCTGCAGGCGGGGCGGAAATAGCAGTATAGTCGCCGTTACCGCTGCAGCAGTGATGGTCGGGTGTAGCCGAAACGCTGCTTTCCGCTGTGACGGAATGCCGCATTCGCAGAAAAACGTTATCAGTATGCTCCGAAGACCGCGGAATCACGGCAAATCTGCCGTCCGCTACGGCTCGCCAAGCATCCCAGCTTACCACCCGCTTCAGCTTCTCAAACAACTCCGTTTCATCCGGCCCAAACCTGCCGAAGAAAGCAAAGCGCCCTTCGGCCGTGCCGGGCAATGCGGGCGCCAGCACATTCGTGCCGTGCAAGCCAGGGGCCATAACTACTGCATCGCCGCTTGCGTCGACTACTTCCATCGCCGCCTGAAAAGTAAACTCATGCGCGACGCCGTCGAACCAGAACAGCAGCAGATTTTCGCCCCAGCAAAGCTCGGCGTCATAGTGGAACAGTCCGCTCCAGTGGCTTCCTGAATCGTCAATGGGCTGTAAAGCCGCCCCATTGACGGATAGCCGTGTGTACAATCCGGACGTTCTGTCCTGAAAATGAAACCGAATGCGCATAGGCCGATCCAGCATGACTGTTGTAGCGAGCATCCCGCGAACGGCATGGGGGTTGGCGTCCCGCACGTCTGGCAGCAGCAGGTTTCCCAAATCGATGCTCCAAGCCGGCATCGGGAGCCGCACTACCGATCTGTCGCAAATGCGGATCGGATACATTTCTTCACCGGTAAGATGAGGAATGTCCCGCGGTGCCAGGAGCAGCGGAACTCCAGCCTCTAAAGCCTGCGCCCAGCGCAACCCGCCGGCAACGTCCGTGCTATCCGGCCAATCCGCAAGCTTCCAATCTGGGGGCTCCAGCCGCGCATCGAAATGCTCCACGAACGCCTGCTGCGTCGAAATGCGCGGCGTATTGTCCTGGAGTGACGGATGGGCGATGCAGCGCCAGGAGGCATCCGTGACGACTTCCAGTTCCCCTTGCGCCGTATCGCCGATAAGTCGCGCCATTAAGCCCGGATTTCCAGAAGGAATATACTGAAAAGTTGCAAGATTAAGCGCATTCAGCAGCACGGCAATCGCATTATGGCCTTTCCTGAGCGTAGCGGTCACATCGTACGTATCGTAAAAAAGCCGCTGCGGCCACCCCCGGACTGGCCCCTGGCCGATCCAGATGCCGTTGATCCACACGGTGTAGCGGTAGTCCGCCGTAATATGCAGCAGCGCTTCCTCGGGAAGTTCCTCCCAATCGAACGTTTGGCGAAAACAAATCAATTCGTTCGGACGCACACGGCCATCGCGTTCATCGCGATAGCCGATCCACCGGGCATCAGCCAAATCTCGGGCGGCTGACCGAAGGTGATCCATACAAAACGTCCTCCTTGCCATCTATAATTTTTTGAACTCTTGCGGCGTGATACCGACGACCTTCTTGAACACCTTCGTAAAATAAGGGATGTTATCATAGCCGGTGCGTACGGCGACATCGGCGATTTTCAAAGCCGGATCCCGCAGCAGCTCCGTCGCCCGCTCGATGCGCAATCGCGTAATATAATGGTTGATTCCTTCCCCCGTCTGCTCTTTGAAAATACGGGACAAATAAGCGGAGCTCATGTGGCCAGCTTTCGCCAGCTGCGTAAGCGAGAGGTCTTCGGCGAGATTTTGGGAAATGTGCCATTTCAGTCGGCTTACGGCGTCCTTGTTGTCTTCACGCTGGCGTTTAAGCATAACGAACACTTTACGTGAAGCCTCGATGAACCGCTCCGACATTTCATCGACGGAGGAAAACCGGTTCACGTTGGCCCATTCGTCCATGGCCAAGCTTGCCTGGTCTTTTTCGGTCAAGCTCAGCCTGTTCAGCGCTTTGATCAAGGACAACGAAATGATTTGGCAAATTTCCGCGAACACGCGATATGGCATGCCGGGCAACTGTTTCGCTTCTGCGAATACGGCTGACAGCCGCTCATAATATTCCTGCTCGTTGCCCGATTCCAGCAGCAGGTCCAATGAACCGATGGCCGCGAGCCCCTCGAAGCCCGACATGTTGCGGTCGGTCAGCTCGGCGTCATATTCGACGTCCAGAACGGCGCCGGGTCCCGGGCTGATATGCTGTTTTAGCGTCTGAACGGCATCCTTATACCGGTCCGGCCATTTCGTATAATCGGCGGTCCGGCCGGAAAGCAGCACCGAGATTTCGATTCCCCGCCGCTCAAGCAGCTTCTCCCGTATCGTATTCGCGGCCTGCCGCAGCTGCGAGCGCAGCCGCTCCCCGCGTAGCGATGGAGACTCCGCGCTTTGCAAGACGCATACAAGAAAGCCGTGTTCGTCCCAATGCTCACTAAAGCGAAAATCCGGCGAAAGCGTTTCGGCCAGTTCAGCAAATAGAAAACCGTCGATTTCCGCATCACTATAGGTCACCCGGGCTTTATGGCGATTATTCAGACGAACGAGCAGTAAAACGGCTTCTTGCGCCAAGTCGAGCGGGACATTCAGCGAGCGGCTTCTTTCCAACGTCTCCTCCCGCTGCAGCCGCGGCAAGTCTCCGGCGAGAAGCTGCTTGATAAAGCCGCTCCGCAATACGGGAACGGTTTCTTCATACTGGCTTTTCAAGTTATCGATGGACTGCTTCGTTTCCCGTTCCTCGTCGAGGCTGAGGATCGCGCGCTCCAGGCATTGGAACAAAATTTCGTCCGTCACGGGCTTGACCAGAAAGTCGAAAGCGCCCAGCTTGACGGCCTGTTGGGCGTATTCGAACTGGCCGTAGCCGGTCAGAAAGACGACCCGGCAGGAGGGATACACACTTTTTACGATTCCGATCAACTCCAGCCCGTCGCGCTCCGGCATGCGGATGTCCGACAGCAAAATGTCGCACGGCTGTGCACGCATCGCCTCAAGCGCTTCGTTCGCGGAATGGAATCCACGGACGTCGGAAAGCGGAAGCCCGCTGCTTTGAACCGCAGAGGTCAGCCCTCGTACGATCCTTCTTTCGTCGTCGACGATCATTAAGCGGTACATATTCATCGTCACCTCCGTCATTCGGCCGGAAGCCGAATCGTTATGAGAAAACCGTCATGCTCCCGGTGGCCGATGGCAATGCCGTAATCCAGACCATATTTGTACCGGATTCTCCAGTGAATGTTCCACAGCGCGAAGCTGGTTTCCGGATGCTCACGCTCAATCTCCAGTTCCTTGATCAGCTTGCGTCGCCGCTCTTCGTGCAGGCCAGGACCGTCGTCTTCGACCGACAGCTCAAGCGCATCGCCGACCCGCTCTGCCCGGATGAGGACGAACATGTCCCGCGCACTTTTCTCCAGCGCGTGTACGATTACATTTTCTACGAGCGGTTGAAGAATGAGCCTTGGAACGGGGATGCCCCCAAGCGCGGAATCGACGTCGATCTCGAAGGCAAGCTGGCTCTCGAAACGAATTTGCTGGATTTTTAAATAGGCGGCCGAGTGGCCGATTTCCTCTTCCAGCAATACTTCGTCGCTCCCGCTATTGTAAGTGAGGAATTGATAGTACCGTCCCAAATAATCCGTCATCTCGGCGATCGAATCGTAATCCCGCTCCTTGGACATCCGATAAATAATATAGAAGCAGTTGTATAGGAAATGGGGATTGATCTGAGCTTGAAGCTGGTTCAGCTCCGACTGCTTGATGCGGATTTGCTGCAAATAGTCTTTCTGGATCAAGGACTCGATTCGCTGGATCATCTGATTGAACCGTATGTAAATATAATCGAACTCGTCGTTGCGGCGGCTTGGGATTCGGGTATCGTAACGGTCGCGCTCCACTTGGCGCATGGCATTGAAGAGCACGCGGATCGGTTTATGAATTTGCCGGTAGATGACATAGGAAAAGCCGATTATGCTCACGATCGTTACCACGATAAGCGCGTACAGCATTCTGCGCTGGCCTTGAACTTCGCCCATAATTTCCTTCTCCGGCACGAAGACGGCAACCGTCCAGTTCAGCGCCTCGGACGTTTTATACATGACCGCGAACTGCTGATTGTTGTAAGTCAAATTAAACTGACCATCTGAAAAATCGCCGGCGGGGTCCGGATGCTCCTGAATTCGTTGCGAGACGAGGCCGGCGAGTTCCCCTCCGCTGGAGGGATCGATGAGGAAGCCGTGCGCACGGTCGAGAATCAAAGCGCTGCCGGATTGGCCGATCTTGAAGTCCTGCAGCAGCTTGTGAAACTTGTTTAACGCGATATTCATCCGAAGCACGTAGTGAATTTTGGTTTTGCCCGCCCGCACCGTCTTCATATACAGCGTATAGCTCAGTACGTCACTGACCCGCCGGTCCAGCTCCGCTTGGCCGTAGGAGGTTTTCAGCCAGCCGTCGCTGAAATCTTCCTCGGCGTAAATCTTCAAATCTTTTGGGGGAATGGCCGTTCTCCCCGTCACGTAGGACAGCCGTAAGTCGAAGTCCAGAAAATCGATCGCAAGATCGTCGATGAAGCTGCTGTTGGAAATGATCAGATCGAATTTGGATTGCAATTCCTTGTATAAGGCGATTTTGTCGTAATCCGATATGACGCCTTGCGCGGTGGAGAGAAACTGGACGTTCTCGTCGTTTTTGAGCATGAGCTGGAACAGCTTCACGCGTTCCAAGTCCGTCTCCAGGCCGGCCGTAAATCGATCGAGGTCGGAGAAGACGGAGCTTGTGATTCGGTTTTTAACGTTTGTAATCGCGGAGCCCAGTACAGACAGCGCGATTAAATAGACGGGAATCGTGAGCAGCAGTAAGGAAAGAAGAAGTTTGGTCAACACGCCGTGAAAGCCTTTTTTCGATCCTTCGTTCATCCGATCACGACTCCAGTCTAGAATGGTGTGTGCATGTCTGTGAAAAGGCTATTTTATCATGTTTCCGCCCGGTTCCATGTTTGAAAAGCTTCAAAGTACGTGCCGGAGCCGACCTTACCGGATTCAGGGCTGACGAATTGTTGAAATCCCCAGCTAATGAGATGCGCGCAGTAGCGTGACGCCAGCTCCGCTTTATTTTGCAGCTTCGAAATGGGGACCTGTATCCAATGCGGGTCGTCAAATCCGGCACCGTTCACACCGTAATCCGCGCGGAATGCTTTCAATTCCGTATAGTCGCGGACATCGATTTCCGCCAGCTCGACGTTGCCCCACAGCTCAACGCCGGTATCCGAACAGGCGCGAGCGACAGCCGCAAAGTACGGCTCGCGCTCCGCAAGGCCAAAGAAGGCGGCGTGCTCCGCACCGGAGTCTTGCAGCATCAAGATATCGATTCTCGTATCTGCAAGCAGCTCGCGCCAGAAGGAAGCGTAAGCTTCTGGTTTCTCATAAGTATAGCCTAATTCTTCGCCGGTGTCCGAGACAAAAAAAGGGGAGAGGACGATTTTACAGCCGGGGGTTTCCTGTTTGCACCACTTCGCGACAGATTTCCACAGCGTGTAGCAGTACGTTCGCTGCTCCCCGTGCACGATGTAAATTTCGTTGCCCAGGTAATAGCCGAAGAACGCGGGATGACAGCCGTATTTTTGTGCCAGAATGACCGTCAGCTTGCGGCTTGTCTCCAAATCTCCACTCAAGTTCCAATGTACGTACCAATCTTCCCGCGCCATGATTTCCAGAATAACGCGCATACCGCGCGCCTCTGCTTCATCCATCAAGCAGGCAATCGGATCGAACGCTCCGACGTTCGCTTGTAGCGCCTCCAGCGCTTCCAGCCGGAAAGGCGGCCCGTTCACCCATACAAGATCGAAGCCGGCGTCTTGTTGTGCATCCAGCTCCCGGCGGATTCGCTCGCGGCCGAACGTTTCATCTAGGAAATACAATGATCCTCTAATTTTTTTCATGGGTAGCACCCTCTTCATTTTCTGCTATTCTTTTACTGCGCCAAGTATGATGCCTTTCACGAAAAACCGCTGCAGGAACGGGTAGATCGCCAAAATAGGCAGCGCTCCGACGATGATTTGTGCGTCCTTGAGGCTGCGGTCCGAGACAAAGTGAAGGTCCTCAATACTGTTGATCGCAGTGATGTCGACCGGAATGATGACAGTTTGCAAATAGCTGGACAACGGGTAGTTGACCGGATCGTTCATGAAAATAATGCCGTCGAACCAAGAGTTCCAGTGCGCGACGATGGAGAAGAGGGTCAGCGTCGCGATGGACGGTAAGCTGAGCGGAACGTAGATCCGAAATAGCGTGCCCCAGTGGCTTGCCCCGTCGATGTACGCCGATTCGGCAAGCTCCTTGGGCAGCGACCGGAAAAAGTTAAGCATGAGCACGACGTTGTAGATCGGTACCGCTCCCGGCAAAATCAGAGCCCAAATCGTGTCCATTAGCCCCAGGTTGTTGACGGTCAGGTAGAGCGGAATCAAGCCGCCGCTGAAAATCATCGCGAACACAAGCATCCAGGCATAAATCGTTCTTCCCCGAAACCGGTGATCTTCCTTCGCAAGCGGAAAGGCGAGCAGCACGGTCAGCAGCATGTTGACGGCTACCCCTAAGACAACGCGCTGAACGGATATGCCCATGGCCGTAAGCAGCTTGGACTCCTGAAAGATGAGATTATAGGAAGCCGTCGTAAAATCGACCGGCCAGAACGTCACTTCGTTCGCAGCGATGCTGACCGCGGAGCTAAACGATTGGGCGAGCACATGCACAAAAGGAAGCAGGCACAGCAAACCCGTCAGAAGCAGAAACGTATAGTTGAAGCCGAGAAACAGCCTCCGGAGAGGCGAAGTATATTCCTTCATGACCGCCTCCTAGAAAATCCTGTAGTTTGCGTATTTGTAGGCAAGCCGGTAGGCGATCGCCATCAAGATCAGGCTGACCAGCGATTTGCTCAGACCGACGGCAGTTGCGAAGCTGTATTGCGTTTGCTGCAGTCCCATTCGGTACACATACGTGTCGATAATATCGCCCGTCTCGTAGACGATCGGATTGTACAGGTTAAACACTTGATCGAAGCCGGCGTTCAGAATGCCGCCAAGGCTGAGCGTGGCGACTAGCGCCATAATCGGCGCGAGACCGGGCAGCGTGACGTAAAGCGTCTGCCTCCAGCGGCCGGCTCCGTCGATGACAGCCGCTTCATAGAGCGCCGGATTGATGCCCGCCAGCGCGGCCAAATACACAATCATTGAAAAGCCGAATTCCTTCCAGATGTCGCTGATAATCAGCACGGGACGGAACCAAGCGTTGCTGCCGAGAAACATAATCGGATCGATGCCGAACAAGCCGAGCGCCTCATTCACGATGCCTCCGTTGATGGACAGAATGTTCGTGAGAATGCCGCCCAGAATGACCCACGACATGAAGTGCGGGAGATAGACGAACGTCTGGATCGTCTTCTTAAACCATAAATGCCGGATTTCGTTCAGCAGCAGGGCGAAGAAAATCGGGACGAAAAAGCCGATTGCGAGCTTAAGTCCCGCGATGACAAGCGTGTTCGTGACGACTTGGTAAAAGTCGGGGAGATTGAACATCAGTGAAAAATTGTCCCAGCCGACCCACTTGGATTTTAAAAAGCCGAGCACCGGTCTGTAGTGTTTAAAGGAAATAACGACTCCGAGCATCGGCACATAAGAGAATACGAGAACGAAAATCATGCCGAGCCATACCATCAGGTGCAGCGATTTATTCAGTACGATATTCCGCAGCATGGGCGTTCACCTTTCTGTGAAATCTGAATGCCTGTTTTAGGCAGTCCGATCCTCTTTAACGGGCGTGTGATTATTTCGAAGCGGCCCATTCGTTTACTTCCGCCGTGATTTGTTCGCCACCGATTTTGTGCCACTGCTCGACGTAGGAATCGAACTCGTCCAGCGGCTTGTCGCCCATGATGATTTTGGTGAACGTCTCGTTGGTCAGCTTGTCGAGTGCCGCCTTGGTCAGGCTCATCGTCTCGGTGGGGGCGCCGTAGAATGCATCCGTCAGGATGCCTTGGTATTGCGAAATGAGTGGTGCCGCTTTGGTCCAAATTTCTTCTTCGATCCAGCCTTCGATTCCGCCGGCTTTGACCTTCTCGTACGTTTTTTTGCCTGCGGCGTCCAGCTCGGACGTATCGCCGTTCTGAAGCGCTTTATTGAATTTGATGGCGAACTCCTCGTTTTTGTTTGGCGATTCGGAATATACCGGGCTGTAGTTGTTCGTGTCCACGTCCTTGTACTTGCCGTTGCGAAGATCGGAATACTGCTCAATACGGGAGCCGCCCGGCATGCTCAGATCGTACCAATAATTGATCGCCTTCACGAGCGCTTCCGGGTGTTCGAAGCCTTTGCGCACGACCATCCAGTTCATTGTAAAGTGGCCCGCGGGCACCTTCATCTCGCCCGCCGGTCCGGGAGGAGCGAGCAAAGCGGTCCATTTCGCGTTCGGTTCTTTCTCCATAAGCTGATTAAGCGGCCAAGCGGGCGTCCAGAACGGCGCATAGTACATGCCGATCTTCCCGGCGACGACGTCCGCGGTCGTTTCTCCGCCGCCCTTGATCGCAAACTCCTTGTCAAGCGCGCCCATAGCGTACAGGTTGCGGCCAACCTCAAGCGCCAGCTTCGTCTCAGGCTGAACGCTGCCGTAAACAAGCTTGCCGTCCTTCTCGATCCACTTGCCCGGGTAAGCTCCGTACGCCGCTGCAAGCGCATCCAAGGAACCCAGACCGTAACCGTCGAACATGAGGAAAGACGCCATAATGCCGTACGTATCGTTCTTCTTGTTCCCGTCCGGATCCTGCTTGGCGAATGCTTCGGCGACAGCGATGACTTCTTCGATCGTCGTCGGCGCTTTAAGGCCCAGATTGTCGAGCCAATCCTGGCGCACCCAGAGCAAGTTCAGGTTGCCTGCCGCGTCGCGGGTATTCGGCAGGCCGTACAGCTTGCCATCGAGCGATCCCATGTGCAGACCGAGCCCGTCCGCGTAACCGAATGCTTGCTTGACCTGGTCCGTCGCATACTTATCGAAGTATTCGGTCATATCCTCGATGAGCCCGCCGTCTACGAGCTCTTTGAGCTGTCCGGCATCAACCATGAATACGTCCGGGAGATCTTTGGATGCGATGGACAGGTTCAGCTTTTCTACGTATTTACTGTTGTCACCGCTGACCGACCATTTGTTTTTCCAGACGATGCCCATGTCCTTTTCATATAAATCATAGATAATGTTATCCTCCAGCGATTCGCCAGGAATAAACTTGAACGTATCGTTCGTGGCTCGTACTGTCGTGATTTGGATCGGCGTCTCATATTTGGCGAGCGGGTCGATCGCAGGCCCCTCCTCGCTGGCCGACGAGGTAGGCGGTGCGGACCCGGAAGCGCCTTCCAGCGGGTTGGAAGAGGTGTCTTTACCTCCGTTGCTGCTACAAGCGGCGGCGATCATGGCGATCGCCAGAAATAGGAATGACAGTCTTTTTTTGCGCATGATGCTTTCCTTTCTGTATTAGAGTGTTGGAACCGTGATCACACCGAAATTATACTTTAGCCGTTTTTGGCGAAACAACGGTAAAAAATTATGATTGCTTCTACTATTTCTACTTTTTGCAAACGCTTCAAAACTGCATAAAAAAGTATAAGAATTCGCAAAAAATTACCGGTGCCGACCCTTTGCTCTTCTATTATGCTGGTTTTGAAAGCGCTTTTCCAGAAGTTTAATACCAACTTAAAACCGGAGGAGATGTAATGGAGAAAGAACAAAGCGTTGATTTGGCGGGCACGAAAATCAGCAGAAGGAAGCTGCTGGCGACGATGGGCGGAGCAGGCGCGCTGCTCGCGGCGGAGGGGTTGCTCGGGAATTCGCTGCTTGCGCATGCGATGAAAAAGGAACCGAAAGACAAGCAGCCGGACAAGCCCAAGACCGTTCACGCGAGCGGCGGCATTTGCGGGTACAACGTCGCGGACTATGGAGCGACCGGCAACGGCACGACCGACGACTCGACAGCCATCGCGGCGGCGATTGCTGCTTGTACGGCGGGGGGAGGCGGTATCATTTACTTCCCGGCGGGTACATATTTGACGGGAACCGTTCAGGTGAGTGCCAATACGGAGCTACGGGGCGTCGGGCAGGACGCGACGGTGCTGAGGCTGAAAAGCGGCGTCAACGATGCGCTCGTGCTCGGAACTCTGGCGGAGAACATTCGCGTAGCCGACATGACGCTCGACGGCAACGCGCCGCAGCAGACGACGGGCAGCACCGTTATTTTCTGGAAGTGCAAAAGGATTCGCATCGAAAATGTTAAGGTGATCCGTTCCCATGTTATAGCCTTGAACATGTCCAACGTGATGGAATCGGTTATTTCCCGCTGCCATCTGAATGGGACGATTGGCAGTACAGTTATCTCGTTCAGCAACGACGATCCGGCCTATGCGGACGGCAACAACTGGGTGCTCGACAATTTGATCGAAAACGGCTACCTGGACGGCATTATCTATAATACGAATCGCGGCGTCATCGCAGACAACATTATCCGCAACAATGGCCTCGTTCCCGATAATACGGCCGGCGGAGTATATGTCAACGGCAAATACGGCATCGTCATTAGCAACAACCTGATTGAGGGGAATGACGGCAACGGCATCGATATTATTGACGCAACTGAAATTATATCCGAAGGCAACTGGTGCTCGGGCAATCACTCCGCAGGCATCATGTATGCGAGCGTAACGAACTCGCAAATCGTCGGCAACGTCTGTAAAAACAACGGCAAAGCGCCGGCGACGGGCCAGGACGACGGCATCAGCATTTTGGGACAAAGCTCGCTGATCACGATTACCGGCAACCGTTGCTTCGATAATCAGACGGTCCAGACGCAGCGCTACGGCATTCAAAGCATTGACTTGAGCAACGAGCTGTTGATTACTGGCAATATCGTCAAAGGTAATTTAAGCGGTGGTATCTCAACCGTCGGTTCCGCCAACGTCGTTGCGAATAACATTACTTAATGGAAGGGGAGGAAGGCTATTGGCGGGCGACTAAGCCCGCATTTTCGATTCCGGTTTTCTGCATGCTCATTGAAGTTGCTAATCGTGTAAATATTCAAGTACTATTAAAATTAACGCGATTAAAGAAAGCAGGGGAAACGAGAAATGAAGCTGCAGCAACTGGAACAGAGTGTGAATGCTGTTATTTTGGAGCGGGGCATCGATTATTGGGAGGAGGGCTACGTCAACCTTCTGACCGAGGAGGAGCCGCTCTGCTTCCATGCCGAGGTGGAGGGAAGCGAGCTCTATGATGTTGATGTGAGGATTGATGCCAGCGGAAAGGTGCTTGCTACCTCATGCGATTGTCCATACGATTACGGTCCGATATGCAAGCATATCGTGGCAGTGCTTTTGGAAATTCGGAATGAATATTTTCACAAGGGGGAAATGACAGCGGCGGCTGCCAGCAGTTCGGCCAGCAAGCTGACCATTGCCGAACAATTGGCTTTAATGAGCAAGGAGGACCTAGTAGAACTGCTTGTTGAGTTTTCCAAGGAACATCGAGAGGTGCGGAAGGAGCTGTTACTGAAGCTGTCGACAACAAATGATGCGCAGTTTTATGAGCAATGCCGCAGTATGATCCGCTCGTCTATCAACAGGTATATGAATAATGATGCTCCTTATTGGCAGGTTTCCGCTGCACTTAAAGGAGCTCAGAAGGTACTGACGCTGGCAGAGGAAGCGTTGGGGCGGCAAGAGATTTCCCGGGCGCTGGAAACCGGGCTGATCGTGTTTCATGAGATGATCGGTTTTCAGCAAGAGAGTGATGATCCGGAGGGCGATATTCATGTACTTATTGAGGAAAGCCTGCATGTTATTATTCGCATAGAAGAGCAAATTCCGGAGACGGAGGAGCTGCTGCGGACTGCTGTTTTTCAGCGGCTGTTGGAAGAGGCCGCATACCCGGACTTAGAGGGAGGGGAAGAATGGCGTTTGGCTTTTTTTGAGACCGCTTCCTCCTATATAGATAGCCATGAAATGAGAAAGCAATGGAATGATGTCCTTGATCGGATGGAGGAAGAGATTGTCGCCCGTTCGCCGTATCATTCTTATTTTGTTGAACGGGCTGCCATGCTCAGGCATAAAGATTCAACAAGACGGAGGGGAGAAGCAGGCGAAGGAATATATGCAGAGCCGCCTTCATTTGCCGGAATTTCGCGAAATGGCTATTGAAGAGGCGATGAACAATTTTCAGTTTGACTATGCGTTGCAATTGGCTGAGGAGGGGGAAGAGCAAGACGAGAAAAAGGGGCGAGGGGGCTAGTTACCCTTTGGAAAAATTACCGCTATGATATTTACGGGCATACATCACAGATTGAATTGCAGAAGCAGCTGGCGGAGGAATTTGTTCACGATGGCGATTTTAGTTATTATTTGCGCCTGAAAACATTGTATGACGGAGAGGAATGGAAGCAAGTATATCAGCGGTTGCTTGAACAGGTTGAGGACAGGTACCGGGGCAATTGGAGAATATGCGAGCTGTATCTTGCTGTGCTTGTTGAGGAGAAGGAGAGCGCAAAGCTGTTACAGTACATACAGGAAAATAAGAGCGAGATAGTAAAGTATTATCCCCACTTGATAGAAGAGTATGCCGATAAGGTTTTTGTGATCTTTTCCGATTATATTATGGTAAGTGCACAAATGTCTTCGACGCGCAGCGCATATATAAAAGTGTGCGAGCTAATTATGAGACTTAAAGAAATAGGAGGGAAAGAGCAGGCGTTACAGATTATGCAGAAATTGCGCTTAGCCTATTCAAGGCGGCCTGCATTTATGGAAGAATTGCGGCAGATCACATCGTAACGGACAGCCCCCGGCCATATGTAGAAATTGGTCCAGGCTACGGCTATCGTCCGTCCGCGGCTATACACTATTATGGTATAGTAGAGATCATTTCCAAACATGGTTTTTACGTTGGGGGCGGAGCGATGTACGAACAAATTGACGAAAAAAAAAGACTGCTTGATCAAAAAAGGCCACTGCCTGTTCATACGCTAAAAAGCATTCGGGAACATTTGATTATAAATTGGACCTATCATTCCAACGCAATAGAAGGCAATACACTGACGTTATCGGAAACCAAAGTAGTGCTTGAAGGCATCACGGTTGGCGGCAAGACGATTAAGGAGCATCTGGAAGCGATCAATCATAGGGATGCGATCGTTTATGTGGAAGAGATCGTTGGAAATCAGGAAGAGTTGACGGAATGGCAAATTAAAAGCATTCATCGGCTTATTTTGAAGGGGATTGCAGACGAGCATGCAGGGGTGTACCGTAAAGAAAATATGCTCATAAGCGGCGCGCGTCATATACCGCCCGATGCGATTCAGGTACCTTCTCAAATGGAGCGATTTATTCAATGGTATAAGGATGAAGGGCAGAGGCTTCACCCAATTGAGCGGGCGGCTATTGTTCACGCAGATTTCGTCGGTATTCACCCGTTTATCGATGGTAACGGACGAACGGCTCGCTTGCTGCTTAATTTTGAACTGATGAAAAATGGCTACCCGCCAATTGTCATTCAACAAGAAAATCGCAGTCAGTATTATACGGCCTTGGATCATGCGCATACAAGCGGAGATTACTCGCCGTTCATTGATCTGGCGGCTGATCTTGTAGACGATACATTCGATCTGTATTTGCGGCTTGTGTAATTGGAGCCGCGTGTGAAGTAGAGAAAAAGCGACTGCCCGGAAGTTATCGCCGATAACCCCCGGGGCAGCCGCTTATTTTTTTGCAGTCTACAATCAACCTTCAGGATGATGCTCCGTCTGCTCGACGATTGTTGTGCCATCCTCAAGCGCGAGCCAGGAGCTGAACGCATCGCTTCCTTCTTGCAGCTGGATGACGCGAGCGCCGCGCGGAAAACCCTCCCGGCCATAGGTGTTATAGCCTGTCGCCCGCCCGTAGCATAGACGGATACCGTACAGTTCACCCCAGTAGTCGTTAATATGATCATGTCCGGCAAAGACGCCTTTGACGTCTTCCATCTCTACAAATGCGGAGAACAGGCCGGAGTTCACTTTTGGGCTGCACACTTCCTCGAAGCGATGTCCATAGCAGATGTTCTTTGCCCATACTTCTTTATACTCTGGCAGCGGAATATGAAGAAAAGCGAGTGAAAATAAAGGGTTGCCGCCATTGTCCGCTTTAAATTGCCGGGAGCGCGCTTTATACCATTCGATCTGTTCGGAGGAAACCCAGGCATATCCTCCGACATGGGAGATTGTTGCGTAATCTCCGGAATCCATCATGTACAGTGCCGCGCTTGGCTTATTTGCCGCCTGAGAGTGAATAGAAAGCGTATAATTCCCCACCCGGTCTCCAAGCTCAGTGCCAGGCGTAGTCAAGCAATGCGGAAACTCTTGCTGCAGGGAAATTAATTGCGCTTTCGTGCAGTTTTTTTCGGCGTCATGGTTTCCGAGGATGGTTGCCCAAGGGATTCGGAACTCCTCGACGATCCGGGCCACGCTTTGATAAGCAGCGATTGGATCGGCACAATCCGGGCTATAGATCACATCGCCGGTGAGCACGATGAGATCCGGTTGTTCGGCGGTCACAATATTTTTCATCAGTTCAGCAGTGCGCAGATCCTCGGGCTCGCCGTTTTGCCAATGCAAATCAGTAAATTGCACAATTTTGAATGTGCCGTCATTCCGAAAACGAAGTGATGTCATGAGAGCAGCTCCTTTTTTGAAAATAATTGCTGCGGCAGCTGCGCGTCCCATTCCGCAGGCACGCTTAGACCGAGCGCGTACGCAGCAACCGCCGCTGTATCGGTAATCGAGAGGGACTGGCTCAGCTCGCCCCTTGGAATGCCGGAACCGATGCAAGCCCAAAAGACATGGCGATCCATCGGATGATCGCTGCCATGGCTGTATTTGTCCGCCCCGCCTCCGCCATGATCGGTAAGTAAAATGATGAGACTGTCTTCAACGAGACCTTGCTGTTCCAGCGCCGCCAAAATTGTGCCGATTCGGTTATCACATTGGGTAATAGCATCCAGATAGGCCGGCGAATCTGCGCCGTAGCCATAACGGTGCCCGGAGGCATCGGGCTCATCTAATTGCAGGAAAAGCAATTTAACATCGGGATGCTGTTCCACATATTTGCAAAGGGCGGGAACAAGCCTAGCATCCGGCAGAGATGTCTTATAGATATGCGGATCATCTTCGATAATACCATCGTTAATCGGCTGCCAGCCGGTAAAAGAGGCCAGCTTTGCTTCAGGCTGCTGCTCTCTCATTAGCCGGAACAGAGAAGGGTAGGGGGAGTCGCCGGGATAAGGCTGGTTCTCCGCTTTCTCATTCGTTAAGCCATGTTTCCCGGGACGGACCCCATGCAGCACCGATCCCCAGCATTCGGCGCTAATTGTCGGCAGCTCCGCTTGGGCTGAGAATGTATAAGCGCCGCGGGCAAGCCAGGCATCCAAATGAGGCGTATGCGCTTGTTGAACGAAATTGCCTGCGCCATCCATACCTAGAATGAAAACGCGTTGAAATGCTGCTGTTGGCATCCTGCATCTCTCCTTGATAATTAATGACTGGATGTGGCGATAATAATAATCCCCGAGACAACGACGATAGAAGCTACAATTCTGCGTAAGCCCTGCGATTCTTTAAGAACGAACAAGCCGAGCAATGTACCGAAGACGATGCCGATCTCACGCATCGGGGCGATGGCGGATACATTGGCGCTTCTGGCCGCGAATAAAAATAGCAGGTACGATCCGGGAGACAAGATGGCTCCGATCCAGATGATATGCTTATGATGGCGAATAACCTGCTTCAAACGGTCAGCCTGCAAGACGGAGGGGGTCAGTCCCAGCATAAACCCGATATTGGTCACCTCAAGCAGGGCGACGGGCGATAAATATTGCAAATTTACTTTATCAATTAATGTATATGTTGTAATGCATAGTCCGACAGCAAGTGCAAGCAGGACGGGTTTACTGGATGATGCCGGGCTAGGGTGAGAAGCGCTCGCGCTGTTTTTGACCATAATAATAAAGCCGGCCAACATAAAGCCGATGCCGATCCAACCCCACAAGGGAAGGACTTCTCCCAATACCAATACGCCGATAAGAGGGATGAGCAGTGTCGGTGTTCCGCGCAATATCGGATACACTTGCGACAATTCCCCCGCTTTGTAGGTGTAGGCAAGAAGTGAAGAATAGAGCGCTTGCAGGAGCAGTGACAAGGCCAGCATAGACCACTCGCGTACAGAAAAAGCGGCGCCAGTCAGTTCGATGATTAAGGTCGGCAGCAGCAGGACTGTGGTAGGTGCGTAAATTGCCCACAGAAATACAGCTTTATCCGTGCTTTTCTTCGCCAGCATATTCCAGACTGCATGAGCTAAACCAGAGCATAAAACGAGAATAACTTGAATAATCGGGCATCCGCTCCTTTCAATGACTTCAACATATTAACACGCAAACACACATAAATGCAACATAAAGTATAAGCTGAACTTTGTAGTGCAGCAAAACGCACATAAACACAAAAAAACGACCTTCAGTCGCCGGTGAACTGAAAATCGTATTAAGCTTTGTTATTCAAAAACAATTTCAATGCCTTGTGCCCTGTATTTCTCCACAATGCGGCGGGAGATTTTAGAATCGGTGACAAAGCATTCCACCTCGCTGCAGCTGCATACCTTCAGCAGCGAAAGCTGCTCGAACTTGCTGCTGTCCGTCAATGCGATTGTACGCTTGGCATTGGCATGCATAATCTTTTTGACCTGTACCTCGCCAATGGCGTTATCGGTGATGCCTTCTTCGAGCGTAACGCCGCTCAAGCTCATAAAGAAAAGATCGGCATGAAAGCGGGAGGCGAATTCTTCGGCAAGGTCGCCGATGATGCTTTGCTCGGCCTGGCGGATGATGCCGCCGATCATGATGAGTGTGTAGCCAGGGATATCGATAAGTTCATTCATGATAGGTAGTGAATTAGTAATAATCGTCAGCCGTTCGAACTTAGCCTTCAGCGCCTTGACGATCTGTAAATTTGTCGTACTTACATCAAGGGCGATGGACATGCCTTCACTGACAAAACGGGTGGCGATTCCGGCCAGCTCGGTTTTTTCTTCTATATAGATGGCTTCGCGGAGCGGGAGCGGGATTTCTTTGCTGTAATCGGGCTCTTTTGGGATGGCTCCGCCGTGCACCCGCTTAAGGAAGCCTTCGCTCTCCAAATATTCCAAATCGCGCCTGATCGTTTCAAAGGAAACGCCGAATAGCTCCATAAGCTCAGAGGCGCGGATCGACTTATCTTCATTTAATTTCTGGATAATAAGCTCATGCCGCTGCTGTGCAAACAATTGCGTCACTCCTTCTTGCTCCCGGCTGCAGCCAGGCTTACATCCATTATTCCTGTTAGTGCGGGTGTTGTCAATTTTCCAGATTTGCCATAGGACAAAATGGATATATGTGTCATTGTATTCATTTGCTCCCGCCCCATTGTAGCGATATAATTAGGGACAGGACTTATATTTACTACGGAAAGAGAGCGAGCGCAGTATGGGTCGTAAATGGAACAATATTAAGGAAAAGAAAGCATCCAAGGATGCAAATACAAGCCGTATATATGCCCGGTTTGGCCGGGAGATCTATGTTGTGGCCAAGCAAGGGGAGCCCAATCCGGAATCGAATCAGGCTTTGAAATTCGTTATCGAGCGGGCGAAGACCTACAATGTTCCGAGGGCAATTATTGACCGTGCGGTGGAGAAGGCGAAGGGCGGATCAGATGAAAACTTCGACGAGCTGCGCTACGAAGGCTTCGGGCCGAACGGGTCGATGGTTATCGTAGACGCGCTGACGAACAATGTGAATCGGACAGCGTCTGAGGTGCGCGCGGCGTTTAATAAAAACGGCGGCAGCCTTGGCGTGAGCGGTTCTGCCACGTATATGTTCGATCAGACGGCAGTAATCGGGGTCGATGGCAAGACGGCTGACGATATGCTGGAAATTTTGCTGAATGCCGATCTTGAAGTGCGCGATATTTTGGAAGAGGACGAGACGATCATCATCTATGCGGAGCCGGATCAGTTTCATGCGGTGCAGGAGGCTTGCCGCAATGCAGGGATCGCGGAATTTACAGTAGCGGAGATCACGATGCTGCCGCAAAACTACATTACACTTGAAGGCGATGCGCAAGCGCAATTCGAGAAGATGCTTGATGTGCTTGAGGATCTGGACGATGTGCAGCAAGTGTATCATAATGTTGAGCTGGACGATTAATGATATAAAGAATCCGGGCCTGAACAGGCCCAAGCAGGGAAAAAAGCCGGGAGCGCCGAATATGGCGCTCTTTTTTGTTGTGTGGCGGGGCGTTAGCGGGGCGCCGGGGCACCGTGGGCCGGGCACTGGGGAGTTGGGGCCCAGCACCAGGGCCCAATGTTGCACAGCATACAACATTTCAACCGGGATTGTAGCACTTTTCGGGGAAATGTTGTACGTTCTGCAACAATCATCGCCATTTCACCCCATTGGAGGAGCAGATTGTTGCATTTCGTACAATAATTCGGGGACATGCTTATTTTGCGCCAAGGATTTGTTGCACAATCTGCAACATATGAGCGCATTTCCCTGTTGCCGGTCATTGGCAATGGGGCTGATGCGCAATAATTCCTGTTTGCCGGACCCTTGGAGGCTGTCGATTCATTGTGGACATCTGTAAGCGCGGTTGAAGTGGGCTGCACGCGGACCGTAGATCCCTTATCTGTGAACAAACGTGCCAAAACGGCAGGGCGGCGGACCCTGGTTCCGTTATTGGCCTCAAATCCCCACAAAAATCACGCAAAAGCCGCAAATAAAGGATCGTGTGTCCGCGAAACCTACGAATTAGCCGGTTTTCGACCAAATAAAGGATCATAAGTCCGCAACGAGGGCGTCGGGCGCCGCGGCACATTAGAGAGCGGTCTTGTATGCTCTGCCAAATTGATGCAAAAAGAGCTTTAAAAAAAAGGAGCCCCTCTGGTATGATGAGGTATGTGACATATGCCGCGGCGTGCAGGGCACTCAAAAAAGAATGCTACGTTTTGCCCGGTATGACGTATAGTAATAAAGGAATTGCTTAGCTTTTTGTCGAAATTTAGGAAATCGTCGAAATAAAGCGGAAGTTAAGGGGGTGTGGGCTTGAACAGCTCAAGCATAGGGAAGCTGCTGCTAATTATTGCCATTATCGTTATTGTGAATGTAGTCGTATTGTCGCCGGGGCTGCTTGGCGTAGAGATTGGCGGAGACAGTGCGCTTGGAACCGCATTTGGAGCCACTTTGCTGGTTGTTAGCTGTATCGTTTTGCTTTACAGCAGCTATTCGTTGCTTTTTAGACCTCCGTTAGTCATTACGGTAAGAGAGATCAAATCGCAGGAAGATTACAGACCGGCATTGGAGCAGTACCGGAATGTAAAGGTGCTGAAGAGCGACATTATGCTTGCCGAGGAGCAGCTGGATCGTATTGAGAAAAAGAGCAAAGCGCTGCTTGAGGTGCTGGGTCAGCGCTTTGAGACGACAGAGCTGAGCTATATGAAGTTTCGCGCTGTCATTCATGAGGTTGAGCAGCTGTTCTATCAAAATATAAAAGGGATGCTCGTAAAGTTGAACGTGTTCGATGCATCCGAGTTTACGTTATTTGCCAGTCAGCAAAATAAGAGCAAGTTCTCCAGCCGGCTTATTGAGGAAAAAATGAGTCTGTTCAATGAGTATCTGGCCGACATAGCAGGTTATTTGGGGGCGAATGAGGAGATTTTGCTCAAGCTGGATAAGCTGATGCTGGAAATTTCCCAGTTGGGAACGGCGGATTATAATGATATTGAAGATATGCCTGGCATGAAGGAGATCGATGATCTGATCAAGCATACCAAATACTACAAGCAGTAAGGGGAGATGGGCATGGCGAAAAAAGGGAAAGGGAGACCCGTTGTCGTACTTGGCATTATAGCAATCGTTGTATTCGCAATCGTATATTATGGCGTTAATCTTACCTCCGATCTCGGGAAGTCCCAAGGCGAAGTAAGTAAGGACAGCGCAGATAAAAAGCTTGAAAAGATCTATAAAAATATTAATGTAAAAACGGCGGAGCAGCGCAAAGGATTGATTGATCTCGATCCGGTCGATATCGGCTCGTCGCTGCCGGACATTTCCAAATTTCCGGTATCTGTCGAAAATACGACCAACAATTTTGTGGAAATTTTCTCTTCGCCCGAGAAGGCGGGAACCGGCACCGATGGCTGGCTGAATGAGGTGGCTGAGGCCTTTAATAACTCGAAGCCGACCGTAGGCGGCAAGCCGGTATCGGTGAAAATCCGCAATATTGCCTCAGGAACGGCCACTGATTTTATTCGTTCAGGCAAATATGTGCCGGATGCGATCACGCCTTCGAATGAACTGTGGGGCGAGATGATCAAAGCGAACGGTGTGGCGACAAAAATGATCTCCAAGCGCCTGATCGGCAATGTCACAGGCGTAGTTTCTACTAAAGCCAAGTATGATGAGCTGGTGGAGAAGTACGGCTCGCTTAACATTGCTGCCATCACTACAGCTATCGCCAAGAATGAGTTGTCGATGGGCTATACGGATCCTTTCGCCAGCTCGACAGGACTGAACTTTTTGGTGACGGCACTGCGCACCTTCGACAGCTCTGATATGCTGAGCGCGAAGGCGGTAGAGGGATTTGAGAAGTTCCAGACCAATGTGCCGTTCATTGCCTCTACTACGATCCAAATGCGTGACGCAGCCAAGTCGGGTGCGCTGGATGCGTTCGTGCTGGAGTATCAAACGTATGTGAATGTCTCGGATCTGAAGGGCGGGTATGTATTTACCCCATTTGGTGTCCGTCATGATAGCCCACTGTATGCTTTAGGCAAAGTGTCGGCAGAGAAGCAGGAGATATTGAAGCAATTCGCCGCATTTGCCGAACAGGAGAAGTATCAGAAGCTGGGCGAGGATAAAGGCTTTAATGGCATGAATGATTACAAAGCGGAATTTGATGCGGTCGATGGCAATTTGCTGCCCGCGGCGCAAAAGCTGTGGAAAGAGAAGAAGAGCGGCAATAAGCCGATTACCGCCGTGTTTGTAGCGGATGTCTCGGGCAGCATGGACGGCGAGCCGCTTAATCGGTTAAAGGAATCGTTATTGAAGGGTCAAAAGTATCTGGGCAAGGACAACAAGATTGGCTTTGTGTCCTATTCCAGCGACGTCACGATCAATTTGCCGATTGGCAAATATGATACAAATCAGCAATCGATGTTTGTCGGCGCGGTGGACAGTCTGCAGGCTGGAGGCGGCACAGCGACCTTTGACGCGATTGCAGTCGCCATGAAGATGCTGAAGGATGAAATGGCCGTCAATCCGGATACGAAGCCGCTGATTTTTGTGCTTAGCGACGGAGATACGAACGAGGGCCATTCGCTAGATGACATCAGAGGCTTGATTGAGGCTTATAAGGTCCCGATCTATACAATCGGCTACAATGCCAACATTAAGGCGCTGCAAAGCATCTCCAGCATCAACGAAGCCGCAAGCATCGATGCCGATAATGATGATGTTGTGTATAAAATCGGCAACCTGTTCAATGTTCAAATGTAATTATACCGTTATATTTTATGAAGGGATGGGATGCAATGTCATTTTCAATGGAAGTCGTCAATCCGGAAGAAATCAAGCAAGTGATTGAGGAAGAGGTAAAGCCGGTACCTGAGGAGCTTGCGAAGCTGAAGCAGCTTGCTGATGCCAATGTGACGGCAATTCTTGAGCTTGATATGGACGCGTCGGACAAACGGCGGGACATTCTGCAATCGATCGATAGCTTCGGCATGGGGACAATGCGCTCTTCCTCCGAAAAAAATTCGCTAATGCAAGTGACGATCAACAATCTGTCGAAGACCGGCGACGAAGGCGGGGTAGTGGCCAAAGGCTTGACCGAGCTGCACCTGCAGCTGAAGGACCTGGATCCAAGCATGATTGACTTTGCCAAGACGGGCTTCCTCGGCAAGCTATTCAATCCATTGCGGGCCTATTTTGCCAAATATGAAAAGGCGGATATTGTCATTTCGGATATTATAACTTCATTGGAAAAAGGGAAGACCGTGCTGCGCAATGACAACACGACGCTGCAGCTGGAACAGGACTCCTTGAGAGAGCTTACGAAAAAGCTGGAAAAGGAAATTCAGCTCGGCTCTTTAATGGATCAAGAGATTGAAACGCGTATTGAGGTAGAAAAGGCGCGCGGCGGCGACGAAGAAAAAATTCGCTTCGTGACGGAAGAAATCTTGTTCCCGCTGCGTCAGCGTTTAATGGATTTGCAGCAGATGATGGTGGTCAATCAGCAAGGGATTATGGCAATGGAAGTCGTCATGCGCAATAACAAAGAATTGATCCGCGGCGTTGACCGGGCGCGCAATGTGACGATCTCCGCCTTGAAAATCTCGGTTACAGTAGCGGGTGCGCTGTACAACCAAAAAATTGTACTTAAAAAGATCGAGATGCTGAACCAAACGACGGATCAACTGATTAGCGCTACTTCTTCCATGCTGAAAAACCAAGGTGCGGCGATTCATAAGCAGTCGCTGGAGGCCAATATTTCCGCAGAAACGCTGAAAAAATCTTTCTCCGATGTGCTGGCAGCCCTTGATGCGATCAGCAAGTATAAGCAGGACGCCCTGCCGAAGATGCGCGATACGATCACCACATTCCGGGAGCTGGCTAACGAAGGCGAGAAGCATATCGAGCGGATGGAAAAGCGCAAAGAGCTCGGCTTCTAAAGTGAAAAAAGTCTGTCCATAGGTGAGCTGAGGCTGACCATGGGCAGACTTTTATTTTTATTAAAATGGGATTACTTGCTAGGAAAGCTGAATTTTTCAGGGAGATGTGGTATTTTAAGTACTTAGTTTTTGTCTTTACTTGTATCTTTTTTTGTATTTACACCTTTCGTTATCCTAGGATATATTGGTGATAGAACACAATTGGAATACATGTTCAATACAGGTGTCGTATGATAATGGGGGGCGAGCTTAGTGGCAAATGCAATTGTGGCGGAGAATCAGCTTGAAGGTACATTGGATTGGCAAATTACTCGTTTTTTGTTTGAATATCCGGAATCGACGATGGGATTGCCGCTAACAAGAGGCTTGCGCTCCCCGGCGATAGAAGGCTTTGCCTCGGCGACAAGCGTGTACCCCGGCGAAAGCATTGATTTCAAAGTAAGCATGAATCCTGCAGGATCTTATACGATCGATATTTACCGGATGGGCTTCTATGGGGGCAAAGGCGGACGGCATTATGCCGAATTTGACGCGCTGGAAGGCAAGCCCCAGCCATTGCCGCGGGAATCGGTTGAACGTTTGCGAGAATGCCAGTGGGAGACGGCTGTCTCCTATGTTATCCCTGAGGACTGGCCAAGCGGCGTATATTTGGCCAAGCTTTCCAGAGAGCTGCCGCAGCCGGCGCAAAGTTATATTATATTTGTTGTGAAAAGACGAGGGCCGGCAGACATTATTGTGCAGGTTAGCGATTTGACATGGCAGGCTTATAATAAATGGCCTGGCGTTAATTCACTTTATGACGATGGCTCGCCGTACCTTTGGTATCAGGGGCCAAATGTGCGAGTAGGCTTCGACCGGCCATATGCCAAATATCCGCAGGTTGTTGATGCGCCTTTATCCTGCGGCTCAGGCGAGTTTCTGTTATGGGAGTATCCGCTAGCCTACTGGCTGGAGAGTGAAGGCTATGATGTGGCCTATTACTCTAACCTGGATTTGCATACAGATGCAGATTTGGCAGAGAAGTGCCGGGTTTTTATCTCCATTGGTCACGATGAGTACTGGACGCGGCAAATGTATAACCATGCGTCCGGCGCCAGGGATGCTGGAGTAAGCCTGCTTTTTCTTTCCGGTAATGCTATGTACCATGAGATAAAGACGTATGGCGGCCGCTTCCGCTCATTTGCCAGAGATAGACGGTTTACAGATGAACATGAATTGATGGGGTCCTCGACCTTCGGTCCGGGTTACGGCGATTGGACAGTGACCAAGCCAGATCACTGGCTGTTCGAAGGTACTGGCATGAAGCAGGGCGACCGTATACCGGGACTGGTCGGTTGGGAATATCATGGGACTCCGTTTAAGGAAGTCGACGGTCTGGAGATTGTCGCTGAAAGCGAGCTTGCTGTATGGCCGCCTTTTGAAGAAGCGGAGGCAACGAAGCATGAGCCGGGGCGCCATAGCGCCGTTATTTATCCGGGGCCGAAGGGAAACTGGGTGTTTAATGCCGGAACAATATGGTGGGCGGAAGGGCTTAGCTGTCCGCCGGGGCATATACCAGCAATGGGGACATTCGGGCGGCCGCAGGGCGTCGATGCCCGAGTACAGATGATCACCCGCAACTTACTGGATAAATGCTTAAGTACGCGATAATGAATCGAAAGCAGGCTTTGTGGCGAGCCTGCTTTTTTTCTGGCCGCGTGAGGGAGAAATTATGACTAAATGGATTTTATGCAGCTAATTTGCTGCTTGAAGGCGAAAAAATGGTAGCTAAAGGGAAAAATTCCATTTAGTTTGTGCCAAAAGAGCGGCATGGGCGAAAATCAACCATTTTAAATGCAGTTTTTCCAGCTAGGTTAGCCGAATTCTCCTATTCGCTTGAATCTACCTGTAGAAAATCCAGTTAGACGTCGGGTAAGTGGGGGCGAAGCGGACCCGACAGGTCATGAGCGGACCGTGGATCCGTTATCTGTGAACAAATGTGCCCAAACGGCTGGCTCGCGGACCGTGGTTCCGTTATTTGCCTCAAATTGCCCCAATACCCCGGTAAAATCCACGAATAACGGATCCTTTGTCCGTGAAGCCTCTGAATGAGCTGGTTTTCGTACAAATAACGGATCGTATGTCCGCAATGACTCACCGTTGCCTGCACCTGCGGCAAAAAATCGCCATCCCGGATTAAAGCGCCAGCCCCGAAGGTCCGCCTATTTGTGTCCGCGCTGACAAGTCCGCCAGAGAAAGTTAAAATTGCAGTATTGACAGCGCTTGCAATTGGATGTAAATTTATATCAAAACCGTTTTTGCAAAAACGTTTTGGATAGGTGGTATAAATGGCTGTTACAATAAAGGATGTCGCTCGCGAGGCAGGAGTTGCAGTATGCACAGTCTCTTTTGCAGTCAATGGCTCGGCGCATGTGGCGGAGGCGACGAAGAAACGGATATTCGATGCGATTGAGAAGCTTAATTACAGGCCTAATCAATCTGCACGGGGCTTAGTGACGAAGAAGACGAACAACATTGGCCTGGTTGTTGAAGACACGGCAGAAGGGCTGGAGAACGGCATTCTCCTTGATGTGATCAGGGGGCTGGGTCAAGCATCGTCAACTAATAATTATGATTTGCTCCTTTCTTTTCAGAAGCCGCAGACGAATAAAATTATGGATCATCTGCTCGATGTTTACCGCAAGCAATCTGCCGATGGTTTGATTTTGATGGGTGCGGCGGTAAGTCAGCCGTATGAGGAGCTTACCAGAAATCGTTTCCCTTTCGTGCTGCTGGGCCGGCCTGCGATTCCGAACTTATGCCACAGTGTGAATGCAGATAACGAGCAAGGCGCATACGATGCGGTCAAATATTTGCTGGGTAAAGGCCATCGCCGCATCGCGTTAATTACACCATGTACACTGGAAGTAGACGCATCGCTAGACCGGTATAACGGCTACAAGCAAGCGATGGAGGAACTGGGCGGCGGCTTTGACGAGCGCCTGGTCGAGATCGGCTCCTTTAATCCGGACAGCGGCTACGTAGAGACAGAGAAGCTGCTTGCTTTGGCGGCGAAAGATCGTCCGACTGCCATCATTGCCGGGCGTGACGTTATTGCGGCAAGAGCCGTAGAGAAGATTCAGGAACTGGGCTATAAGGTGCCTGACGATATAGCGGTCATCGGCTTTGACAATACAATGGTATCTCAATTGGCGAGCCCGCCGATTACCTCCATTGAGCTGCCGATGAGAGAGATGGGTTTCGAAGCTGCACAGCTGCTGATGAAGATTATTGATGGCGAAATCAACTTCGACGATATCCAGACAGTAGTGCTGCCCTGCACAATATGTGAGCGGGGATCGGCCTAAACGACGCAGGAGGCAAAAAATCGTATTGTGCAGGGAGCCAGCCTGAAAACAGGGGCCGCCTGATTCGGCTTTTTGCCCGCATGAGGCATCTTTATCGCAATATGCCTCTTTTTTTTTCGACAATGCAAAAACGTTTTTGTACCTCTTTCGACAACTGTACATTGAAGGGAGTGATGCGGGTTATCCAACATCTTTCATGCAAATGACAGCGAGTACCAAAAATTACAGGGGAGTGAAAGGCATGGTCAGAATTAGAAAAAAACTTAGCCTGCTATTAATTGCTTCACTTATGATTGCCGTCTTTGCCGCATGTTCGAATAACAGTCCGGGTACATCATCGACGAACACGCCGCCGCCCGCGGAGCCTGCGCCGGAGCCTGAACCGAAAAAGGAGCCTGACAAGCAAGAAGAGCCTAAAAGCGGAACGCTGCGGATCTCGCTGCGCGGTTCATCGTCAGAAGTATGGGGCAAGGTAGCGGAAGCGTACATGGCGAAGCATCCGGGCGTAAAGGTCGAAGTCGATATAAAGCCGGCAGAGGGCTATCGCGAGTGGCTGCAGGCCCAATTTGCCGCAGGCGAGCCGGAGGCCGATTTTGTCAATACAAATGAAAACAGCGATCTGAATTCCGATCAAAAATTTATGGACTTCAAGCCATGGATGGAGACGGTGAATCCGTATACCGGCAAGCAGTGGAAGGAAAGCTTTAATTTGAGCGGAATGGGCGTCAATCTGGATGATCCTAATCTGGTTACTTTGCAATCGCTTAACTTTGAATCGGTGCAAATTTTATGGATGTATAACAAAGAGCTGTTCGCGAAGGCCGGGATCGAAAGCGCGCCCAAAACTTTCAACGAGCTGACCGCTGCCTTCGATAAGCTGAAACAGTCCGGTGTAACACCATTTACGATTGGCGGCAACGCGCTTTCCTTATGGAGCGGCCAGGCCGGCTGGCTCATGCGCATTTACCCGGATCAATATTTTCGCGATTATATCGAGCTGGTCAAATCCCAGCCCGATGACTACACCTATATGGCTAACATCGATGAATCATGGAAGTTTGATATTAATGATCCATACAATGATGCAAATTCAAAAGTATCGACCAATGAGCTGCGGGTGCTGAAAGCAATCAAGGACAAAACCGGTCCTTACAAGGTTGAGGGCAATCCGGCATGGCGCGAAGTGATGATTAATTTGAAAAAATTGTTCAGCTATGCGCCGAACGGCTTTATGGGGATGTCCGAGGAGCAGGCTTACAAGCTGTTTTTGACAGGCAAAGCGGCAACAATGGTAGCGCTTCCTTCTTCCTATTGGCAGTTGCCTAAAGATTTTGCCGATGCCGAGCTGACAGGCGAAACCGGCGGCGTAAAATCGTTCGACTTCGGCTACTTCAATATGCCTTCCATGGAAGGCGAGCATGTGCAAGCACCGGCCAGAACGATTCATATTTACACAGGCTTCTATGGCTTTGTGAAGAAAAATGCCGAGCAAACGGCGCTTAACGTCGATTTTATGATGTATTTGACCAGTCCGGAAGGATATAAAGTCTATCTGGAGGCCATCCAGAACTCGAAGGATGCTTCGCTGAACGGTGCTCCGCTGCTGAACGATATTGAGCTTCCGGAAAGCATGAAGAAAACATTCGAATCCTTTGATGCGATCGGCAACACAGAGGGCCTTCCCAGCCCTGGCAACACCCTGGCTCGCGGCCTTTATGATTATCAGCCGTCCGTACAAAGCTATATCGGCCTGATCTCCAAATATTTTAACGATGAAATCGATGTCGACCAGCTGTTGAAGCAGTATCAGACTGATATTGATGCCAAATTCGAGGCGATGCTGAAGGAGCGCAAAAAGGAGCTTTCCGACCTTGATAATCCGGAGCGCCAGCCGCCGACCCGCGAATAGCCGATTAGCAAGGCAAGTGTACTGGCGCCGCAGGGCTCTCATCCGGGAGTGCTTGCGGCTCTAGCTCTTCTTGATTGGAATGGAGTGATCAATAGCGCATGAGAAGAATGACATCCTATTTGCTTGCTGTAACGCTGCTGCTCCTCTTCGCGCAAGCTGCGCATGCCTCCCAGCCAATTTGGGAGATGGAGCAGAAGCTGACGATCAAATCGCTATCCATCTCGGAGGATGGCGAAGCTGTAGCAGTTGGCACCCAGAACGCCAGCGCCATATTGCTAGGTCAGGACGGTACGCAAAAGTTCGAATTTTTAGCGAAAAACGTTGTAACAGGGGTAGCGCTTTTAAGTGATGGCCAGCTGCTGGTCTCCTCGGACGATCGCCATTTGTACCGGATTGATGCAGGCGGAAAAGAGGTATGGAACAAGGATTTCAAAAAAATGATCAAAACGCTGTCAGCAACAGCCGATGGCCAATTGGCAGTCATAACCCTATACAATACGAATGTCATTTACTTGCTGGATGGGGCTGGAGAGGTTGTGCAGGAGCTGCCGCTGGAAATTACCGTGAAAAATGCCGCTTTGTCGCCGAACGGTGAATGGCTGGCGGCAGGAGCGGCCAACCAGTATGGTTATCTGTTCAATCAGGCCAGCGATCAGCAATACAAAGTTCCGCTAAGCGGCGATATTGTATCAATTGCGGCCGCCGACAACGGGACGATCGTCATCGGAACGTCGAATAATAAAGCCTTTCTCTACACAAGTGAAGGAGCCTTGAAGGGGACGCTCACTACCAAGGATAAAGTTACCTCTGTGGAT
Source organism: Paenibacillus sp. GCM10027626 (assembly GCF_042676285.1). NCBI lineage: Bacteria > Bacillati > Bacillota > Bacilli > Caryophanales > Paenibacillaceae > Paenibacillus > Paenibacillus sp. GCM10027626. The sequence goes on along the minus strand of NZ_JBHTHC010000003.1, from coordinate 538,410 downwards.
ATCACCAAGGATGGCCAATTTATCGCCGTAGCCGATTATTCCGGCAACTATTACGTAGCAAATACAGACGGCAAACCATTATGGACGACGAAGGAAACGGGAGCCGGACAGCAAATTCGTTTCAGTCATGACGGCAATCGCCTGTACGCCGCTTCGGATAAAGGAGCTGTCTTTCAATATGCGGTAGGCGCGGTGCTGGAAAAAGGGAAGCAGGCGGAATTTGCGCAGAAGGCATTGCTTGTTTCTGCTATTGCAGCTGTTATATTGCTGCTGGCAGGCTTGTATATTTGGCTGCGGAAAAAGAAGCCTCATATTTTGCAGCGGCTTTGGAAAAGTAAGACGGCTTACCTGATGCTGCTGCCGAGCTTTACACTGATTATCATTTTTCTGTACATTCCATCCTTCTCCGGACTTTTTCATTCCTTATATGACTGGAAGCCGGGAGCAAGAAGCGAATTTATCGGGCTTGCCAATTTTAAACGGATGCTGAGCGATCCTTATGTAACCAAAGGGGCAGGCAATCTGCTTATTTTGATCGTAACTGGCTTGTTCAAGGCGCTTATTCCGCCTCTTATTGTTGCTGAGCTGATCTATCATCTGCGAAGCAAAAAGTCGCAATATATTTTCCGCACAGCCTTCGTCATCTCAATGGTAATTCCGTCAGTAGGCATGCTGTTGATCTGGCAGGATATGTTCGATCCAAATATCGGTCTGATCAATCAATTGCTGCATACGATCGGCCTTGGTTCATTTGGCCATGCATGGCTGGGCGACCCGAAAACAGCGCTATGGGCCCTTATCCTGATTGGCTTCCCGTTTGTCGGGATTTTGCAGCTCTTGGTCATGTATTCCGGTCTGATTGCGATTCCGGAAGAAGTGATCGAGGCAGCGCGCATCGACGGCGCAAGGTCATGGCGCATTATCCGTTCGATTCATCTGCCGCTGCTGGCAGGGCAGTTCAAGCTGCTTATTGTGCTCAGCCTGATCGGCATCATTCAAGATTTCGGTTCCATTTTGATCGTGACCGGCGGCGGGCCTGCCGATTCCACCTATGTGCCTGCACTACAGATGTATTTTGCGGCGACGAAGTTTAACGATATGGGCTATGCCTCGGCACTTGGTGTCAGTATGTTCGTTATCATCCTGATCATTACCATCATTAATATGAAATTTATTAAAACGAATACAGATTAGGAGGGTGGCGTAGATGACAGAGAAACGGAAGCTTGTCCGGCAGTCGTGGCTGTATGCGCTGCTCATTATCATTGTCGGCTTGACGCTGGCGCCGATCGCCTTCACCTTGATTTCCTCCTTGAAAAATAATGCTCAAATTTTGGGCGGCATCTGGACGCTGCCGGTTCCGGCGCAATTCGGCAACTATGAAGAGGCTTTTCATGCCATTTGGAGGTATACGCTGAATACGATCGGCTATGCAGCGGTCGGAAGCTTGCTTGTCGTCACTTTATCGGCCGTTGCGGGCTACACCTTTGCCAAAAAGGATTTTTTGGGCAAAGAGGTGCTGTTTATGATGATGCTGGCGATTATGATGATTCCGGGTGTCATGACACTTATTCCGTCCTATGTGCTGTATGCGAATCTGGGCTTGGTCAATACGCCTTGGGTCATTATCGTTAGCGCCGCTGCCGGCGGGCAAATTTTCGGCACATTTCTGTGCAGGAGCTTTATGGCTGGCATTTCGAATGAACTGTTCGACTCCGCCAAAATAGACGGGGCCGGCGAAGTGGTCGTCTTTATGCGCATGGTGCTGCCATTATCGGTTCCAGTGCTGATGACCTTGCTCATCATGCAATCTGTCGGCATTTACAACGATTATATTTGGCCGCTGCTGACTATTAAATCGAACAGTATTCAGATGATCGGCGTAGGGCTGACGCAGTTTACGAATCAATTTGGCATCTCCAACATGGGTGTGGAATTTGCCGCTTATATGATATCGGCAGCGCCGCTAGTGCTGCTGTTCAGCTTTGGCATGAAATATTACATCCAAGGCATTACGCAAGGCGCATTAAAAATATAATAGATGAATCCGGGTGAGAGCAGATGATCATACAACAAAAAATGGAACAGATTCCGTGCTGGATTTGGCATCCGGAACGTGCGCGCCAGCGGCAGATCGTGCTGGAGAAATCGTTTCAGCTCGATGATGCGGTTGAGCTGCCGGAAATGAAGCTGGCTTGTACGGGGGCGGCAGAAGTTTTTTTGAACGGCAATGCAATTGACAATTTTCCGGAACTGGCGAGCAATGCTTCTTCCTTTATGCGGGTGGGCGGGCTGCCTGAGCGGCTGGAGCCGGGCCTGCATACAATCCGCCTGGCGATTAGCGTGGCGGAGCCGATGCCGATTTATCCGATCAATATTCATCTGCATGAACGGTCTGTCGGCTGTATCGCCTTTTTGCGCGGCAGCCATCAGTTCTGGATTGCAAGCGACGACACTTGGCGCACTTCCGATGATTTGCCTGCAGCGATTGTCTGTGTATGGGGCGAGGAGCCTTTCGGCGATCTTGACGATGCGCCGGAATGGTTTATTGCCGGAGGCTACGGGGATATTGCTGTGCGGCCGATTTCCGATGTGGCCGTGCTATCGGCTGCGCATCTGGAGGCTGCTGCCGTGGAGGAAGGGATTAGGCTGTCGGGCGACGCGGGTGGACAGATTGTGCTTTCTGAGGGAACGGCCCGCCATGAACGTCATATTTTTTATCATGTTCTAAAACAAAACGAATGGAAGGAACGGCGGGCGCAGCAAGAGCAGCTGGACTTAAGCGGAGTGCCTGAGCTGCTGCTGCAATTGCCGAAGGAGCTGAATGCCAGATTGCGTGTAGCGAACAATGGAGCTGCCGATATCGGCATTTTGTGGAATGGCGCCGAATCGCTGGAGGAGCTGCACCATTATGAAGGCTGCATGACGGAGTGGCTGATCGTACCGGCCGGCTGCACGGCTGTAGCGAATCCTCAGGGCATGAGGTTTATCCGCCTGTATATTAGCGGCGACGAAGGAGCTGCTTTTCAATTGGACGTTCGATTCGAAGCTGCTGGCGTTGCCATGAACCAGGTTGGCGGGTTGCAGGCCGATCACAGCCTGCTGCAGCAGATTTATGATGTATCGGTCCATACGAGCGAGGTATGTCACCAAATCGGCCTGTGGGACGGCATTAAACGGGACCGCCTCAACTGGGCTTACGATATTTATTTGGCAGCCAAAACCGATTACCCGCTGTGGGACGATTATGAGGTGCTGCGCCGCTCTTTGCGCGAGCTGGGGCAGACGCCGTACGGCTATTGGATGAACAGCCTGCCCTCATATACGTTGTGGTGGCTGAGCAGTATATGGGACTATTATTTTGAGACCGGGGACGGGGAATTTGTACTGGAAATCAAAGAAGATCTGTTGAAGCATATTGCATGGGTACGCGCCAATGCAGATGCTGCAACTGGTCTGTTCATGCCGCAGGCCCGCAAAGAGCTGAGCTTCATCGAATGGTCGCCGATGAGCGAGTCCGAGTCCTGGTATTGTCTTAATGCGATATACAGTCTGGTGCAGCGGCAGATGAACCGGCTTGCCGGCTATCTGCCTGAGCTGGGCATCGACTGGGATGAACCACGGGCGGAGCTGGCGGAGGACTGCTTTATCGGCGGCTCCGGCTCTGGCTCGTCCGGCTCGTCCGGCTCCGGCTCGTCTGGCTCGTCTGGCTCGCTGCTGGCGGCATTGCTCGGCATCAAGAGCGGCTATGTCAGCCGTGAGCGGGCGCTCTCTTTTCTGCAAAGCTACAAGCTGCAGGATCCGCTAACTCCGCTGTCGGCCTATTGGCTGGCGGAATGCTGCTCCGAGTTTGGACTGCATGACCAGGCCTGGGCCGTAATTGCCGAAGTGTGGGGAACAATGCTGCATGCTGGCGCGACTACATTCTGGGAAGGCGTCAGGCTGAACCTTGGCAGCGATTTTCATCATTCGCTTACGACCTATACAGCGTATAATTCCTATCGCATGAGTTTATGCCACAGCTGGTCCAGCACACCGGTTGTGTGGATTGCGAAATATGTGCTGGGCATTAGAGCGCTGGAGCCGGGTTACAAAAGCATCGCATTCGAGCCGAATGCGATTGCCGGCTTGACCGCTTGCAGCGGTACGGTGCAAAGTCCGCTGGGCGCGATCCAGGTGGAATGGCGGCTGGAGAACGGGCAGATGATCAAATCGGCGCGTATCGGGGAACAGCCGCTGGACGCGAGTCCGCTGCCACTGCAGCAGCGCTGAGGCTGCAGGGGATTGGGGTTGGGCTCGTGCTCTCCCCTTCCAGCTTGTTGGGAGGGGAGACGGTGGCAGTGGCAGTGGCGCTGGTGCCGGTGCTGGTGCTGCGGCACAATTATTGCACAGATTACAACATTCCAATCAGGATTCGGCTGTATTGACCGGAAATGTTGTACGTTTTGCAACAATCATCGCCGTTTAAGCCCGTGGAGGAGCAGATTGTTGTATTTCGTACAACAATTCGGGTATGCCGGCTTTGAGCTCGTAGATTTATTGCACAGACTGCAACATTTCAGCTCGTTTGTTCGATCGTTGAACGGGGGCGATGGCGCTAAGGCAGATGCGGGCAGTTTGCCGGACCGTAGATCCTCTATCTGTGAACAAATCGGTCAAAATGGCCGGTCCGCGGACCGTGGTTCCGTTATTTGCCTCCCATCCCCGCAAAAGTCAAGCAAAAACCGCAAATAAGGGATCGTGTGTCCGCGCCCCCCAATTTCCCTTGCTTTTCGAGCAAATAACGGATCGTATGTCCGCTCAGGTCGCCAACATGCCTGGAAAGTCTGCTCAAGTAGCCTCGTGATCCCCTCCTCAGCCGCTCCCCCTCGATAAAACACAAAAAACGACATGGATGCTGGTTGAAAAATACATGTGCGCCGCCGAAAAGCTTATGTTAAGATGAGGACTACAGCGTTGTAACCGTTGTCACGGTTATCTGTGGAGGCTCACATGTATAAACAACTTATTGCTTACACCCAGAAATACAGACTGAGTTATCGGATGATTGTTACTAATATATGCATTGCGGTATTGCCCATTCTCCTGTTAGGATCAGTGGGCTATTTTTCGTATATTCACATTATGAAGGAAAATGCGCTGGATAATATGAATCAGTTTGTCGCGCAGACCAACAACCGGCTGGAGGAATATTTCAACCGGGTGGACCAGCTGTCCAAGGCGATCTTCTATAACCGGAACGTTCAGCAGATGATGATTGTGAATAAGTCATGGCAGGAGTCGGATGCACTGCTGCGCAATTTAAACTCGTACATGTCACTTGATCCAACCATTAAAGCGATAGGCATGATCAACAGCGAGGATTTCCGCCTCGTCTCGACCGGCCAGCTGCTGACACAGGAGATGGACTACATTCGCTCGCAGCGGGTGGTGAGCAGCAAAATGCAAATCTCCCCTCCACTGGACGGTCAGAAAAAGGAAAAGGGGCTGCTTGCTTTTCGGGCCGTCAAATCCATCCAGCAAAACAACTATTTGCAGAACCTTTATATCGGCGTCTTGCTGCTCGACACAAAGTGGATTCAACAAATTTTGTATACGGGCAATTTGGACAACAAGGCTAATTTGTATCTTGTCAATGAGAAGGGCGATCTGGTCGGCTCCTCGAGCCGCCAGCTGGGTTTTCAGCATATTCAGCGGTTGATGCAGGAGCAGTCCGACCGGCAAGCCGTGAATGTCCGCATCGATGAAGTCAATTATATCTATCAAGCGTTTCCACTTAAAACTATGGATTGGAAATTTATTGCACTAATTAATGAAGACAAGCTGTTGGACAAAGCGGCGGTCATCCAATTGTCCGTAGTTGCTGGTGTCATTGTCATGATATTGATTGTCGTGCTGGTGGCGGCGTCTTTTAATCTGCGCCTGACCCACCCGATCACGAAGATGGCGGATGCTTTCGATCGTGCGGCTAGCGGCAATCTGGATGCGAAATTGAAGTTCGGCTATAGAAATGAGATTACCGTCATTCAGGATCACTACAACAATATGCTCGATCAGATCAAAAAGCTGACGGACAATTTGCTTGAATCGCAGCAGCAGCTGCACCAGACCGAGATGGATAAGCAGCTCTTCCAATTGAATGGGCTGCAGAGCCAAATTAATGCTCATTTTTTGTATAATGTGCTGCATTCCATCCGCGGAATGTCACTGACGAATGCGAAAAGGGAAGTCGCGATGGCGATTGACAATTTGGTCTACTATTTTCGCTATATTACGAAGACGGATGAGTATGTGCTGCTGTACAAGGAGCTAGAGCATCTTGAAAGATACATTGCGATTCAAAAAATCCGTTTTGGCGACCGGCTGCAATTCCAAGTTGTAAACGACCCGGCGCTGCAAGGTCAATTAATCGTCAAGCTGCTGCTGCAGCCGCTCGTTGAAAATTGCCTCGTTCACGGTTTTGAGGGGAAAAGCGGGCGTTGGATCATTAAGATCAAGGTTGCCGTTCAGGACGACCGCTTGCTGATCAAGGTGCTGGACAATGGGTCGGGCATGAGCAATGAAAAAATCGCGAGCCTGGAAGCGGAGCTTGAGGGTGCGGATGCCTCTTCCGCAAGTGAAGAATCATGGGGGCAGGGGATCGGCTTAGTCAATATTCATAAACGGATTCAAATTTATCATGGCGAGTCTTACGGATTGTCGATTAAGAGCTGGGCAGGCAGAGGGACATTAGTTACAGTAACGGTTCCGCTTAGGATCAAGGAGGATGACAGCAATGTATAAGTTGCTTCTTGTGGACGATGAGCCTTGGATTCTGAAGGATATGGAGCAAATTATCGACTGGGAGGAAGCGGGCTTTCATATTGCGGCCAAGGTTGGCGACGTACAGCTTGCAGAAAGCATATTGCGAAGGCAGCAGATCGATGTCGTGATTAGTGATATTCGCATGCCAGGCAAAACCGGTCTTGATTTACTGACGTTTGTCAATCGGGTTTCACCGCACACCTTGGTCGTGTTCATGAGTGCGTACAGCGAATTTACTTATGCCAAACAAGCGATTGAGCAGGGCTGCTTCAATTATTTGCTGAAGCCGGTCAACATGGAGGAACTGCTGCAGACGTTGGAAAAATGCAAAGAACGCTTGTCTCAGCAGAAGGAAGAGCAGAGCCTGCGTCAAGCTTATGACCGCTCCATGCTGCTGCTGGAGTGGATTGAGCGGGATGTGGCGCTGCGGCAGGTCATTGATCAGTTGAAGCTCGCAGATGGATCGCGGCAGCAGGAGCAGCAATATGCGTTTGCTGTTGTCAAAAGTCAAGCGCCGCTGGCAGAAGAAGAGCTGCTAGCCACGGATCGGATACTGGCGCGATTTGGCATCACTTTTTTTCGCGGCAGAGTGAGCCCGTATAAGTGGGCCTATATATTGTGGCTGCCGGACTTGTCTGTCGTCCGCACCGGCAAGATGTTCCGCGAATTGCGACAGCTGGCGGCGCAGTGCAGCTGGGATGTAGGGATCAGCTCGCACGGATTACCTGCCGACCGGGCAGGAAAGCTGTATCATCAAGCGAATATGATGGCGGATACGTCCGCCTTGAACAATATAACCGGTGTATACCGGCATAAAAAAGATGTGAATGCAGCAGTGCCTGCATTGCGGGAGCAGATTGGCAAAGCGGCCAGAATCGAGCATTTGGAGGCTGCTTTATTCGACGTGCATAAAGGCATTGCCAAAGGCCGCATTCATTTGAACGGGCTTGTTGAGCTGTACAACCTCTTTATGCTCTCGCTAGCTCAGCTGGCTGCGCCTGGCGGGCATGCCGACCGTCCGGATTCGCTTACAGTGCAGGAGCTTGTGCTGCATTATGGCAACCCCCATGATTTGCTGGAAGAAATGGCGCAACGGATCGAGGAGCAGAAGAAGAAGCCGGGGGAAATTAATGCGCTGCCAATCGTGGAGGAAATTACCCGGGATTTGGACCGGATGTTCGCGCACCGGGTGTCACTGAAGGAGATGGCGCAGAAGTATTACATCAGCCCGAACTATTTGAGTCATTTGTTCAAACAGGAAAAGGGCAAAAGCTTTATCAATTACTTGATTCAAAAAAGGCTTGAAGCCGCTATTGAACTGTTGGAAAAGGACATTTCGCTTTATGAGGTAGGCCGGCTGGTCGGATATGACGATTATGCGCATTTCAGCAAGCTGTTCAAAAAGCATATCGGAATGTCGCCGCTGGATTACAAACAGCAAAAGGGGACGACGAAGCCGCAGGCGAGTGAATATTAGAGATAAAGGATGAAGCAGACCGGCAAGTGCTGCTTCATCCTTTTTTAACCTTCTATGCAAACATCGTAATAAACGACAACCGAGCTTCCAACCTAAGCACATGTATCCTCGCTCGCAGCTATGGGAAAATGACAATGAGCAGAGAGAAGAGGTGCGGGAGATGGAACAGTTGGACATCACAATTGAAGAGCCGGTCTGGCCTGCATACAGCAAAATAAGCGTAGCGGATTTTGGAGCGCGGGCGGAGAAGGGCTACTGCAATGGGGCAGCCTTTCAGCAGGCCATTGATTATTGCAAGCAGAAGGGAATCGCCGAGCTGACAGTCCCTGCCGGCGTATACCATTTTTATGAGGGCCGGCATCCGCTGTTTGAGGGCATGCAAGATTTTCGCTTCGATGGCGGCGGGTCGGAACTTATTTTTTCCACAGTGGCAGCCTATGTGAAGATTCGGCATTGTAAGCGGGCAGTGTTTCAAAATTTTACGGTGGACTGGGATTGGTCATGCGAGCAGCTTGCCAGCATCGGGCTAGTGCGGGAGGTCGCCGCCGACGGATCGTATTTTGATCTCCAATTTCCTGAGTATGAGCAGGTGCCGGAGAAACTGGCTATTCGTACGCTGAATGCTATGCATCCGCGAACTCTGACGCCGGGCTGCGAGCTTGGGCGCGAGTTTGGCGGAGAACGGTTTGGAGAGATTGCGCGCAAAGACCGCAATACGTTGCGAATTACAGTGCCGAAGGAGGAAGTGCCGGACTTTCACTTTTTGCGGCGTGGCCAAACCTACATCGTGCGCCATTACATCTATGATGCGAATGCCTTTGAGCTGCATGGCAACCAGCATTTGCGGATGCGAAATGTAACGGTATATTCGGCGCCCGGTCATGCGTTCGTTACAACAGGCGATCAGCATCACTGGACATTGGAGCATTGCAGAATCGTCAGGCGTCCAGGAACGACGCGCTGCATCTCGGCAACGGCGGACGGCTGCCATATCAGCAATTCGCAAGGCTATTTCATCATCGAGCATTGCGACTTCAGCTACAATGGCGATGACTGCTTGAATATCCATGATAATTCGGTTCAGGGCTTTGTTCGTATCAATGAGCGAACGATTCAACTGGGCCGCGTGCAAGACTGGCGCAATCCGTTTGGCCAGGGCGATCTCGTCGAGTTTCGTTTGGCGGATTTATCGCCTGCGGGATTTAGCGGGATAATCAGCTCCGTAGAATGGGAGGAGCAGCAGCAGCGCTGCACGATTGCTTTTGAAGAGCCGCTGCCGGAAGGGCTGCCGGACAATACGATTTTATTCAATCGGCGGTATAACTCCGGTCATTATATTGTGCGCTGCAACTTTTTCCACCAAAACCGAGCGCGGGGCATTCTGCTGCATTCGAGCTATGGGGTAGTGGAGCATAATCATTTTCTGATGAATCAGGGATCGGCGATCCAGATTGAATGCGGAGCAGAAGCGCGCTGGGCGGAAGGGTTCGGCGTAGAGGATCTCACGATCCGCCACAATTTGATCGAGAGCTGCGATGTGAATCATTGGAATATGGCGGTCATCTATATGGGCGTCTATTTGAAGCAGGGCAGGACGCAGTATCCGATCTTTCAAAATATCGCCATCGAGCATAATACGATCGTCAATTGCCCGCAGCAGGCCATCTACGTTTCATCCTGCAGCCAGGTTGCGATCCGCGGCAATGCCATCCTGAATCCCAATTCCGGGCCGGTCAAGACAGAGCGGGACGGTGACGAAAATTGCGTCCGTAACCGGGAGTTTTATCAGGGAAGTCTGATGGTCAGCCATGGACAGGACATTCAGATATCAGGCAACCAGCTGCTGGCAACCGTTCCGGCGGCGAGCAAGCAGATTTATGTCGATGGGGCGACGAGCACGAATATTGAAACGATGAACAACGTTGGATTTGAGTGATACAAGCAGGGGGTGAGGAAGAGATGGAAGCGAGTGTTGTGACGAAGGTGAGAACCGATGCGCGGCGGGAACTGCTAAAGCGGATCTACGGCTATAAAATGCTCTATCTTATGCTGCTGCCGGCAATCGTCTTCTTAATTATTTTCAACTATATTCCGATGTACGGCGCGACGATTGCCTTCAAAGAGTTTTGGATTACAAAAGGCATTCTGGGCAGCCCCTGGGTCGGCTTTGACCACTTTACAAAGCTGTTTCAGACAGATAAGTTTTGGCAAGTATTCCGCAATACGATTGAAATTAACTTTTTAAGGCTGGTGTTTGGCTTTCCGGCCCCGATTATATTGGCTATTTTATTGAATGAGGTGCGGCAGAAGTTTTTTAAACGCTCGATCCAGACCATCATTTATTTACCGCATTTTATCTCCTGGGTGACGATCGCAGGTATTATGTTCTCGTTATTGTCCAGCGAAGGCCTGGTCAATCAGATTATTGTGGCGTTCGGCGGCGATCCGGTCAACTTTCTGACCAGCAACAGCATGTTCCGCCCGCTGCTCGTATTATCAGGGATCTGGAAAGAGGTCGGCTGGGGAACTATTATCTACTTGGCGGCCTTGTCGGGGATTAACCCCGATTTGTATGAAGCGGCTACTGTCGATGGCGCCAACAGATTCAAGCAGGTGCTCTATATTACGCTGCCTGGCATGCTGCCGATCATCTCTATTTTGCTGATCTTAAACTTCGGCAGCATGATGAACGGCGGATTCGATCAGGTGTTCAACCTGTACAATACGATGGTATACGAAAGTGGCGATGTAATTGATACTTACGTGTACCGGATCGGGCTGACGCAAGGAAAGTACAGTGTAGCAACGGCAATCGGCTTGTTCCTTAATGTTATTAATTTCGCTTTGCTGATTGTTGTGAACTATGCTTCCAAAAAGATGAGCGGACAAGGGATCTACTAAAGAGGTCGTTCAAAAGTCGTCTTTTTGAAAATATAACTACAGAGGCGGTGAACCGGCCTTATGAAATCATACAGCCTGTCCGGCAAAATATTTGATGGCTTGAATGCATTGTTCTTAATCTTTATGGCATTAATTACGTTATATCCGTTTTGGCATGTACTCGTTGGCTCTGTGCTGCCTTATGAGGAATCGATCCAGTCGGGCTTCCATCTGTTCCCGAAAAAGATGAGCTTCGAAGCCTTCGAGTATGTTTTTTCGAAAAGTACAATTATGCAGTCGCTGTTCGTTTCTGTATTCGTCACTGTGGCCGGCACGGTCTACCAGCTGTTTATTACAGCTATTACGGCTTACCCGCTGATTAAACAGGACTTGCCGGGCAGATCGGCGATCTTTCTATTCATTATTTTCACGATGTTTTTCGGCGGCGGATTGATTCCCTATTATTTGTTGATTAAAAATCTGGGCATGGTCAACAGTCTTTCCGTTATGATTATTCCGGCAGCAATCAGTACGTATAACATGATTGTGCTGAAAACCTTTTTTCAGAACATCCCGGTTGAACTTGAAGAGTCGGCCAAAATAGACGGCGCGGGCTATATGAAAATCTTTTTCCGCATTATATTGCCGCTTTCCATTCCGGCGCTGGCGACCATTGGTTTGTTCATTGCCGTCGGGCAGTGGAACAACTGGTATACGCCGATGCTGTTTCTGAATGACAAGGAGCTGTGGCCGCTGGCGATGGTGCTGAGAGATATTCTAATTAACAACAATATGGAATTGACGCGTGCCGGCAGCTTTATCAGTGAGGAATTTATGCTGGCCGATACGATTAAGAACGCAGTTGTAGTCGTCTCCGTCGTTCCGATCATTCTTGTGTACCCGTTTATTCAGAAGCACTTTGTCAAAGGGGTGATGATCGGCTCGATAAAAAGCTGATTTTGGCTGCAATGCAAAGGCTTCATCTTATTACTAATCAGGGGAGTTGGATCGATATGTTCAGAAAAAGAAGCAAGCTGGCCTTGGCACTTACGGCTGCAGTGGGGATTAGCGGTGTACTGGCCGGCTGTGGTAGCAATGGCGACAATAAGGTCTCCAATCCGCCGGAAACGGGCGCTGAAGGCGGCACGAACAAACCGGCGGCTCAGTCGGAGAAACCGGTGGAGCTATCGGTATTCAGCTGGATGTTTGAAGAGGTGGATGCACCCGATTCGGAGGTTTATAAAAAGCTGCAGGAAAAATTGAACATTCGCCTCAAGCCGCTTTCGGCTTCCTGGAATGACTGGGAAGAGAAGCTGAACGTCATGATCGCTTCCGGCGAAATGCCTGATGTCTTCATCTCCTACGGGATCGATCGTCCGGTGCAGTACCGGCAATGGATTCGGGAAGGGATGATCTTGCCGATCTCGGATTACACCGATCAATACCCGAACATCGGAAAATCGTTGGCTAATTTTGAGATGCTCGCCAAGGCGACGGACGGCAAGCATTATGCGCTTCCGATTTATAATGAGGCGGGCAGCGGCAAAGATGCAGTGAGCGGCCATAACATTCTTATCCGCAAGGATTGGCTGGATAAGCTGGGCTTGCAGGTGCCGACGACAATCGACGAGTTTTATGCGGTAGCGAAAGCTTTTGCAGAGAATGATCCGGACGGCAACGGAAAGAGAGACACGTATGGCTATACCTCCAGCTCCGGCGGTGTATGGTGGCAATATCCTCTCTTCAATGCGTTTGATGCAAGCACAGAGCGCTGGGAGAAAAAGGACGGCAAATGGCTGCCTGAAGTGATCTCGGATGAAACGGGAGAGGCGATCGGCTTCCTGAATCAAATGTACAATGAGAAAATTATGGATCCGGAGTTTATGCTGAATACGGATGAGAAGAAGATTGAAAAGTTCGTAACCGGCAAAGTCGGCATGATCATTCATAATGCGAACGCAGGGTTTTACAACGATATTTATAAAAAGTTTGAAAAGGCTTATCCAGGTACAGATCCCAAATCGATATTTACTTGGGTAGGCACATTGAAGGGCAAGACAGGGCAGCAGCGGATGGACGGTTTTAACAACTTTTGGGCGGAAACCTCGATCAATGCCGGCATTTCGGAAGAAAAGCAGAAGAAAGCGCTGGAGCTGCTGGACTACCTGCTTTCCGATGAAGGCCAAGATTTGATGATTAATGGCATTGAAGGCGTTCATTACAAAAAAGAAGGCGACAAAAACGTGCCGTTGGTTTCCGATGAGGAGCGGGAGAAGGAAAAGGCCTTCAAGCTAAAAGCGCTGGTATCGTGGAATACCGATTATTTGCCAGACAGCATGCCGAATCGGGATGATATTATCGCTCTGACCAAATCGACCGGCGACTATGCCGTTCCTAACCCGCTTGCATATTTGAATATTAGTGAAGATGTGCTCGATCCGAGCATTTCGAATCAGCTGAACGATTTTGTCAATGAAGAAGTCGTCAAACTGATTGTTGGTCCAAGCAAAGATGTTGTCGCAGGCTTTGCCAAGTTTAAAGAAGCATGGCTGTCCAAGGGCGGCACGCAAGTCATTGAAGAAACGAACAAGCAGGCTGCTGCCGAAGGTCGTTAAGTGAAGAGGGCTGTTCCTTCGGGAACGGCCTTTTTTAAACATTATAGTGTGGCCTACTCTAACGGATGTCATGGCCGCTATTTCCGAAAAATCGACCGATTTGAAATTGTAACGGAACTGTGAGCTGCTATTTGATGATATTGAGCCCGATTTGGCAAGAAAACGTCGAATTAAGATCGCTCAGATCCGTTAGATTTCAAAAATAGGGATTATCAGCAAAATAAGGTCTGTGGCTTCCGTCGAACTCGCTTTGCAGCTTCCCCCTTCAGCGAAATTTGCGAAAATGCTGCACGTTTTACAACATTCTGCCCATTTAAGCCAGCTGAGAGATGGGAATTATGCATATTGTGCAACAAATCGGACTATGGTCAGCTTTTGAGCATGGAGTTGTTGTATGAAGTGCAACATTTGCATGGGGAATACGTTTCCTTCCATTTGTTGCTGGACCAAAGACGCATGACGGCGTCTTTCCACTATTAATTATGAGTAAAGGAGAATTAACGATGCTTTTTCAAGAGGGACAAAACCTAGTATTCATTGGCGACAGTATAACAGATTGCGGCAGAACGGAGGATACCGAAGGCATTGGCAACGGCTATGTGCGGATTGTCAGGGATTATTTGGCGCTTGCGCTGCCGGAGACCACGCTGCAGATATACAACCGGGGCGTAAGCGGCGAGACGATATTGGATCTGAAAACGCGCTGGCAGGAGGATGCAATCGGATTACAGCCGGACTGGCTAACGGTATCGATCGGTATTAATGACGAGTGGAAACAGGTGTCCCTGGAACAATACAGGGAGACTTACCGGGAACTGCTGACCGAGACGAAGCGTTCAACGAAAGCTTCGCTTATCTTGATGGAGACGACGATCATCTCCGAGGATCCGCATGATGGGAAAAACGAGCGGCTGCTCCCTTATAACCGGATCATAGCGGAAGTGGCAGCGGAGTTTGGGGCTGTACTTGTGCGTCAGAATCAGCTCTTTACACAATATTTGATGTCTCAGAAGGGGAAAGTACTCACCTATGATCAAGTGCATATGAATTCAACCGGTCAATTATTAATGGCGTTAAATTGGCTAAAGGCATGTGGCTATGTTGTAAAGTCGTCGTGAGGTGACAAAAGATTTTCGCATGAGGAAGTTTTTGCAGATTTAAGGTCGAGGCTTTCTGAGAAGGTCGACACTAAGAGGGACTTCACTAAGCTTATATAATATATAAATAAAAGGTTGAGCCCAGGCGAAGATGCGCTGAGGCTCAACCTTTTTGTTGATTATGGGGCTGTGCTTCACTTACTTCGTGGTCTCCAACTGCCGAAGCAAGTTGAAGATCAGCTGCGCGGCTTCCGCCCGCATAGCATGCTGCTGCGGAGCAAACAACTGCTGTCCTCTTCCTTGCATCAGCGACGCTTCAGTCGCGGCGGCCACAGCAGATGATGCCCAGGCTGGAATTGCATCAGCATCCTTATACTGGCTAAGAGCAGAATGATCGCCAGCATCCATCTTCAGGGCGCGCACGATCATCACCGCCATTTCAGCCCGTGTAATCGGTTCTTCCGGTGCGAACTGCGCGGACGTACGTCCTGTTACGATGCCGGCTTGGACAGCGGCAGCTACTGCATCGGCGTACCATGCCCCTTTGTTAATATCCTTAAAAGTCACATCACCCCCAGCAGGCAAACGCAGTACATTGGCCAGCATCGTGACAAATTCGGCGCGTGACGTTTGACCTGCAGGGCGGAAGGTAGAGTCTGTAGCCCCCTGGATAATATGCTTGGCGGCCAAAATTTGCAAGGTGCGTGCGGCCCAATGTCCAGACGGTACATCCGTAAAAGATTTTTTATACTCAAGCACGGAATAAATTCCTGTCTGCTTGATCGCCAGCCGGACTTGCTTCGCCTCCTGATCGATATTCCCGCCTGCGTATTCCCATTGCTTAGTCGCGGCGTTGTAGATATAGATCCCAATTAGCTCGGAGTCAACTTTGGCATCGTCAAACGGAAAGGAAATGGTTACGCCTTCTGGAAGCTGTTCGGCAGTAAATTTGCCTTTGCCGGCTGTATGCAAAGAGACGCTGAATTGGCCGGCATCTCCGGCAGCTGTCAGTTGGGCTTTGCTGCTATCCATTACAGCATCTGCCGCAGAAGCGATCGTTATTTCCACCACAGCATCAGCCTGAGCATTTATTCCGGCCTGCTTTTTCAATGCGTCTAATGCTTCCTGGCTAATGGTAATGGAACGGTTGCCTTGCTGAACATGCAGCGGATAAGGACCGATTTTCGACAGATCGGCAAGAGAGACGGTTACTGCTGCCTGATTCTCTTCCATTTCTACATAAGCTGCTCCATCTTTAAGCTTGACAGTTGAAGTTTGAGGGCTAACAACTGTGCCGATGCCGCCTGGCCAGCCGGAGCCTGAACCGCTGCTGTCCGATGGGACGGTTATAGCGAGCTCGTTCGACAAGCTGCTTTCCCCGTAGGAATCGTAAGCGGCGGACGCGATATAGTAGGTTGCACCGCTTGTCAGTCCGGTCAGCGCAAGCTTGCTCGTATTTCCGGCTTGAATGGTTTGCGTATACGTGCCGCTGGCGGTGCCGTATTTGATAATATAGCCGGCTGCTCCGGTCACAGCAGGCCAATGCAAGTCGATTTTCCGGTCCGCAGCTGTGCCGCTAATTACAGGCACGGCAAAAGGCTGCCTGTGCAAAATGAAATATCCGAACTGCTCCGGCGCTTTGCCGGCGCCAATTCCGCTGTTGTACTCGATCCAGCCGTTTCTGGCGTCCCCGTGCTCCGGATTAACAAAGCTGCCGTCGCTATAATTGGCTAGCACAGATATGCCAAGCGCCGAGCCGTCCTTGACAGCGACATCTGCAGGCAGCAGCTCATGCCAAGGAATGGCGATTTCATAGGTCGTCTTTTTGGTGGCCTCATCCCGGTCAATGACGATCTTACCGGCAGTAAACAAGCCGGGAGCGCGGCCGGAAATGGCATTGTAGCGGTAAGCGAGCGCCTTGCCGTCATCGGTCAGCCCGAAGGCGAATTCGGAATAGCCTTTTTTGCCCGGCGCATTTCCTCTGTCCGGATCAATGGCGATCTGAATGCTGGAGCCTTTCCATAGATCGGCGGCATCAGATATCGCCAGACTGTGTTGATCCTCCGCGACCTCTAACGCAAGATACAGGTTTTCCTCATCCCACTTTGTATAGCCTGAGGCAGTCAGCATTTTCTTCGACCAGCGCTCCTTGAAGCCTGGCTCAATGCTCTTCACCTGATCAGTCTGATTCATGTGAAAGTCAGGAGCGCCCCATTCGTTGAGCTTGCCGTCGATTGCCGGCTTTTCAGGGGCGAACAGGCTGCGCAATGCCGTGGTTTGCTTATTGATCTTGACTTCCTTGGAAGACGTAACAGCGCCGGACGTATCGTGAACCCGGTACTGCAAATGATGCTCGCCATTGCTCAGACCAGTAACTGTGTAGCTGTAAGGCGGTGTGGTCAGCTCCTGCACCAGTTGCTCATCGACGTAGAGCTGGACTTTGGCAATGTCCGGTATTCCGGTAATGTACGGCGTAACGGTCAAAGCGGACAAGGTGAGCTCATAGCCGTCGCGCAAAGAAAAGAAGTCTACCGTCTTTGGCTTCTCCGTTGCCGGAACCTCTGCGCCGGTCATAACTTGTGCCGACTCGGAGGCGGCGCCTGTATTTCCATCAATGCTTTCAGCTTCAACTTTGTAGTAGTAAGTCGTATTTGGCTGCAGGTCTTCCCGGTCAACAAAGGAAGCCGAGACAGCTTCGCCGACCATGTTGGCATAAGCCGGAGTGAAGTCCGCAGTTGTGCTGCGGTAAATGTTGTAATGGGCGATTTCGTTATTTGGATCCTGGGCGGCCGTCCAGGATAGCTGCACCTCGCCAGCCGAGATAGCGGCAACGTTCTGTACTTTTGCAGGCAAGGCCGGGTTTTGCGGCAAAAGGCGAACCTGCGTGCCTTGGTCGTAGCCGGTTCCGGCTTGCCAATCCGTCAGGGAGCTGTAGGCCGCGCCTTTGAACGTTCCGCGAAATGCCGCTTGCTCGCTGTATACGATATTTTGATCGATGCGATCGATATGCGTATCGTTGCCGACGCTGAATACCGATGTATTTTGCCGACCAGGCGTCATTACAATATGATTGCTGTGAATAGCATTGCCTGTCCATGTACCGTATGGATTGGCAGCACTATTGACTGCCGCCGTATTGTTGACATCGACGATAATGGTATTATGAGCGACCTCTACATCATGAAGACCGGTAGACAGATCAGGGCGTCCAGTGAAGTTGCCGAGGGCGATTTGGCCGCGGCCATTCGTTTGCTCCCCCTTATTGCCCTGCACCTTATTGTTCAGGATTTTGGCCCCGCGGTTGCTCATCGTGGTAATGCCGTTGCCTTTATTATGGTGCGAATAGTTGTACTGAACCGTAATGTTATCGCAATACCAGTCGATATTAAGCCCCGCCCCGTCGAAGCCGGAGTTGGCATCCTTCATGTTGTAGATCTCATTAAACTTGATGACAGAGTCGCGCGAAGCGATAAACCATAAACCGCCGGGTCCCCATGTGTCATCCCCAAGACCGCCATCGTGTACGACGTTGCGGTCGATCGAAGAATTGTGAGCGTTCTGGATGACAATGCCCTGGCTGGCCATATTGTAGACATGGTTGCCGGCAACGCGTACATTGCCGTAGAGCAGCTGCGAGCGCAGCTCTTCATTTTTGGCGATGTCCCAGCCCGTCGTCGTAATGCCGTACCAGCCGGCATCATGCACTGTATTGCCCGAAATGACCAGATCACGTACGACCTCGCGGTAGTCCGTGCCCGGTACTAGAGCGGAGATCACAATTCCGTTCGTATTGCTGTCATAAGTGGAGCTGTACACTTCATTGCCGTCGATCCGCACATTTTGATGCAGCTTCGAATTGTCGTAGCGGATGAGAATACCGGCCGTAATATTGCTCCAGGACTGTTTCGATGACGGAATGATTTCTACCGCCAAATTTTGAATGATCCAGTGGCTGAGATTATCCCCGGAAACGACGCCTCCACCAGGAGCATTCCAGGCGATAACTGGTTTGCTGCCTGTGCCGTAGGAAGCAACTTTGATCGGCAGTTCTTCTGTGCCGGAGCCTTTCAGATTAAGCGGCTCATTCCAGCGGTCGCCTGCTTTTAGCAAAATGCTGTCACCGGCCCCGAAGGTAGAAGCGTTGACTTTGTTCAACGTTTTCCATGCTGTCGTTTCGCTAAGCCCGTCATTCGTATCGCTGCCCGAGCTGGCGCTTACATAATAAGTCGTATTGCCGTCCGAGATGACGGGAGCGACTGCTTTGGTAACAATGACATTATCGAAGCTTGCAGTCGCTTTGTTTGTGTGCAGGGCAATTTTCCCGGCAGCCAGCGAACTGTCCTCTGCTGACAACAGCTTGACGCCATTTATATGGAGCTCCAAAGCTTGTCCTGCCGCTATCCCTTTCCACTTGTAAAAGCTTCCGGATTTCATACTGTAAGGCGCTTCAGCAAGAATAGTGGTCTCGCCGCCTGCAGTTTTACTGATTTGCACCGTGCCCGAGCTTGCGTCGGCTGCGATGTATTGCATGCTGTAGCGGCTGCCGTCGTCCTGCTGGCGCAAGCTGATGCCGATTGTAGCTGATTGCTCCGTAGCGATCGGCCGAATATCGGCTTGCAAAGCGTAGTTCGTCCAAGCGGACTCGCCGGCATATGTAATGCCGCCATTCGGATCGTTCTGCAGATAAACCTGATTTGCCAAAGCGTCCTGTACAGTTACGTTTTTGAACTCTGCTGCAGTAGCCCATGTTGCCAATCCAATTTCGCCATGTGCATAGTAGCTGTTGTCATCAATAACGGTTAGGACCAATTCTCCATTGCGATAGATGTTGAACTGATTGCCTATAGCCTCGACTTTAATCGTAACAAAATCGGCAGTGTCCAATGCAGGCCCGTCGTATGCTTTTAGCCACTTCTGGTTGCTGCCGTTTTGCTTCATTAGACGAATATAGTTTTCGCCCATGTACAAGTAGTAGAAATGCTGATTGTCCTGATAGCGAAAATCCATCATGGCGCCAGCGCCGCTTAGCAGCTTGATGTCGGCCTCAAAGGTATAGTCCGTCCACGAGTCGTCGCCGGCTAGCAGCTCGGAAGCGCCGTTGCTGTTGCTTTGTTTGTAGGCGTTTGATCCGCCGCTTTGGACAAATGACCATGCTCCGCTATTGTTTGTCCATCCGGCAGCGCTTTCATTGACGAAATCATCCGAGAACAGCTCACTGCTTTCTCCCGCAGTAATGCGCCAGTCGCCGCTGGCGGGATTCCATGCCCCGCTCACCGCCCCTTCAAAATCGTCTTGAAACAATGTCTCTTCCGTATCCCCGGCCGCGGAAACCTGCAGTGTCAAAGGAACGCTCATCGTCAGTAGAATGAGCGCTATAGCCGGCAGAAATATACGGCGGTAGACCAATTTCCTCATTATGCTTGCCCCTCCGTTCATGTTGTTTATTGGTTCCAACACCACTCTACACTGTGAGCGCTAACATGAACATGTGTTAAGCAAGTGATCTGGCATGTAGTTTTATGGGGAGGCATCCCCTCTTAACGGTTTCCTTTGTTATACTGAAGGAAAGGAATTTAGTATGAAGCGTTAAGAGGTGGCTGCGATGAATATTGTATGGGTGGAGGACGAGGACAAGCTGCTGGCCGAATGCACCGTCTTCTTCCAGCAGGAGGGACATCAAGTATATGGCGCGCGCACGTATGAGGAGGCGGTGGCCCAAGTTGAAGCGGCACGCCCGGACTTGCTGATCGTCGACTGGCTGCTGCCGGGAGATGGCGACGGGCTTGAGCTGTGCAAACGGAATGAGCGTGAATGGAAGCTGCCGATCATTATGGTTACTGCCAAGGGCGATGAGTTTGATAAGGTGCTGGCGCTGGAGCTGGGCGCTGACGATTATGTGTGCAAGCCGTTCGGTCTGCGCGAGCTGTCCGCCCGAATCAAGGCGGTCATGCGGCGCACCAAGCGGGGCGGAAGCGGGCCGGCCGTTGCCGAAGAGGCGGAAAGGGCGCTGCTGCGGGGGGATTTGCTGATCGAGCCGGATAAGTATACCGTGTCACGGGCCGGAGAGAAGCTGGAACTGACACGCACCGAGTTCATGCTGCTGCACAAGCTTGCGGTGCATCCCGGTCGGGTATTTACCCGCATGCAGCTAATGGATGAGGCGCTTGGCGACGCCTATGTCGGCTTTGAACGGACGATGGATTCTCATATTCGCAATTTGCGGCGCAAGCTTGAGCCGAATCCGGTTGAGCCGCGCTATGTACTGACCGTATACGGGGTCGGCTACGCTTTTAATGACAAGCTATGATGAGGGATATATCGATGCGATTGGCAAAAAGGACTTCGGCCTGGCTTGCGCCTATCGTCTCCCTAGCCGCGGCATTGACCGTATTGGCGGCCGGCTGGAGCGATTATGCTAGGTCGATGCACGAGGAAGGGGAGCGGCTATCGCTCTACTGGCTGCGGTATGCAACATCTTATTACGAAATTAAAGGGGAATGGGCAG
The DNA here is from genome assembly GCF_042676285.1 of Paenibacillus sp. GCM10027626. NCBI lineage: Bacteria > Bacillati > Bacillota > Bacilli > Caryophanales > Paenibacillaceae > Paenibacillus > Paenibacillus sp. GCM10027626. The sequence goes on along the minus strand of NZ_JBHTHC010000003.1, from coordinate 517,032 downwards.
ACCTGTCTGAGCCGTTGCGCGCGGATGTGGCGCGTTATCCGGGGCGGACGGCCTTTCACCTGACGGTGACAGATACGAAAGGCGTTCAAGTCGCGGATGTGCAATCCGGGACAGTTAGCGGCACAAAGCGGGTGAACGGCGGCAAAGCAAAGCCGGTCATGGTACAGGGTGAGATCGTCGGTTATACAGCGGTTGAGACCAAAGCGCGCGGCGTCCCGGAGGCGCGCGTATGGTGGAGAGCTGCGATAATCGCCGCCGTAACGTATGGCGTGCTGCTTATATGGCACGCTCTCAGCAGGCGCAAATGGCAGCGGCAAATGAACGGGCTGGCGGAGCGGGTGCGGGAGTTGGCGGATACAGGCAGCTATGAGCAGCCGCCTGCAGAATGGCCGCCCCGCCTGCCGGATGACCCGGAGACGGGCGTCGACTCGCCGCTCGCGGCGGCATATGCCGCGCTGGAGCGCATTCGCCAGCGTGTGCAGAAGCTGGAGACCGTCCGGCGCAGCATGGTCGCAGATATTGCCCATGAGCTGCGGACGCCGCTGGCGGTCATGCGCACCCAACTGGACAATTCGCTGCAGGCGGGAGGCGAGCTGACTGCAGTCAAAACGGCCGCGCTCTACGAGGAAACGCTCCGCATGTCGAAGCTTGTTCACGATCTGCAGGAGCTGGCGCTGGCGGAGACCGGACATTTGCCGCTGGACAAGCGCTGGTTCTCCTTGACTGAGCTGGCCGCATCGGTTGCCGACATGCTGGCTGTCGAAGCGGAAGACCGCGGATTAACATTGTTTTGGCGCGCAAATGATGATGTGAGGCTATACGCCGATCAAGGCCGGATCAGGCAGACGCTTATCAATCTGATAGGCAATGCGCTCCGCCATGCCCGCAGTCAGGTTGTGATCGAGACCGGTCTCAGGGAGGACGGCCAGGCGGGCGTCGTCATTACCGATGACGGCTGGGGCATTGAGGAGGAGGAGCTGCCGCATCTGTTTGAGCGCTTTTATCGCGGGCAGTCCAAGGGAGCGGGACTGGGTCTCGGCCTGGCGATTGCAGAACAATACGCCCGGGCGCATGGCGGCCTGATTGAAGTGGAGAGCAGTTGGGGACAGGGCGCTTCTTTTACGCTTATTTTGCCGGTCATGCTGGAGTAATGATACCAAGTGTTACTTGACATTACCGATCTTATCTCCATAAGTTCTGCACATTTGATCCATAATCGCTGCACAAAGATTTGTTACAGTATAGGCGATTGAAAATTGGATTGAGGTGATCACCGAAATGATACGTGCCAGTAATTTAACGAAGACATATGGCAAAGGTGAGGCGGCAACAAGGGCGCTGAAGCGGGCCGGCTTTGTCATAAACAGGGGAGAGACGGTGGCGATTACCGGGCCTTCGGGCTGCGGGAAGACGACGCTGCTGCATGTGCTTGCAGGGATTGAGCGGCTGGATCAGGGGGAGATTTGGCTTGGCGATACTGCGCTTCACTTACTGGACGAGGCGGAATTGTCGCGTCTGCGTCTGGAGAAGATGGGCTTTATTTTTCAGTCCTATCATCTTATTCCGGTGCTGACCGCTTGGGAGAATGCCGCTCTGCCGCTGGTAGCTCAGGGCGTCGGGCATAAGGAGGCGAAAGCGCGCGCTTTCGAGGCGCTGGCTCAAGTAGGTTTAAAAGATCGCGCCGGCCATTATCCGTCGGAGCTGTCCGGCGGCCAAAACCAGCGGGTAGCGATCGCCAGGGCGATCATCGGGCAACCTGTTGTGCTGTGGGCGGATGAGCCGACAGGAGCGCTGGATAGCGAGACCTCTGATCAAGTGATCGGCTTGCTGGAGATGCTGAACCGCCACTACGGAACGACGATTGTCATCGTCACGCACGACCGGAATGTGGCGGCGCGGGCGCAGCGGATCATTCGCATGGAGAATGGCCGTATCGTTCATGACGGAGGGATGCAGTCATGATCGGCTCGCGGCTAGTATGGAAGATGGCCTGGCAGAACATGAAGCGCCATTGGAAGCAGACGCTGCTGACCGCATTGGCCGGAGCGATCGGGACGATGCTGCTCTCCGTCTCCTTTATCAACTATGAATCGGTCAAGGAAAGCGGGCAACGATGGGTAGACAAGCGCTTCGGCCCTGTCGACTGGGAGTTGGCGCCGCTGCAGCAGAAATCTTCGGCCGTGTTTACCGCTGAAGAGGCGGAGAAGATTATTGCGCCATATGCCGCAAACAGCGATCCGGTACGTATTTTACCGATTATTAAAGGTGAAACAGTTGCCATAGCTCAGACGGGCGATCAGGACGAGCGAAGACGTCAAAGCAAAAGTGGATTGTTGATGCTGGGCTTTGCGGACAGCCAGGGGGCGAATTTCGATGCCAAGCTGCAGGCATTGCAGCTCGGCAGCCTGCGTGATGATGAGGTGATCATCGATGATGAGACCGCGCGAACGCTCGGGCTTACGGAAGGCGACGCCATCAAGCTAACCGATTATGCCGGCAACCCGGTACTGTTCCAGATTCGAATGGCGGCGACGCATGAGCAAGCCGGTCTTATCGGGTTTCGCGGCGCCAATGGCGCTGCAAGCGGTACAGTTATCGTCAGTGAGCAGGCTGCCCGCAAATTAAGCGGCCTGAAGGAAGGGTACCATACCCTGCTTGCAGGAAGCACCGACCCGAGCGTCCCGGTTAACATCTTTCCCTTTTTCATCGGCGGAAAGGACGCCTCGAAATTCGATGTCCGCATGTTGAAATCCGAAGCGACCAGCAGGACGAAAAAGCTGAACTTTGGGCTTATCATTGCGATGATCAGCAGTGTCGCTGTAGTCTCCAGCGCGCTTATGGTACGCCAGGTGCTTATTATGATTGCCGAATCCCGGAAAAATTTGTTTGGCGTTTTACGGGCAATCGGTCTTTCGCAGAGACAGGTACGCGGCATATTTGCCGCGGAAGCGCTGCTGCTTTCGCTGTTCAGCGCTACGATCGGCACCGTGCTGGGAACAGCCGGCGGCTATGGTTTAATCAAGCTATTCTATGGCCAATATGCCGAGCAATTGTCGCAGATGAGCGGGGCGAACATTCCGATAGAGCCTCATATTGCGCTTGGCGGCTTTGTGCTGCTGTTTGTTTCGGCGCTAATTTATTTTGGCTTGGTGACGCTAGGCGCGGTACGTCAGGCCGGCCGTGTCTCGATCGTGGAGATGCTGCGAGGCGCAGTCCCCGCTCGTGCTGTCCGGAAGCGGAAGAGAATCAGCCTCGTGATCTGGTGCAGTCTGGCTGTCGTTGCAGCGCATTTGTATACGGCCCTTCTGACCAACTCCGTACCCAGCGGCGATAAGATTGGGACGATTTTGCTGCTGTGGATCGGCGGCTGTATCGGGGCGGTTATCCTGGCCCTGTGGCTGATAGAGCGCTGCTCCTCATGGATTGGCAATGTCCTGAAATGGACCGGGTTTCCCCTTGTCTCCGTCGGACTGGCGATCAAGTATTTGAGCGTCAACAGAGGCAGGACGGTAACCGTCGCATTATTATTTGCCTTTGTTATGATGACATTGACCTTTACTGCAAATATAACCGCGGTGATGCTCAGTGCCAACGATGTTGAGCGTAATAATATGACGATGCTGGGGTACGGGGGATATATCATCTATGACCATGCAGCCCAGAAGGATGCTATTCTTCGTTTGGCAAACGAGGATGAATGGATAACAGCGAATGTGAGCTCGATTGCGGCTGTTGAGCCTTATATGCTCCTGACAGATGAAGGGGGATTCTCGCAAGCGTTCGTGCCGGTGACGAAGGAACTGCTGCAAGGCGGAGAGCTGAGGCTTATTGAGCGGGACCCGCAGTTCAAGAGCGACGATGAGGCTTGGGCGAAGGTGATGAGCGATCCCGGCTATATCGTTCTTCCCATATCCAAGCGGTGGGACCAGGATGACAATTCTCGTGCTGCTGTTCGCGTCGGGGACAAAATTGTGCTTCCGGTTTACGCAGACAAGCTGAGGGCTACGAATGAGCAGTGGCAGCCTTTGACCGAACGCGCCTTTACCGTCGCTGGCTTTGCAGATTCAAACTCAGCGAAGGATGAGAATTTAGAAGTATATGATGCGACATATGTCCATCAATCTGTACATCAGGACTTGCGTCCTTACGGATTCAAGTGGCCTAATCAACACGGAATGGGCTTTGTGCTGCTGCAATTTGATTACCGGAATGTAGAGGTGATGCAGCAGCTGAAGGATCGCTTAATTATGAACGGTATTTTGACATTCAAGGCGCCCTATGCGGAGCAATTGGGGGAGCAGATGGTCAACCGCCAATTATCGCGCGGTTTTATCGGCTTTACCGCGTTATCTGCCCTGATCGGCCTGTTCGGTCTGGCGATCGTGCAGTTCCGCGCTGTACATGAGCGGGGAAAAGCAATTGCGATGATGCGCTGTATCGGCTTGTCCGCCAAGCAGATGAGCCGGATGTTCGTGCTGGAAGGTTCGATGATGGCGATTGCCGGCCTGTTGATCGGGTGGGGGATCGGATCGAGCGGGGCGGCTGTATTTTTCAGGATGGCGAAGCAGAGCGTAAAGCCTCATGAGCAGCCGCTCTCAATCGATTATCCATTTGAGCTGCTTGTGCCTCTGCTGATCGGGCTGGTTATTACAGCTGTGCTCATCAATATTGGGCCGGCCCGCGCGGCGCTCCGGCTATCTCCTGCCGATGCGCTGCGCGAGACGGAAAGCTGAGCAATCTTGGCCTGGCAATACGGGGCGATGTTGACCCGGCAGCCAAGCCCGATCGTCAACTATTTGACGGGCGATGCAGGGGTACGGGGTACTCCTGCTGCTTGTCAAGAAAACAAGCAGCAGGGCCAAACATTCGTGTGCAGAATGTCTGGCCCTGCTTTTGATAACTTATAACTTAGCGGATTTTGTACTCATACTCTTTCCCGTTTATGGTAATGAATGCGACCAGCGGTTGCTTGCTTTTCTCCACTTCCTTCGGCACTTCGGCCAAAAATACCAGCGTGCCTGTTTTTAACGGCTCGATGCTAGTGATATTGGTATAGGTAAAATCTTCTCCGCCTGATTTCTCGATCGTTGAGAACGTGCGATATTCATATTTGTCGTCGTATTTGATGGTTACATCCGCGAAATCATCTGCCGATTTTCCTGATTCCAGCAGACTTTTGATTTTCAGTGTAAGCGCCAAATAGGTCATATCGGCTTCTTTGGACTCATAATAAGTATAAAACGTTCCCGGATTGGACGGGATAATCTTCTTGGCAAACTTTGTACTGGCAACAGTTAATTCGGCGAAGTTTTCGAGCGTTAATGGCTTTTTGGCCTCCAGAATCAGCGGAGCATCTCCTTTGGGCTCCTCCGGTTTCTGCTTGGTTTCAGGCGCTTCTGCGTCAGATTTTCCGGCTTCGTCCTGCTTTTGTCCGGAGGCTTTGTTGTCTTTTTTCAACTGCTCATTTTCCGCTTTAAGCGTAGCGATCTCTTTCTTTAATTGTTCGATCTCGTCTGCAGAGGCGCCGCTACCGGATGAGCAGCCTGATAGAACAGATGCAAACAATGCTAGAGATAGGAAGGATTTCGTGGGAAATGATTTCATTTGACACCTCAAATAGTATAATTTTCCTACTATTATAAGACAAAACTCCCTGAAATGCGACAAATTGTTTCAAAATTCAGGGAAAATTATGCAGGTATATCCTGTTGCGATCTTTGAATCTTTTATAGAAGTATTTGGGAACACCAGCAACCAGTGCGGTATAGTCAAGGCGCCAGCAACAAGACCCGAAACAGTATCAATACTGCTTCGGGTGCAATATTTTTGGGGGGACGGGGGGAGCAGTCCGAATATGTGTTGAAAAAACGGCTTTCAAAACTAAAATCTGTGCTTGTCTTCCTTTCCTCCAAAAACTAATTGGATTTTATGTAGGTAAATACCCAGAAAAGATGATTTTTTTCAATCTAACTGGAAATCATCCAGCTAGTTCGGGCCAAATCGAGCCTTCTAATCTATATCTCCCATTCTAACTGTAGATTTTCCATCTAGTCCGACTAATTAGCGAGCAAAACAAAAAACGAACTGTAGAAAATCCATTTAGTCGGCCGACCCGTTATTTACGCTTTTTACCCGATTTTCGCGGCGCTTGCGGGCAAACAACGGAACCAGTGAAGTTATGCTCGTCCGAACTCTTTTGTGCAACATTTCCGGCTGGCTGTGGGGTGGGGTGGCTACCAGCGCAGCGGCGGCTCATCCTTCCACAGAATCCAGCGGGCAATTTCCTTGATCGGTGCGGTGCCGATCGTAAACGCATCCTTTTCTCCGCTTTGCAAATCAATCAAATGCAGCATGCCGCCATAGGTTCCTACGGCAAGCAGCGCTTCATCGGCCGACACAGCTAGGCCGGAAATCGTGCTGCCGACAAAATGCCGCCACAGCTCCTCGCCCTCGCTGCTGATCAACCGCAAGTAACCGTAAGCGTCGCCGAGAATTTGCCCCTGCGATGTCGGGGCCGCGGCATAGACCCGCATCTCGTCATTCACGCTCGGCCATTCCTTGTCCGCGGCGGCGTCCGCCGGATCATCAGTCAGCTCGCTGATCGTAACTTTAATCGTTTCTCCATTGTAGAAATGGCAAGCATTGAACCAAACCTCCTTGCTGTCAGGCGAGAAGGAGCAATAGTGAGGGTAGCTGGATAAGGGCTCAATTCGATAAGCCTCCCGTTTCTCCACGTCCAGCAGCAGATGCTCGCTGCACTGGCCGCCGTAGGCGATCCAGCGGTTATCGGGCGACACCGCCCCGTGCACCATGGCGTCACCGATATAGCGGTCTTCCTCATCCTCGTCCTCGTGAGCCGCCCCATAAATGGCTGGGTCAGGATGGAGGAGTGTAACCTGCTCCTGCTCTACGAGAAAGGTTCCCGCACTTGATACGAGCAATAGGGACTGGCCGCCGGAAAAAGGAACGATTTTTGTAAGGTGGCTTGCTGGCTTATCCTGATCGGCGAGCGACTCGTATTCCGGCAATATTTCCTTCATTCGCCGCTGCAGTGCGGTCCACTCATAACGGGCGGCTACAGTTCCTTGCAGCTTGCGGTCCGGCTGCGCGATCACACGAATCTCCTTATCGTCGGCCAGTGCGATATAGTTTCCGTCAGGGGAGACGCCTGCGCTGTATATGTTGGTGAATACTTCTATACTGTTCGCATCGGCGATATAAATTTGCGGCTTGGCAGAATTGCTGATTTGAACGAGAATGCCGCCATTATCCATAACAGCAATCGGCTCCACAGCTTGCATCTTATCACTGAATGAATTAGTAAAAGGCCAGGTTGCGGGCGGGAATTGCTCGCGCAGCTCTGCGATGCTTCCAGTCTGGTTGGCTGCTTTAATTTGCTTCAGCACTTGGCCGGCCAGCCGGTGACGCTTGTCCTCTTCGGGCTCCTGCTGCTTTTGCTGCCAATTGCTCGCCATGCCAATTCGCACAAACTCATTTATATCCGCGGCATATTTGCGGCCTTCCTGGCGCCAGAGCGCAGACAGTTCTTCACGTTCCATCGTTATTATGTCCTCCTCTGTCGGGTAATGCTCTAATTGTACACGATTTGACGTTGTGAACAAAAAATTCAAAATTGTATCCATAGATTGTGATTAAAATCACATAACAGCACTGGGCGCGGTTCTATAATGAGGATTAGTTGAAAGGGGCTGTTAATGTGGAAGCATTGGATCTGGCCAGATGGCAATTCGGCATTACGACGGTGTATCACTTTTTGTTCGTGCCGTTGTCCATTGGACTGGCGTATTTGATCGCTTTTATGCAGACGCTGTACGTCGTCAGAAAAGACGACAAATACAAGCAAATGACAAAATTTTGGGGGAAAATCTTTTTACTGAACTTTGCCGTCGGCGTCGTGACAGGCATTATTCAGGAGTTCCAGTTCGGGATGAACTGGTCGGACTACTCGCGTTTTGTCGGGGCCGTATTTGGCGGGCCGCTGGCAGTTGAAGCGCTGGTGTCATTTTTTATGGAGTCGACGTTCCTCGGCATCTGGATTTTCGGCTGGGACCGGCTTTCCAAGAAAGTTCACTTGGCTTGCATCTGGCTGGTTGCCATTGCCGCGACTTTGTCGGCGCTGTGGATTTTGAGCGCCAACTCGTTCATGCAGGAGCCGGTCGGCTTTGAGATTGCCAATGGCCGCGCAGAGATGACGAATTTCTTCGCTTTGCTGGGCAACAAACAGCTATGGGTAGAGTTTCCGCACGTTATTTACGGAGCACTTGCTACCAGCGCTTTGTTTATTACCGGGATCAGTGCGTACAAAATGCTGCGCAAGCAGCAGCTGGATGTGTTTAAGCCATCGTTTACAATCGGTATTGTCGTGGCGCTTGTTGCCAGCCTGCTGACTGCATTCGCCGGACATAGCCAGGCGCAGCATCTGATGCAATCGCAGCCGATGAAAATGGCTGCTTCCGAAGCGTTGTGGGAAACGAGCGGCGAGAGCGCGCCGTGGACGCTGTTTGCCACGATCAATACAGAGAAGCAGGAAAATGGCTTCAAGATCGATATCCCTTATGCGCTCAGTATTCTTTCGTACAATAAGCTGACTGGCAGCGTGCCTGGCATTCAGGAGCTGCAAGCCGAGTATGAACAGAAATATGGCCCGGGCAACTATATCCCGCCGGTGAAGACAACGTTCTGGAGCTTCCGGATTATGGTCGCGGCGGGCATGGCGATGATTTTCCTTGGCATGTTCGGCACATGGGCGGTTATCCGCAACAAGCTGGAAAAATCGCGCAAATACTTGAGACTAATGCTTCCGGCTATTGCCCTTCCGTTTATCGGGAATTCCGCGGGATGGATTATGACTGAGGTCGGCCGCCAGCCATGGATCGTATTCGGGCTGCAAAAGACTGAGCAGGGCGTGTCGCCGCTCGTATCTTCCGGTATGGTTGCTACATCGTTAATCGGATTTACGCTCGTGTACGGTATTTTGGCTGCGGTGTTCGTTTATTTGGTCGTGCTGACTGTACGCAAAGGTGCAGATACCGGCGAGCAGAGCGGTCATGAACAACCGGCGGATGGTTCCCCTGTTGCGACTTTATAGAACGAATACGAAAGCGAAAGTGAGGCGGAAAAAAGCGGATGCTGGAGACGCTATGGTTTATTTTAATAACAGTGCTGTTCGTCGGATTTTTCTTTCTGGAGGGCTTTGACTTCGGAGTCGGGATGCTCACGCCGCTGATCGGCAAGACCGATACGGAACGCAGAGTGTTGATCAACACGATCGGCCCGGTCTGGGATGGCAATGAAGTGTGGCTCATTACGGCAGGCGGGGCGATGTTTGCCGCTTTCCCGAACTGGTATGCAACGTTGTTTAGCGGGTTTTATATGGCTTTATTTTTAATGCTGCTGGCATTGATCGGCCGCGGAGTCGCCTTCGAATTCCGCAGTAAGCTTGCGAATACGAAATGGCGTTCCACGTGGGATTGGGTTATTTTCTTCGGCAGCTTGCTGCCTGCGCTGCTGTGGGGCGTGGCGCTGGCCAATCTGATGAAGGGCGTGCCGATTGACGAAAATATGAACTATGTCGGTTCATTCTGGGATTTGATTTCGCTTTACTCGGTCACGGCAGGGGTCAGTATTGTTTTGCTCTTTGTATTGCATGGCGCCTTATTCCTGTCGCTCAAGACAGAAGGCGTACTGCGTGACCGTGCGCGCGCAGTAGCGCTAAAAATCGGCAAATGGACGAGTGCGGTGCTGCTGTTGTTCGTCGTGCTGAGCTATTTTGAGACTGATATGTTTACTGCCAACGGACTAAGCCCAGGCATGGTGCCGATTTTGGCGGGGATGGCGCTGCTGTCCGTTCACTTCTTCATTAAAGCTGGCCGCGACGGCTGGGCGTTTATTATGACAGGAGCGACGATTGTGCTGTCGACGGTTACGGTTTTCATGCTGCTGTTCCCGAATGTGATGATTTCTTCGCTCAATCCGGAATGGTCGCTGACGATTTACAATGCGGCTTCGAACACGTACACACTGGAAGTGATGACGATTGTTGCCTTGACCGTGCTGCCGTTCGTGCTCGCCTATCAGGCTTGGACGTACTGGGTGTTCCGCAAGCGGATTCGTGCGACAGACCATCTTGACTACTAGCTGCTAGAAGGTAGAGACGATGATAAAAAAATTGTTCAAGCAAGTTCAAGGCACGCGCAAGCTGTTTGCAGTGAGCGTCGTGACAGGGTCGGCGGGCGGCTTGCTGCTCATCGGCCAGGCGATCTATTTGGCAAAAATTGCAGACGACGCATTTCTTGGCAAAATGAGTTTGTCGCTGCTGCTGCCCGCGCTTGGCGTCCTGCTGGGCATTATGCTGCTGCGGGCGGCGCTGCATGCGGCAAGCGAGTATGCTTCGGCGCAGATGGCCCAGCATATTAAGAGCGATCTGCGGATGCGCCTTGTGCGCAAGTTGGCTGAGCTCGGGCCGGACTATGCCAAGGGGGAACGAAGCGGCGAGTTGGTTGGAACGTTGTACGAGGGTGTCGAGCAGCTTGAAAATTATTTGGCCAAATATTTGCCGCAGGTTGCGCTCTCCACGTTCATTCCGATCGCGGTATTCTGCGTCGTCGCTGGCACGGATTGGATCTCGGCGGTGGTGTTCAGCATTACGATGCCGCTGTTGGTCATCTTCATGATCCTGATCGGCAAGGCGGCGAAGGCCAAGACGGATCGTCAATTTGAACTGCTTGGACGATTGGGCGGACATTTTCACGAGATGCTGCGCGGGCTGCCGACGCTGAAAATGTTCAATCGCAGCAAGGCGCAGCTGGAGATGATCGCGCGCATTAGCGAGGAACATCGCCGCTCGACGATGGGGACGCTGCGTCTTGCTTTTCTTTCGGCTTTTGTCATGGAATTGTTTGCTGCGCTCAGTACAGCCATTGTAGCCGTCTTTCTCGGCTTGCGGCTTATTGACGGCGAAATCGGCTTTGAGCATGCTTTTCTGGTGCTGCTGCTGGCGCCGGAGTTTTATACGCCGGTAAGAACGCTCGGCACTCAATTTCATGCAGGCATGAATGGAGTGACGGCTGCCGGCCGCATTTTCGATATTTTGAATACGGAGCCTGCCGGTCAGGTAGAGGATAAGGGGGGGACAAAGCAGAAGCTGCCGGCTTCTGCGCATCCCGCAGGGTACCGGATTGCCTTCGAAAATGTGACGGTTCATTATGAAGGGGAGAAGCAGCCGGCATTAACAGATGTGTCGCTAACGTTCGAGCCTGGCGAGCGGATCGCCGTTGTCGGGCCGACCGGAGCGGGCAAAAGCACCTTGCTCGATCTGCTGCAAGGCTTTATTAGGCCAACATCGGGTCGGATTGTAATTGATGGGGTTGATATGGCGGAGCTATCGATCGGCTGGTGGCGCGAGCAGTTGACCGTCATGACACAGAAGGTGCATTTGTTTCACGGGACAGTAGCGGACAATATCGGCATTAGCCGCCCAGAAGCGACAGGGGCGGACATTGCAGCGGCAGCCGGCATCGCTCATGCTGCGGCGTTTATTGAAGCGCTGCCGCACGGGTACGATACGGAATTGGGCGAGGCGGTGCGGCTTTCAGGCGGGCAGGCGCAGCGGATAGCGCTGGCCCGCGCCGTATTGCGGCGCGATGCCCGGCTGCTGCTGTTCGATGAACCGACAGCTGCGCTTGATTTGGCAAGCGAAGCGGCGGTCGCGAAAGGGATGGAGCCGCTGATGCAGCAGCGGATGTCGGTGACGGTCGCGCATAGGCTGGACACGGTAAGCGCGGCTGACCGGATCGTCGTGCTTCACGAAGGGCGCGTTGCCGAGCTGGGAACGCCGGCAGAGCTGTTGGAACGCGGCGGATTGTACGCGGATATGTTGGCTGCGGCCGCTGTGTATGCGGAGGAGCGGGAATCTCCTGCACCAGCGGAGGCCGAGACGAGTGAAACGCGTGAAGCTGGTGAGCGCGCTGCGGCTTGCGGGCCAGCCGGGCTGCCGTTGCAGCGGCCGGCTGCTGCAGCCCGGAAAGCCGGGAGCGGCACTTTTGTCCGTTTGCTGCAGTTTTTAAAGCTCTACAAATGGAGGGCAATATTGGCTGTGCTGCTCGGATTTGCGACTGTCGGCGCCAACGTCGGCTTGATGGGGACATCCGGATATTTGATCGCCAAAGCCGCTTTGCGGCCGGAGACGGTGCTGCTGCTATATGTGCCAATCGTGGGCGTACGCTTCTTCGGCATTGTCCGGGGAGTATTCCGCTATGTGGAGCGGCTTGTCTCGCACGATGTTACCTTTCGGATTTTGCAGCGCCTCAGGGTATGGCTGTATGAACGGCTGGAGCCAAGAGGGGCAACACTGCTGGAGCAAAAGCGCAGCGGCGACCTGCTCGGCTCAATTATAAGCGATGTAGAGCAGCTGCAAAACTTCTTTCTGCGCGTCGTCGCTCCGCCGCTTGTTGCTTTACTTACGCTCATACTAGGGTTTGCCATTATGGCCAATTTCGATGGCGGCCTTGCTTCACTGCTGGCAGCAATGCTGCTGTTGGCGGGTCTAGTCATCCCGTGGATATGCCATCGGCTGGGCCGGGAGAGCGGCAGCAAGCTTGTGAAGGAGCGGGCGGGCATGTACACGGAAACGGCCGATCTCGTTGCCGGCTTGCCGACATTACTGTTATATGGCCAGGCAGTTAAGATGGAAACGCGAATCAGTCAGATTCAACAGCGCATGGACAGCGAGCTGAAGCGGCAAAATCGCCTTGCCGCCGTCACAAGCGGTTCGATGGTCGGGCTGGCCCATTTGACGATGTGGCTGATGCTTGCAGCGGCTATTCCGATGGTGACGAGCGGGAAAATCGACGGCGTGTTCATTCCGGCGATCATCCTGATAGCATTTGCCTGCTTCGAGGCGATGATGCCGCTGCCGCTTGCTTTTCAGCATTACGGACAAACGATGGCAGCGGGGGACAGACTGTTTGCCTTAGCGGATGAGTTCGAAGCAGCTATGTACGCGCCGAAGAGTAATGAACGGCCGGGCAGCTCTGCTCCAGCTGCATCTGCCGCCGTCTCACCGGACGGCTGGCACATGGCTGTCGAGCATTTGTCGTTCCGCTATGCGCCTCAGGAGCCATATGCTTTGCATGACCTGTCGTTATCGCTGGCCAAAGGGAAACGGGTTGCTCTTGTAGGAGAGAGCGGCTCGGGAAAAAGTACACTGCTGCACCTGTTGCTGAAGCTGCGGCCTTACGAAGAAGGTTCGGCTTTGATGAACGGTGTTGAGCTGCGGCATTTGTCGGATGAGGAAGCGCGCGCCAATTTCGCTGTCGTATCGCAAAATGTACAGCTCTTTAATACGACAGTCGCCGAAAACTTGCGGCTTGGCCGTCCGGAAGCGACGATGGAGGAAGTGCGTGCCGCTGCGCGTATAGCCATGATCGAGGAAACGATCGAGCGGCTGCCGCAAGGCTATGATACTGTAATCGGCGAATGGGGAGCGAGGCTGTCAGGCGGGGAGCGTCAGCGTCTGGCGCTGGCCAGGGCATTGATCCGCAATGCGCCGGCTATGCTGTTCGATGAGCCGGGCACTGGGCTTGATCCGATTACAGAGCAGGCGTTTACGGTCAATCTGGAGCAGGCGCTTGCCGATAAAGCCGTATTGTGGATTACGCATAAGCTGGCCGGTCTGGAAGCTATGGACGAAATTATCGTCCTGAGCCAGGGAAGGGTGCATGAGCGCGGCACACATGCGGAGCTGCTGCAGCGTAAAGGAATGTATTGGCAGCTTTGGGAGCTGCAGCGGATGGAGACAAGGCAATTATAAGTAAGGCAGGAAAAGGACAACTAACGCGGTTGTCCTTTTTCTTTGTGCGCCACGCATGGCGACTAACTAGGCGGTGAAAGTCCGCTGTGGGGGTACAATTTGTTGTAGAAAATACAACATTCGAGCCCTCATTCTACCGTTTTAGCCGCAAATGTTGTACGTTGTGCAACAATCATCACTAGTTAAGCGCCCTGGAGGAGAGATTTGTTGCATTTCATACAACAATTTGGAGCATACCTCCTTCCTCCAAGCGACTTATTGCACAAACTGCAACATTTGAGCGCCTATTCCACTCATCCAAGGATCGGCTTCGCATGGCGAGACACCTCTTCTTGGATTTGTGGGCGAATGAGCCTCCTGAGACACGCTATTGCTGGAAAAAAGGCGGGGAAACGGCCGTTGACAGCAGAAGGGAAGGGCCGAACCTTAGGAGGTGATCACGGGTGAACTGTGTAAACTAGGAACCGCCGTATACCGAACGGTATGTACGGTGGTGTGGGAGGTCGGCTACTCAAATAATGAGTAGCGTCCTACCCGATTTGAACAAGCACCAAAAAAGTGAACCCATTCTCGCCTAGCTGTGTTTATAACAAAGAGGCTTGCGCCTAAGGGATCCCAAAGCAATGCATTGCGGTCTGGCCTTGAACCGAAGATCTGTCAAAAACAAAATGCTGGAGAGGGGAAATAGAACATGAAAAACATGACCAAAGCGGCGATTGCCGCGACGAGCTGCCTGCTGCTGTTCAATTCGATGCATATCGCCGCGGAGGCGGCGCCGGCCAACAGGGCCAAGGAAGTGACGGTGCTGGCCGCAGCGAAGGCGCCTTCCGCCGCGGAGAAGAAAAAGGCGGTGGAAGCGGAAAAAGCGAAGTATGCCAAAATGAAAAAAAATCCGGGTGACTATTACATATTGTATGTAAGCGATAAGTCGCTTAATGGCGGCGAGCATTTTTCCAACTATCTGAATGTGTACAATTTCAAAAGCTATGAAGATTACATCAAAGTAGCATCCAAGCTGAAGACTCCCGTATTGAAGCGTCCGGACGGCTTGCCGGAAGGGTATAAGTTCACCAAAGCCAACATCCAGCCGCCGATTCTGGCCTATGGCGACAAGTATCAGAAAGAAGTGAAAGCGGAGGCCAAAGACAAAGCCGCTTACTTGAAGCTCATCAAATGGACGGAAGCGGGCCAGGTCGATCTCGTATTCAAGAACGGAAAAGATGTCGTGCAACTCCAATTTAGCCTGATGAGCGCAGAGATCGCGAAGAAGTACAGCAAGAAGAAAGGTTACCACTTTGTGGCGGCCGACGAATTGGATGAAGAGACGAAGAAAAAATTCCCTCAATACGTTAAAAATACACTGAGCTGGACAGACAAACAATATCAATTTAACATTTCGACGAATCCAGAAAATCCATTGACGAAAGAAGAACTGATCAAGTTTGCGGAAAGCGCGGTCCAGCAGCTGGCCGGAGCGAAAACCAAGTAACGTTTCCGCGTGGCGCCAGTAAAGGAGAATGAAAACGATGATGCGACTATCCGCCATTGCTCAAAAAGTTCTGCCGGGAGCTATGGACGAAGTGCTGCGTATTTCCATCTCCAAGGCTAAGGAGTCTGATGTTCCTCCGCATTCGGAGTGGAGCAGGTTAAGTCCCGCATTCAATTTAAGCAAGCAAATT
The DNA here is from genome assembly GCF_042676285.1 of Paenibacillus sp. GCM10027626. Classification (NCBI taxonomy): domain Bacteria; kingdom Bacillati; phylum Bacillota; class Bacilli; order Caryophanales; family Paenibacillaceae; genus Paenibacillus; species Paenibacillus sp. GCM10027626. Next base: position 501,522 of record NZ_JBHTHC010000003.1, on the reverse strand, counting down.
CCGGCTTGGGCTTCGCAGGCAGTGGCGCAAGCGCTCAAAGCGAACATTGTTCAAGGTTATGGGGATGGAAGCTTCCGGCCATATGCTCAAATTACTCGCACGGAAATGATTGCGATGGCTACGCGGGCACTTAACCTCCCAATGAGCCAGAAGGCGGTTACAAGCTGCATGTACGATGCGGACATTCCGGTTTGGGCGAAATCTTTAGTTGCTGAAGCGGCGGCTCGAGGCATTGTCAAAGGTCGGAGCGGCAACCGCTTTGCTCCGGGCGAAACTTCGGCTCGGGTGGAAGTGGTGACGATTATAATGCGAGTTATTCAATAGGAACTAAGGGGCTGTGCGGACAGACGATCCGTTGATATGAACGAAACGGTCAAGCTCGCTGTTTGCACCCCGTTTTTTTACGCACTTAAATAAGGGCCTGTTATTCATTTTTTTTAACAGGTCTTCTTTGTTTTTTCTTGGCTTTACCTCTTTTTTCTTCTTTTTGACCGGTTTTTCAAAATAACGATTGTGGAGAAGGGTTAGATGAAACTGCTAAACGCGGTCGCACACCCTCGAAGGACTTCGATAGAAGTTTTTCTTAAAACGAGAGGTCGACTTGCTCACGAGTTGAATTCCTGTCCCTGAAATAATCGTTCCCAAGTGCTTAAATGATGCTCTAGCCACGGTATCCACCAACGCCTACGCTTCGTCAGCCTTGCCTTCTCCAACCAATTGCACGAATTTCACTAATGCGCTTGAGTATGCCGCTTCCTTTTTATACACAAACCATATTTGTAAATCGCGGTACCCTTCAGGCAGGCGATGGGAAGCGATCATCTCCGCCTTTTCCGCTTTGGCAATTGACGATTGTGGCAGCAAAGAGACCCCGAGGCCGGATGATACGCCGTTTAAAATCACTTCCAAAGTTCCAAACTCCATGATTTTCCCGGAAGTTAATCCGTTTTCATTCAGGAATTGTTCGGCCCTTGCGCGGTGGGAGCATCCAACGTCGAAAAATAACATTGGCTTAGTGAGCAAATCGTACATATCATGTTCATCCGGCTCTGAAACAAGCATCAGTTCATCCTCGAAGGCGGCAATATGCTCAATTTCAGGTGCGTCAACGGGTCCATAGACAAAAGCGCCGTCAAGTTCATATTTCAGCACTTTTTGCAAAAGGCTGTGCGTCTCACCGGTTACAAGCGAGAGGTTCACATCGGGATAACGCAGGTGATACTCAGTCAATAATGGAGTCAAATGAGTGGCCGCTGCCGTCTCGATGGAGCCTAAGCGAAAGGGGCCGGAAGGATGTTCCGAGAATTGTGTCGTTTTGATGGCTTCATCCAACAAGGTCAGTATTTGATCCGCATATTTCAGCAAATTTTCGCCTGCGGGCGTTAACGTCATCCCCCGATTGGAGCGGCGAAACAGCGGTACGTTCAATTGCTCCTCAAGCTCTTGTATCCGGGAGGTCACATTAGACTGCACATAGTTCAAGACTTGCGCGGCCTTTGTTATGCTGCCCTCACGCGCGACAGCTTGAAAAATTTTCAAATCACTGATGTTCATCTCTATTTCACCTGCCGGGCATGATCGTTTCTGATAGTGACGTTCGATTTTAATTATTTTACAGAATTTTAGCCGCTGAGTACAATTTCTTCAAAAGACACAAAATACATTTCGAGGGAGGAATGAGCGATGAAAGCAGTCGTGCATGCCGGGCAAAGTGGTTTGAATGGCTTGTCTTACAAAGACATGAGTGATAAACAGCCGGGATATGGCGAAGTTAAAATAAAGCTGAAAGCTGCAGGGTTAAATCACCGAGACTTGTTCATCATGGCAAGTCGAACGGAAGGAGATAGTCCTCTGATCATCGGGTCGGACGGAGCAGGCAGGATTGAAGCAGCAGGGGAAGGGGTCACTGGCCTTGCCGTGGGTTCCGATGTTATTATTAATCCTTGTATCGGGTGGGAATCCCCTAACGATGTGCCTGCAGTTCCAGCCATTGTAGGGGGACCATCAGATGGTACGTTCGCCGAATACATCATCGTTCCTGCCCTAAATGCTGTCAAAAAGCCGGCTTACTTGTCATGGGAAGAGGCCGGTGTGCTGCCTTTGGCGGCCTTGACGGCTTACCGCGCTCTCTTCACGAAAGGACATTTACAGCGCGGAGAACATGTGCTTATTCCCGGCATTGGCGGCGGGGTGGCTACCTATGCCATGCTTATGGCTTTAGCCGCGGGAGCGCGGGTCAGCGTTACGTCACGAAATGAGGCGAAAAGACAAGCTGCTCTCACTTATGGAGCAAACCATGCATTTGACACACATAGCAATTGGAAGGAAAGCATGAATGGAGACGCTGTGGATCTTATTCTTGACAGCATCGGGCCGGCGACGTTCCCTTTTTATTTTGATGTTATAAAGCCGAATGGCCGGATTGTCACGTTTGGAGCAAGCTCGGGAGATCGAATAGAGATGCCGATCCGGGATATTTTCTTCCCGCAAATCAGCATCATTGGCACCTCGATGGGAAGCAGTGAAGAGTTTGCCGCGATGCTTCAATTCATGGAAAGCCACTCGCTTCGCCCGATTATCGATCAAGTTTATCCGTTGCAGGATGCATTTACAGCCTTTCACGGCATGAAGCAAGGGGAACAATTGGGTAATATTGCGATAAAAATAGATTAATACATTAAATCAGGGCATCCTTATGGCAGGATGTCCTGATTGGCTTTATGATAAGCTTACGGAGGCAGGTTCTCATTTCATTATTAAACGGAAAGGGTTTCAAATGAAAAGTATATTGCTACAGTATTTGGCCAAATATACAACGCTCAACGAAGCAGAACAGCAGGCAATCATTGCAGACATACCTGTACAAAAATTTATAAAAGGGACAACGCTCCTTAGACAGGGGGATGTCCCCGCCTAATGTTATTTCGTCTTGAAGGGATGTGTGAGACAGTATGCGATTGATGAAACGGGCAAAGAAGTCACATCCAACTTTTATACGGAAGAGCAGGCAGTCGCCATTTTCAATCAGCATAAAGAAAACCGCGTATCCCCCTACACTCTAACCTGCGTGGAAGACTGTATACTGGTTGTTGGCGACTTGCAGGCAGAACAAAGCATGTTGCAAAAATACGCCCAGTTGGAAACGATGATCCGCCGGATGGTCGAAGAAAGCCTGGGTGACGTACAGGATGAATGGGCTTCATTTATCGCTTCTTCACCTGAAGAACGCCACTAGACACTCCTGCGAAAAAGACCTGGACTAGCCATTAAATGCCCGCCGAAAATGACCAATCCGATCGACCAAATCGATTCAAATGCCCGCAAAAATAGCATCATCAGCGCTTGAATTTGTTCGATTGTAAATGAGGATAGATCGAATGAAGGCTTCACCAGCAGCAGCACAAAGAGCAGATTCAGGATCGCAATCGCTAATATAGCCGTATAAACAAGCCGGAGCCATGCGCCGAGCAAGGAAAGACTTTTATGGATCGGCTGCAGAAACAGGTACAGCGCCCAGGAGACCAAAATGTCAGCAATGACAATGATGAGCCAACTGAAAATTTCGGCCGTGAAAAGGTGGCTGGATGACGAGATATTGTGAAATGTGGCGGCAGCATCGCCCTGCACGACAAGGCTTTCGTGGATAAAGCCATAGGAGAAAAATGCGGCAATTGCCATGACGATAAGCGATATGCCGGCAATTAAAGCGGATGTACGCTGCTGAAGCATGCGGCCATGCGTGGAGACAGTCATGAGTTAACCCCCTTGTTATATTAATGTTCATTATATTAGGAGGGTTATGGCGCGGCATTAACTTAAGTCAAGAGCTGAACTAATTTGGGCAGGACTATCGTCGCAAAATGTCGAATTTAATAGAGTAATGCGATACGGTAGGAGGTATACATACATCATGAATGATCCGATGTGGATTACACTAATCACACTTGCGATAGCATCCATTCTATTTATATCGGGTAAAATCCGCTCGGACCTGGTGGCGCTTGCTGCGCTGATTGTGCTGATGTTAACGGAGGTATTGACGCCAGGCGAGGCGTTGTCCGGATTTTCGAATTCGGTCGTCGTCATGATGATTGGTTTGTTCGTTGTCGGGGGAGGCATTATTCAGACCGGGCTGGCCAAGATAGCGAGCCGCAAGCTGCTGCTGCTGGCCGGAGGCAGTGAGACCCGCATGCTCATTATGGTGATGCTGGTAACTGCATTGATCGGCGCTTTTGTGAGCAATACGGGAACGGTAGCGGTCATGCTGCCGGTTGTCGTTAGTATGGCGATGAGTGCTCATATGAATCCGGGCAGAGTGCTTATGCCGCTGGCGTTTGCCAGCAGTATGGGCGGCATGCTGACTTTAATCGGGACCCCGCCCAACCTTGTCATTCAAGAGACGTTAGTAAATGCGGGCTATGAAGGGTTGACCTTCTTTTCATTTACGCCAGTTGGCATTGTCTGTCTCGCTGTCGGTGTACTTGCACTGCTTTTTTTACGCCGTTTTTTGCCCAAAAATGATGAAGATGGCGGGAAAAAGAAGGGCGGCCGTACGCTCAAGGAGCTCGTGCGCCAATATCAGCTGACGCAAAATCTGTTTCGCGTCCAGGTCGGCGAAGCTTCGGCTATTCGCGGCAAAACGCTGAAAGAACTGGATATTCCGTCCCAGTTTGGACTGAATGTCATTGAAATCCGGCGCAAAAGCTCAGCGAAAAATCAGTTTTTTAAAACGATTAACCAAGAGATCGCCGGGCCGGAAACCGTCATTCAAGAGAATGATATTTTGTATATTAATGGTGCTTTTGAGCAGACGGAGCAATTCGCGGCGCATTATGGGCTGACGCTGCTCGACCGTCAGAAGCCGGAGCGGCAGCCGCAGGCGCCTATGCATGTGGAGCAATATGCAACCAGCGAGGTCGGCATTGCCGAAGTGATGCTGACGCCGAATTCGCGGTTAATTGGACGTCTTGTCAAGCAATCCGGCTTCCGGGAAAAATATCGGGTTAACATATTGGGCATCCAGCGCAAGGAGCAATATTTGCTGCATCATTTGAAGGAGGAAAAGATGCGTTTTGGCGACGCGCTGCTCGTTCAGGGCACTTGGGCGGATATTGCGCTGCTTGCCGCGGAGCAGTCTGACGTCGTCGTCGTGGGGCAGCCGGCCGAGGAGGCCAGGAAGGTGACGACAGATATGAAGGCGCCGGTTGCAGCAGGCATTATGCTGCTCATGGTCGCGCTGCTGATCACCAACTGGATTCCGGCGGTTGTATCGGTGATGATAGCGGCGCTGCTGATGGTCATTACCGGCTGTGTGCGCAATATGGAGGAGGCCTACAAGACGGTCAACTGGGAGAGCATAGTGCTGATCGGCGGAATGATCCCGATGTCGACTGCGATTGAGAAGACCGGAGCGGCTGCCCTGCTTTCCGAAGGGCTTGTCAGCTCGCTCGGCAGCTATGGGCCGCTTGTGCTGTTGGCAGGCATTTACTTTACGACCTCATTGCTGACCTTATTTATTAGTAATACCGCCTGTGCGGTGCTGCTGGCGCCAATAGCCCTGACGGCGGCGACGCAGCTGGGTGTCAGCCCTTATCCGTTTCTGTTTGCGGTCTCGATCGGGGCAAGCATGTGCTTTGCCTCCCCGTTCTCCACGCCGCCGAATGCGCTCGTCATGTCGGCAGGACGTTACCGGTTCAGCCACTATGTAAAAGTTGGATTACCGCTCCAGTTTATCCTAGGGGTAGCGATGATTACGGTTCTGCCATTATTTTTTTCCTTCTAATATAAAGAGGCATGCCACCTTGCGGTCGGCATGCTTTTTTTGAGAAATATTAATTTTACCTTACGGCGATCTGTTGTAGCAACCCCAGCCATTGCATTTGCTTTGGAGTCGTGGCGAGCGCAAGGGCGAGGCTTCAATAATGGATATCGTTATCTTCGGCTGCCCTAAACTTGTAGCTTCATGACTACCCCGAGGTCTGACAGCCTCTTGACGCATGAACAAACGCTAACGGATATCACGGCCGCTATTTTCGAAAATTCGCCCGATCTGAAATTGTAACGGAACTGTGCGCCGCTATTTGATGATAATTGGCACGATTTCGCAAGAAAACGTCCAATTAAGGTCGCCCAGATCTGTTAGATTTCAAAAAGGGGGGTTATTGGTGAAATAACGTCTGTGACTTCCGTAAAACGAAACCGCTTCACAGCTTGCCCCCTCGCCCGTCAGCGGCGGTTGCGGTGATTCATGGCAGAATTGAACTGATTGTACAGCTCCTGTTGTCTGTATGTGAGATTATAATGAACGCCGCCAGTTACTCTGCGCTCCAGATTAACGGATTGCAGCGATCCGATCAGCTGCTGCATCTGGGCGAGTAGCTCAAACGCTTGATCATATTGGCCGTTGGCGAGGCACTCCTGCACCTGGTCCGTGAGATAGCGGTAGTTCTGCTGCAGATCCCTTCTATATTTCATGCCGCTTGTATGGCGAAACTCATATTCGAATGCTTGCCGAAGCTGCGCAAACACCTGCTCGGCCTCGCCTCTATAATTGTCCAGATTGTGGATCAAATCGACAAAAGCAATGACCGCTTCATGATGATCCTGCTCATGCTTCCTTAATTGCAGCAGATCGGTTGGTTTCTTGTTCGCGGCATCCCGGTAGTATTGGACGAAGGCGGCGACAATTTCATCGACCTCCAGAAACCTCTGATGCGGGATAACAAGCTGCCCGGATTGGAGAAAAGCGACGGACTGCTTATACTGCCGCTGATCGCTGTCGAAGCGTTCAGTTGTTGCGCGGTAAGATTGCTCCCACTGCTCGATTGTGCTTTCATAGTGCTGCAATCGGCCTTCTATAGCAGACATTTGCTCCGCGGCCTGGTCAAGCCGATCGTTGGCATCATCAAATTGCTGGACGGCATCGTCATTCATGCGTACCGCTTCATCCAGTTGCGCCCCCAAGCCGGAAAGCTGCCGCGCGGTCTGTTCGTACTCCTGGTGCAGCGTGTGCCATAGCGAGCGGTCATACTGAAGAGCGACGCGTTCGAATTGAGGTTTGAGTGCATCGAAGCTATTATGCAGCCGGTTGATCCGCTGATCCATTTTGGAAATTTTACTGCGATTGTTCAGCTTGATGTCGGCTGTACGCTGGACGGTGGATACCGCTTCCCGCAACAGACGCTCCGCCTGGTCCCATTGGGAGCGCAAGGAAAAGACGTTGCCCGACTTCAAGTTATGCTGCATACGCTCGACAACCTCTTTGCTCTCTTCAATCGGTAAATACGGATTATAGGGTATCGCCGTCAAATGATGCTCGGAGACGACCTTCCACACCGCTTGCCGGCTGGCATGCTCCTTCTCCGGGAAAGAGGCGATCTTCTGATCATAGTCTGCCAGCTCATCCAGATCGCCGGAGAGCAGATCAAGCGCTTCGCGGGCTTTTTCCGCCGATTCTAATGCAACAAGCGGATCGAAAGTATTATCTTTCTCGGCGTTTTTAAAGATGCGCTCAATCTCTTCAAGTTGCCGCCGCTGCAGGTCGAGCGTGCTGTTCAGCTTGGATGCGAGCTGCTTGAGCTTGCTTTCCACTTTCGGCAGGTCGAGCCGGATTTGTTCGACCATTTGGGTGACGGAAAACTCTTCCTTCATTAGAGCTTCCGCTTGGCTAATTCGCGTTGCCACTCGCCCAAATAGTTCCTCTGATGCTTCTATTGCATGTTTGAGCGCCTTTTGCAGTCCGGGCGTGTAAAGCAAAAATCTGGAACGGCCGCTTTCTTTGTATAGGTTCTGGGTTTCGACGAGCAGTTCCTGCAGCATGCGGCTTACTTCCGCGGCGAGCCGGTTCGTTTTCCCCTGGCTCATGACGGTCAGCGGATCGAGCTTCTCCAATGTCCGTTGAACGAGCAGCATTTGTCCGCTGATATCGCTTTGGACACGTCTCAGCTTGCTCTTCAGCCGCAGCCCAAGCACGGTCAGCGCCGTTATAGAGAACAGGAACTGTACGATTGCAATCATGCTCAGGAGCATGCCCAGCACCTCGAAGTAAGTAGATGATTGTTCCCCGCTGTCTTCGAGTTTTTCTTCTGCGGCGTTCGCTGCAGCTGCCGCGCTGCCCGTATCGGCCGCTGCATTCATCGCGACCATTAAAGTGGTAAGGGCGTCCGCATATTTGCCCTCTTTGGCTGCCGGCACATAGCTTTTATTTATAAGTTCTTCCCGTTTCTCTTTTGTACCTAATGCGGATTGCAATTGCCGATTAGTAAGGTGCAGGCTTGCTTTGCTTCCTTTGTCGGAAACGACGATGAGCGCATCCTTCGCGGTCAATTCCCAGCTGGCAAAAACATCAGCCGCATAATTCTCTCCGTCCAATCCGTTCAGATTGGCAACGGTCAGGATATAGAATTGGAACGTCTTGCCGGAGGCCTGCTCCTTGAGCAGCTTTTTTTCCTCAGCCGTCAATAAAGCGGCGCGATCCTGCACAGGCCCCATTTTTTTAGGAAGAGCTGCCGCAAATATTTGTCCTGCGGTGAGCATAAAGGCCAGAACGATCATAAGGGCAGCAACCGTTTTTTTCAATGATGATACCTCCCCGTATTGCTTTTTGTCTGGTTATGTCCATTTATTCCAGTATATCGGAAATCATTCCCTATGGCACCACCAATCTGGTCCAAAAGGCGAGAATGCATAATAAGTACAGGGTATAAAAGTAAAGAAATCGGAATTCTTGCACTTTGTATAGTTTTTGTATAGTGACGATTGATAGAATGGCGATTGTAGAAGAAAAATGTTGGAATTTGGCGAGTTGCCATGTTCTATTGCTCCTGTGATGCCAGGTTCTGTGAGAGGAGGCTGTGTGGGGGAGGTAGCAGAAAAGAATGACTGTAATTATTGAAGAAGAGGAGGAAGCAAGTACATGCATGTACAAAGAAGCAAGTATGATTGGAAGAAGCAACTTTCGCTGTTGCTTGTCTTCGTCATGGCCGCGGGCGGCTTTCTAGGCGGCTTTGCAGCAAATAAAGTGCAGGCTGCCGATGATGGTGTAGCAATATCCGCTTCTGAAGGCAAGACGACATATGTTGTTAACGGAGATGCGGTAACAATTGATAACGATCTGTCCCTTAATTATAACGAAAATTTAAAAGGTGCATCGGTCGTTATTGCAAATTTTAAATCCGATGATCTGTTGGGCTTTATTAATACTGCAAAAATAACAGGAAACTACAATAAAACTAATGGTGTCCTAACACTTACAGGCGAGGCAACGGTTAAAGAATATGAGGCGGCATTGCGGAGTGTAACATTAACGACAACAGGTGCCGATCTGTCTGACAGAGTGATTCAGTTTACACTTGGCACCGCTTTGCCTTTCAGCAACGGACATTTCTATGAATATATTAAAACTAGTACCAAGATTTCATGGGATAATGCAAAAGTAGCAGCTGAGAATCTGAATTATTTCGGACGGCAAGGATATCTTGTGACGATTACGAGTGAAGAGGAAAACACGTTTGTCAAAGAGAAAACTCAAGGTCTTGGCTGGATCGGCGCACAAGATATTGAACGCAAAAATGGAGAGCCTCAAAATACGGGAGACTGGCGTTGGGTGACAGGACCGGAAGGTCTGGAGGACAACGGTAAAGGATTGAAATTTTACCAAGGTTACCAGGGAGCAGGGGCCGGACCGTTTAATAAAAGGTATAATAACTGGCAATCTGGCGAGCCAAACAACTACGATGGAGTAGAATATGTAGCGCATATTTTTGGACCGGGGACCACTGCTGGCCTATGGAATGACTTCTCTCCAACGAATGCCAGCGTTTTCGGCTACGTAGTAGAATATGGCGGTATGCCAGGTGACAAAAATATTAAAATCAGTGCTGAAAAAACAGTTGCTGTCATTAAGGTTGACAAAAGTGCACTTTTAAAGGAAATAAACGAAAGTAATAAGGCAGAATCGAATAAGGAAAAATATACAGTTGAGAGCTTCGGAGCATTTGAGAGAGAACTGGCCGAGGCACAAAAGGTGTTTAATAACAAAAATGCCACTCAAGCAGAAGTTGATGAGGCCACAGCTAAACTGAATGAAGCCCGTCTAAATCTGGTTAAGCGGGAACCAAGACTTACAGATCTCAATTTAACCGTTGCCGACGCAACGTATAAAAATCCAAGCGAACTGGCTGGGAAAGAGATTCAACTATCGCCAGAGCAATTCAATGGAAAGAACCGTCTGAATTACAATGCAACAGTAACGGATGACGTGTACAGCGTAGCTATTATTCCGATCGCAGTTGACGGCGCAACAATCACAGTGAAGCTCCGCGGCGAGGAGTATGTAGGGGATGAACGGAACAATATCCCGCTTGAAGTCGGGGAGAACGTAATCGAAGTGACTGTGACACTTGACAATGGGGAAGAAAACATATACACCTTTGTCATCACTAAAGTAGATAAAACGGCGCTGCGGGAGCAAGTTGCCGAAATCGACAAACTGAATAAGGACGTCTATACACCGGAAAGTTGGAACAAATTGCAAGAAGCACTGAAGAAAGCTAATGAGGTGCTAAGTAATCAAAGCTTGATGCAATCGCAAGAAGAAATTGATAAGGCGCTTGCCGATCTTAAAGCTGCCAAAGATGCGCTTGTTGTAGATAAATCCAAGCTGCAAGCAAGAGTAGATGACAGCAAGAAACTAATAGAGGCAGATTATACGCCTGAAAGCTGGAAACAGTTGCAGGATGCTCTGACTGAGGCGCAAAAAGTGCTGGACGATCAAGCAGCTACTCCTGAGCAAATTGCCAAGGCCTTGGCGAATTTAAACCAAGCCTATGATAAATTGCAAAAAACTGGCGGCGCTCTTTCGGGGGTGAAATTAAAAGATCCAAAGACTGGCAAAGATATCGAAATGTCTCCAAAATTCAACAGCAATGAGCTTGACTACAAAGCCGTAGTACCAAATGAAGTATCGGCGATTAGCCTTGATCCAAAAGCGCTTCATCCAGATGGCGAAGTTAAAGTAACATTGAACGGCAAGGAAGTTGATCCGAAAGATTGGAATAACCTGCCGCTTCAAGAAGGCTTGAATATTATCAAGGTTGAAGTAACGGATCCAACGACCGGCGAGCCGAAGACATATACACTGGAAATTATGCGCACAACAAACAAGCTGATTGATCTGAAACCGTCGACCAGCAGCCTGAATCCGGCATTTGATTCGGAGAAGGATGCTTATACGATGAGCGTGCCGAACAGTGTTGACGAATTGAAATTCACGCCAACTGCGCTGGATCCAGAAGCTAAAATCGAGATCAGTGTGGGCGGCGGCAAATTTGTTACAGTCGGAAGCGGTAAAGAAAGCACGGCACTGCCACTGAATGTCGGCGATAATGAAGTAATCGTCAAGGTGACAGATCGTGACGGTAAAGTGAAAGAGTATAAAGTTAAAGTGAACCGCGCAAGTGCTAGCGATAGCGGCTGGTGGATACCGGCACCGGGTCCAGGACCATCAACAACAGGCAATATTACCACTAGCGTGGATGGAACGAATAATAACTTCGCCACAGGAACAACGAAAAAAGACGGCGACAACGAAGTTACAACCGTTCAGGTGGATGCTGGCAAGCTGAATGATATTTTGGCAGACGGCAAGGCGCATCAGTTGGCAATCCGCGTACCAGGTGAAGGAAAAGTCGAAGTAAACGGCTTGACGGCAGCAGTGGCGAAGAAGTTGGCTGACACAGGATCGACACTGAATATTGAAAATCTGCTGGCGATCTATCCGGTGCCGGGCAAACAACTCGACCTGGATGCCATTGCGAAACAATGGAATGGTGCAAAGCTCGAGGACATCGCGTTAAAAATTAACATTGAGCGCTCTTCGCAAGAGCTGATCGATTTGGCACGAAGCCAAGCAAAAGCCAAAGGCTATGAGTTGCTCGTAGACCCAGTTAATTTGGATTTGACGTTTACTTACGACGGCAAAACGGTTCGTGCAGGACAACTGGAAGGATATGCAACGAAATATATTGCACTGCCGGAAGGCATTGACCCGAACCGTATTACAACGGGTGTAGTAGTAAATCCGGATGGCACAACGTTTCACCTGCCGACAGTCGTAACGAAGATCAACAACCGTTACTTTGCACAAATCAACGATCTGCGCAGCTCGGGCACCTACTCGGTGATCTGGAATCCGCAGGACTTCGATGATGTGAAGAAGCATTGGGCGCAAAGCAATGTGAACAATATTGCAGCAAGACTGCAATTGAAAGGAACTGGCAACAATACGTATTCCCCGAACCGCAATGTGAACCGCTCGGAGTTTGCTTCGATCGTGATGTTGGGTATGGGCTTAATGCGTCAGGAAGTGCCGCAAAACATGTTTAGCGATGTCTCGCAAGCGCAGTGGTACCATAATGCGGTGACGATTGCCAATGAGTTTGGCATTGTACTGGGCTACTCTGACGGCTTGTTCCGCGGCGAGCGGGAAATTACGAGAGAGCAAGGCATTGCCATGATCGCCCGCGCGTACCAATTGGCAGCAGCGCCAAAAGCGATGAGCGAGGCTGAAATTGCCGCAACGCTCGCAGGCTTTGGTGATGCAGACAAAGTATCCAAGTGGGCAAAAGAGTCTGTCGCGCAAATGGTAGCAGCCGGCATCATTGAAGGCAAAGGCGCGAAACTGTTGAATCCGCAAGCAAGCATGACGCGCGCGGAAGCGACAGCAATGATGGAGCGTTTGTTGAAAACAACGAATCTGATTGATTAATATCATTAAATGCAGAAATGCCACCGGCCGTCAAAGGCCGGTGGCATTTGCTTTTGTACTCGTGTATTGGTCAAGTTGCGGACTTACGGGGGCTGTCGAATTCATGCGGACACACGATCCGTTATTTGTACGAAAACCGGAAGATTCGGAGGTCACGCGGACGTAGGATCCGTTATTTGCGAAGTTTGCCGGGTATTCGCGGCGATTTGAGGCCATAGCGGATCTACGGTCCGTCCCCCCCGCCGTTTTGGCTCGTTTGTTCACAGATAATGGAACTGATGTCCACGAAACAGCCGAGCCGTTCGCGTAGGTCCGCCACTTCGCCCCGCTGCCCTAGTGGCAAGCCCTGTTTAAGAGAGTGTCGCTCGTTCTATCCATATATTTCCAAACTTCTTAATATCCTTCTCTGCATGCAGCTCAAGCTCAATGCTGATGCACTGGCCGAGCGCAGTGATGTTGATGATATATTCATTTGCTTCGCTGCTGCCGGATACGAATTGCGGGTATTCTGCATGATTCAGCATTAGCTTGGCCTTCGCGATGCGGATTTCGCAAGGGCCGGTATTGCTGTCAGTAAGATAGAGCTTATATTGTCCGGGAGCGCCGATGAGGTCGGTCAATTCGTATTTTTCGACCGTGATACGGTTCGGTTTGTATTGGAACAGCTCAGGACCCCATTCGCCGATCTTTTGCAGCTCGCTTCCTATTTTGGACTGATTATACACGGTCGCTATACCGGCATAATAGGCTGAGAAGCTGGCGAATTGCGGTTCAGCAGCCGCTTTTAGGACATGGAGTCGCAATTTATGCAAAGTGACAGGTTCGACTCGTTCAATGCGCTTATGGCCTACAGCTGTGCCGCTGCATAGCTTGATCCAATTTGTGCCGTCAAAGCCGCTTACTTCATAAGCGCGGATTCGCTCGCCGTATTGAATGTCTTCGCAGATGACAATATGGTCGATTTGTTCGGGAGCGGCGAAATTTAGTTCGCATACATTGCCTGTTCCGCTGGCGGTGCCGACAAGGTTGGAGAAGCGCTTCTTGATTTCGTCGCCGAACTCTTTGGCCCGCTGCGCATCTTCTGCGGGAATTAATCCGCTGCGGTCCGGATTGGCATTAAGCAGCAGCACAGCGCCATTGCCGACCGAACGGTAATACAGCTCCATCAGATGCTCGAGACTTTTCAGGCTGCTGGCATTGGCCGTATTCCAGAACCAGTTTTTGCGAATCGTCGTATCGCATTCCAGCGGAATCCATAGCTCTCCATCGGGGTCTCCATGCTGAATCGTGCCGAGCCCTTTGGCGGCATCCGAATCGGCGCCGACTGCGTTCCATGCCGGGTAAGTCGCGATGCCTTCCTCATTGCCGACCCAGCGGATCGAAGCATGCTTGCTCTGGAAGAAGACGGAATTAGGCGCGTATTGCTCCAAAATGTCTCCGACCTCGATTTCCTGGCCGCCGTCAAACCAGACCTCAAATATTTCGCCATAGCGGGAGAGCACTTCAACCAGCTGCTGCCGGTAAATCTGATTATATTTTTCCTGCTCCTCCGGGGAAGCGCAGCGGCCGGCGATATGGGCGCCGTTATATACATCCTGCGGGCTTAAGTAAACGCCCATCTTCAAGCCTTGTTTGCGGCACGATTCTGAGAGATCGCGCAGCACGTCGCCTTTCCCGTCCCGCCATGGCGAGTTTTTAATGCTGTATTCGGTCGTATCGGTTTGCCATAAACAGTAGCCGCCGACATGCTTGGCAACCATGACAATATACTTCGCGCCAAGAGATTTGGCCACGGAGACCCATTGGTCGGTGTCCAGCGCTGAAGGATTGATCTGCTCGGGCGGCGTAGAGAGGTCGTCATACTCCTGATCCTGATAAACGTTCGGCGCCCAATGAATAAACATGCCAATTTCCATGTTGTGCCATTCAATTTGCTGCGGTGTAGGCACCGCCAGAGTCCTGCTCAAATTTATCCCTCTTTTCTGTCGTTATTACTGGGGTGAGGCGGATCGGACAGGCAACGCGCGTCTATCCGCCAACACATCGTTATTTCTTGAATACAGCACCTTTATCCAGAGCAGTCTTCCAAGCTTGATCCCAGAATTGCTTGGATTGGTCGTAATTGAGCTTTTGCAAATTGTCCAGGAATTGATCCTTAACAGAATTAAATTCTCCCTCGTTTTTAGCCAATATTAGCTTTGGTATCGTTGTTTTCACGAGTTCCTCTACTTTGGCGTCGATCCGCTTAATATCATCAGGTGCTGTATCCAGTCCGGTCTGAACGGTGGAGTCGATTGCGCCCCATTTGATTTTTCCGGCCGCTTCGAGCTTTTCAAGCGCCTCCCCTGGATAAGTGGCCCCGTAATATTCGCTGTAAGTCTTTTCGAATGGCGTCAATTTCGTTTGGAACACTTTTGGGGAATAGAACAGATTAATCAGCCCTTTATCATCCGGATGGACGACAAAATCGTCAATGCCCTGGAGATTGCCGTATTTGCCAATACCGGTTTGGTCTCCGAATTTTTCCATCGTTTTTGAAGCTTGAATCGTTTCATCCGTCAACTCAGGCTGACCGTTGACAAGGGTCCAGTCTTTGTCCTTGATGCCGCTTGCCGCCAGCCTTGAGCCGTCAGGCGAGGAAAGGAAATTCAACAGATCGAGCGCCCGGTCCGGATGCTTGGAATTTTTGGAGATGGCCAAATATTTGCCTGCCCAGCCTGAAGGAGACGAGGCGCCTTTGTATACATATGCTCCCTGAATCGGAATTAATGCATAACCGGCATCAGGGTTTCCTTGCTCGGCCAGCTTTTTGTTGCCCCCGCCAATCCACCAGGAAGCCATGCTGGACAGCAATTGCAAATTATCCAGCTTTGCGCTGTATTGATCCATCTTTTGCGTGAACGCTTCGGGATCGAGCAGGCCCAGCTGATTCGCTTTGAAGTAATACTGCATGCTGTGCCAGAACGCGCTGTTCATATCCGTCAACAGTTCGAAGGCATTGCCGCTGGCATCCTGCACATACATGCCCGGGCCGTTGAAGTAGCCTTCGCCAAAGGCATTTTGAATGATGAACGGCCATAAGCCCAAGTCATTGAATGCCGAGATGCCGTACACTTTTTTGCCGTCTTCCGTCGTTGGGTGGCGTTTCTGCATCTCTGCGAGCATTTCCAGAAATTCATCGGTCGATTTAATTTCCGGATAACCGAGATCTTTGTAATAGTCCCATCTGGCAAAGAAGCCGATCGAATAATCGTATTGTGGAGCTTGCGCAGCTACGACGGCGTCTGTTCCCGTATGAATCGGGAGAAAATAGAGCTTGTTTTGGCCTGCGCTCATATTTTGTCTGAAATATTCGAGCGCCTGGGGCATCGCTTTCTCAATCTCTTGCCCGTTCGTTTTCAACAGATCGTCAAGCGCGAGGACATGATTGCCCTCAATTAATTGTTTGACGTATTTGTGGTCAACCATCAGAATGTCAGGCAAATCGCCGTCGGCCAGCATCAGCTTCAGCTTGTTTTCATCCGCTGCCGCGGTTTCGATCGTAATGCCGGTAATTCTTTCGATTTCTTTGGCTACGGGATCGGTCTGGACACCTGGAACGTCGGCAGCGCCCGCCCCGTAAATGGTCAGCTTGACAGGTTCTTTCGCCGGAGTCCCGGAATCTCCCGATCCCGTATCGCCCGTCTTTTGGTTCGTTTCCGGATCGGCAGCCGGCTTCGGCTCGTTGCTATTGCCGGAACATGCGCTCAGCATGGCGACAAGAGCCAGAATAAGCAAAACAATCAGCGGTTTGAACAGGGTGAAACTGGATTTGACCAACCTCATCTTTTTTCCTCCCTTTACTGTCTGGTGCTTATTTATAATTGAAATGCCATCAAGGTGGGATGACATCAACTATCGGCAGACAGGCAAGCGGGCAAGCAGGCTGGCGCGGGTTAACCTTTAACTGCGCCAAGCATAATGCCTTTAACGAAATATTTTTGCATGAAAGGATAGACGAATAAAATCGGAATCGTGACTACCATCGTAATCGTCATCTGGACGGATTGCGGGGTAAGTATGCGCGCTGCCGCTCCGCGGTTCAGCTCTTGCACTGACATATTGGCCAGCGACTGCACCTGATTCAAATAGTTGTAAAGGATGAGCTGAATCGTCTGCAGCTTTGGATCGGATACGAGAAAGAAATTATCCTGCCAGGAATTCCACTGTCCGACGGCAGCGAAGACAGCTATGGTCGCAATAATGGGAAGCGATAAAGGGAAAATGATTTTGCGGTAAATGGTGAAGTAGCCCGCCCCGTCAATCATTGCCGATTCCTCTAACGCTGCCGGAAGCTGTTCAATAAATGTTTTGATCAAAATGACATAGAAGCCAACGATCGCCCCAGGCAGGACGTAAAGCAAAAAGTTGTTTTTCAGGCCCAAATTTTTCATCGTTAAATACCATGGAATAAGCCCGGCATTCAAGTAGAGCGAGATAATGACAAAACGGTAAAAGAATTTGCGCCAGACGAGCTCGTTCTTCGTCACGATATAAGCAAACAGACTGGAGCTGAACACGGTAACAATCGTACCGATGACGGCTCTTAGCACCGATATGACGAACGAGCTGTATATATCGGGCAATTTTAGCATCGCTTTATAGTTGTCGAAGTTGATGCCCCGGGGCAGGAAAACGAGCCCGCGCGACGCCTCGAGCGGATCGCTGATCGAGTAGATAAATATATAATAGAAAGGATAGACACAAGCAAAGGTGATAAGAGAAAGCAGCAGATAGTTGGCGATGTTGAAGCTGATATTCCAAAGTCCGGTTGGTTTGGTCATAAGTTGATTCCGATCCCCTTTCCGAAATGATTCTTTAAACAATCGACTGGCCTCTGACCCGTTTGGAAATGAAGTTGACGGTGAAAAGCAGGATGACACTGATCACAGTCTTGGACATGCCGATTGCGGTTGCATAGGCGTAATCGTTGGTGGCAATGCCGATCCGGTAAACGTAGTAGTCGAGCACCTCGATTTTTTCGGCAACGAGCGGATTATGGAACACAAAATACTGGTCGAACCCGTTGGAGAGCATGTTGCTGATGCTGAGCAGCAGCAAGACGATATAGGTCGGCATCAGACCGGGAACGGTTACATTCATAATCGTCTGAAAGCGCCCCGCGCCGTCAACCTTGGCGGCATCAAAAAGCTCCTGATCGATCCCGGCGATCGAGGCCAAATAAATAATCGCGCCCCAGCCGAGCCCTTTCCAGACCGCAACGGCAGTCTGAACGTACCAGACAGCCTCGCCATTGCCGAGAATATTCGTCGGTTCGCTAATGATGTGCAGCTTGATCAGCAATGTGTTGAACAATCCCTCGACTGAAAATACAGAGAAAAACAACGAGAAGACGATAAACCAGCTAATAAAATTCGGCAGTGTCGTTGTTGTCTGCACAATTTTTTGGAAGGTCTTATTTTTCACTTCCGACAGCAGGATGGCAAAGATGAGCGGCAGCGGCGAAGTGAGAAGGCCGAGAAAGCTCATGGCCAAGGTGTTTTTAAGCACATTAAGCAGTTCGCCCCCGTCGTTCAAAGTCAGCTCAAAAAATTTCAAGCCGACAAATGGTGTCTGGGAGAGGGGGATTCCCGGCTTGTAATCGAAAAAAACATATACCCAGCCAAACAACGGTAAATAGTTGAACAAAAAAACGAGCACGATAAACGGCAGCGCCATGAGAAGCAGGGACAGCTTGCTCTTTGTAATCACCGGTTTCTTTTGCATAGGCCAACTCCAAATTGTTTATTTTCCTGTTCGTTAGGATCAGTATAGAGGGCAGACCCGCCGGGAGAAATAAAATAAGCTACAAAATGATGCACTTTCTTATGATTGAAAGAAGAAATAGAAAGCGGGAATAGATTCGTGTCTACTCCCGGCTATCTTTTCTGTACTTTTTTTACGATTTTATTCCGCGTGCTCGATTTTGGGGAATTTCAGTGTAATGGTCGTTCCTTCTCCCGGGCTGCTGTCCGCCTCCAAGCGGTAGTGGGGGCCGAAGTGCAGTTGGATGCGCTTGTTCACATTTTGCAGACCAATGCCAAAAGTTGGACTGTCCGCACCGTCTAAAACATTTCGCAGCAAATGCAGCCGTTCCGCTGTCATGCCGCCCCCCGTATCGGAGACGGCAAGCGTGATTGTGCCTTCTTTTTCCGCCGCCGCGATGTGAATGCTGCCTGTATAATTTTTTGCTTCTATGCCGTGAATGATGGCATTTTCAACGATAGGCTGCAAAATAAAGCGAAGCACCTGACAATGCAAAATCGTTTCATTCAACTGCCACTCGATCTGGATGCCCCCGCCGTAGCGCATATTCATCAGCTTGACGTAGTTGTCGATATAGCCGGTTTCCTCGCGAAAGGTCCACATCAGATCCGAACGGTTAAAAATCGGTTTCAGCAAGCTGGCCAGCGTCGTCAAGCTCCCCGCAATGTTGTCCGCTTTAATGACAACCGCCATCCATTTGATCGTGTTCAAGGTGTTGTACAAAAAATGCGGCTGGATTTGGGACTGAAGCATCCGGATTTCCAGCTTTGCTTTTTGCTCTTCCGCCCGCCGATTCTCGTCGATCAGATTGCTGATGCTTTCGGACATGCGGTTGAAGCCTCTTGCCAGCATGCCGAGTTCATTGTTAGCGGTGCTGTTCAGCTTGATCCCCAGATTGCCTTTCTCCATCTCCAGCATGCCTTGCGACAGCTGTTTGAGCGGTTTGGTCAGCTTGCGAATCCAATAATACGAGATCAGCAGCGCCGCGGCGAGAGCAACGGTAATAATGCCGATCATCGTATAACGCAATGTCCAAATATCTTTGACAAATTCACTTATAGGCACAAGCTTGATGACGGTCCAGCCGGTATCGCCCAGCCGGTAGTAGACCGCTTGCATGTCTTCAGCCGAAAAGCTGCCGAAGGAGCCGGCGACCCGGTCCAGCAGCGAGTCCGGCACCTTTTGGCCGAGACGGGACGTATCGGTGTGGGAAATAATAATTCCCTTCTGATCGTAAATATACATTTCGCTTCCCGGCTCTCCGCTCAGCTTGTTATAAGTGGCGGCCAGCACCTGCTGATTCATATTGACGACAAGCGTACCGGCCTGATCGTTCTTCATGATCGATTTGACCCCGCGCATGGAAGATAAGAGGACAGGCAGCTCATCCTCGGGCCGATAAACATAATTTTGAAAATCCTTCGCCTTGGTTGCGCCCAGCCAGATCAAGCGGGGAAAGGCTTCCTGGGCCTGATTGTAAAGGGATGTAACATAGAACCAATGCTGTTTGGCGGCGTCTGTCAAGTAAACGGTGGCATGGGCATCGACGCCGACAACGGTGCCGAAATTCGTGAACAAATAAATGGATGAAATATGCTCATAGTTTTTCAAAATAATCGAGGTTCGTTCCATCACTTTATTGGTCAAATTGACGCTGTCCGCAGGGGAAGAGGTGCTGACATCCAGATACTCCTGAATGCCGGGATCGAGCAGAAACAATTTGGACACTTTGTCCACTTCCTGACGCGACGCTTCAACACTATTCTCCAGCTGCTGAAACAGCCGCAAGGTCGATTGCTCCGACCGCTTTTGCAAAATGTCCAACACGCCAAAGTAGATCATAACTGCGCTGACAACAAGCACGGCCATGCTCATGATCATAAAAGACAAGCTTAAACTTGTCCGCAGGCTGCCGTTACGCCTGCTCATCATTTTTCGCATCATCCTGTTCACCGTCTTTCGGCCAATCGGCGACCCACTGCCTGCGGAATTCCCGCGGGCTCATCCCGGTAAAGCGCTTGAACGCCCAGCTAAAATAACTCTGGTTGGCGAAGCCGATCCTGTCGGCCACTTCATAGGTTTTCATATACGTACTGAGCAGCAGTTCCTTGGCCTTCTCGATACGGTATTGCACTAAATAATCAGCATAGTTTTGCCGCATTTCTTTTTTGAACAGGCTGCTTATATAATTCGGGCTCATCTGGACGTGCTCTGCCAGCTCCGGCAGCGATAAATCGCGGTCATAGTGCATCTCGATATATTGGAGTACTTCGTTTATTTCTCTGCTGACAGCTCTTCGTTTGGCGTGATGCTTCGCAAGATCTGCCAAGTATTGCTCATAAATGGCGATTGATTGTTGCAAGGTATCCGCTTTCGATATTTGCTCGGCATAAGCGGTGAAAATTTCCGGAACATTGACATCGGTCAGATGCATGGAGGTAATCGGCCACAGCAGCCACTGCATAAACTGCTTCTGCACTTCTTCTTTGGAAGTGAGTAGGCCGGCTTGCAGGAATAGGTTAATCTTTTCGGTGAGCTTGCTTTTGTAATGTTCACTTACTTGCCATTTCTCCGGCAGGTAGAGCAACTGCTCCCGCAGCGCTGGAGCCAGCTGCAGCGGCATGTTCCCGTCCGCTCTAATATCGGCGCCATTGCCGTGAAAATATTTCCGCGCCAGCGCCTGGACGCTGAGCCGGTATTGCTGCTTTAGCGCATTCTCGCTACTGCCGATGCCACTAATCCCGAAGGAAACGGTAGCGTTAAAGTAAAGATCCATCACTTTGCGAATATGCTGCAGCATTTTGTGAAGCGTCTCCCAAGTTTGCTGCTCACTCGGCAGATCATGGAAGCTGGCCATAATCATATAGCGGCTTTCCTCGTCGTGAAACACTTCGCTGCGCGCATATCCGCTCAGCACCTCATCCAGGACGTTGAGCAACGACATGCGAGTCAATTCGCCTTTATAATCCTGAAAACGGTTTCGCAGGAGCGTGTATTGATCGATTTCCATGGCGCAGACGATGAGGCGGGACGGTTTGAGGCGCAACTCCATTCGCTCCGCAATGGAGAAAAACTCTTGATCCGTATAGCGATTGCGAAACAAGTAGTCTTTGAACAGATTTTCTTTGGCAACGCCATGCTCGATTCCTTGGGGCTTTGCAGCCGGACCTACAGAAGCGTTCAGCTCGGATTGAAGCCTGTGCAGCAAAGTTTCAATTTGCTCCGTAGTCATCTCCAGCTTGAGAATATAATCGCTGACTTGGTGCACTAACGCTTTGCGTACGAGGTCGAAATCTTCCAGACAGGTAAGAATAATGATTTTGGCAGGCCGCTCAAGCTCGCGTATACGTGCGATCAGCTCCATGCCGTCCATCACCGGCATTTTAATATCGGTAATGACAATATCAGGTGCCTCCCGCTGATACGTCTCCCATGCTTCCTGACCGTTGGAGACATCGGCAATTACCGCCATCTCATATTTGGCCCAGTCGATGGCTGTCTTCAAACCAACTCTTACAAGCATTTCATCCTCGGCAATCAGCACTTTATACATATGGGTGTGTCCACCTCCGTTCGTAATGGGTAATATTTAACTCTATTCTCGTTATGCCAGCAGCGTGTGTCAATAGCATAACAAAATGGACTGAACAAGGATGTAAAGGGATGTCAAGGGTTTGTATAGGTTGGGATGGTAGACTGGAAGTATATTCGGAAAATGCGAACTGTGTCGTGAGTGATACATACTAAAAGATGCCGGATTGCTATAGAAGGAGGGGGCAGAGAGGTCAGTAATTTGTTTAGAAAATGTATAGATTTGTCGAATATAATTAATTTTTAATTATCCCTTAAAAGGAATTTCAACAGAGAGTTTATTCCAAATGTTACATAAAATCTCGTGCGATAATAGCAAACCCGTTGAAAAGCGGGGACGCAAAGCTTAAGGGGCTAATGGATTTGCTGAAGACGCGAATGCCAATGCCAGCCAGCTGTCGAATACGACGGAAACCTCCGTCTAGCGTATGCGCTGTGATGGAGGTTTTTATTTCCAAGGAGGCCTTGGCATCTTTTATGGAGGTGATGATTAGGAGTTTCAGAAATCTCAGTATCACACTCGCATTGACCGGTTAAAGAGAGGAAAAAAGATGATTTAGAATTTGTAGTGAGAAGGAGGAAGGATAGATCGTGCATTTATCGAAAGTAAAAACTTGGAAAAAACAATTGGCGATGTTGCTTGCGTTCGTAGTTGCAATTGGAGGAGTACCTTCAGTATTTGCTCCAAAAACAGCAATGGCTGCTGACACAGCTCCTGAACTCATAGTAGACTATGAGTTTTCTGATCCGGGAAATGGGGGACTGCCGGCAGATAATAAAAAAGGTTCTACATTAACAGTGGTTGAAGGTGTTTATGGCGGTAAAACTTATGGCAATACGACAACTGAATATGGTACAGACAGTGCCGGGGACTACTGGAGGTGGACCTCCGATAAGCAAAGAGGCGGCGGTTTTACCCTAGACATTGACCCGAAAGGAAAAAGTATTGATAAAAGTTATTCGGTTGGAGTTCGTTTTTCTTATGACACTCTCAACAGCAGCTGGACTAAAATTATTGATTATAAAGATAAGACCAAGGATCAAGGGTTTTACTTTGACAGTGACAAAAAGTTGAAGTTTTTTGATGTTGGTACTAGTGGGAAAACATCAGTGCAACCAAAGCAAATTATCGATATTATAGCTACAAGAGATGCAACTACGAAAATGTTTACTGCTTATATGATCGTAGATGGTGAATTTCTTAAGGAAATAGAAGTTGATGACTCAAGTAACGGCGCAACGCCTATTGTAGTCAATAACAAGATTCGTTTCGGTTTCTTCCATGATGATTATATATCTGGTGGAGATGAGAAGACAACAGGCGGAAAAGTGTATTCCATCAAGTTCTGGGATGGGGCAATCACGCCAGCTGAGGTTCTGAAAGCTACAGCGGCCAAAGGCACTGAAGTTGGAACAACGACAGTATCGGTAACACCTGCTAGCGGCAGTAACTCCTATAAGGTGCTTGTTTCGGATAAGTTGCTCCCATTTCCGCTTCAAGGCGAGCAGGTTCCGGCAGGAGCTTCTGATTACAACTTAGGTGATGACATTCCAGATGTAGATGCAAATACCAATAAGTATGTAGGTATATATGAAGTTGATGAGAATGGTAATATCATCAGTTTTAAACAAATTACTTTAACAAACGATGATATAAAAATGCCAACACTGGAGATCGAAAAGCCAGCCGATACTAAAGTTTTCGAGAACAAACCTGAATTTACAGGTAAGACGGAAGCAGGCGTGCAGGTAACTGCTAAAATAAAAAACAAAAACGGTGAAATAATCGATGAACCACAGGTGAATGTAAACGATGACGGAACCTGGAGTTTCCTCCCAGGAAGTGAGCTGCCGGATGGTGACTACACGATTGAAGTAACCGCAGACAAAAATGGAAATTCGGTAACACAAACGAAGGATATAACGGTAGACGCCACGTTACCTAAACTGGAAATTGATAAACCAAGCGGCAACAAAGTGTATGTGCCTAATCCTGAGTTTGGGGGAAAAGCGGATCCAGAAGCGAAGGTGACAGTAACGCTCAAAGATCAAGACGGCAAGGTGATTGAAACCAAGGAAGTTCCGGTTAAGGAAGATGGAACATGGAACTTCACGCCGGAGAATGACTTGAAAGACGGCGCGTACACAGTTGAAGTGACTGCCGAGAAAGGTGGCAAGTCGAGAACGGAAACGAAGGACGTAACCGTCGACACAACAGTGCCGGCATTGGAAATCAACGAACCAAGTGGTAATACCGTAACGGTAGCAAAACCAGAGTTCAAAGGAAAAACAACCCCAGGAGCGACGGTAACCGTTGAAATTAAAGACAAAGACGGCAAAGTAGTTGGCAAGCCGGAAGTAACAGTCAACTCGGACGGAACGTGGAGCTTCTCGCCAGATATTGATTTGCCGGATGGCGAGTACAGCATTGAAGTAACCGCTACGAAAGATGGGAAATCCACCAAAGAGAAAAAGAATGTAACGGTGGATACAAAGCTGCCATCACTGGTTTCTTTAACACCTTCAAGTGGAAGCTTAAGCCCTGCTTTTGATCCAGCTAAGGGTTCATATACGATGACTGTAACCAACAGTGTATATGAACTGAAGTTTACGCCAGTAGCAGTTGATCCAGGCTCGAAAATTGAAATTAAAGTCAACGACGGTTCATTTGCCATGGTAGCAAGCGGCTCTGAGAGCGGAGCGCTTCCGCTGAATGTCGGTGACAACAAAGTAATCGTCAAAGTAACCGATCGTTATGGCAAAGTGAAAGAATATGTCGTCACAGTAACACGCGAAAATGCAAACACAGATGGAGGAAACTGGTGGATACCAGCACCGGGTCCAGGCCCATCAACAACAGCCAATATTATCACTAGCGTGGATGGAGCAAACAACAATTTCGCAACTGGAACAACAAAAAAAGATGGCGACAATGAAGTCACAACCGTTCAAGTGGATACCGGCAAGCTGAATGAGATTTTGGCAGACGGCAAGTCACATCAGTTGTCAATCCGCGTACCAGGCCAAGGAGAAGTCGAAGTAAAAGGCTTGACCGCAGCGGATGTGAAGAAGCTGGTTGACACAGGCTCGACGCTGACGATTGAGGATGAACTGCTGGCGATCTATCCGGTTCCGGCGCAGCAGCTGGATCTGGACGCTATCGCGAAGCAATGGAATGGCGCGGAACTGAAAGATATTGCGCTGGACATCACCATTAAAAACGCTTCGCAAGAGCTGGCCGACAGCGCCCGCAATGAAGCAGCAGCGAAAGGCTATGAACTACTCGTGCATCCGGTCGATCTGGATCTGACGTTCTCGAAGGATGGCAAAACCGTCCGCGCAGGCCAACTGGACAAGTATGCGGTGAAATATATCGCACTGCCGAAGGATATTGATCCGAACCGGATTACGACGGGTGTCGTGGTGAATCCGGATGGCACAACGTTCCATCTGCCAACAGTCGTAACAAAAATCAATGATCGTTACTTTGCCCAAATCAACGATCTGCGCAGCGCGGGCACCTACTCGGTGATCTGGAATC
Organism: Paenibacillus sp. GCM10027626; assembly: GCF_042676285.1. Lineage (NCBI taxonomy): Bacteria > Bacillati > Bacillota > Bacilli > Caryophanales > Paenibacillaceae > Paenibacillus > Paenibacillus sp. GCM10027626. The sequence continues at coordinate 475,819 of NZ_JBHTHC010000003.1, read as the reverse complement.
CGCAGGACTTCAATGATGTGAAGAAGCATTGGGCGCAAAGCAATGTGAACAATATTGCAGCAAGACTGCAATTGAAAGGAACAGGCAACAATACGTACTCCCCGAACCGCAATGTCAACCGCTCGGAGTTTGCTTCGATCGTGACGTTGGGGATGGGCTTCATGCGTCAGGAAGTGCCGCAAAACATGTTTAGCGATGTGTCGCAAGCGCATTGGTACCATAATGCGGTGACGATTGCCAATGAGTTTGGCATTGTACTGGGCTACTCCGACGGCTTGTTCCGTGGCGAGCAGGAAATCACTCGCGAGCAAGGCATAGCGATGATCGCTCGTGCCTACCGATTTGCAGCGATACCGAAAGCGATGAGTCAGGCAGAAATTGCCGCAACGCTTGCAAGCTTTGGTGATGCGGACAAAGTGTCCAACTGGGCGAAAGAATCTGTCGCTCAAATGGTAGCAGCCGGTGTCATTGAAGGCAAAGGCGCGAACCTGCTGAATCCGCAAGCAAGCATGACACGCTCGGAAGCGACAGCAATGATGGAGCGTTTGCTCAAAACAACTAATCTGATTGACTAATAGCATGAAATGAAGCAGCTGTCACCGGCCATTAAAGCTAGTGGCAGTTGCTTTTTGTTGCGGATAGGGGAATGTAGATTTGCCATATTGATGCATGCCAGATGGTTGTATAGGAAATGTATAGGAGCAGCTGATATACTATGAACAAAGGAAGAAATATGTAGATATTTGTTAGAAAGCGGCATGATTATAATTCTTCATAAGGCCATTCCCAAATATTAATAATAGTGATGTTTATACTCTCAAAAAAATAAGCCCCAAAACCTACAAATAGAAATAAATTTTAACAAAATTGGGACCATCGGGCCTAACCGACCAATTTTTTTCTAAGTATAATCCTAATTAAGCAAGTGTTTTATTTTAAAACTCTACATACAAGCTCGTACGATAATGGCAAACCCGTTGAAAAGCGGGGACGCAAAGCTAAAGGGGCTGAAGATTCGCTTAAGATGCGAATTCCAATGCCAGCCAGCTGCCGAATACGACGGAAACCTCCGTCTGTTAGCGTATTTTCGCTTTTGGACGGAGGTTTTCTTTTTCTTCGAGCTGAAAGAGAGGTGTTTGCTATTAATCAAGGAACAGGGAAGAAGTAATGGCACAAGGAACAGGGCGGTATAGGAAGCGACAGTAATGGCACCGGATCAAGGAGGCGGTCATTGTCGATTAGCAGTACTGGTGGTCTTCAATAACCACAGTTTGGAGGGAGACAATTGAATAACACCCGAGCGGGAACAAGAAGAAACATACTAAGGCATTATTTAATTAAATTTTCTGTATTATTGCTCGTCATTACAGGGGTGCTGCCCCCTGTTTCAACAGTGCAAGTCCATGCTGCAGAGCCCTTTACGCTTAATGCGATTGATTCGTATGGTATCTCTGCCGACGGCAAGACGCTCTATCAGTTTGATGGGAATAACCCAGCAGCGCAACCAAAGGCAACCATTGCGGTTAAAGGTCTTACCATGGGTCCATCTGATTATATGAACGGTTTAGCTATGCCCGTTACCGGCGATGCTATTTACGGAGCCTTTCACGGATCTGGTTCTTATAAACTTTATAAAATTAGTGCAGATGGAACTGCCACACTAGAGACAACATTATCTGGAACAGCCGGTAACGCCGCAATTTCCGCCGAAGGAAAGTATTACTATTCGTACGGCAGTAATGGCAAAACATACTTAGCTTTCTATGATACCGGCACAAAGGAAAAGGGTTTAAGTGAAATTAAGGGTCTTAGTGCCGCCGGCGCTGATTTGGGCGGTGACCTGGTCGTCGATGGTGAAGGCTACTTATGGTTTTTTAGAGGTAACGCTGTGCTTCAACTGGACCCAAGAAATGCTACCATTATAAGAACTCTCCCTATAACAAACTCAGATGGTATAGCTATAGAGGCTGGTGTTAGGGGAATCAGCTTCTTGCCTAACGGTAAGATGTTCCTGCTTGCTGGAGACACTAGTCCCAAATTCTATATACTTGACCCGGATACGCTAAGCACTACTTATCTGGGGGCAATGACGGGACCTGTATTTTTTGACTTAGCATCAGGAGCCACACCACGATTCGCACCTAATCCCGCTGTAATTGAATCCAACAAAACAGCCAGCCTGCAAGCAAAAGCTGACGGCAACACAGATGCTGATCATCCGGAAGTGGGAGATACGCTGCTGTACACCGTTCAGACTCGTAACACAGTTGCTGGCAGTTTGGTTAGCAATCTCGTGATCTCTGACGCAATTCCGGAAGGCCTTGAATACATCCCGAGTACGTTGAAAGTAGACGAAATAGCGGTAAGTGATGCTCAGGATGGCGACCGCGGCCATTATGCTAATGGTCAAGTGACGGGTCAATTTGGCGATGTGACTGATACATCATGGCACAAGATAACCTTCCAAGTGAGGGTTCTGCCTGGACAAGCGGGCAAGGATATCCAGAATACAGCGCTTGTCAAAGGAGACAACATCGACGTTCCAAATAAGCCAACAACAACTGTTGAAGTGTATCCGCGAGGATCTGTTTTGGAGTCAACAAAAACCTCCAGCCTGCTCACCAAAGCTGACGGCAATACAGATGCAGATCATCCGGAAGTGGGCGACACACTGTTGTATGCGATCCAGACTCGCAACACGATTGCCGACAGTCTGGTAACCAATCTCGTGATCTCCGACATGATCCCGGTAGGTTTGGAATACGTTTCGGAGACGTTAAACGTAGATGGAACAGCGGTGAGCGATGCTGAGGATGGCGACCGCGGCCATTATGCTAATGGTCAAGTGACGGGCCAATTTGGCGATGTAACCGATACATCATGGCACACGGTAACTTTCCAAGTGAAGGTTCTGCCTGGCCAAGCGGGCAAGAATATCCAAAATACTGCACTTGTTACGGGAGACAATGTCGGCGAGCCGGAAGAGCCAACAACGACTGTTGAAGTGTATCCGCGCGGATCCGCTTTGGAGTCAGCAAAAACCTCCAGCCTGCTCGCAAAAGCTGACGGCAACACAGATGCTAAGCATCCGGAAGTGGGAGATACGCTGCTGTACACCATTCAGACTCGTAACACAGTTGCTGACAGTCTGGTTACCAATCTTGTGATCTCCGACATGATCCCGACAGGTTTGGAATACGTTTCGGAGACGTTAAACGTAGATGGAACAGCGGTGAGCGATGCTGAGGATGGCGACCGCGGCCATTATGCTAATGGTCAAGTGACGGGTCAATTTGGCGATGTGACCGATACGTCATGGCACACGGTAACTTTCCAAGTGAAGGTTCTGCCTGGCCAAGCGGGCAAGAATATCCAAAATACAGCGCTTGTTACGGCAGACAATGTCGGCGAGCCGGAAGAGCCAACAACGACTGTTGAAGTGTATCCGCGCGGAGCTGTCTTAGAATCAACGAAAGTGGCCAGTCTGCAAACCAAAGCCGACGGCAATACAGATACAGAACATCCGGAAGTGGGCGACACACTGCTGTATACGATCCAGACCCGGAACACAGTAGCAGACAGTATGGTCACCAATCTTGTGATCTCTGACAAGATTCCGGCAGGCTTGGAATACGAACCGGGCACATTGTGCGTAGACGGAACCCCAGTGAGCGATGTTGAGGATGGGGATTCAGGCCATTATGCCGGTGATCAAGTGACGGGCAAATTCGGAGATGTCACGGATACGTCATGGCACACGGTAACGTTCCAGGCGAAGGTGCTGCCAGGCCAAGCGAGCAAAGATATTCAAAATACAGCGGTTGTTACAGGAGATAATGTCGGCGATCCAGATGAACCAACGACGACCGTCGAGATTTATCCGCGCAATCCAGCACTTGAATCCAAAAAGATAGCGGAGCTAGATACGAAGGCAACTGGGAACACAAATGCGAATCAGTTTGAAGTGGGCGACACACTGCTATATACGATTGAGACCCGCAACACAGTTAGAGATAGTCTGGTCACCAATCTGGTCATTTCTGACCTGATCCGGGCAGGCTTGGCATACGAACCGGGTACGTTGAGCATAGATGGCAAAGCTGTCACTGACGCCGAAGGAGACGATGCAGGTCATTATGTGAATGGCGAAGTGATCGGAGAGTTCGGAAATATTTCGGATAATGAATGGCATACGCTGACATTCAAGGCGACCATAAAAGCCGGCCAAGCGAGCAAAGAGATCCGAAACGTGGCTGTAGTAAGCGGCGACAATACTGGCACACCGGACGAGCCGGAAACGACGGTGAAGGTAGAGCCACGGAATCCGGTTCTTGAATCGACAAAGACGGCGAAGCTGGAAACAAAGGCGGGAGGCAATACGGATGCGGGTCACCCGGAAGTGGGCGATACACTGCTGTATACGATTCAGACCCGCAACACGATTTCCGATAGTCTGGTAACGAATCTTGTCATCTCAGATATGATCCCAGCAGGCTTGGCCTACGTACCGGGAACGCTGAGTGTAGATGGTAAAGCGGTTACCGATGATATGGGAGACGACGTCGGCCATTATGCCGATGGTCAAGTGGTTGGACAGTTCGGTGAAGTTACGGATAATGAATGGCGCACGGTAACTTTCCAAGCGAAGGTACTGCCAGGCCAAGCAAGTAAAGATATTCAAAACAAAGCGCTTGTCAAAGGTGACAATGTTGGTGAGCCAGATGAACCGACAACGACAGTAGAGATTTATCCGCGTTATCCAGCGCTTGAATCAACGAAGTCGGCGAAGTTGGATACGAAGGCAACAGGCAACACGAAGACGGATGAGTTTGAAGTGGGCGACACGTTGTTGTACACGATCCAGACCCGTAACACAGTTACAGAAAGTCTGGTCACCAATCTTGTCATCTCTGATGTAATACCGGAAGGTCTAGAATATGTGTCTGACAGTTTGAAAGTAGACGGAGAAGCTGTCACCGATGTAGAGGACCAGGACAAAGGTCATTATGTTAGTGGCAAGGTCGTCGGACAGTTCGGTAATATTGCAGATAATGAATGGCACACGCTGACATTCAAGGCGACCATTAAAGCCGGCCAAGCGAGCAAAGAGATTCGAAACGTAGCTTTTGTGAAGGGCGATAATACCGGCACGCCTGACGAGCCAGAAACGACGGTGAAGGTAGAGCCACGGAATCCGCTTCTTGAATCGACAAAGACGGCGAAGCTGGAAACAAAGGCGGCAGGCAATACGGATGCGGGTCACCCGGAAGTGGGCGATACACTGCTGTATACGATTCAGACCCGCAACACGATTTCCGATAGTCTGGTAACGAATCTTGTCATCTTTGATATGCTCCCGGCAGGCTTGGTCTACGTACCGGGAACGCTGAGTGTAGATGGCAAATCGGTTACCGATGATGTGGGAGACGACGCCGGTCATTATGCCGATGGTCAAGTGGTTGGACAGTTTGGTGAAGTCACGGATATCGAATGGCACACGGTAACTTTCCAAGCGAAGGTACTGCCAGGCCAAGCGAGCAAGGATATTCAGAACAAAGCGGTTGTTAAAGGTGACAATATAGGCGAGCCAGATGAACCGACAACGACAGTAGAGATTTATCCACGTAATCCAGCGCTTGAATCGCAGAAATCGGCGAAGCTGGAAACAAAGGCAAACGGCAATACCGATGCTGATCATCCGGAAGTAGGTGATACGCTGCTGTATACGATCCAGACTCGTAACACCGTAACCGATAGTGTAGTCACCAATCTTGTCATTACGGATAAAATTCCGGCAGGCCTGGAATATGTCTCCGGTACGTTGCGTGTAGATGGAATTGCGGTAAGTGACACTGAGGACGGGGATGCCGGCCATTATGTTAATGGTCAAGTGACAGGTCAGTTTGGCAGTGTAACCGATACGTCGTGGCACACGGTAACTTTCCAAGCGAAGGTTCTGCCAGGTCAAGCAAATAAAGATATTGAAAACAAAGCGCTTGTCAAGGGAGACAATGTGGGCGAGCCAGATGAGCCGACGACGACGGTTGAGATCTATCCTCGCGGATCTGTTTTGGAGTCTACAAAAACATCCAGCTTGCAAGCTAAAGCGGATGGCAATACAGATGTCGACCATCCAGAAGTAGGCGACACACTGCTGTATACGATCCAGACCCGCAACACAATTGCGGACAGTCTGGTCACCAATCTTGTCATTACGGATAAAATTCCGGCAGGTTTGGCATACGTTCCAGGTACGCTGAGCGTCGACGGAACAGCGGTGAGTGATGCTGAGGATGGAGACCGCGGCCATTATGCCGATGGTCAAGTGACGGGCCAATTTGGCGATGTAACTGATACATCTTGGCATACGGTAACCTTCCAGGCAAAGGTTCTGCCAGGTCAAGCAAGCAAAGATATTCAAAATAAAGCGCTTGTTAAAGCAGACAATGTCGGCGAGCCAGATGAACCGACGACGACAGTCGAGATCTATCCGCGTTATCCAGCGCTTGACTCGCAGAAATCGGCGAAACTGGAAACCAAAGCAGACGGCAATACAGATGCGGATCATCCGGAAGTGGGCGACACGCTGCTGTATACGATCGAGACTCGTAATACTGTAACTGATAGTGTAGTCACCAATCTTGTCATTACGGATAAAATCCCGGCAGGCTTGGAATACGTTCCAGGTACGCTGAGCGTAGACGGCAAAGTTGTTACCGATGCCGAAGGAGACGATGCTGGCCATTATGCCGATGGTGAAGTGACGGGCAAAATCGGCAATGTGACCGATACGTCGTGGCATACAGTAACCTTCCAGGTGAAGGTGCTGCCAGGTCAAGCGGGCAAAGATATCCGCAACGAAGCATTGGTAGAGGGCGGCAATATTGGCGAGCCGGACAAGCCGACAACGACAGTGGAAATTTATCCACGGGGTCCAGTTTTGGAATCTGAAAAGTCAGCGAAGCTGGAAACCAAAGCGGACGGCAATAAAGATGCGGATCATCCAGAAGTAGGTGACACGCTGCTATACACGATCCAGACTCATAACACCAATGCCGATAGTTTGGCCACCAATCTGGTGATCTCTGATGTGATCCCGGCAGGCTTGGCATACGTTCCAGGAACCCTAAGCGTAGACGGCAAAGCTGTCACCGATGCCGAAGGAGACGATGCTGGCCATTATGTGGACGGTCAAGTTACTGGTCAATTCGGCAATGTGACCGATACCTCCTGGCATACGGTAACCTTCCAGGCGAAGGTCCTGCCAGGCCAAGCAAGTAAGGATATTCAGAACAAAGCGGTTGTTAAGGGAGACAATGTCGGCGAACCAGATGAACCGACAACGACAGTCGAGATTTATCCGCGCTATCCGGCCCTCGAATCCGAGAAGTCGGCAGCGAATTTGACTGAAAACAAGCAAACGTATGAAGTCGGGGATATGGTTATCTATACGATCCGGGGTAGAAACACAGTAAGCGATAGTGTTCTGACCGATCTGAAGATTTCGGATATTCTGCCGGCAGGCTTGGAGTACGTCGCCGGAAGCATGAAGGTAGACGGCGTAGCCGTCACAGATGCAGAAGGAGACGACAGCGGAAGCTATAAGGACGGCGTTATGACCGCCATCGTCGGTGACGTCGCCGATACCAACTGGCACACGCTGGAGTTCCGGACCAAAGTGAAAGCAGGACAAGCCGGTCAAACGATCAAAAACGTCGCGGAAGTCACAGGCGGCAACATTGGCGAACCGGGTAAACCGACGAAAGAGATCTTCGTGGACAACGAGCCGATTATCTATCCGCCGTATCCGCCTTATCAATCTCCTGTCATGGAGTCGCATAAAACTTCAAAGGATCTGAACGGCGGTAACGTCGAAGAGGGCGACACGATAGAGTATGCGATCCAGACGCGCAATACGGTATCAGGCAGCACCGTAAGCAATCTGGTCATTTCCGACGAATTGCCGGAAGGACTGGAGTACGTCCCTGGCAGCTTGAAAGTGGACGGAAAGCCTGTGACCGATGCCAAAGATGATGACAACGGCGAATATGCGGATGGCAAAGTAACCGGGAAATTCAGCTTTATTACCGATTTGAACTGGCATAAGCTGGAGTTCCAAGCGAAAGTAAAAGCAGGGCAAGCCGGCCAGAAGATCGAAAACATCGCTAAAGTGAGCGGGGATAATCTATTAGTGCCGGATAGACCGCGTGAAGCCATCACGGTTGTTCCAAAAGAGAATGTCCCTGACCCAGAGGCTCCTATACTAGAGTCGCAAAAAGCATCGAAGAAGCTGGGCAGCGGCAGCATCAAAGCCGGTGACAAGCTAGTGTACACGGTGAAAGCGCGGAATACAGTGCCGGGAACCATGGTCAATAATTTGGTGATTGCCGACGAATTGCCAGCAGGGTTGGCTTATGTGCCAGGCACATTAAAAGTGGATGGTCATAAGGTAACGGATAAAGCAGATGGTGACAATGGCTACTATGCGGCTGGCAGAGTCGTCGGAGAAATTGGCGATGTCACGGATACGAAGTGGCATACGATTGTGTTCCAAGTCCAGGTCGAAGTGGACCAAGCCGGCAAAAAGATCAAAAACGTCGGCGAAGTAGCTGGGGACAATGTACGTGCACCGGAGGAGCCTTATGAGGAGATCATTGTTGGCGGAAACGACAACGGGAATCATCAACCGGGCAAACCAGGCAAACCAGGCAAACCAGGGCAACCGGATAAACCGGTCAAGCCGGGAGAGAAAGAACCAACCAAACCGACTCCGACACCTGAGCAACCTTGGGTATCCACAGGTGGAGGGAACGGCACGGAAAGCGGCAGCAAGAACAATGGTCAGCACTACTTGCCAAAAACAGCGACCAATATGTATACGTATTTGCTGGCAGGAGGTCTGCTCCTGATTGCCGGCATGTGGCTGGCAAGAAGAAAAAAGAGCGATAAAAAGAATGCCTCATAGAAAAAACTAAAAAAGCGGCCCCTCTCTTTTGGGAGATGGGCTGCTTTTTGTGTTTGTATCGGTTTTCATTGAAGGTTAAGCGTTAGAAAGCATGGGATCGGGTTTATAATGATGACCCTCAGGACGAGCTGCTTTTTCATTTTCTGGATGAAAACCGATTGTTACTGGCTACTATCTCGCCCATAACCATAAAGGGAACTGCGTTTTTATTAAACTACATTGTCTGGGAAAAATTTATATAAAAACTAGTGCTACAGGACGGGCGTGCTGTCATTGAAGGCAAGCAAGCATGACGCCCGGGAGCAACGGCAATGATGGAGCGCTTGCTGAAAACAATAGGTCTTATTGATTCCTAACATTAAATGAATCAACTGTCACCGGCCATAAGTTGTATAGAAAATGTATAGGAGTAGTTGATACTATAAATATGAAAGGAAACCACTCCCGAACATTAATAAAATAGTGATGTTGTATTCCCAGGAAGCTATAGATAAAAAGAAATTTTAACCAAATTGGGACTATCGGGCCTAACCCATCAATTTTAATTCAAGTATAATCCAAATTAAGCAAGTGTTTAATGCGGAAAATACTAAATGCAAGCTCGTACGATAATGGCAACCCCGTTGACTGTTCGTGTGTTTGATTTTGTTCTTACTCAATAGTGAAATTATGGCAAATAATGGAAGTGGCTTGGTAAGGAATGAATGCTTCTATTAACTGACGAGAGTAAGCGCTGTGCACGCTCCATAGAAAGCGCTGCCGTGGAATTACTCAAGAAAACGTGAAACGGATCTTTGTATAGGAACTATGCTGGTTGCGTCCGTTCTTCCTAAAATTAGACAAATAACTATAGATTACAGCAAACTTGGGGCTATCGTACCTGATCTTTAGACTTATTTCAATATATACTAATGGTGATTTCTGTTTAGAAAATTAAATACATCGTACGATAATAGCAAACTCGTTGAAAGACGGGGACGCAAAGCTATAGGGGCTAACGGGTCAACCAATGCCAGCCAGCTGCCGAATATGATGGAAACCTCCATCTGTTGGCGCATGTTCGGTTACGATGGAGTTTTTTTATTTTGGGCATGAGGAGGAGGTGTTCATTGATGACTGCAGCAATGAGTTGCTTCTACTAATTTAAGAAGGAGAGGAAGATGAAAACGTATCCGCCAACATATCCTCCCACATTCAAAGTAAAAAATAAATAAGGAGGGAATACATTGAAAACAAAATTACTAATCAATCGGATTTTTAAAGTTTTGATGGCTTTTCTCATCATTATTGCGTACAATCCGATTCTTCCATTTCAAAATGCAAAGGCGGCTGCAGATAATAAGTGGCTGACTTATAAATTGGATGGATTCTCTAATGATACGTTTAATCAATTGTTTGAATCGGATGGTACTGCCAATGTTCCCGGTGGGACAAACTTTATACGGCTGACACCGGCAGAGCCAATGAAAAGCGGCAGCGTTTTTAACAAAAATGCAATTTGCCCAAAAAACAATTATTCATTCAGTACAGCCTTTTCGTTTAAAATGAGTCCAAATACGGAAGAGGCTAGTGACGGTTTGACTTTTACGATCCAGACCGGTACATCCAGTCAGTTAAGTGAGGGAGGCGGTATAGGGTATTACGGTATTAAACCCAGCTTCGCTGTTAAATATGATACTTTTTTAAACACAGTTTATCGTGATCCTTCTTCAAACTACATTGGACTTGCGCAAAATGGATCGGTGGAAAATCAGGATGGTTGGTATACCGATTTGGATCAGTATAATGGGGCTAATGGCACCAATTATGTTTTATCAAACGGAACACTGTATTACACATGGATCGACTATGATGGTTTAGCCCAAAATGTTCAGGTACGTCTAGGAACTTCACCAGATAGAGCGAGTGCTAACAAAATTTTAGAAGTAAATAACATAGATCTTGGTTCGATATTTGATGGAAAACCTATTCACGCCGGTTTTACCGCTTCGACAGGATACCCGAATAACGAGACTCATGATATCAATAGCTGGTATTTTGTCAATAACTACGCACCTATTGATACCCTTGCTCAGCCAAATGAGTACAGGCAAGCACCTAGCAGTGTGAAATTAGCGTCTGAGCCGGCTGGCGAACCGGGGGTATACAATGTTACGGCAATTCTGCTAGATCCGCTAGGTAATCCAGTTCCCGATGCACAGCTGGATACTTTTACTTCTACAGTAGGAGACCTAAACGGACCAAACGGAGAGCCTGTAACCGCTTTAGTAGCAGATGCAGACGGAAAGATTCATGCGGTGTTGAACAATGCCGATCATTCAAAAGACATTACACTTTCGGCTACTGCCGGTTGCGCCAGTGATTCTGACACAATTCCGGCTACTAACCAGCCGCCAGTCGCCCCGGATGATACAAAGACTACGCCGGTAAATACGCCGGTCTCGGGGCAAGTAAACGGGACGGATCCAGATGGCGACAGTCTAACCTATAAAGCGGGTCAACAGCCGATTCATGGTACGATTATAGTGAATGAGGATGGAACGTGGACTTACACGCCGGATAAAGACTATGTTGGTGATGATTCGTTTACTGTCATTGTTGATGATGGGCATGGCGGAACGGCAGAAGCAACAATCACGATTCACATCAATCTAAATCCTTCTCCATCTCTCGAATCTAATAAAACAGCAGTAATCAAACAAAAAGCGGATGGGAATAAAGATGCAGCTCATCCGGAAGTGGGAGACACGTTGCTGTATACAATACAGACGCGCAATACGGTAACAGATACTCTCGTGAGCAATCTCGTGATCTCCGACAAAATTCCGGCAGGGTTGGAATATGTTCCGGGTACACTGACCGTAGACGGTAAAGCAGTCAGTGATGATCAGGATGATGATCAAGGCCATTATGCCGATCTTACAGTAACCGGAAAGTTTGGGGATGTAACCGACACGGAATGGTATACGATTACATTCGAAGTACAGGTAAAAGCAGGACAAGCTGGGAAGACGATTGAAAATACCGCGGCTGTCACTGGCGACAATCTAGACAAGCCTGACGAGCCGAAGAATACTGTTGTGGTCTATCCACTTAATCCGCCAGATCCACCAGACGGATGTGGCATCCCGGTAGCCCTGATAAATGGCAGTTTTGAGGAACCACCTGGAACAGGTTCAATGAATGGTTCATTTGGGTACTTTGTAGATGAAGTTCCAGGATGGGAGACTACTGATACATGGATTGAAATATGGGACTATGCTGCAGGTTACCCTGCTCCTTATGTACAAGAACATGTTCCTCCTGTTGATGGTAATCGATTTGCAGAAATAAATGCTGCTATAAACGGCATGTTATATCAAGATGTCCAGACTACACCCGGACAGACGATCTATTGGAGACTTTCACATATAGGGCTAAGCGGAGTTGATACGATGCAACTCCGAATCGGACCGGCAACAGCCGATCCTTATGATACCTCAATCATACAACAAATGTCCGATGACAATACGGCCTGGGGAACTTATACGGGATCCTATACCGTTCCGGAAGGACAAACCGTGACAAGGTTTGGATTTGAGGCTGTATCTACGTCCACTGGATCGATCGGACATGGTAATCATCTAGACGACATCTTTCTAGGTACAGGGCCTTGTGTCGTAGCAGAAAAAACGGTTAGTCCAAAAAGTGACGTATTTGCTGGGGATGAATTAATCTATGAAGTCACCGTGAAAAATGGTGGTGGCGACATTGCCGAAAATACAGTCATCGAAGATGCGATACCTCAAGGTACAGAGTATGTTCCTGGATCAATGAAAATTTTGAACGGTCCTAAAAAAGGAACGGTAACAGATGAGAAAGATGAGGATGCAGGTCATTATGCTGACGGCAAAGTAACTTTTAATGTCGGAACTTTACCGAATATCACTGACCTGCCTGATGGAATTACTGTTCAATTTAAAGTAAAAGCTTTGTCTAATTATGCAGGAAAAGATGTAATGAACAAGGCATTAGTGAAATTTAAAGACTTGCTAATAGATGAAGAAAAACAAACTGAAACGAATGAAGTAAAAACACCGATCAAATATAAAGATCCTGTCCTGAAATCGGAAAAATCAGCAGCGATTCAACAAAAGGCTGATGGCAATACAGATACGGACAATCCGGAAGTCGGCGACACCCTTCTCTACACAATTAAGACTCAGAACACGATGGCAGACAGTCTTGTGAAAAACTTGGTGATTTCCGATGAAATACCGGCAGGTCTCGAGTATGTCGCAGGCAGCCTGAAAGTGGATGGTCAAGCTGTAACAGATGATAAAGATGGTGACAAAGGTCATTATGTCGATGGCAAGGTTGTTGGACTATTTGGCGATATCGCAGACACGAACTGGCATACGGTTACTTTCGAAGTGAAGGTAAAAGCAGGCCAGGCCGGTGCGGATATTAAAAATATAGCCGCCGTTGAAGGAGACAATATTGACGAGCCGGAGAAGCCGGAAGAAGAAGTAAAAGTTTATCCAAGGGTACCTAAGCTCGAATCCGAGAAAACAGCCATCAACGCTGTGACAGGGAAAGAAAAATACGAAGTTGGCGATACGATTGTCTACACAATCAAAACGCGCAACAAAGTATCGGATAGTGAAGTGAAAAACCTGACGATTACGGATGAACTTCCAGCAGGACTCGAATATGTGGCAGACAGCTTGAAAGTAAGCAATAATGGCACAGGCGAGTTCAAAGATGGCAAGGTCACGGCGAATTTCGGTGATGTAACGGATACGCAATGGCGGACAGTTACATTCGAAGCAAAAATTATGTCCGGTCAATCTGGCAAAGAACTCAAAAATATTGCCACTATTGATGGCGGTAACATCGATGTCCCGGATAAACCAGAGGAAATTGTCAAGGTTGATCCGAAAGATCCTGTCCTGATATCGGAGAAATCCTCGGCGATTAAAGAAAAAGCTGTGAGTAACAAGGACAAGGATCATCCGGAAGTGGGTGACACACTTCTCTACACCATTAAGACCCAGAACACGATCGCAGACAGTCTTGTGAAAAACTTGGCGATTTCCGATGAACTACCGGAAGGCCTTGAGTATGTCGCAGGCAGCCTGCAAGTGGATGGCGAATCTGTCACAGATGCCGAAAATGATGACAAAGGTCATTATGTCGATGGCAAGGTAGCTGGACTATTTGGCGATATTACAGACACGGACTGGCATACGGTTACTTTCGAAGTGAAGGTAAAAGCAGGCCAGGCTGGTGCGGATATTAAAAATATAGCCGCCGTTGAAGGAGACAATATTGACGAGCCGGAGAAGCCGGAAGAAGAAGTAAAAGTTTATCCAAGGGTACCTAAGCTCGAATCCGAGAAAACAGCCATCAACGCTGTGACAGGGAAAGAAAAATACGAAGTGGGCGATACGATTGTCTACACCATCAAGACTCGCAACAAAGTGTCGGAAAGCCTGATCACAAATCTATCGATCACCGATCAACTTCCAGCAGGGCTCGAATATGTAGATGGCAGCCTAGAAGTAAGTCATGAAGGTATGGGTGAGTTCAAAGATGGTACCATTACAGCGAACTTCGGTGAAGCGAACGATACGGAATGGCGCACAGTTACATTCGAAGCAAAAATTATGTCCGGTCAATCTGGCAAAGAGCTCAAAAATATAGCCACTATTGAAGGCGATAGCATCGATGAGCCGGATAAACCAGAGGAGATTGTCAAGGTTGATCCGAAAGATCCTGTCCTGAAATCGGAGAAATCCTCGACGATTAAAGAAAAAGCTGTGGGTAACAAGGACAAGGAACATCCGGAAGTGGGTGACACCCTTCTCTACACAATCAGGACCCAGAATACGATCACAGACAGTCTTGTGAAAAACTTGGTGATTTCCGATGAAATACCGGAAGGTCTCGAGTATGTCGCAGGCAGCCTGCAAGTGGATGGCGAATCTGTTACAGACGCAAAAGACGATGACAAAGGTCATTATGTCGATGGCAAGGTGGCGGGCCAATTTGGCGATATCACAGACACGGACTGGCATACGGTTACTTTCGAAGTGAAGGTAAAAGCAGGCCAGGCTGGTGCGGATATTAAAAATATAGCCGCCGTTGAAGGAGACAATATTGACGAGCCAGAGAAGCCGGAAGAAGAAGTGAAAGTTTATCCGCGCTACCCGGTGCTTGAATCGGAGAAGTCCGCGAAGCTGGATACGAAGGCGGACGGCAATACAGATGCGGATCATCCTGAAGTTGGCGATACGCTGGTTTATACGATCCAGACTCGTAACATCGTAACCGACAGTGTTGTCACCAATCTGATCATCGCGGATAAAATCCCGGCAGGCTTGGCATACGTTCCAGGCACGCTGAGCGTAGACGGCAAAGCTGTCACTGATACCGAAGGAGACGATGCCGGCCATTATGCCGATGGTCAAGTGACAGGCCAAATCGGCAATGTGACCGATACGTCCTGGCATACGGTAACCTTCCAAGCGAAGGTGCTTCCTGGCCAAGCGGGCAAGGATATTCGGAACAAAGCGGTTGTCAAAGGAGACAATGTCGGCGAGCCGGACGAGCCGACAACGACAGTGGAGATTTATCCACGTGGCCCTGTTTTGGAGTCTACCAAAACGTCCAGTCTACAAGCTAAAGCGGACGGCAATAAAGATGCGGATCATCCAGAAGTAGGCGACACACTGCTATATACGATCCAGACTCGCAATACTAATGCCGATAGTCTGGTCACCAATCTGGTGATCACGGATAAACTTCCGGCGGGCTTGGAGTATGTACCGGGTACGCTGAGCGTAGACGGCAAAGCTGTCACCGATGCTGAAGGAGACGATGCCGGCCATTACACCGATGGCCAAGTGACGGGCCAAATCGGCAATGTGACCGATACGTCGTGGCATACGGTAACCTTCCAGGCGAAGGTGCTGCCAGGCCAAGCAAGCAAGGATATTCAGAACAAAGCGGTTGTCAAGGGTGACAATGTTGGCGAGCCAGATGAGCCGACAACGACAGTCGAGATCTATCCGCGTTATCCAGCGCTTGAATCGACGAAATCGGCGAAGCTGGAAACCAAGGCAGACGGCAATAAAGATGCGGATCATCCAGAGGTAGGCGACACGCTGCTGTATACGATCCAGACTCGTAACATCGTAACCGACAGTGTAGTCACCAATCTCGTCATTACGGACAAAGTTCCGGCAGGTTTGGCATACGTTCCAGGAACGTTGTTCGTAGACGGAATCGCGGTGAGCGATGCTGAGGATGGAGACCGCGGCCATTATGTTGATGGCCAAGTGACGGGCCAAATCGGCATCGTGACCGATACGTCCTGGCATACAGTAACCTTCCAGGCGAAAGTACTGTCAGGGCAAGCGGGCAAAGATATTCAGAACAAAGCGGTTGTCAAAGGAGACAATGTCGGCGAGCCGGACGAGCCAACGACGACAGTCGAGATTTATCCGCGCGGCCCGGTTTTGGAGTCGACCAAAACGTCCAGTCTGCAAACTAAAGCGGATGGCAATAAAGATGCAGCACATCCAGAAGTCGGCGACACGCTGCTGTATACGATTCAGACTCGCAATACCAATGCGGATAGTTTGGTCACCAATCTGGTGATCACGGATAAAATTCCAGCAGGTTTGGAATACGTTCCTGGAACCCTGAGTGTAGATGGCAAAGCTGTCACTGATGCCGAAGGAGACGATGCTGGTCATTATGTGAACAGTCAAGTGACTGGTCAATTCGGCAATGTATCTGATACGACATGGCATACGGTAACCTTCCAAGCGAAGGTGCTGCCAGGCCAAGCGAGCAAGGATATTCAGAACAAAGCGGTTGTCAAGGGAGACAATGTCGGCAAGCCAGATGAGCCGACAACGACAGTCGAAATTTATCCGCGTTATCCGGCCCTCGAATCCGAGAAGTCGGCAGCGAATTTGACTGAAAACAAGCAGAAGTACGAAGTCGGGGATACGGTTATCTATAAGATCCGGGCAAGAAACACAGTAAGCAATAGCGTTCTGACCGATCTGAAGATTTCGGATACTCTGCCGGCAGGCTTGGAATACGTCGCCGGAAGCATGAAGGTAGACGGCGTAGCTGTTACAGATGCGGAAGGAGACGATAGCGGAAGCTATAAGGACGGCGTTATGAACGCCATCATCGGTAACATTTCCGATACCAACTGGCATACGCTGGAGTTCCGGACCAAAGTGAAAGCAGGACAAGCCGGTCAAACGATCAAAAACGTCGCGGAAGTCACAGGCGGCAACATTGGCGAACCGGGTAAACCGACGAAAGAGATTTTCGTCGACAATGAGCCGATTATCTATCCGCCGTACCCGCCGTATCAATCTCCAGTCATGGAGTCGCATAAAACATCCAAGGATCTGAACGGCGGTAACGTCGAAGAGGGCGACACGATCGAATATGCGATCCAGACGCGCAATACGGTATCAGGCAGCACCGTAAGCAATCTAGTCATTTCCGACGAATTGCCGGAAGGACTGGAGTACGTCCCTGGAAGCTTGAAAGTGGACGGCAAGCCTGTGACCGATGCTAAAGATGAAGACAACGGCGACTATGAGGATGACAAAGTAACCGGGAAGTTCGGCTTCATCACAGACATGAACTGGCATAAGCTGGAGTTCCAGGCAAAAGTAAAAGCAGGACAAGCTGGCCGGACGATCGAAAACATCGCTAAAGTGAGCGGGGATAATCTGTTAGTGACAGATAGCCCTCGTGAAGCAATCACGGTAGTTGAAAAAGTAATTGTTCCTGATCCTGAAACTCCTGTACTAGAGTCGCAAAAAGTTTCGAAGAAACTGGGCAGCGGCAGCATCAAAGCCGGTGACAAGCTGGTGTACACGGTGAAAGCGCGGAATACAGTACCAGGAACCATGGTCAGTAATTTGGTGATAGCCGACGAATTGCCGGCAGGGTTGGCTTATGTGCCAGGCACATTAAAAGTGGATGGTCATAAGGTAACGGATAAAGCAGATGGTGACAGTGGCTACTATGCTGCTGGAAGAGTTGTTGGAGAAATTGGCGATGTCATGGATACGAAGTGGCATACGATTGTGTTCCAGGTCCAGGTCGAAGAGGGCCAAGCCGGCAAAAAGATCAAAAACATCGGCGAAGTAGCTGGGGACAATGTACGTGCACCGGAGGAGCCTTATGAGGAGATCATCGTTGGCGGAAATGACAACGGGAACCATCAAGCGGGCAAACCAAGCAAACCGGGACAACCAGGCAAACCAGGGCAACCGGATAAACCTGATAAACCAGTGAAGCCGGGAGAGAAAGAACCAACCAAACCGGGTCCGACACCTGAGCAGCCTTGGGTATCCACAGGTGGAGGGAACGGCACGGAAAGCGGCAGCAAGAACAATGGTCAGCACTACTTGCCAAAAACAGCGACCAATATGTACACGTATTTGTTGGCAGGAGGCCTGCTCCTTATTGCCGGCATGTGGCTGGCAAGAAGAAAAAAGACCGATAAAAAGAATGCCTCGTAGCAAAAACTAAAAAAGCAGCCCCTCTCCTTCGGGAGGCGGGCTGCTTTTTGTGCTTGTATCAGTTTTCTTTGGTGGTAAGCGTTAGATAGCATGGGGGTGCGGTTATAGTGCCCCTCCCGTGCCCAAATACAGGACAAGGAAGCTTCGCTTAGTGTGTCGAGAACATTTCCCGCAGTACCCGAAAGGCCCGTTCCCGATCCTGAACATCCTGTTCTTTAAGCAGCATAACGGTTTTCCATATCCATTCGTCTGCTTTGAACTGCTCATGCTGATCATGATCGAATGACACGATTACGTTGGTATGCAAGGCTTCGGCTATTTTTTCTAGAGTTTGAAGCTGTATGTTCTGTTCACCTCGCTCGACGCGACCGATATATGTTCCTTGCGATTCCAGCACTTCTGCTAACTGTTCCTGTGTCCAACCCTTCGTTGATCGGTAATGCCGTATCTGCTCACCTATCATTTTGGATAACTGACTCATGTTAGCCGTTCACCTCTTTCTATAAGAAGTGTAGACCAATGGTGTAGTGCTCTTGGAGATTACCAAAAGTTCAAATAAAATATATTTGAACTTTTAAGTTCTTCCGGCAAACAAGGCCAATCGGATAAACCTGATAAACCGGTGAAGCCGGGAGAGAAAGAACCAACCAACCCTGTCTCCGACACCTGAGCGACCTTGGGAATCCACAGGTGCAGGGGAAGGCACGGAAAGCGGCAGCAAGAACAATGGTCAGCACTACTTGCCAAAAACAGCGACCAATATGTACACGTATTTGTTGGCAGGAGGCCTACTCCTGATTGCAGGCATGTGGCTGGCAAGAAGAAAAAAGACCGATAAAAAGAATGCCTCATAGCAAAACTGAAAATGCAGCCCCTCTCCTTCGGGAGGTGGGCTGCATTTGCGTTTATATTAGTTTTTATTGTCTGAACTGGGGGGATGGTCAAAAAAGCGAACTTTTTTCTTGTTGCAAGGGGAGAGAAACCCTACTTTATATACTTGGACAGCTTCAATGTCTCAATCATTTTCATCAGCCAACATTTCAGAGAGCATTCGATAAATCTTGCGTTGCTTGGCTTCAGTTTGCTGCAGCATAAGGGTGACGCTTTCCCAAACCCAGGTCTTCTGGTAAAGGTACTCTTCATTGTCGTTATCCAGTAAGGCAAATATGCTAATTTCAAGGGCATCCGCTATTTTTATAAGTGTTTGTATGCGAAAATTTTTCTCTCCGCGTTCAAGTTGTCCAATATATGAGCCGGTAGAACCTATAGCTTCTGCCAATTGTTCTTGGGTCCATCCCATTGCAGAGCGATATAGCCTGATTTTTGCCCCTACGAGTTCCTGAATATTAACCATTTCTACACCTCATAGTCAGTGTAGAACATGAGATAGGATTAATGGAGTCGTTAAAACGACTAATGTGATTATTCATTGTCGTTTTCTGTTTTATTCAGTATAATTTTCTTAGAACCTCCTATTTTACGAAAGAGTTCTGTTTTGCTTACTTAGTGTTACAAAACCAACAAAGAAATATACAAAATCCATGAAAAAAGAGGAGGCTTGCCGTTTTCAACATTAACGAACAAAGAAAGTTTCCAGATAGCTATCATGAGAAGAAGTCTTTTAATGTTGAACGTTCATTGAAGGAGGAAATAGAACAAGTGCGAGGTGAACTTCATGAATTAGTTAGTAAATATAGTATGTTAGATTCACTAGTTTTGGAAAAATCAATTGAACTTGATAAGCTTTTAAATCTATATAAGAACTAATTTCAGCGGAAGAAATAATTCTAAAAGCAGCAACTGCCACCGGTCTTTCAATGGCCAGCAGCGGCTGCTTTTTTTGTATAGAAACTGTATATACCCAATTGGTAGACTTATAGCAAATGTCGAAATTTGGTGATTTATGTTCAATACTAGGAAAAAAGGAGTGGGTATTCCTGTGAGAGCGATACTGGTTGATGATGAGAGGCTTGCGCTGAAAAAGCTGAAAAACATGCTGGAATGCGATGTGGGTGGTGTAGAGGTTGTTGGGATTTGCTCCGATCCGGGCTATGCGGTGCAGATGGTAGCGGATCATCAGCCGGACGTTGTCTTTTTGGACATACATATGCCTGAGATGGATGGGCTTGCATTGGGCGAACGGATCCAAGCGGAAGTGCCGCATGTCGAGCTGGTGTTTGTAACGGGCTACGATCATCATGCTGTGGAGGCGTTCAAGCTGTATGCGCTCGATTATTTATTGAAGCCTGTACAGAGCGGCAGATTGCAAATGACCGTGCAGCGTCTGCTTTCCAAGAAGCGAATTAACACAGCGCCTGTTCAGGAGCCTGTGGTACAGCAGCCGATGATTTGCTGCTACAAGCAGGTGCGCTTCCAGTTCCCGGGTACCGAGCCGCAGCAGATTAAATGGCGGACCAGCAAAGCGCAGGAATTGTTTTCATATCTGTTATGCCATCGGGGTCGTTCGATTGAAAGAAACGAATTGATGGAATTGCTGTGGCCCGGTTTTGAAGAGGCCAAAGCCGCGCAGCAGCTTTATACGACGATTTATCATATTCGGCAAACTTTAAAAAGGAACGGCTTGGAACAAGTGTCGCTTTATAGCGGCAATTTGGATGCGGGTTACCGCCTTGTTCTGGGTGAAGTGCGTGTCGATGTAGAGGAGTGGGAACGGCAAGTGGAAGCGCTGGAAGTGCCAAGCTTGCCTACCATTGCGGAGCATGAGCGCGTGCTGTCTCTCTATGAAGGCGATTACTTGGGTGACCATAATTACGGATGGGCCGAACAGGAAAGGGGACGGTTGCAGCAAATATGGCATCAGCATGCAAGGAATGTAAGCAAGTTCTATATTGAGCAGGGGGATATGGAGGCGGCAATCCGAATAAATCATCGTATTCAGCAATTGCTTCCAGATGCGGAGGACAGTTATTACCAGTTAATGCAGCTTTACGATGCCGTTAATAACCGGGGAGGAGTAGAGGAGCAATATAATCTGCTGGTCGTCAGGATGGCGCAGAAACCCGAATCAGTGATTGATCCCGGTATTACCGAGTGGTACTACCGTTGGAGGCGGGAGGATATCGCATTGCAACCTATGTAAAAAACAAGGCCGTCTTTCGCCAGCGATAAGCTGCGGCAGGACGGCCTTTGCTGCTATTCAATAAAGAATAGGCGATATTTCTCGTAATCGGCGGTCCGGCATTCCATCTTTAGCCTCGTTCCGTTTTCTTCATAGCTTGTTTCTTGTACATGAGCATGCTCATTAAAGTATGCGACAAGGCGGCCTTGATCGAACGGGATCGTGATCTCGCATTGCATGTAATCGCGATAGATACGGCTGCGGATCACTCCTATTAATTCATCGATGCCGAGCTGCTCTTTAGCCGACAAATATACCCGGTTGTCACTTACTTGAGGGTAAGGCTCGCTTGTCAGATCGGCTTTGTTATAAGCAAAAATAACCGGTATTTGGCCTGCGCCGAGCGCCTTTAATGTTTCATTCGTTACCGCAATATGCTGCTCGTACTCCGGATTAGAGCAGTCGACGACATGGATAAGCAGATCGGCTTCGGCGACCTCCTCCAATGTGGAGCGGAATGCTTTTACAAGATGGTGGGGCAGTTGACTGACAAAGCCGACTGTATCCGTTAATAGAAAAGACTTGTGATCTGGCAATTCGATATTGCGGACCGCTGTTTCCAGCGTGGCGAACAGCATATCTTTTGCCAGTACCTGTTTGTTCGTGCCCGGGTTGTAAGCCTCGACAAGCACGTTCATCAGACTGGATTTGCCCGTGTTGGTGTAGCCGACAAGACAGACGACCGGCACTTCGTTTTTGCGGCGCCGTTTGCGCTGCAGCTGGCGCTGAGCGACCAGTTTCTCGAGCTCGCCTTGCAGAGCCGCAATCCGCTCTTCAATTCTGCGCCGATCGAGCTCGATTTTTTTCTCGCCGGCACCCCGATTTCGCAAGCCGGAGCCGCCGCCTTGCCGGCCAAGCGATTCGCGCAGCCCGACGAGCCGCGGCAGCATGTAATGCAGCTGGGCTACCTCGACCTGCAGCTGCGCCTCTCTCGTCTGGGCACGTTCGGCAAAAATATCAAGAATGAGCGTAGTACGATCCACAACTCTGCGCTCCAAAGCGGCTTCCAGATTGCGAATCTGCGATGGAGACAGTTCATCGTTGAAAATAACCAGGGGGGCATCGAGACCCTCCAATAATGCGACCAGTTCGTCGATTTTGCCGCTGCCGATATAATGGGATGGGTTGATGCGGCTGGCTTTTTGCGAAAGCTGGCCTACGATTTCGATCTCGCAGGCCTCGGCAAGATTGCGCAGCTCCTCCATTGAATAATCGAAGTCTGACTGCGGCTGCAGCTGTAATTGAACGCCGACCATGACGGCGCGTTGTTTTGTTTGTTCCAATACGATTCCTCCCTTTAATAGACATAAAAAAGAACACAAGCAGGACTGCCTTGTGTTCGCAGTAATCATCAGAGGAGCACAACATGGACGATAAGCTGGTCAAATGTCTGGTACTCAGCCAATCAAGATGAAAGCTGAGCTCCAATACATCCGCATATTTCCATCCTATAAAGGTAAACGCATGGGGCGATACTGCACTGTACAGTATAGCTGCACCATCATCCGAATTTATGGGGTTACCTCTTAAAATGGACAGACCAATCCTGAGTCTCCTCTGCACACAAGCAGAGCCTTGGCGCTATTCAATTAGCGGCGCAAAGTGCGAACTCGGATGAAGTCTACCACATGTAACCCTCCGTTCCTAAAAAGTACATTTATTGTAGCACATCAAAGCTGCAGCCGTAAATGTAATCTTCTTTTATAAAAATTGTCGGCTGCCGGATGTCGTAATCGCAGTCATTTTGAGGAGATCTGTTTAATATAAAAATCTACTGTCTTTATTTCTGACTATTTTGTGTGTTAATTTGCAAAAAAAATGAGATTATGAGCGAACCGTAGGAGGGCATTCTGTCGAGACGGGCAGTATCGGATTGTGGCGGACCGTGGATCCATTATCTGTTTTATTATAGTTAAAAAATGACGATTGGGATCTCGTTCATTTTTGAGTATTTTATGCAAAAAAAATGTTCAGCCTCGAACGGGCGCGAAAAGAACTGCAGCATAGGCAATTATCTAATGTAGTATGAATTGGCGTGAGGAGATAGGGGGAATATTAAGTTGGGAAAAGGTGGAGCGTGAATATAGTTTTTGCTTGAAAATCATGGGATTTTGGTGTATGATACGACGATCCTAAAGCGCGCATGGTTCTGCAAACGCGAGAGATGACAGTCAAAATGCTGGTGCGGTCACGGGCGTCTGGCCTTGTGAGGGCGGGGCTTTCGCCTGAGACAGAACGTGATTTTGTGGGGAATGCCGGCTATATTGGCCAAAGCGCAATTGGATATTTTAAAGGCGAGTAGAGGGTGGATGTATGGAGCAGCAGGCTATAATAGCACTTGCCGTCTTTTTAGTTACCTATGCAATGATCATCACGGAAAAGATCCATCGCACCATTGTGGCGATGCTTGGCGGTTTGATCATATTGCTGCTGGGGATTGTCGATGTGCATACGGCGATCAGTCATCATATCGATTTCAATACGATCGGTCTGTTGATCGGGATGATGATTATTGTAAGTGTAACGGCCAAGACAGGGCTGTTCAAGTATATTGCGATTATTGCGGCCAAACGGGCGAAGGGCGAGCCTGTAAAAATATTGCTGGCCTTGTCGCTCATTACGGCAATCGGCTCGGCGTTTTTGGATAATGTAACAACGGTGCTGTTGATTGTTCCGGTAACATTCAGTATTACCAGACAGTTGAAGGTGCACCCTTTTCCCTTTTTGTTCTCGCAAATATTAGCCTCCAACATTGGCGGGACGGCTACGCTGATTGGCGATCCGCCGAATATTATGATCGGCAGTGCGGTAAGGGAGCTCACTTTCATCGCCTTTATTAACAACCTGACACCGATCGTAGTACTGATTATGCTGGTTCATTTGCCGATCTTTTTGCTGCTGTTTCGCAAAAAGCTTCGCACAACCGATGAAAACAAGCAGGGGATTATGATGATGGACGCTAGCGAGCTGATTTCAGACCGGCCGCTGCTGACGCGCTGTCTGATCATTCTTGGCGTGACAATTGCCGGCTTCTTCCTCCACCAAACGCTTCATCTCGAGTCTTCGGTCGTAGCGCTGACGGGTGCGTTTCTGCTGCTGCTGTTAACGGGTGAGCATGCGATGGAGGAGGCATTCACCCGTGTGGAGTGGACAACCATCTTTTTCTTTGTTGGTCTGTTTGTCCTTGTTGGCGGGCTGGTGGATACCGGCCTGATCGGCCAGTTGGCCAGCCAGGCGGTGAAGCTGACCGGCGGGGACACGTTTGCAGCCTCGATGCTGATCTTGTGGATGAGCGCATTGGCATCGGCTTTTATGGACAATATTCCGTTCGTGGCGACGATGATTCCGTTAATTCAGGAAATGGGCAATATGGGGGTACAAAATCTGGAGCCGCTATGGTGGTGCCTGGCGTTAGGTGCTTGTCTCGGCGGCAACGGCACGTTAATCGGCGCCAGCGCCAACCTGATTACTGCCGGTCTTTCCGCTAAAGAAGGTTACCCGATTACATTTATGCAGTTTCTGAAATATGCTTTCCCGCTTATGCTGCTGTCAATCCTAATTTCGAGCATCTATATATGGCTCAGATACTTGCTGTAATAAGGAAACGACCTCGAATGAGCAGAGTTCCGCTAGAAAATCCCGATGATCCGTTTGTTGGCGCCATCGGGATTTTTTTTGTTTTCAGTTCCGCGGCGGACCCGGCTTGCTGTTGATCGTCCATGATCTGTGATAAAATAATATCTTGCGTACTTGAGTCAATTTCCTGTATATCGCCTGGATTACAGGCGCAAGCGGAACTATGAAATTGACTCTGCCTGCCAGCTTTTGAGGGAGGATGATGGAATTGACAGAATGGACAATGCAGCAGCTGGAATGGCTGAGATGGGTGCAATTGCTGATATCAATCGGCATCTTGCTGCTATTCCTATTGTTTCGCAAGCTATTTACGAACTATTTGATTGCGATTATAAAGCGCGTCTTTAAGCAGTCGGAAGGCATATTGAAATGGGTTGAGGCCTTCGAGAAGCCACTGCGCGCCTTTTTTATATTGATTGGGGTGTATCTGGCTATACGGTGCTATGTGCCTGAGGCATATATGGCAACAGAAGGCATGCGGGTAGTCAACGGGATTTGCCGCAGCATCGGAGTTGCGCTGGTCGGTTGGGGCATTTACAATGTGTCTGCCTCGTCGTCGGCATTGCTGGAGGGGCTCAGCAAGCGTTTCGGCCTGGATGAAACCAGCATGCTTATTCCCTTTTTGTCCAAGGTGCTGCGATTTGTCGTCATTGTCCTTACGGTGACGATTATCGGCTCGGAGTGGGGCTTTAGCGTTAATGGCCTTGTAGCCGGCATGGGGCTCGGCAGTCTTGCCGTCGCCCTTGCAGCGAAGGATACGCTGAGCAACATACTTGGCGGCGTCGTGATCATTCTGGAAAAGCCATTCTCCAAAGGAGACTGGATTATGACGCCAAGCGTAGAGGGAATTGTAGAAGATATTACGTTTCGCAGCTCGAAAATTCGCACTTTCGCGCATGCGGTTGTCACCGTGCCGAATGCGACCTTAGCGAGCGACCCGATTACGAACTGGAGCCGGATGGGCAAGCGGCGGATTACGTTCACGCTTAATGTGGCGCTTAATTCGGATCGCGAACGAATGGAGCGGGCGATTGAACGGATGGATCAATTGCTCCGCAACAATGAGCATATTGACCCGGCGATGATTATGGTGCGGTTTAGCGAATTCAAGGAAAGCAGTCTGGGCATCTTCTTTTACTTTTTTACCAAGACGATTGTGTGGACGGAGTATCTCACAGTGAAGCAGGATATCAACCTTGAGATTATGCGGATTTTGGAGGAGGAGGGAGTGCGCCTGGCCTATCCGGCACAGCGCATCTTCCTGGAAGGCGCCGCGGATCGTCAACAGGGAGAAACGACAGGATGGTAAGTGGAGACGGACGTATTGAAAAAACAGCTATGATATGCTTTAACTAAAGAACGTTTTCGTGAAAGGGTGGAATTTGTCCACCTTTTGCGCTTGTCTAGTGGCAAACGGCAGTAAAGGAGAGGATCGGGTGAAAAGAAGCTTTTCACTGCTTAATCTGGTGTTCTTTATTCCGGCCATCATTTTAAGTTTCGTAGTGTGGAATGAATATACCAGTGGGCTTGACGCTAACATGAAGAAGACGGCGTCATCTGGGCGCGGCCTGTTTTTTCTGGATCGCGGCAGCAAGGTGATGGGGATCGCCGAGGATGACAGCGCTGGATTAAAAGGCGAACTCTACGACGCCAAGACAGAGAAACTGATAAAAGGAATACCGCTTTATTCCGACATACATAAACAGTTCGTTTCAGCCTACCAAAATGGGCGTTTGATTCTGGTCACTAAAAATAACGAGAATCGGCTTGTGATGAATATGATCGATTCCGAGGGCGGCGTGAAGGAATTAGCGCAAGGGAAACCTGATCTTTCCGGAATACTTGATCTCTTCGGGTTTTTAGACAGCAGCGCTTATACATGGCGTGGAAAGCTTGTTATTTTCGGTGAATCGACCGGAAAAATCCCCTATATCGCCCAGATCGATCAGGGTAAGCTGCAGACAATTAATCTGAACCATAAAAACCTGCTGCCTTCCAGACCAACACATGCGCGGCCCGTTCAGGAGAGTTTCGACAGCGGTGCGGCTTTGCCGATGTTGGAGGTGGACCTTCATGATGACCGAAGGGCATTTGTGAGCGGAGTGCTGAATCAGCAAGGCCTCCCGCTGACGTACATCAAAAAAGAAGAAGAGAACTACTCTGAGGCGAGAGACCGCGCTGCCCGCCAATTCGCTTCCCAATTCCACCGTAATGAAACCAGACTGCTTAAAGTGGATGGCAAATATCCCGGACAGGTCAGGGTTTATGACGCGGCAGCAGATAAATGGGGCGGCGTACTGCCAACTCCAATGCCTGTATATCAGGCGAAGCTGTATTCTTTGAACGACGAAGAGACCTTGATTGCCGGCTCTAACACCAAAGATGAAGCAGAGGGACATGTTCTGGGATATCTATACAATGAAAAAACGAAGCAGTTCACGGATGTTTCGGCAATCGTTTCTTTAATACCTTATGACGATCTGAAAAACGCGAAGCTTCTTTTTTATAAGGAAGCCGGAGACGACATTCTATATTACTCCAACTCGACGGCTTCTGCCGCATGGATGAATATGCACGATGGGGCGTTTGGGCTTATCAATAGCGGGACGTTTCAACAATGGCAGCTTGGCAGGGACGAAAACCAAAAATCCATCCAAAGCTTCATGAACTATCTCAAACAAGGGGATGCGGTCGTAATCAACTGGGCGATCTGGGTTTTCATTCCGGTATTCATGTTTGGATTGTTAGCTATTTTGCCGCCGATATTGCGGGCGAAGCACAAGCGAAAACTGGAGCAGGGTCGGCAGGGTTTGAATATCGAACAGGGGAAACGGCATCGCTGATTCAAATCGAAGGGCTTACCCGCCTGCTTGATTATGGAAGTATGTCTGACCGGAATAAATCGGAAAGAATTCCCTTGCAGGGAGAGATTATCCGAATTCAGCCATACGGGGTAACGATCAATAATCGTCAAATAATGATGTTTGAGATGCTGGTAACCTATGGCCAGGAACGGCTTAAGACAAAGTAACCGGTGGGATTTCAGACACGGCGAAGCTACCCGAAAGGGGGTGACGCTGTGTCACTTGATCTTTTGGTGAAGATTCTGGATGTGCTGCTAAAAGTGGTTGGCATTTTTGCCGGCCTGAAGACTTTCCTTGGCAGTGGAAAACAGAAGAAAACACGTAAAGACAAGAAAAACCACCGGCGATAGGTTGGGCCCTTGATCCGGTGGTTTTTCATCTCATATGAATCTCTCGCCGTGGTCGCCCACTGGCCTTTGTTAAGAAGTCACGATGTGTCCAGCATCGTGGCTTTCTTATTTTACGCTTCCTATGCTTGTATTATACCACATTAGGATCAATCCGGAACAGCGATTTCATGATTCACCGCTAATCTCTATCAATTTTCCATTCATCAACCTCTTGCGGATCGACACCGCACAGCTTGCAGATCAGGAGTCCAAGTGGCATTTTCGGTATTTTTTTGTGCTAGACCGACAATCGTTCCTGTAAGGTTGCAGCGAGTTCTTCTGTATCACTCCATATAATATGGCGGATTTGCTTGGGATGAATTTCCATGCTGTGCGCATCTTCGCGCTTGGCTGTCCAAATGACCGGGAGATTCAAGCCCAAGGCATAGCCGGTGGCGTAATAAGTCTCGGGACCGGGCGCAGATAAATCCGCAATCAGCAGCTTGCTTTCATCGAGCAGCTGCGTCATGGCCTCCGCGTCGGTTCGGCCTTGTGCAGTGTCAGCTATTTGCGGGTTGTAGCCGCATTGCTCCAATCTGGGAAATACGCCGCTGAACCATTCCTCCCGCAGCTCCGGCGTTTCTGGCAGCAGCACTACACAAGGCTTCAGCTTTTTCCCCCAAACGGTGGCTGTCGCCTGCAGCCATCCCTGTTCAGTGAGTGAAAATTTGGAGCCCGCCCGTTCAATCCACTTTTTATCCTTCAGCGTTTCGATAATGTAGATCATTTCTTGCAAAGTCGGAGAATAGGTTAGGTTGTAGCGGGTAGGAAGCTTGGAGATCACAAGCGGATCGCCGGGCCCCTTCGTATGCCGCTGCAGATAATGCAAGAAGCGGTTTCCCTTTGCTTCGACTGTGACGGGTATACGAGGCGAGTTCGGAATAGCCTCAATGTCATCGCCAGATAGAGTGACGGTCTGTCCACAGTCAGTCAGCTCCCGGATATAAGCAGATATAATCGGGAAAATCTGCCCTTTCGTATGATGGGGCAATGCTTGAAATAAGGGATAGCTATCGAGTTTTAAACCATAATATTTGCCTTCTGCACATTGGCAGTTCTCATACCATTCATATTCACCATGCAACCGCAGCGAAACAATTTGATTGCAAAATAAGCAGCGTTTTGTATCCGTTTGTGTCATGTTGTCAGGCCACCTCTCTATACTAAAACATTCGTTAGGAAGCTTTCATTAGAGGGAGCGGCGGCGATTAGAAATTTCTAAGTTCACTCATTTTTTATTCATAATTCCAGTAAAAGGGAGTTGTGGCTATGGCGAATTACCGCATTATTGTTGATTTGTCAGACAGACGGCTTTATTTGCTGGATGAAAATACCGTCGTGCGTGCCTTCCCTGTCGGCATAGGCCGTATGGTGACGCAGACGCCGGTAGGAGAATTTACGATCATTAACAAGCAGCCCCACCCGGGCGGCCCTTTTGGAGCTTTCTGGATGGGGCTTTCCAAGCCGCATTACGGCATTCATGGGACGAATAATCCGGCTTCGATCGGCCATCTGGTATCCCATGGCTGTATTCGGATGTATAACGAGGATGTGCTGACGCTGGCCAGCCTTGTACCTGTTGGCACGCGCGTTACGATCCGTCCTTGACTTCAACGGTAATGCTGTCAAGCAGTTGGTCGCCCGCATAAGGCAGGAGCCGCCATAAGCCCGGCTCGGGCAATGCGATCGAGGAGATGGCTCTGCGAGGGCCTTGCGGCTGCTCCTTGTCGGTAAGCGAGCCTGTGAAGACATCGATGATCTGCGTCTCTCCTTGCTTGACCGCTTTAACAACAAAATCCCGTTCCAGGGGCGTTTCCTTCTCCCATATATGCCACATCACCTTTTGCGATGAACCTGCTACAAGTCCGCCGTCGATAAGGCCGATCGTGCCCTCTGTCCCTCTGAGGGTATAAGTCTCGTACTTAAATAGCGGGCTTGCTTGCCAGGAAGCGTCTGGTACATGAAGCACAGCATCGCCATAAAATTGCCCGTCAACAGTGATAGTATAGCGCCAATAGCCGGAGAGCGGCAGCGCGGCAAATGCCGTATAACGTTCCAGCCCTTGATAGCCGCTTATCGGCGAGGTGATTTTTTCCGCAGCTACGATCTGCTCCAGATGTCCTGTCTCTATATGCTCGGCCGAGATAGCAAGCGTGCGGTCTTTCAGCTCGGCGAATGGCGCAGTCAGGTGAAAGATGTATCGAAATTTGCTGCCTGCACGAAGAGACGGATCAGGAAGCACGCTTAGTTTCAGCTTGCCTTCCTCGTAGTAGCTTTGACGTTCTTCCACAAATGATCCATGCTTGCCGGCTTGGGGTGCAATGCTATTCCATCCGAATATGGCTGCAGCCGCGACGACGATTAATACGGATGCCGCTGCGATCAGCCGGTAGCGCGGAGTGCGCGATCGATTCCGTTGGCCGGCATTTGCCCGGACGAGCACATTGTTTTTCATTGCATCCGTAAAATGCGGACGGGAAAAAGGAGAATCCTTCAGTTGTCTGCCCAAATATTCTTCATGCTCCTGCGGCATATCGATCACGCTCCTTCATGTTCATTGGCCAATAAAGCGGCTATTTTCTTTTTTGCTCTGCTGATACGGGATTTGACCGTACCTTCGGAAATATGCAGCAGCTCAGCGATCTGCCTAATGCTCAAGCCGTAATGATAGTCAAGGATTAGCACCTCGCGGAATTTGAGGGGCAGTTCCATTACCGTGTTCCACAACGCTTTGTTTTCCATGCGGTCAAAGAGCACTTCTTCTGCCGAAGGGGACTGGCCGGCACGCGCCAAAATGTTGTCCAGCAGCGTTACTTTGCGCACAAAAGCGCTTCGTAAATAATTAAAGGACTTATTGCGGGTAATGCTGAGCAGCCAGGTTTTGACGCTGCTTTCTCCGCGAAAGGAGTAAAGCCGCTTATAGGCGGCGAGGAACACATCCTGCGAAATATCGTCGGCAGCATCGGAGCGGCGCGTCAGGAAGTAAGCAAAATTCCATACATCTTCCCCGAATTCGGTCATCAGATCGTGCAGAACTGTGTTGCGATCAAAACCTGGCGCTAAATCGTGCAAGTAGTGCCGATCCATCGAAATATCACCTCATACAAGTAGACCCGCGATAAGGAAAAAGGTTCCCGTATGGCAAACTGTAACTGGGCTGGGGCTGGGGCGAAATGTTGCATAGAATACCACATCTCAAGCATGATAAGGCCTAAATGTTGATTTACCACAACATGGGTTTTGGTTTGTAGCTCTATTTTACTGTGAATTTATTTATAGTGGGGACTAAATGGATTTTCTACAGTTTGTTTTTTGTTTTGTTCGTTAGATAGCCGGAACTAGATGGAAAACCTACAGTTAGAATGGGAGTTAGAGATGGATAGACTCGATTTGGCTCAAACTAGCTGGATGATTTCCAGTTAGACTGCAAAAATTGTCTGTTCTGGCGTATCTACCTACATAAAATCCAGTTAGTTTTTGGGAAAAGGAAGCCGGGATCAGCTTTTAAGATTTCAACGCGGTTTTCGTTTGCCGGACCGTAGATCCCTTGTCTGTGAACAAAACAGCTAAATCGGCGGTCCGCGGACACAGGATCCGTTATTGCCCTCCAATCGCCGCGAAAGCCAAGCAAAATCAGCAAATAACGGAACATATGTTCGTGTATCCTCCAAATTAGCCGGCTTTCAACCAAATAACGGAACGTCTGTCCGGCCACGCCCAGTTACAGTTCCGCCAGAGTTGCGCAGTCCGAAAAGCGGCTATGAAACGCATAGCCGCAACTCATTCGCCTAACAACCGCTCAACTGGAACCCAATTGTTTGCGGTATTCCGAAGGCGTCAGCCCGAAATGCTTTTTGAACGTTTTGCTGAAGTGCGGGTAATCGGAAAAGCCGACCCGGTAAGCGACCTCAGCGGTTGGCGAACTGCTTGCTGTAAGCAGTTCTTTCGCTTTATCCATTCGTAAACGTATTAAATATTTTACGAAGTTAATGTTCATTTCTTCTTTGAAGGAGCGGCTGAAATAAGCGTCAGACATGCCGAGCGATTGGGCGACGTCAGTCAGTGACAATTCTTCCTCCGCGTAGTGCTCCTCCAAGTAACGGACTGCCTTGAGAATATTGGCGCGCGATCCCAAATTTCGCGTTCCGCGCACCTCCTCTGCCGCCCGTACGATGAACGCATTCAGCGCTTGCACACATTCTTCCTCATGATTTGGCCATGACGAGTAATCACGATAAGGATGCGCAGCTAATGTGAAGTTCCGCTCCTGCAGCTCTTGGGCGATCAGGCCGGCAACATTGTGTGTGAACTGTGCAAAGCTAAGCTCATCCGGGCGCGACGTTTTGTAGAGCTGGCAGGCCTGCGCTGCGAGCGCGGAGGCCTCTGTGGCGTTTGCGGCCCAAATCGAAGCGGCCAGCTCTTTGACGATTGCCTGCAGGGAGACCATCCATTCATTGTGGCGGGAGAAGCGGCTGTCGCGCTGCTGCAGTTCGTTATAAAGCTGCTGCAGGGCTTGCAGAAACTGATCGGGATCTACAGGCTTTAATAAGAAATCGGCTACGCCGAATTTGATCGCTTGCCGCGCATATTCGAAATTGTTATACCCTGACAAAATGATAAACCGGGTTCCTTTTTTGCGTTCGAGCGCAGCTTCGATAAAGGAGAGTCCGTCCAGCTCGGGCATGCGGATATCAGTAACAACGATATCGGGCCTGGTCTCCTCCAGCAGCTGCAGCGCTTCGGCACCGTCCTCGGCTTCGGCCGCAATCGTAATTTGCAGTCCGGAGGACTCGACCAGCTTGCGCAAGCTGAGATGAATCATATGTTCATCGTCGACGATCATCATGCGGTACATAGTGGCACCCCCTAGAATAAATTAGTTGCCGGTTGAAGGCAGAGGAAGACGAATTTCGAACGCGGCTCCGGGCCGGCCATCATCGACAGATAACACCCGCAAGCCGAAATGAGCGCCGAACGTAAGCGACAGCCGCTGGTGAACATTTGTCAGACCGATGCCCCGGTCATACTCCTCCGCGGATTCATGCTCAAGAGCGTGCTGGAGCGCGCTTATTTGCGAAGCATCCATGCCTGATCCATGGTCAGTCACGATAATGGAGAAATAGTCCTTTTCCGCTTTGCAGTCAATGCCGATAAAGGTCGGCTTCTTGTGAGCGTACCCGTGCTTGAAAGCATTCTCAACTAAAGGCTGGAGGGTGAAACGGACGGTATGCATAGCATCCAGCGCCCACTCCTCGGCATCAATATCGACCTGCAGCTTGCGAAAGCGCGCCTGCTGAATATCAAGATAAGAGCGGATGTGAGCAAGCTCCTCTCTTAAAGTGACTAATTGCTTGGCGCTGCCGGTATTGTAGCGGAACATATGGGCCAGCGCACCCGTCATCCGTACAATTTCGCGGTTCTGCTCGATGATCGCATGCGAGTTAATAATCTCAAGCGAATTGTACAAGAAGTGGGGATTAATATGGGATTGCATCGATTGCAGGGCCGAATCCTTTTGCTTAATAATAAGCGCTTGCTCCTTAAGCTTGGAGGAGTGCACCTCCTTCACGAGCCGGTTCAACTCGCTCACCATTTTGAAAAAGCTGCGATACAGCGAACCGATTTCATCATTGCGCTGCCGGCTGGGATGAACGCGGGCGGTGAAGTCGCCATTTTCCACCTTGGCCATTAACCGCTGCAAAAACGTCAGCGACCGGGTTAACGACAGCGAGTAGCCGCCGACGATGATCAGAGCGAGCAACAGCAGGATGGCTGCGGCTACCAAGGTATAATTGCGCAGCTGCAGCAGGTCGCCGATCAATTGGCGGAACGGAATTTCGGCCGCTACAATCCAATTGGTCGTTCGCGAATGCTCGAAGATGACCAGATTTGCCTGCGTCGACTGCGGATAGCGAAAATGATCGGTGCCTTTCGACTTGAATTGGGCGGCAAGCTCGGGCTCGACGCGGCTTCCGGTCAGAGTCGGGTCGGGATGGTACACCGTGCTGCCATCAGCTGTCGCAATCCACACATTGAAGCCGCCCAGCGAGACGTTGTTGCAGATGTTCTCGATTTGCCGCAAATTAAGATCGATAACAAGCAGCCCTTCATAGAGAAAGGTTGTGTTGCTGTGCAGCTTGCGCACGACTGTCAAGACGGTAGTAGAGCCGAGCTTGCTGACCCCTAGTATTTGATAAGTGTTGATATTTTCCATTTGCTTTACCAGCTCGGAGTTGCGCTGGCGGATTTCCTTCATATCGAGCATTTCGTCTGTTTTACTATAATCATAAATTTGCTGATTTTTCGTATTCACAAGCGACATTCCGACGATGTCCGGACGGCCATGGATCATTTGATTGAATAAGTCGTCCTCGACTTTATCGGACAGCATGTAATACTGGTAAGGCGTCAGTACGGGTTTGTTCAAAAACTGCTGAATTTGCGGATTGTTGACAAAGGGATAGGTGGAGTTTTCCAGATTGGAAAAATAGAGATCCAAGTACTCGTTCGTCTGTTCGATAATCCGCTTATTCGTATCGATTGCGGTTCGTTCGATCGTCGCTGTGGACGATTTATACCATAGCCAGCCGAGTGCGAAAAAGGGGATGCAAATAAAGAAAATGATAATCATAATAAGCCGCTGATTGATCGAAAGCACACGCTTGCGACGGCCGATCTCCTCGTTCATCCCGCAGTTCCCTCCCTTTGCCAAAACAAAATAACTCATAGCAAAAAAACACAAGTTGTAAATAAAATTGCATGTCGCAGTTCTTGGAGATTGATTATACTACCCTTTAGAAAGCGCTTCAAGTTGATTTACAACATGACGCAGGAGGTAAACGCGATGTCACTTTTTTCCGGAAAGGGCAATAAAGTGGTCATACTGCTGTTAACGATGGTACTCGCAATGCCATTGCTGACAGCGACAAAAACAGAAGCAGCAGGGACGGTCTTGACCATTGATTCCCACACGGATCAGCAGACGGTGCCGGCGGGAATGACAAGAATTAGCGGTTCTTATCAAGGAGCATACGCCATGCAGCTTGTTATTAACGGGGCGCGCGTGGAGGATGCGCATATGGATGATCCGGATGGCGATGATGCCGGCAGCTGGTACTACGATCTGGATTTGTCGAAGTATGACGGCGAAGTAGAGCTGATCGCCCGCGGAGTTGATGCTTCAACTCGCTATAATGCTTGGTCGGGTATTGTCCGGCTGAACGTAAACAACCCGGCGGCCAATGTGCCGAAAGTGATGATTACAAGCCCGGCAGACAAGGCTGCTGTGGAGGGGAAAGTCGATGTCACTGTGGCAGTCTATGCGATCAATCCGCTAAAAAGCGTAGAAATACGCATCAACGGCGGGCCGTGGAAGCAAGCTAAACAGCAAGAAAATGAGTACGTTTACAAATGGAATACGAATGGAATTGGCAATAAAACGAGCAGCATCGAAGCAAGGGCTATCGATCAGCGGGGCAATATCGGACGCAGCTTGACCACCTATGTCAAGGTTGGGCTGGGCAGTGAAGAGCCGACAGTGTTTGTCAAGCAGGATCGCGCCATGTGGATTTGGGAGCATGCCTCCTACAATTTGATGCTGAATGACGGCTCGCGCGATGTGCTCGATGCAATGGCGGCGGATACGGCCACCTTTAATCAGCAGCCTGTCAAAACGTTATATTTGGGCGTAGACAAATATGACGGGCAGGATATGCTGGAGGATTTGCGCAAGCAGGTGCGCGGTTTTGTCTCGTGGGCGCATCGCAAGGGCTATCGCGTCGAGGCGTTAATTGCCGGAGGAACGAATCCGCCGTATTTTGGCAGCTATGAACGTTACAGGGAGGCGGCCGTAAGAGAATTTGAAAAGGTGCTGAACTATAACATTTCATCAAGCAGCGAGGAACGGTTCGACGGCATCAATCTCGATACGGAGCCATACAGCTTGCCGGATTTTCATGCCGCATATCCATCTGTACAGCTGCAATATCTCGATATGCTAGCCGCTTTGATGGAGCGGAAGCAGGCATCGGGCCTCGGACTGGCAGTAGGGCCGGCAATTCCGCGCTGGTACGATTCCTCCGATTCGGCAAAGGCGATTACCTGGAACGGCTCGACCAAATGGCTGTCGGAACATATTCAGGATACGGTAGACTACATCGCCATTATGGATTACCGCGATCAGGCGGAGGGCAGTGTCGGAATTATCGCCCAGGCACAAGGGGAAATTGACTATGCCAACGCGATTGGCAAGCCGAATTCGGTCGTAATCGGCGTGGAAACGAAGGATATCGCTGACGGCGGCGATCCGGCGACCATTACCTTCCATGAAGAAGGCCGCACCTATATGGAGGCGGAGCTGCAGAAGGTTTATCACGCCTTTGAGGACAACCCGGCTTTTGCTGGCATTGCGCTCCATCATTATGATACGGTCAGGACGCTTCCGTCCCGCTGGGGACCTGGCGGTCTGACTTGGAGTCCGCCTGCAGACCACAAGGCGCCCGGCAAAGTGAGCAAGGAGCCGGTCGCAACCACCTTCAGCCATGAGCGCATCGATGTGACCTACGGCCGGGCGTACGATAATGCGGAGGTAGCGGAATACCGCATCTATCGCGGAACGAGCCCGGAATTTGCCGCAACGGACGCAACGCTGGCCGGTGTTGCCAGAGGATTGACCTTCAAGGACACTGGCCTGCTTCCGGACACGACCTATTATTATAAGGTGGAGGCGGTCGACAGCTCGGGCAATGTAGGGAAGCTTTCCAAAGCGGCACAGGCGCGGACGGCATCGACAACGCTCAAGCCGATGATAGTAAAGAGCATGACGGTAACTTATGAAGGCGGTAAAGGGACGGTGCAGTTGGAGGTGGCGGATTTGCAATCAGGCGCTCCGGTGCAAGCAAAGGTCCATGGCCGATTTACACATATGGCCGGTAAATATGTATCGATGCAGACCGCTGCCGCTAATGGAAGCGCGAGTGCGGTATCCGAGGCCGTAAAGGCGTCGGCGACCGGCGAAATCGGTTTTGTACCGCGCCGCATTATGGCGAGCGGCTACTACTGGGCAAGTGCCTATGATCAGCCTCATCATGCGTCGGTTGTATGGTAAGCGGCTGGGCAACTAAACAAGGGGGATGAAGAAGATGAGAAACAACTGGCGTAAAAGTATGCTGCTGGCGATGGTAATTGTACTCGTCATGCTGACCGCAGCCTGCTCCGGGGGCAAAGGCAACGGGAATTCCAAGCCGGAGACGGGCAATAATGGCGCGGGAGGAAATAATAAAGGAACGGTATCGGAAGGCGGCGGCGGTGACGCCAAAACAAACGATGAGAAGGTCGAGATTGTGCTCGGCTACTATTCAGGCGGCACATCCGACGAGAAAATGAAGCAATTGATCGATACCTTTATGAGCAAGCATCCCAATATTAAAGTGACGACGCAAAGTGCGCCGTACGGGCAGTTTTTTCAAAAGCTGGATACACAAATTGCCGCAAGCAAGGCTCCGGACGTGTGGCTTTCTGACGGCGTATATGTAATGAAATATGCTGAGCGCGGTGCTATCAAAGATTTGTCGGATTGGATCTCGCGCGATTTGAACAAGGATGACTATTACGGTCTTGATTTCAACAAAGATGCAAGCGGCAAGTATTGGGGGGTGCCGCAAGGCATTCAGGTGGCAACGCTTCACTACAACAAAGATATGTTCGACAAAGCCAATGTTCCTTATCCGACCGAAGATTGGACTTGGGAAGATCTGAAGCAGACCGCTGCCAAGCTGACGATTGACGGGAACGGCAAAACGGCGGATGAAGCCGGCTTTGACGCGAACAACGTGAATCAATTCGGTTTGACCTTCTTCAGCATTACAGAGGGCTGGTTCCCGGTCATTCGCTCCTATGGCGGCGGCGCGCTGGATGAAACGGGACAAAAGTCAATTATCAACTCGCCGGAAAACAAGCAGGCCTTTGAATGGATGGTTGACGGCATGAAACGCGGCATCATTACCGATCCGGTCGATCTGAAAAGCTTCCAAAGCTCGATGGCCGTCTTCCCAAGCGGCTCGGCGGCGATGCGGATCGGCATCTATGCCCGGGTGCTGGCCGAGAATGAAGCCGGCTTGAATTATGATGTTACTTTGCTGCCAAAAGGTCCGACAGGAAAACGGGTAGCGCCGGTTATCGCCAATTCATGGGTCATTAATCAGAAATCGGACGATGCAAAAGCGCAAGCGGCATGGGAATGGGTCAAATATTGGGCGACGGAAGACGATGTACAGAAGCAATGGGCTGAGCTGGGCGAGGCGATTCCGGTGAAGAAATCGGTGGCGAACTCGGATGTCTTCTTGAATGCCAACGAGAAGCCGGCCAATGTGCAGGCGTTCCTCGACAGCCTGGAAGTTGCCAGTACACTGGATGTAAATGCCGTCTGGGAAGAATGGGTCGGCAAGTTTAACGAAAATGCACAGCGCGCCTTCCTTGGCGATGCATCGATCGACGATGCGCTGGCCGGAGCGGACAAAGATGTGCAGCGCGTGCTTGACGATTTCTATAAAAAATAATGAAGATTGAAAGGCGGGGTTGATATGGACAATTCCATCCGCAGAAATACGCTGCCAACTGTCGATCAAATCCCGGTCAAGGCTAAAAAACGCAAATCGTTTGATCATGAGGGGAGATGGGGCCTGTTAATGGTCTCCCCCTACTTGCTTCATTTTATATTGTTCGTGGCAGGGCCGCTCGCGGCATCGTTTTACTTCAGCCTGTCCGACTACGATATGCTGAATCCGCCGCGTTGGACCGGTCTGGACAACTTCAGTCGCTTGTTCGGCGACGAGCTGTTTTGGAAGTCGCTTGGCAACACTTTGTACTTTACGATTTTGTTTGTTCCGCTGCAGACATTTCTGGCCTTGGTGCTGGCTACGGCGCTGAATCAGAAGCTGAAAGGGCTTAAGCTGTTCCGAATGGCGCATTTCATCCCTGTTATTTCATCCTGGACGGTCATTTTGTATGTTGCGGATGCGATTTTTAATCCGCGCTTTGGCTTTGCCAATGCGATTTTGGGCTGGTTCGGCCTCGATCCGCAGCGCTGGCTGCAGGATGCCAGTCTGGCCATTCCGCTGCTTGTGCTGATCGCGGTATGGAAAGGGATCGGCTATATTATGGTCATTTACCTGGCCGGACTGCAAAGCGTGCCGAACGATCTGTATGAAGCTGCCGAAATCGACGGTGCGGGAACATTGCGGAAATTTACAGCCGTTACGCTGCCGATGATTTCATCGACGACGTTCCTAGTCATCATTCTTAGTACAATTTCCACCTTCCAGGCGTTTGAGCAAATTTATGTCTTGACCGGCGGGGGAGAAATCAGTGCGGCCGGCGGGCCGAACAACTCGACGCTTGTACTTATGCTTTATTTGTATCGCGAGGGCTTCACCTATATGCGGATGGGCTATGCATCAGCGCTTGCGTGGGTACTCTTTATGATTTTGTTCGTGCTGACACTCATTCAAATGACCGTGCAGAAAAAATGGGTGCATTACAACTAGCATGCACGCAAGGGGAGGCGCTTGACGCATGAAGCATAAAAGAATAGGAAAATGGGTTGGCTATATCGCGATTACGATCAGCTCGCTTATTATGGTCGTGCCTTTTTTAACGGCATTAATGAATTCGCTTAAGACGTACAAGGAATATACGGCGGTACCGCCAAAGTGGATTCCGGCTGTTTTTCAATGGTCGAATTATTCCGAGGTGCTCAAGCTCGGCGACTTCGGCCAATATATCGGTAACAGCTTTTATGTGGCGCTGCTGTCGGTAACAGGGTCTTTGCTGTCCTGCTCGTTAGTGGGCTACGCCTTTGCCCGGCTGCGTTTTCCGCTGAAAAATGCGCTGTTTGTCATGGTGCTGGGCACGATGATGATTCCGCCAGTCGTCATCATCATTCCGCATTTCATTATTTTCAACAGCGTGAACATGCTCGATACGCTGACTCCGCTGTGGGTCATCGAGTGGCTGGCGCAGCCGTTCGGCATCTTTTTGCTGCGGCAGGCATTCCTGAATATACCGAAGGAATATGAAGAGTCGGCCAAAATGGAAGGCTGCAACCCGCTGCAGATTTATGCCCGCATTTTCATTCCGATGGTGCGCCCGACATTGGCGACGCTGGCTATTTTCACTTTTATGGGCAAATGGAATGAAATTCTCGCCCCGGTCATTTATTTGACCAGCAGCGAGAAGTTCACTTTGCCGGTCGGGATCTTGTCGCTAGGCGGCCAATGGACTGGCAATGAGCAAATGATGGTGGCGGCAGCGCTGCTTAGTCTGGTGCCGATCCTGCTCGTATTTCTGTTCGCAGAGAAGTATTTCGTGCAAAATCATAATGCCTCAGGCATTAAATAAGATTAGCTTGATTGGAGCGGTGCCCTTGTTAAGGGTGCCGCTCTTTGTCTAACGATAATTGTGAGCAAATCGTAGCCGATTTGTGAAGAAAAATATAATTTTTTTAATTCATATTAACTTTGTCGGATATGTATGCTATTATAGTGCTAACTTACTAATTTGTTGTACATAGAGGAGCGAAGGTCATGTCTGTAGAAACGTTCAAAGCCACTGCGCATTTGCAAGAAGGGGTTGCGGTCAACGTTAGCGCCCGTAATTTCGAAATTAGAATCGATGAGCCTAAAAGCCTGGGCGGAGCCGACACAGGAATGAATCCGGTGGAAGCTGT
Organism: Paenibacillus sp. GCM10027626; assembly: GCF_042676285.1. NCBI lineage: Bacteria > Bacillati > Bacillota > Bacilli > Caryophanales > Paenibacillaceae > Paenibacillus > Paenibacillus sp. GCM10027626. The sequence continues at coordinate 434,557 of NZ_JBHTHC010000003.1, read as the reverse complement.
ACTGGGAGCGCTTGGAGCTTGCCAATCGATCGTGGCACGCGTATATGCGCGCAAGTTTGGTATTCGTCTGGAAGATTTCCGCGTTGAGGTAGAAGGCGATATCGATTTGGACGGTTTCTTCGACAAATCCGATGTGCGCCGCGGCTATTCTGACATTCGCTACACGTTCCACATCAAGACCGACGCTCCGCGCGAGCGGGTTGAGCAATTTGTTGCATACCTGGAGAAGCAGTGCCCGGTAGGCGACACGATCGCTGCTCCGGTCAACATGAAGCTGAGCGGCATCGTGATCGAAAATCCTGCAGCGGTGTAAGAGGTATTGTAAGAGGCTGTCCCGAAAGTTATCGGTTGGATGATAACTAGGGGGCGGCCTCTTTGTCATGACGCTAACGGATCTCACGGCCGCTATTTTCGAAAAATCGGCCGATCTGAAATTGTAACGGAACAGTGTGCCGCTATTTGCTGATTGTTAGCACGATTTCGCAAGAAAACGTCCAATTAAGGTCGCTCAGCTCCGTTAGAATTCAAAAAGGGGGTTTATAGGCGAAATAACGTCTGTGGCTTCCGTAAGATGAAACCGCTTTGGGGCTTATCCCTTCGGTGCTCGAACCTCTGACCTCTGCTGCCGCGATGCATGCTCCTAGGTATGTGAAGATACCGCTGAAGCGGGGTGTTTCCGATGTAGCTGCCAGATTCGTTTTGCCAGAGGACGTTGAAGTAGGTATACTAGTAAAAAACCGATTTCAGGAGTGATTTACATTGTCGGTTGCAAGCGGCAATCCACAGCATCATATTCGGATCGGCGTCGTCGGTTCGCAGCAGATTGTAGAGCAAATTTTACGCATTCTTGAGTCCTTTCCTTCGTTTGCGCCTGTTTCCCGCATTTTTGTGCATGAAGACGAGGCACCGGCCTTGACGGGCGAAATCGCCGCGGACGTAGAAGTCATTTTATATTCCGATCCATTGGCCCACCGGAAGGTGAAGGACGCAATGAATGTTGCCGTTCCGACGCTTCATATTCCAATTACGGGATCGGGTTTATATAAAGCGCTGTTCTTTGCCGGGCGTTCGGGCATGCTGGAGGGCGGCATCTCCGTCGATACGCTGACGGAAACGATGGTTGTCCGGGCATTGAAGGAGCTGGAGATTACCAGTGTGCTGCCAATCATTTATGATGGGCCGCCGTATGCTTCCAGCGACAAGCTGCTTGCCTTTCACAAGGAGCAGGTAGAGCGGGGGAGCGCGCGAATCGCCTTCACCGGGGTCGGATCAACGGCACGGGCCTTGACAGAGCAAGGCATTCCGGTTCAATGGCTGGTGCCTTCTGATCAGGAAATTGTCGTGACGCTGGAGCGGGCGCTTCTGTCGACGGCATCCCGCAGAAGCCGGGAGGCGCAAATCGTCGTCGGTATGATCAATGTCGACGATTTCGGCCGTGTAGCATTGAAGCACAACAGCGAGCACGAGGTGCAAAAGCTGAAGCTGGATATTCATCGCATGGTGCTCGATTACGTCGAGTCGCTGGACGGCTATTTGACTCATTTGGGCGGGGATGAGTATTTGTTTTTTACGACACGAGGCATATTCGAGCGGGAATCCGGCGGCTACAAATCGATTCCGCTGGCCAAAGATATGAATAAAACATATGGCGTGTCTTTAAGTATCGGGATCGGCTTCGGCCGTTCTGCGAGCGCGGCAGGCACGAATGCCCGGGTAGCGATGCGCAAGGCGAAGGAGGTCGGAGGCAACACCGGCTTTATCGTCCGCGAGGACGGGACGTTGATCGGTCCCTTGGAGATGGCCGAGCCGGTCCAGGAGGTACTCTCCTTTACAGATGCGGAGCTGATCAAGCGGGCTGAGGATGCCGGCATGACCAGCGCCTATTTGAGCAAATTGCTGCATAACCGCGCCCATCACGGCAAATATGAGTATATGGTGCACGAGCTTGCCACTTTGCTGGGCATTACGGTTAGAAGCGCCCACAGGCTGCTGCTGAACTGGATCGACCATGGCCTTGTTGAGGTGGCGGGGATGGAGAAGGTGCCGCGCGGGCGGCCGCGGCAAATTTTCCGCTTTGCGTTTTTGCAGAAAAATTTATAGGGGCGCGGGCAGGGCATGGGGACATGTCCTGTTTGTGTTTTTTGGAGCAATAACGGATCATATGTCCGCGCACGTCATCTCAGTACCGCTTACTTCCTGATATTCGCATTTCCTTTCTCTATCCGATCAACCAAATCGTTCAGCTTCTCTCTGTAGCCTGCCTTAAGACCGTAGAAAACGCCAGTATCGACAATTTTGAAAAAGCCGCCGCGTCCGCCGAATTCAAGCGAAATCTTTGAACTATCCTTCAGGTTCAAATCTAGCTGGCAGTAGTAATCGGCAGTTCCATTTTCAGGGGGCGGCTCTGAATTATTTAAGATATCTGCGATCGTTGCAACATCTTCAGCTGTCTCGATCAAGCCGGAAGGTATCCCCTTTTCCGGTTCGCGGTAAATCGTCACACTTGCAATATCCTCTTCATTGACGTGGAAGGGGACGAGTATTTTTTCCGCGACATCTTTAGCCGGTTTGGCAGCATTGGGCGGCGCAATTGATTTGTTACAGGAAATAAGCACGAACGAAAGCAGCACGATCAACGAAATACTCAGAAATCTCTTGTCATAGTTCATCATGAGCTCATCATCTCCTTATGTGCTAAACGGAGAATACACATTAAATGTTACAATTTCAGCACGTCTGTTGATTATCCAAATACATAGAGCTCAACCTTAAATGCTGATCTCGAGTTCCTTTTCCCCAAAACTAACTGGATTTTATGTAGGTATCTACGCCAGAACAGACGGATTTTGCAGTCTAACTGGAAATCATCCAGCTAGTTTGGGCCAAATCGAGTCTATCCATCTCTAACTCCCATTCTAACTGTAGGTTTTCCATCTAGTCCGGCTATCTGACGAACAAAACATAAAACCAACTGTAGAAAATCCATTTAGTCGGCCAATCTACAAATTTTTTTCTTTCACAGCCCATATTGTGGCTATGGGGGCAGGTATGATTGGTAAGCTCCCCGCAGCAATGCAAAGCAATTTAAAGACAATTAAAAGATTTGTCTTTTAATATCATTTACACGTATGATGGAAATGTAAAGTTACTTGAGAGGGGAAGAGCGGAAATGAAGACAGTTGCAGAGCTTGAAGCAAAGTTAGCAGAGCCGTCTGAGGCACTAATAGAGGATTTACGTTCAGTTGAAGGCGATATTATCGTATTGGGTGTCGGCGGTAAAATGGGACCGAGCTTGGCCAGACTGGCTGCGAACGCTATCCGCCAAGGCGGTTTGAATAAGCGGGTCATCGGCGTCTCGCGCTTTTCCAATGAAGAGGCCAGAAAGGAATTGGAAGACGCAGGCGTGGAAACGATTTCTTGCGATCTGCTGAATGATGAGCAGCTAAATGCATTACCGGATGTGCCTAACGTCATTTATATGGCCGGTAATAAATTCGGTACAACGGGCAAAGAGTATTTTACATGGGCGATGAATGCTTATTTGCCAGGCCGCGTAGCTGAAAAATATAAAAATTCGCGCATCGTTGTTTTCTCATCCGGCAATATTTATCCGTTTCTGCCGGTTTCGCATGGCGGTGTAAGCGAATCCACGCCGCCGGAGCCGGTTGGTGAATATGCGCAATCGACCCTTGGCCGCGAGCGGGTATTTGAATATTTTGCGCGTAAAAATGAAACGCCGATGCTGATGTACCGTTTGAATTATGCGATCGATATGCGCTACGGCGTCTTGCTGGAGCTGGCAAGAGCAGTAGACGAAGGCCGTCCGATCGACTTGACGATGGGGCACGCCAACGTGATTTGGCAGGGCGATGCCAATGAGATTGCGCTGCGCTGCCTGACGAAGTGCTCGACACCGCCAGAGGTGCTGAACGTAACCGGCTCGGAGACGATGTCGATCCGCTGGGCGGCGACTGAGCTGGCGCAGAGAATGGGCAAAGAAGCGCTGTTTACCGGTACGGAAGCGGATACGGCGCTGCTCAGCAAATCAAGCAAAGCGAACCAAATGTTCGGCTATCCGCGCGTATCGCTGCTGCAAATGATCGATTGGGTGGCAGAGTGGGTCCAGAATGGCGGAGAAACTTGGAACAAGCCGACGCACTTCCAGGAAAGAAAGGGGAAATTCTAAGTGAGCGAAGCAAAGAAAACACTGTCTCCCGAGTTGTTTAAAGCCCTTCATGAAGGGATGGTTATTCCGGCGCATCCGCTGGCACTGGATGAGAACCGCAAGCTTGACGAGCGCCATCAGCGTGCATTGACGCGTTATTATATGGCTGCAGGCGCTACGGGCATCGCTGTTGGCGTACACTCGACACAATTTGAAATTCGCGACAAAGGCATCGACCTATATGAACCAGTTTTGCGGCTGGCTGCAGAAGAGATAGAGAAAGCGAAGCTGGATCGTCCGTTCATTAAAGTAGCGGGGATTTGCGGGCCGACGGAGCAGGCGCTTGCAGAAGCGAAGCTTGCTGCCGAGCTTGGTTATGATGCCGGCTTGCTAAGCATGGGCGGTTTGGCTAATCTGAGCGAGCAGGAGATTCTGGATCGTACGGCCAAGGTAGCGGCGGTATTCCCTGTTATCGGTTTCTACCTGCAGCCTTCGGCCGGCGGCAGAATTTTCACCTATGATTTCTGGCGGCAATTTGCAGAAATTCCGAATATCGTGGCCATCAAAATGGCGCCATTCAATCGTTACCAGTCGATCGACGTGGTGCGCGCAGTCTGCAACTCCAGCCGCCGCGATGAAATTGCACTTTATACCGGAAATGACGATAATATTATTAACGATCTTTTGACGACTTATCGTTTTACAGTGAATGGAGCGATTGTCGAGAAAAAAGTCGTTGGCGGCCTGCTCGGCCATTGGGCGGTTTGGACGAAAAAAGCGGTTGAGCTGATGGAAGAAATTAAACGCTGCCGCGACAATCGTGAAATCCCGCGCGAATGGCTCACCTGGAACGTACAGGTGACAGATACGAATGCGGCGTTCTTTGATCCGGCGAACGGTTTTGCTGGCTGTATTCCGGGCATTCACGAGGTGCTGCGCCGTCAAGGGCTGCTTAAAGGCACCTGGTGCTTGAATCCGAATGAAGTGCTGTCTCCGGGGCAAGCGGAGGAAATTGACCGGATGTATCGGGATTATCCGCATTTGCATGATGACGAGTTTGTAGCCGCGCATTTGCAAGAATGGCTTGCTGATTAGCAGCATTGATGAACGGGGGAGGCCGCAATGCGGTTTAAGGATGTATTTTCGATTATCGGGCCGAGCATGGTCGGCCCTTCCAGCTCCCATACAGCGGGCGCAGTACGAATTGGGCGTGCTGCGCGCCGCATTTTTGGCGAGCTTCCGGATCAGGTGGAAATTAAGCTTTACGGTTCATTTGCCGATACGTACCGCGGGCATGGGACGGATCTGGCGCTGGTTGGCGGTCTCCTTGACTATGAGACTGATGATATGCGCATTAGGGATGCGCTGGAGCTGGCTGATCAAGCGGGCATGGCGGTCACGTTTGCGACAGGCTCGAATATGTCTGTTCATCCGAATACAGCGAAGCTGACGCTGCGGCGCGGCAGCCGCGAGGACGTGGTGACAGGCTCGTCAATCGGCGGCGGCAATATTGAGCTGATGGGCGTGAATGGTTTCGATGTGAAGTTTACGATGAATTACCCGACGCTGCTTGTGTTTCATCAGGACCGCCCGGGAATGCTGGCGGATATGACGAAGATATTAGGGAGCGGCGGGGTTAATATCGGTTATATGGACGTGGACCGCAAGGGCAGAAGCGGCGATGCGCTGACCGTGATCGAGACGGATGAGCCTGTTTCAGCTGAACTGATGGCCCAAATCGATCGTTTGCCCGATGTGACCCGGGTATGTCTGGCGGATTTGACAGGCGGAGAGGTGAAGAGATGAAATTCTCAACATTGCAGCAATTAATTGACTTTTGCCGGGAAGAGCAAGTGTCAATTGGCCAGCTAATGTTAAATGAGCAGGCAAAAGAAACGGGCAAAAGCCAGGAAGAAACGTTTCGCATGATGGCAGATTACTACAATATTATGAAGGAAGCCGTTCGCAGAGGCATCGAGGAGCCTGTCCCCTCGCGCAGCGGTCTGACGGGAGGAGATGCAGGCCGCGTTCATCAGTACATGGACAGCGGCTTATCGTCGCTTGGCGAAGAGGCGTGCCGGGCGCTGGCCTATGCTTTGTCCGTGTCGGAAGTGAATGCCTCGATGGGGCGTATTGTCGCCACGCCGACCGCAGGCTCCTGCGGCATCATTCCCGGCGTGTTCGTCAGCTCGCAGCAGCGGTTTGGCTGGGATGACGAGCAGCTTGTCATGGGATTGTTCGCCGCGGGTGCAATCGGTTACGTAATCGCCAACAATTCCTTTATTTCAGGAGCCGAGGGCGGCTGCCAGGCTGAAGTCGGTTCGGCAATCGGCATGGCTGCAGGCGCGTTGACCGAGATGCGGGGCGGAACGCCCGAGCAAGCTGTGCATGCTGTAGGCTTGGCGCTCAAAAATTCGCTTGGTCTCATTTGCGACCCGGTAGGCGGCTTAGTGGAAATTCCGTGCATCGTCCGCAACGGCTTCGGCGCAGTGACGGCGCTGGCGGCGGCCGATATGGCGCTGGCTGGCGTAAGAAGCGTCATTCCGTCCGATGAAGTGATCGGGGTCATGCTGGAAGTGGGAGCGGCCATGCCTGCCAAGCATCGCGAGACGGCACAGGGCGGCTTGGCGCAAACGCCAACAGGCAAGCGGATCATGAAAAACTTGTATGGAAATCGGAAACGTAAGCAGCAGAAGGAGGAGGAGCATAGCAATGACAACAATAATTGAAGCGGGAGAACGGCTTGCCGGGCAGTTGGTTGCGTTTCGCCGCGATCTGCATCAATTTCCCGAGCTCAGCTTTCAAGAATCCGAGACGGCGGCCAAGGTAGCGCGCGAGCTGGAGCGGCTGGGAGTCCCTTTTCGCACCGGGGTAGGCGGTCATGGAATTGTTGCGGACATCAAGGGGGAGCAGCCCGGTCCTGTCATTGCACTGCGGGCTGATATGGACGCGCTTCCAATCGAGGAAGAGTCCGGCGAGGCCTTCTCCTCAACCCGTCCAGGGGTTATGCATGCTTGCGGCCATGATGCGCATACCGCCATTTTGCTTGGCGCCGCAGAGCTGCTCAAGGAGCGGGTCACAACCGGAACGGTGCGGCTGCTATTTCAATCGGCCGAGGAGATCAATGCCGGGGCGAAGGCGATGGTGGCCGAAGGGGCGCTCGAAGGTGTAGACGAGATCTATGGCCTGCACAATGGCCCCAATTTGCCGGCGGGAGTGGCGGCGACCAGATATGGCTCTTTGATGGGCTCGGTCGACCGGATTGAAATATCGATAGAAGGCAAAGGCGGGCACGGGGCGATTCCCGATCAAAGCATCGATCCGGTTGTATGCGCATCGGCCATTGTGATGGGCTTGCAGACGATCGTCAGCCGCGAGCTGTCGCCATTTTCGCCTGCAGTCGTGACGATTGGCAGCATTCAGGCCGGAAATGCGAACAACGTCATTCCGCATCGCGCAGAATTAACGGGCACTGTCCGAACTTTTGCGCCTGAGGTGCAGGCAACAATGAAGGAGCGGATCGCCCGGATCGTCCGGCAAATTGCCGACGGCTACCGCTGCAAGGCCGAGCTGCGCTATATCGAGCAGGTGCCGGTGCTGGTCAATCATGATCAATGCGTTGCTCATGTGGAACGCGTCATTGAACAGATGATTGGCGCCGAGCGGCGGCTGGATTCGGAGCCGACCTTGGCAGGCGAGGATTTCTCGATCTATTTGAATCATGTACCGGGCTGCTTCTTCTGGATTGGCTCCAGTCCGCTGGACAATGCCGAGCAGTCTTACGGGCTGCATCATCCGAAATATACGCTTAATGAGGCTTGTATTCCATTAGGAGCATCTCTGCTCGCAGAAATTGCGCTGCAGCGATTGCATTGGGGGGAGTTATCCAATGATTAAAATCGGCATGATCGGACTCGATACGTCACACGCGATCTCATTTACCAAGCTGCTGAATGATCCGGCGAATGAGCAGCATATTGCCGGAGGCAAAGTAACGGTCGCTTACCCGGGCGGTTCTCCGGATTTTGCGTTAAGCATTGATCGGGTTGCCGGCTATACGCGTGATATGCAAGAGCAATTCGGAGTGAAAATTGCCGATACGCCAGAAGCGGTAGCCGCTGAATGCGATGCTATCCTGCTTGAATCGTGCGATGCCCGCGTCCATCTGGAGCAGTTTCGGCGGATTGCGCCGTATGGCAAACCTGTCTTTATCGATAAGCCGCTCGCTTTGCGCGGAGAAGAGGCTGTGGAGATCGGCCGGATTGCCGCTGAGCATAAGGTGCCAATTATGAGCTCTTCCTCCTTGCGTTACTCGCGAACGGTGAAAGCGGCAATCGCCGGGGAAGCGCGAGCGACTGTACTCGGCGCCGATGTGCAGGGCCCGATCAACATTGAGCCTACGCAATCGTATTATTTCTGGTATGGCATTCATCTGGCTGATACATTGTTCGCAATTATGGGCAAGGGGTGCAAGGAAGTAACCGCTGTATCGACAGAAGGCCACGATGTTGTCACCGGCAAGTGGAGCGACGGGCGGATTGGCACGATGCGCGGCGGACGCGGCGGCGTCTACCCGTTCGGCGCTACGATATTCCAGCCTGAACGGACGATCCATTGCGATTCGCAAGGCGAGGGCTTCCCGTATTATGCCGATATGCTGCAGGATGTCATGGCGATGTTCAAGTCCGGCAAGCCTGCGCTTGACTGGGAAGAGACAGTGGAAGTCATTCGCTTTTTGGAAGCGGCAGAGGAAAGCCGGAGAAAAGGCGTTACGGTTCAGTTGGACTGACAAAAAACAAGCCCTCCAGCACCGGCAGGCAATGGTGCTGAAGGGCTTGTCCTTGTTCTGGGCAGGCGATGGTTAAGCAAGAGCTTCCCCGTTGATTTTGACGCCGTCCACTATCGTATCTCCCCAAACGGGAAGCAAGTCCGTTTCTCCCGTAAAACGGCTTCCAGCTAATGAGCTGAAATGAAATACAGCCCCTTCAAAGCTGCATTCCTCAAATCGGCAATGCATCAACATTACGCCGTGAAATTTAACATCAGTAAAACTGCACCGTATAAACGATACGTCTCTTGCTTTTGCTTTTCTTAAAGTACTTCCTGTAAAATCGCAATCCTCAAATTGCTCGCTAATACTGGCATTATTCAAATTTGCCCCGCGAAACGAACAATGGCTGAATTGACGTGTCACATACCTTCCATCCAGCTTAACCCCATCAAAGCAACAGTTCGTGAATTTTGAGGTGTTCAGACTCGCAGCCTCCACGAAACGGGCATAAGACAGATCCACTTTCTGTACAGTCAGGTATTGAATCGTCTCTGTCAAGACGGCTCCCCGAAAATCCTCTAGCCCGGCATCTGTCTGTCCAAAGGGTGAAGAAGGAAAGGAACGGTCTTTTTTGTGCAGGTTTTGTTTGCCTGTAACAGCACCCAATGCCTGATTCGCTTCAGCCAGTTGCTCAGCGTCCCATCTTGCAATCATCTGCTTCTTGTTCAATATGATAACCTCCTCATCACACCGATGAAATGCAGCTTCATAAGAATTGTGATGAACAATATTCCAGTTTCAATTCAGGACAATATTTTATCATATGAAATAGCCCTATTCCATCCTCATCCGCTTGTACTGCCGCAGCAGCCCGTCATCGTGTAGCACCATCCAGTCTGCAAGTGCCTGACGCATGTTGGCGAGCGTGTCCCGACAGCGATCGTTGCCGATCAGGTTCGTCATTTCGTACGGATCGGCTTGCAAATCGTACAATTCGTCCAGATCGCCGCAGTTGAACACATACTTGTAGTGTCCTTTGCGGATCATGCGCTGGGTAAACATCGCCGCTTCCAAGCCGGCTCCTTCCGTGACGATGCTCTCTGGCCAGTCCTCGACCGCCGCTCCCGCAAGCATCGGCGCGAATGAACGGCCATCCGTTCCTTCCGGCGGCGCACCCGCACCGGCCAGATCGAGAATCGTGGCGTGGATGTCGCATGTGCCGACAAAGCTTTTTTCCGTGCGCGTACCCCTCAGACTGGCGGCCGGTTTGACAATCAGCGGAATGCGGCAGGTTTCCTCGTACATGAAAAATGATTTGTCGCACAGCCCGCCGTGGATGCCCAGCGATTCGCCGTGATCGGCGGTGAAAATAATGACGGTATTATCGTAAAGATCATGCTGTTTTAAATAGGCGATCAATCGTCCGATTTGCTCATCGATGCTGCTCATGAATGCATAATAGTGCTTGATGTAGGGGACAAAATCGGCCCATTCGGTCGTATTGCCCCTCTTGATGCTGTGGATGGAAGGCTTGTCCGCACGGTCGTCGTAAAAATTCGGCCATGGCTCAAGCTCTATGTCGCGGTACAGATCAAGGAAACGTGTCGGCGCGATATAAGGCTCATGCGGTCCCCAGAAATTGAGCGAGAAGAAAAACGGCTTGTCGCGCCGGCGGAAATCATCGATATAATGGATCGCCCGCTCAGTCAAATAATATTCGACCGTGGACTCGATCGGCGAAGTGAGCTCAGACGCATAATGCCATTCGAAATGGCCGCTTACCTTGTTCTCTTCCTGCCACGTCAATCCGTTGTCCGCCAAATATTGACGGAACTGCGCATAGTTCATTCCACCGCCGCCATGACCGGCAAAGTCGTCGCCTTCATAGCCGACATCGGTCGGCAGCGATCTAATTCCGGCGGCAATGTCGGGAAACCGTACATGAGCGAGATTGCCGCGCAAATATTCGCCCATCTCCGGCCCGAAGCCGAGATGCCATTTGCCGGTGTAGCCAATGCTGTACGCCTGCTGCTCCAGCTGGCGGCTGAGCAGCCGCGGACTGTCCGGCAGCTCCTGTACCATGCTGCCCATGCCATAGTTATTCGTCTGCATCCCATGCTTGAACGGGTACAGCCCTGTTTGCATGGAAGCGCGCGCCGGGGTGCATACCGGACAACTGGTGTAAGCGTTGTCGAACACGACGCTCTCTTCCGCGAGCCGGTTCAAATGCGGGGTTTGGCAAATTTGCCCGCCGTAGCTTTTTAACGTATCGACCCGCTGCTGATCGGTCTGGATAAACAAAATATTCGGCCGGCTGGGTTCGGTTTGTTTATTGCTCATCGTATAGCTCCCTTTTTAAGTTTGATCCACTCGCACGAAATCGGCGCATTGCCCCGATCAAGCCTCTCCCGCAGCTAACCCTGCGTACCATTCGCGCACATCGCGTTCCAGGCGGGCGGCTAACTCCGGATGAGCGTCCTTCAAGTTGACGCGCTCGCCAGGATCTGCCTCCAGATCGGACAGATGAACTTCATCCGGCTGCGTCCGGTCGAAATCCAGCTTGCCGCCGATCACAAGCTTCCATTTTCCTTCGCGAACGGCCAATTGGCTGCCATACTCCCAGAAGAGCTGCTGATGCGGGGTAGCCGCTCCCTCAGTCACCATCGCGACAACGCTGGTGCCGTCGATCTCGCCAGCGGCCGGTACATCCAGTCCGGCAAATTCGAGCGCCGTCGGAACGAAGTCGGCCATCATGCCGATTTCGCTGCATACCTGACCGGAAGGAATACGGCTAGGATAGGTGAGAATGGCCGGCTCGCGAATGCCGCCGTCGAACAGGCTGGCCTTATGCCCGCGGAAAATGCCGGCGCTGCCGCCGTAGTACACATCTTCGGTGCCATCCAAATAGTTGCGCGCTTCCGAGGAAGGGCCGTTGTCGCTGGAGAAGAAGACGATCGTATTGTCATACACGCCGGCCCGCTTCAAAGCGGCCGCGATGTCGCCTACACCGTCATCGACGGCCGAAATCATTGCCGCCATCAATTGGCGGTCGCGCGGCAGATGGCTGTACCGCTTCATATACTTGTCCGGCGCATGCATCGGATAGTGCGGCGCATTGTAGGCCGCATACAGGAAGAACGGCTGATCGCGGTTCTGTTCAATAAATTCGACCGATTTATCGGTGATGATATGCGTCATATACTCGCCGTCGCGCCACACTTCCTCGCGATTGCTCCACAGGTCGTGCACCGGATTGACATGCGGCACGCCCCAATAAAAAATGTGCGAGTAGTAGTCGATGCAGCCCGCATGGAAGCCAAAATAGTCATCGAACCCGCGCGCATTTGGTTTGGCGTCAGGCGCCGAGCCGAGATGCCACTTGCCGTACAGCGCCGTCCGGTAACCGGCGGGCTGCAGGCGTTCGGCCAGCGTTTTCGCTTCCGGCTTCAATCCTCCTGTTCCCCGCTTTCCGCCCAAGATGTGGCTGACGCCGGCCTTTGCCGGATAGAGACCGGTCAAGAGCGCGGCGCGGGAGGGGGAGCACACCGGAGAATTGGAATACCAGTCAGTGAAGCGTACCCCGTCAGCTGCCAGCGCATCAAGATGAGGGGTCCGAATAACATCGGACCCGTAGCAACCCAAATCGCCGTACCCCAAATCGTCACAGTAAATAATTACGATATTCGGCTTTGTCATCGCGATCACACCTTTTATTTGTTTTGATTCCAACGATCGTAGGCGTCTTGGTAAATTTTCAGCATTTCGTCAAGCCCCATCTTGTTGATTGTGCTCACGTAGTCATCCCATTTTGTGAACGGCTCCTGACCGACGACGAATTTTGCTTCCATTTGCTCAACATATGTCTTGATGTCGGTTTTCACTACATTTAACCGCTTCTGTTCTTCATTCGTAAAATAAACGTCAGGATATTCCCGCTGCGCATAAGGATTCAGCTTTTCATCGACCATCTTGTTGAAATCGAGCCCTTTGCCGTTATCCCGTTTTGCGTCAAACTCGCGCTCTTTGATGAGCGGAAGCTGTCCTCCGACGTCCGGCGTAAGCTTGGCGCGGTACTCCTCCGGGGTCACGCCTTCGGGAGAAACGAACGTCCACTTCGTCTTGGCGTCGTCGAGCCATTTGTAGCTGTTGCCCAGGAAGCCGAGCCGGCTGCCTTCATCCGAATACAAATAATCGACCCAGCGCATCGTGGCTTCCGGATATTTGTTCTGATTCGTGATTGCAAACGTGCCGCGGCGGATGCTGGAAGCGCGCAGCGTCAGCTTTTCGCTGTTGAACGGGCTTGTCAGCGGCGCGAGCATCGGATGCTTGTAGTTGTCTTCCGGCTTGTCCACCTTCAGCACGAGATCGGGCGCCGAGCCGACGAATGTGCCGACCAGATTTGAGTTCCCTTTGGCCGCCATTTGCTGGGAAGTCTGCACGAACATTTCATTGTCGAGCAGCTTTTCCGAGAACAGCTTGTTCAGATAGCTCAAATATTCCTTGTATTCGTTTTGCACCGGGTTAAAGCGCACCTTGCCGTCCTTCACTTCGACTTCGCGGCCGAGCAGGCCGAATGCCGGCAGCAGCACGCCTTCAAGGTTGTCCAGCTTCACGGTGGACATAGGAATTTCGTCAGCTTTGCCGTTTTTGTTCAGATCTCCGTTCTTGAATTGCTTTAGCAGCTCGTAAAATTCGTCCGTCGTCTCCGGAAGCTTCGTAATCCCCAGGCTTTCCATCCAGTCCCCGTTCAGCCACAACCGGTTCGGCACGAACGCGCGAGGCTGATCGATAATGAGCGGCAGGGCATAAATATGGCCGTCCATCGTCGTGATCGACTTTTTAATGTCCGGATTGGCTTCCATCCGCTTTTTGAAGTTGGGCGCGTATTTGTCGATCAGATCCTCAAGCGGGATCAGATAGCCCTGGCTGCCGTACGTCACTTCATCGTCCGGGGTGAGCTGCGCATTGAAAAAGACGTCAGGCAATTGGCGGCTGGCGAAAGCAAGGTTTTTTGCTTCTTGATAATTGGCCTGTGGATGCATATTGAATTCAAAATGGATGTTCGTCATATTCTCCATTTCCTTAAATAATACCATTTCGTTCCACGGACCGTGAATAGCCGCTTTGGATCCCATCATAATTAACTTTATTTTGTCATTGACGATCGGGTAGCCCTAGGCATTAAAGTTTTGCGGCTCTCCGCTTTCCCCGGCTCCTTTCTGCTCCACGTTTACTTTGGCCAAGGAGCGAAGCAGGACCGAATTTTCATGGTGAACAACTTGATGAAATTCGTCTTATTTTTTATATATTTCTACCGCTTTATCATTTTCTACATGCAGAAAAGCCTTGATATATCTAGGGTTTTTCGCTTTTTCTCTTATGGAGGCGGAGGAAATGTATTGTGGCTGAAAAGAAAGAATTTACGAAAGTTGAAAACGCTTTTACCATTAGGGGGAACTGAAGCCTATACCGGTTAAAGGACTTCGGCAACGAAATTTTCCGTGTACAATAGTTAAAAAGGGGATGGACAAAGATGACGAAAAAATGGCTAAGCATGTCACTCGTTCTGGCATTATCTGCAACGCTGCTGGCTGCGTGCGGTGGAAATGGCGGAACCTCCAATACTAAAGGAAGCGGCAATGAGAAACCAGCAAATACGAATCAGGGAACTACGAAAACAGCCGATCCCAACCAATATGGCGATACAGGCGGGGTGAAATTGCCGATTGTCGATAAGCCGACAACGATCAATTGGATGGTTGTTAGTGAGAATACAGATTTGAATGACAAGCTGTTCGTAAAAGAAATAGAGAAGCGTACAGGCATTAAAATTAATTTTCAGGCTTATTCACCTACAACCTACAACGACAAGTTGAAAGTAACGGTTGCTTCCGGCAAGCTTCCAGACATCTTTCACGGTTTGACGGCTTCCGAGCTGAAGAAAATCGGCAAGCAAAAGGCTGTCGTTGCCATTAACGATTATCTTGATATTCTGCCGAACTTCAAAAAGCTCTTTATTGATGAAAATCCATGGGTCATGAAGTCCTACGCGGATGAAAGCGGTAAAATTTACACGTGGCCGGTCGCGTACGTTAGCCGCGATGTCAATCACGGCTTTATGTACCGCAAAGACATTTTCGACAAACTGGGCATCAAAGAGTGGACAAATACAGAAGAGTTCTATCAAGCACTCAAAAAACTGAAAGAGGCTTATCCGGATTCCTACCCGGTTGCATCGAAAACGAAGGAACACATTTTTAGAGACTGGGCTTACGGATGGGGAATCAGCGGTACCAGCTACCCGGCTTACTACGACGAAGGAGCGAAAACATGGAAGTTTGCTTCCACGCAGCCGGAACATAAGGAAATGCTTGATTTTATGAAAAAGCTGTATAATGAAGGCTTGCTCGACCCTGAATTTATTACTGATACGCCGGAGTCCTGGACAGCAAAAATGACGACGAACAATAAATCGTTTGTAACGTGGGACTGGATCGGCCGTCTTGATTTGTTCTACAACCAGGTGAAAGACCAAAACCCGGAATATGATTTGCGTTATGGCAATCCGGTAGGGCCAACCGGCAATGGTGCAACCTTGTCTAAGATTAATCCTGATTTTAGCATAGCAGTAGCTAACAATGATAAGAAAGAAGCTGCGCTCAAGCTGTTGGATTACTTGGCCAGTCCATCAGGCGCAACACTGGTTACAGTCGGGGTAGAGGATGAAATCTTTAAAATTGACGAGAATGGCAAAGTAGTGTATCCGGAATTGACCGATGTGCCGCTCGTAGATATTAAGGTGCTGGAAGACCGTTACGGCCTGTGGGTTCAAGGCGTCTATGTCAACGCTGATCCGCGCAGCGTCTACTATCAATTCACTGAAAAAGAGCAAGAAGCGCAGGATAAACGACTGAAGGCGAACTCCTTCGAGCCGCTTGATCCGGTTCCGAACTTTAATGATGAAGAAACAGCAACGGTTGCGGAGCTGCAGACGGCTCTGTTGAAATCGGCCAGTGAGTTCAATGCCAAATATGTTCTCGACAAGTCCTATGGCGATGCGCAATGGGAAGCATGGATAAAAACAGCGGAAAAACAAGGCGCGACCAAGATGATCGAGATCTTTAACGCTGCCCAGCAGCGTTACGATGCCGGCAATTAATGCAGGTTGCCGCTAGCGGCAATCACGGTGGCGCCCGGGACCTGGACGTAAGGCTCCCGGGACCACCCGTAAAACTAGGCTTATGTTTTGTTATGATGCAACCCGAGGCATTCACAAATCCAAGAAGAGGTGTTCAATATGCGAAGCCGATACTTGGATGAGTGTAAAGGCGCTCAAATATTGCAGTTTGTGCAACAAATCGATGAGTGGAAGCAAGTATATTCCCGATTGTTGTATGAAATGCAACAAATCGCTCCTCTAGGGAGCTTAGCTAGCGATGATTGTTGCACAACGTACAACATTTGCCTCTATAACGGTAGAATTCGGGTTCGAATGTTGTATTTTCTACAACAATTGTACCGCAGACCTAGCAAAGAGCCGACGTTTGCTCCACAAAACTTAAGCCTATGCTTTCGAAGCGAGTTTTTGCTCAACTAACGTCGGGCAAAGCCCGCAAAAACTTTTAGGAGTTGAAAAAATGGCGCAATTAGACACTGAGCCTGTTTCGTCACCACCGTCGCGCACTTCTCCCGGCAGAATCGCCTCGATGTTTCGGCATATGAGACGCGACCGGCAGCTGTTGATTTTGTTTTTGCCCTGCCTGGCGTTCTATTTGTTGTTCCGCTACGGACCGATGTACGGAATGATTATCGCTTTTAAGGATTATAGCGTGTTTACCGGTATTTTGGATAGCGAATGGGTCGGCTTCAAGCATTTCGAGAAGTTTTTCACCAGCGACGATTTTTGGCTGCTGTTTAAAAATACGCTGACGCTGGGCGTCTTGACGCTGCTCATCTCGTTTCCTTTTCCAATTATTTTGGCCGTTTTGCTCAATGAAGTCAGATTGAAATGGTTTAAAAAATCAGTACAAACGATTAGCTATTTGCCTGCATTTTTGTCAGTTGTCATTATTTGCAGTATGTTGATCGACTTCTTGTCCCCCAATCAAGGGATTATTAACCGCTTGCTGGCGGCACTCGGTTTGGAAAAAATCTATTTTCTTATTGATCCGAACTGGTTCCGGCCGGTCTATATTCTATCGGATATTTGGACGAACGTCGGCTACGAAGCGATCATCTATATGGCCGCTATTGCCGGCATCAGTCCTTCTCTATATGAAGCTGCCAAGGTTGACGGCGCGAAGCGCTGGCATATGATTTGGTCCATTACGGTTCCAAGCATAATGCCTACGATTATCATCATGTTTATCTTGAAAACCGGCTCCATGATCCGGATCGGTTATGAGAAAGTGCTGTTGCTCTACAATCCGATGACCTATGAAGTGGCGGATGTCTTTTCCACCTATGTTTACCGGAAGGGTCTATTGGAAACGAATTACAGCTATGCTGCTGCAGTAGGCCTGTTCGAAGCGTTAGTCGCTATGCTGCTGCTCCTGACGTCCAATTATATTAGCAGACGAATGGGAGGCGGCGGATTATGGTAGCAAAAGGGCTGCGGAGCCTCTCGATTTTTCAAATTTTCAATACGATTGTGCTTACCGGGCTGGCGATCGTCGTCCTTTATCCCATTCTGTACATTACAGCGGTTTCGCTCAGCGATACAGCCTCCATTGTGCAAGGCAAAGTGACGCTGCTTCCCAGAGGGCTTAATTTCGATGCGTACAAAGAAGTACTGATGGATAAGCGGATCCCGCGGGCATACCTGAACACCATCTTTTATACAGCGCTCGGTACTTCGATCAATTTGCTGATGACGGCGGTTGCGGCGTACCCGCTGTCGCGGAAAACATTTTTCGGCCGCAATTTTTTTCTGATGGCTATTATCGTCACGATGTTTATGAATCCCGGCATTATCCCGAACTATGTGATTGTACAAAACCTGGGCCTGCTCGATTCGGTCTGGGCGCTCGTGCTGCCTAATGCGATTTGGACTTTCGAGTTGCTTATTCTGAAAAGCTTCTATGAAAATATGTCCGCTTCTCTGCGGGAGGCCGCTGTAGTCGACGGGGCATCGGAATATCGGATTTTGTCGCAAATTGTCATTCCGTTATCCAAGCCGGCGCTTGCTTCAATTGGCTTGTTCTATTTTATGGGCCATTGGAACAGCTTCTTCATCCCGATGATTTATTTGAATGACGCCACGCTGTATCCGCTGCAGGTGGTGCTGCGGGATATGCTCATTTTTGATGAAGGGAACAAAGCCAGTCTAGTCGATGCGGCAGCTTTAGCGCCGCAAGCAATGAAAAATGCGACGATCGTCTTGTCGATGATTCCTGTCCTGCTGGTTTATCCGTTCGCCCAGAAATATTTTGCCAAAGGGGTTATGCTCGGGTCGGAAAAGGGTTAAACGGATGCGGTGTGGAATATAGGTTGGAAGACATCATGAGAGGTGACACCAATGAATCGCCTGATCGCGAGCAGAGGACTGCTGCAGATCTTTTTCTCTTTGCTTCTGGTTGTCGTTATCATGTTCGGCGCCAACTATATTGTATACAAAAAATCTATTTCCGGCATATACGAGAAGGTTTCGCAAAACAATCGGCTTGTCATTAAAAACATTATTCAATCGTTTACGAACAGCTTTACGACAATCAACAATTTGATTTATACGGTGCACGGCTTGCCGTATGATCATACTTTTGAAGATGGCCGCATCGAAATGTCCGAGGTCTATACGATGCAGGACAGCCTGTCCAAAATTGTCTCATCCGTCGACTATATTGAGGATGTGATCGTTTTTTACGATCATTCGAATCTGGCTGTTACATCGTCGGGAACGAGCGACCTGAATGTGTTGTTTGATAAAAAATACAAGCATGATATCTATAATGCCAGCTACTGGCGGACGTTTGCCCTGTCGAAGCATCCGTCAACCGTCTTTCCGGCCGATACCTTTGCCAGCAGGATCGAAAACCAAAAATACCGTTACAAACGGCTAATGCCCATTCTAGACGGCAATAAAGTACGGTTATCGGATAAAAATATTATGGTTCTGGTCGATGTGGAAAAATTGCTGGCGCATGTCGATTTGAAAGCGATGATTCCAGGCGCTTCATTGATTGTGATGGATGCGAATCGCAAAACAATATTGAGCACCGACGACGGGCTGGATCTGGTCAATGTGTTAAACGATGTATACTTCAACACTTCGGATGAAGCGTCATTAACCCGCGAAAATTATGAGTACAATTTTTATAAATCGGATTACAACGATTTCATTTATATCGATAAAGTGCCTTACCAGTTTAAAAATATCGATTCCGTGACGAATCTAAGCCGGATGATTATGATCATCGCGATTATTAGCGCGGTCATCTTATCTGTCTTGCTCAGCATTTACTTGTACCGCCCGATCAAGGATATATTAGGCTTGCTTGGAAGCGGGGCGATGAAAGGCAACGACTTTTTGAAAATACGCAGCGGCATTATAAAAATTCAGGCGGAGAACGAGTCGCTGAAAAAGCAGATGGATTTTGTCGATTCGGAAATTCGCCGGGGAATTTTTTTGAAGTCGCTGGATGAGCACACCCATTCGCAAGAGTATGAGCTGCAGATGCAGAAATATTATCCGGATTTTTTCGGGGAGCGGCATTTTGTCATGGCTTCAATCTATTTGAAGGCTGTTCGGAATGTTGAGGATAGTCCTTTGCTGCGTCTTGACGAAATAGCGGAGGTCATCCGCGCCGATTTGCAGCAGTCATGCGGGCATGTTGTTGTATTTCATACGATCCAGTACCAATTTGTCGCGCTTATCGGCATGGGACAGACGGCGAGTCGCAAAGCGATTACCGATCAATTGGAAGCTTCCATTGAGCGGATCGGCGGTCTGGGGGCGCTTGGCAGCTTCTCGCTGTGGGCATGTGTGAGCAAGCGTTATGAATCGAAAATCGGCAATTGCCATGTCGCTTATGAGGAAATAAAGAAAGGCGCGCAATATCGCAGCATCAATCCGGTCCGGCGCGTAGTCGATACGGAAGAAGTACTGCTGACACAAGAGGTGCATTTTCCGGTTGAAAAAATTGAGAAGCTGTCCAATTGTCTGGTTAGCGGCAAGCTGAACGAAGGGACGAGGCTGATTCAGGAAATTGTGGCCGAACATGTGGAGCGCATGGCGCCGCATCATCAGCTGGCGCATACGGCAAAAAGCATTTGGCTGCATCTGCTCAGGCAGATCGAGATGCCGTCTGTGCAAAGCAAGGAACTGGCACAGCGGGAGACGCAGTTTTATGAGACGATAGATGAAGCGTACGGCTACAAGGAGATCGAGGACAGCTTGCTGGCGATCATTCAGTTTGTCGCGGAGAAGCAGAGCCGCGAAGAGAAAAGCAAGCTAAATCCGGTCTTTATTGCGCAATATATCGAATTGCATTATATGGAAAATTTATATTTGGATCATATGGCCGAAGTGCTGGATACGAGTCCGAAATATTTTTCGAATTATTTCAAAAAGACGTTCGGCGTCAATTATGTGGAATATTTGAACAAAGTGCGGCTATCGCATGCGCGCGAATATTTGAAGCAGTCGGATTTGAGTATTACCGAAATCGGCGAAAAAACAGGCTATATGAATTCATCAACCTTTACGACGACCTTTAAAAAATATTATGGAATCTCCCCAAGCGAATATCGGAAAAGATCCGGGGAGTAATGGAGTGAGAGGATGAAAAGAGTAACAGCGCAGCAAGGGGAAATTGTAATTGCCGACGCGGAACAAGGGGCTATTCCTTCCGGTCATGTGCGCATACGTACAGCATTCTCGGCAATCAGCCCAGGTACAGAAATGACTATATTGCGAAATTCGGCTAACCGTCAGGAAGGAATGCGCCTCGGTTATAGTGCGGCAGGTATTGTGGAAGCAATTGGCGAACAGGTCAGCGGGATCGAGGCCGGTCAGCAGGTTGCCTGTTATGGTGCTCCCTATGTCGGCCATGCGGAATATTTGACCGTGCCGTCGAATCTGGTGGCGGTCGTCCCCGAGCAAGTAAAATTAGAGGAGGCGGCTTTTGCCGGTCTTGGGGCCATTGCCATTCATGCACTGCGCACGGCAGATTTACGCTTTGGCGAATCGGCGGTTGTAGTCGGGCTGGGCATTTTGGGCCAAATGATAGCGCAAATTGCGTCGGCGGCAGCGGTACGAGTCGCCGGCCTTGATTTGAACAGCGAACGGGTGGAGCAGCTTAGACGGCAAGGTATCGCCGATGTGTTTGACGATGCGGAGCAGCTTACGCAGCGCTTGCCGGCCTTGACAGGCGGGTATGGCGTTGATACGGTCATTTTATGTGCGAGCGGTTCGGGAGAGGCGCTTATTAACCAGGCATTAACCTGGATTCGCAACAAAGGGAAAATTGTTATTGTCGGCGATTTAACGACTGAATTTTCCCGTGAGGCAATGTTTATTAAGGAGGCTGAGGTGCTTATTTCCCGCGCCGGCGGCCCTGGACGGTACGATAAAAGTTATGAGCGCGACAACCGGGACTATCCGATTGGATTCGTGCGGTGGACGGAAGGGCGCAATGTCGGCGCTTATATTCAATTGCTGGCGGAAGGCCGCATTTCGGTGGCCCCGCTTATCTCTGATGTCTACCCGCTGGCACAAGCGGCGGAGGCCTACGAGCGATACCGGAATGGGGATGCGCGGATCTTGGGCACGCTGCTGCAGTACGGAAGTTAGGGGAGAAAGCTTTACTGTAATTTATTTTGACAAAATCTTTTATATTCTGCTAGAATCGAATGGTCGGACAATTGTCCGATCATTTTTTGGAGTGTTGCGGACAATTGTCCGCAAGGCTGAGGAGGGAAACATACTTGAACGCTGCAAGTACAGAAAACCAAGGTTCCATCGACATAAGTGGAATCAAGAGAGGGCCTATTGTTGCCGCGTTGATTATTGGCGCATTCGTAGCGATCTTGAATGAGACGCTGCTGAACATTGCGTTTCCGGAATTGATGAAGCAATTCAAGATTGAGCCATCGGTTATTCAATGGCTGACGACCGTTTACATGCTTGTAATCGGCATCCTTGTACCGGTAACTGCATTGCTGCAGCAATGGTTTACGACAAGGCAGATGTTTTTATCTGCGATGATTTTGTTTCTGGCGGGCACGGTGATTTGCGGGATTGCCCCGTCATTTGAGTTTCTGTTAATCGGCAGGATTGTGCAGGCCTTTGGGACAGGGCTGATGCTGCCGGTGATGATGAATACGATTCTTGTCATCTATCCGCCCGAAAAACGCGGCGGTGCGATGGGCATGATCGGTCTGGTCATTATGTTCGGCCCGGCAATCGGCCCGACTTTGTCCGGTCTGATCATCGAGCAGCTCAGCTGGCGCTGGCTGTTTTATCTGGTCATTCCGCTCGCGCTGTTTTCGATTGCGTTTGCTGCGAAATATTTGAAAAATGTAACGGAACTGACGAAGCCGAGAGTAGACATCCTGTCGATCATTTTGTCGTCAATCGGCTTTGGCGGCGTGGTGTACGGCTTTAGTAAGGCCGGCGAAGGCTCATGGAGTGATCCGCTAGTCATTTGGACGATTACGGCAGGTGGCATTGCCCTCATATTGTT
Source organism: Paenibacillus sp. GCM10027626 (assembly GCF_042676285.1). NCBI lineage: Bacteria > Bacillati > Bacillota > Bacilli > Caryophanales > Paenibacillaceae > Paenibacillus > Paenibacillus sp. GCM10027626. Next base: position 411,939 of record NZ_JBHTHC010000003.1, on the reverse strand, counting down.
CGTTATCCGTCAGCTGATCGTGCGTGAACCGATCCTCGATTTGCGCGCCTTCAAATATCCAATGTTTTCATTGGTCACTTTGCTGCTGCTTGTACTGATGATGACCTTGTTCTCTACCATGATTATGCTGCCGCTTTATTTGCAGAAAACATTGATGATGACGGCCTTTGCAGCGGGTCTCACCTTAATGCCGGGCGGTATTGTCAACGGGTTGATGGCGCCGGTTTCCGGTGTATTGTTTGACAAATTCGGGCCGCGAGTGCTCGTCATTCCCGGTATTATGCTGGTGCTTGTCGCGCTGGGCTTATTTATTGGAATCTCTGTCGATACCGGCGTAGGCTATATTGTCACCCTGCATATTATATTGCTCATCGGCATCTCCATGGTGATGATGCCCGCCCAAACAACAGGGCTTAATCAATTGCCGCGGAATTTGTATCCGCACGGAACAGCCATTTTGAACACCTTGCAGCAGGTGTCCGGCGCGATTGGTACGGCATTGTTTATTAGCATTATGTCAGCAGGCACAAAAAGATATTTTACAACTGCCGCTAATCCGACTGAGGCTGAAGGCCTTGTGGCAGGAATGCATGACGCATTTCTGATTGCTTTTATTATCGGTTTCATTGCCCTCGCCCTCGGTCTCTTTGTTAAGAAGACCAAGGCTCCGGAGGAGCCAGTCAAGCAGGAAGGCTAATTATTTCGGAGAAGGAAGTGACTGCAGTGGTCAAAGGGACGGACGATCTCAGCAAAGAGATCATGAGGACGGCCCGGCAATTGTTCGAGCGCGATGGCGTGGAAGCTGTCAGTATGCATAAGGTAGCGAAAACGTTGGGCATCGGGCAAGGCACGCTGTATCGGCGTTATCCGAATAAAGGCAATCTTTGCTTCTGCATCATGGAGGCCAGATTCGAAGAATTTAAAGCAGGCATCTACGACTATTTGCTCGCACATGCTGCTTCAGCCTCCGTGATGGAGAAGCTGGCTGCTGTTATGAGAATGATCATACAGATCATGCATGAAGACCTTGCATGGATCCGGGCGGTGACTCATACGGACAAGCTGGAGGAGGCCAGAAGCAATTTATTCGAGCTTCCCCCGTGTGTCTTTTTGCGGGAAACGATCCAGCGGTTGTTGGAGGAGGCGGCTGAAGCGGGCCAGCTGCGACCGCTCGATCCCGCATTTACGGCGAGTCTGATGATTTCCTCTTTGCGGCCCGAGCTGATCATTCACTTGGAAGAGCAGGGGTATCAGGCTGAGCAGATTGCCGATCATTTTATTGCCACTTTAGTAGAACCGTTATTTGAAGCTGTGTAAAAAGAAGGCTGCTTTGCAGAAGCTTGTGCGCTGCAGGCAGCCTTTTTGTGCGCTTTTGCATTGACTTTCGGCAGATTCTCAATAATAATATAAGCATATTTATAAAAATGGAGCGCTCCCAAAAAAGAGAGTGGTAACAAATGAAGCATACTTTAGAATCGATTGCCCGCCTGGCCGGCGTTTCTCGGGGGACAGTATCGCGAATCGTCAATCAACAGCCTGGGGTTAAGCCGCATGTCCGGGAAAAGGTGCTGCAAATTATTGAGCAGACCGGATACGTGCCTCATCCGCAGGCGCGCAGCTTGGCTGGCGGTGCCACAGGCAACATCGGCGTCATGGTGTTTAGCCAGGACCCGCACTATTTGACGCATCATCTTTTCTATGAAGTATTGCAAGGCATTCAGACCGAGGCGGTGACAAGTGATTATGATCTGCTGCTGTTTGCGGGCAGCAGCAGATCGGAGCAGCAGGATTGGAAGCGGGCGGCGATCAGGCGCAAGGTCGACGGGCTCATCGTAATGGGCGAGCATATCCAGGAAGAATGTTTGCGCTATTACCGGCAGCAGCAAATTCCGTTCGTGCTAGTAGGCAAGCGCTGCTTCGAGCAGCTGCCGCTTGCTTGTGTAACCTCCGATTACTATGATGGCGCTTATCAGGCGGCACGGCATTTGCTGGCCAGCGGAAGGCGGCGCATCGTCTATATTGAAGGGCTTGAAGGCATGTATCACGAAGCAGAGCGCTTTAGAGGTTTTCGTCAAGCTTTGGAGGAGGCAGGGGTCGCAGCCGATCCTGCACGGACGATTGTAGGCAGAGCTGATCGGGCTGAAGCAGGCAGACAGATGGAGAAATTGCTGGCCAAGGGTATTGCGATTGACGCGGTGTTTGCCGCTAATGATTTAATGGCATTCGGAGCGATCGAGGTATTGCAGGCGGCAGGCCTGCGGATACCGGAAGACGTCGCTGTCGTCGGCTATGACGATATTCAAGCTGCGTCGTATGTAACTCCGCCGCTAACAACGGTTCGCCAGGACAAAATCCGGTTAGGGCGGGAAGCGACGGTTTTGCTGATGGCGATGCTGCGCGGCGAGCTGCCTGCCGACGAAGAGAAGGACATTCTGATCGCCAATGAGCTAGTGGTCAGAGGGACGTTGTAATAGCCCGTCCGTTGCTTAGGGGAGTGGGGGGCGGTTGCCCCGGCTGTCCCTGGGCCCTGGCTGCCGCTCGCTCCCTCTGCTGCGATCGTCTCGGCCGTGGAGGGGGATCGAACGGGAATGTTACATAAACTGCAAGGCTGTTGATTTACAGCAATATGAGTTTGAATTTATTCATATTGGCCGACTAAATGGATTTTCTACAGTTCGTTTTATGTTTTGTTCGTTAGATAGCCGGACTAGATGGAAAACCTACAGTTAGAATGGGAGTTAGAGAGGGACAGACTCGATTTGGCCCAAACTAGCTGGATGATTTCCAGTTAGACTGCAAAATCCGTCTGTTCTGGCGTATATACCTACATGAAATCCAGTTAGTTTTGGGGTAAAGGAAGTCGAGATCAGCATTTAAGGTTGAGCTCTATGTATTTGAATAAGCACAACATATGGCTGGCTCATGACACCGTGGAGCAGCCTTCTTAACTCTATTTTGGGAGCGCTCCAAAAATGAAGGGAGAAGCGAATCATGGAATATAATTATGATGTGGCTGTGTTGGGTGGAGGGCCTGCGGGTATCGCCGCCGCTATCAGTGCAGGGAGGAATGGCGCAAGGACGGTGCTTGTGGAACGATACGGATTTTTGGGCGGCATGTCGACGATTGCCTCGGTATATCCGTGGATGACTTTTCATTCCGCGGCAGGGGATCAAGTTATTCGCGGGGTGGCGCAAGAAATTGTTGACCGGCTTATGGCGCTTGGCGCTTCTCCGGGGCATGTGCGGGATACGATCGGCTTTGTTCATACTTTGACGCCTTACCATCCGGAGGTCTACAAAGTATTGGCTTACGACATGCTGCAGGAAGCGGGCGTAGAGGTTGTGCTTCATTCTACCGTTATGGATGTTGTGACGGAGGACAACTGCGTCAAGCGGGTTACATTGCAGCATAAAGGCGGCATTTCGCAGCTGCAAGCAAAGGTGTACGTCGATGCTACAGGAGATGGCGACATTGCCTATATGGCCGGGGCGCCGTGGGAGCAGGGAAATGAGAAGCGGAAGGTGCAGCCGATGACGATGAAATTCCGCATGCGGGGTGTGGATTTGGCGCAGGTCAAGCAATATATGCAGCAGCATCCGGAGGAGTTTTACGAAAAATCGCTTATTGCCGAGCTTGACCATCTGCCGCTGTCAGGGGTCATGGGCTTTTATAAGCACTGGAAAGAAGCCGGGCTGCCGATTGAGCGCGATGGGTTGTTATTTTTTGCCGGGCCAAATGAGGATGAGGTGCTTGTTAACGTATCTCGCGTGTCAGGCCTGGACCCAACTAATATTGCAGATTTATCAAAGGCGGAGATCGAAGGGCGCAGGCAAGTGCTGCTCCTTGCAGCGTTTTTCAAAACGAAAATTCCCGGGTTCGAGAAAGCCAGTGTATCGGCTGTAGGGACGCAAATCGGCGTGCGGGAAACAAGAAGGATTATCGGACATTATGTATTAAATGGCGAGGATGTGCTGGATGGGCGCAGATTTTCCGATGTCATTGCCAGAAGCGGCTATCCAATCGATATTCACAATCCTGAAGGAAAAGGTGTGACCGCTAATTTTATTAAAGAAGGCGGAGCATATGATATTCCGTACCGCAGCATCGTCCCGCTGCAAATAGCGAATTTGTTGCTGGCTGGCAGATGCATCTCAACAACGCACGAAGCCCAGGCCACGACACGGTTGACACCAAGCTGCATGGCGCTTGGGCAGGCTGCGGGCACTGCGGCCGCGCTGGCATTTCTGCATCAATGCAATGCGGTAGACGTGCCTATCGAGCAGTTGCAGGCTCGTTTGCTTGCTGATCATGCCGAGCTGGGACTGTAACGCGCGCAGAAATTTTTCAGCTGGCGGAAGGAAGATGGCAATATCAGGGGGAAGTAGTTATTCGAACCGAATAGGGTTCATTGAGGAGGAATAACGAGATGACTTTGCATATTGGCATGATTGGGAATGGCGGATTTAGTAAAAAGCACGCGCAGCAGCTTAGTGCGATGGATGGCGTCAAGGTCAGCGCCATTTGCGGCTCCAGCAAGGAAAAGGCCGAGCGCATGGCGCAAGACTATTCAGATGCCCGCGGCTACGATTCGGTAGAGCAAATGCTTGATGACCGCAAATTGGATGCAGTCTATATATGTGTTCCGCCCTTTGCGCACGGTGAGATCGAGCTGGCGCTGGCCAAGCGGGAAATTCCGTTTCTGGTGGAAAAACCGTTAGGCGTTGACTTGGAGACGCCGACAGCTGTATTGAAGCAAGTGGAAAGCAAAGGGCTTCTGACCTCAGTAGGCTATCATTTTCGCTACATGGACGGCACTCAGCGGGCAAAAGCGATGCTGCAGGAGCAGACGGTCGGCATGGCATTAGGCTATTGGCTTGGCGGGATGCCTGGCGTATATTGGTGGCGCAAGGCAGATGGATCGGGCGGCCAGTTTGTGGAGCAGACGACGCATATCATTGATATGCTGCGTTATTTGTTGGGTGAAGTGACGGAAGTGTATGCGGCATATGGGCAGCGCTCGATGCATGAGAAAGCGGAAGGGGTATCGGTTCCTGACGTCGGAACGGTGACATTGAAGCTGGCGAGCGGGGCGGTGGCAACGATTTCGAATAGCTGCATGCTCCCGGTGGATCATTGGGCGGGCCTGCATGTATATACAGACGGCGGAGTGCTGGAAATAAGCAGCAGCGGCTTGAAGGATATAGCGGCAGGGAGAACGACTGAGTATAACAATAGCAGCGATCCTTATGCAAGCGAAAATGAAGCCTTCATTCATGCTTTGCGGACAGGCGATTCCTCGCGCATTTTATCATCTTATGCAGATGCCTGGCGCAGTCAGCAAATCGCAGTTGCTGCAAATCATTCGGCAGCAATCGGACAGCCGGTGCGGATATAACGAGAAGGGGCTGTCCCGGCAGACGCGGGCAGCCCCTTCAGCAACTTTACAGGTTGTCCAACCGCTATGAGCTCGTTGGAGCTAAGAACGGTTGAGCCTTGTCAGCCATAGACACTTCTAGTAATAATTTCGGGCAACTCAGCCAGCTGGGCATGATATTCACCCAAAGTGAGGCTGCCGCTGAGCAGTCGCTCATTCAATTGTACGGTCATTTCAGCTATTTGCAGATCGATAATAGGCTGGACATCGGCTTCGTTACTCTCGGCAATTTGCGACAGAGATTGGCCGTTATATAGGGCATCGTAAACATCTTCTTCAGATGCCGCACCGAGCGCTTCGAGGAAGCAGTCTTCTTGAGGGGCGGCTTTCTCCGTCAAGGTTGGCTGAACTCCCGATTTGGGAGCAGCTCCGGTGATGGATGAGGCGCTTGTCTCATCGCTCAACATGCTGACAGCAATGGCAAAGGCCATCGTCCCAGCGATAATCATACGTTTCGGATTCATAATCAGAACCTCTTTTCCTTGAAAGGACGGCGTAAGCCGTGTTGTACTGCAATACTTTACTTCTACGGACGGACGGCAAAAAGGTTGCAAAAAAATTATCCTGTATATTCAGTATAACGATCGGATCTTAAAAAGAGCTTAAATCTATGTGACGATTGCCTGTCAAAGCTGCTTTCTCGCCCGCTCGATCACTGCAGCAATTTTGCTTTCTGTTGCATGTGCGCTTTTCTTTAATTCGACCAATTGGCTGCTGGCGGCAGCGGCAGATGCGAGCGACCGCAGCGTTACGGCGCTGTTGGCTTGACGTATAGCGGCGCTGGCTTGCTTCCACTCGGCGGCTAATTTCTTCTTTTGGTCCGTTATAGATTGTTTTAAATTTTTGCGCGTTGTTTTTAGCGGGGCCGTCTCAGCGAGATCAGCTTTTATTTTGTTTTTCCGCTGGGTCGCAGCTTGTCTTGCGCTTTTGAGAAGGGTGTCCTTGCCGCGTATATCGCTGCGGGCGAGCTGTACGGCAGGCTTCATCAGCTCGGCCTGATTGCGGAGCAAAGCGGTCGAGGTCTTATTTTTGAGCGCGCGGGCGGTTGCCAGCTGCCGGTTAATAAAGGCATATTGCTCGAATAATGTTTTGTAGCGGGCGCGCGCTTGCTCGGCCTGCTGCTTCAGGGCGTTAATTTTAGCGCTGTCGATCGCGGAGATTTGCTTACGAACCTGCTGCTCGGCGGCGGTATTTTGCTGCTGAAGCGTCTTAAGCTTGCTGTCCCACTCCGCATCTTCACCTTGAAGCCGGACAAACTCATTGTAAGCGGTGCGGATGCTTGCCTGCGTTGTTGCAGTGGACGCGGCAAGCAGCTTGTCCAGCGCATTCTTGACGGCAGCAGACACTTGGATCGCTGCAGCTGCAGGAGCCGGCGGAAAGGGAATGGCAAGCAGCATTGCGGTCAGCAGCATCGAAACGATGGCCAGAAGCAATTTTCTGAAAATGGACATTGAGCTGAAACCCTCCTTAAGTCAAATGAATGATGTGACATTAAGACAGGCAGCGATCAGCCGGATCAACCTGTACGCAAAAAAGCACCGCAAGCGCGGAATCCCTCTAACGGGATTCTTGCTTACGGTGCTTCCGTAATCGAATGTCAATTGTTCATTCAACTATACCGCACAGGCTATGCCATTGTCAACAGAGCATGCAGCTCCTTATTTGCTATGAGCGGCGATCGCGGCGTTGATCCGTTCGCGGCAGGCAAGCAGCCAAGCTTCATCGGTCGGATACTTGCTGAAAGTAAGCGGCTCAGCAAGCCCCTCCTCTAAAATTTCGAGTGTGCGCTCCCGCCCTGCCAGACTCTCAAGCAGCTGCAATGCCCGCATGTCCTGCAGCGCCTCGGTGAATACGACGAGGCGAAGCGATTCGACCGGTGTGCCGTCCTCGCCCGGATAGACAAGGAAAGAATCGCCGGACGGGAAACCGCCGCCAGCATCCGTTACCCGGTAAGGATCGATCGCTTTGATCGAATATTGCGTATACCAGAAATTGTACCCCCAATGCAGGAAACCCTCAATCTGGAATTTGTACAGCTGCAATCCGATAATGCGATTGCGCTGCGATGGCATCGAGAAGAAACGGTTGGAAACTTCGCGGTACTGGCCGCAGCAATAATAGGTCCACAGCCCTTCAACTTTGTTCTCCAGAAAAGGTTCTATATGATTCGAGGCAGGGATTGGCTTTTGCACTAAGCCCTGCTCGAACAGCTCGTAGTCTGTCAGCGCGTCAAGCGTCGGCCAGCCTTCAATAAAGGAGGCTACCCAATCGCTCGCTTTTTTATAATCTTCAATTTGGGTTTGATGCGGTTCATCGGAAATATGGAAGTAACAGCGGCCTTTCAGCCCTTTATCTTCCAGGAAACGCGTCAATTTCGGCAGTAAAGCGGCCAAAAAGGCTTTATACTGCTCGCCGGTCGCTTCGGTCTCCCAGCCGAACAGCTTCTTCATCTCGCCATCCACGGTGCCGACAATTTTCGGCGCATGCTTCGCTCCCCATTGGGTGAACAGATGAGCGAGCTCAAAATAGCGGATGCCGGCAGCGCTGCACATTTCTATCCAGCGCTCCAGTTTTGAAAAGCCGAAACGGTAGGCGCCGTCTGTCACTTCGACATCGATAAGCTGCACAGTCGGACGTTCGCCGCCAATCTTAGTATCGAGCGGCGGGGTAAAGATCGGCGTCAAAATCATGTTCATTCCGTTTGCAACAGCCGTTTTGACGAAGGCTTCGATTATTTGCCAGTGCCGCTCGCTAAATACTTCCACATTGTAATAAGTGGCCAGACAGTCGGTATGGAACCAGTCGGTCATGATCAGCTGCTGCTCGGGCAGGACAGCAGGAAGTACGGTGAGCTCCAAAGCGGCCGCGCCAACCTGCTTGCCCTCGCCATCGAGCAAAGCAACGCGGATCGGATAAACTCCGGCTGCTGCGTCCGCCGGCAATGATACCGTTACCCAAACGGCGCGCCATTGCTTGGGGTAAGCTGCCAGACTGCTGCCTTCATCCAAAGGAAAAAGCGGATCGGGATACAATCCGGGCGTAGTGCGCAGCACATTGTCATCGTGGTCGCCGTAATTGGGGACATTGGAAGGGGCGTAGCCGACCTCGCGTACAGTTGCAGCGGCAATATCGCAGGCTGCATGGGCTGTAATGTCCATTTTATGGTTATGAGGCGAACGGTAAGCAACTTGGAAGGAGTAGCGCTCGCCTGCAAGGGCGGTAGCGCGCTCCAACGGTTGCGCGTGCAGCTCCTCATCGCAAAACACTTTATACAGCGAGCTGATCGTACGAGTTTCGAACTGTATTTCCGCTTGTTGATTTTGCATCATTTAAACCTCCGATAATAGGTGATTTAGGCGGTAAAATTAGACAAGCTTGTTGGACCAGTCGAGCGATTGGAATACGCCTGTCTCCGAGGAGCGCTTGGCTGCCAGACACATGAAGGCGCTCATCAGGCCGTCGTCCAAAGTGGATAGGGACGGCGCACCGCCCGTAACCATATCGATAAAGTTTTGGGCAAGCGCTTTGTCGCCGCCGAAGTGGTCGTTGCTGGCCGACAGCTCATAGGTCTCAATTCGATCAGTGTGATGCATGAATACTTTCACGATGCCCGTATAGAAATCGAATTCCACCGTTCCTTTGTAGCCGAGGAAGCGGGCTCCGCGCGCAGCCGCGCCGCGGCGGGCAAAGAAGTTTTGCGAGTAAGACAAATGCATGCCGGACTCGTAGCGGACCAGCGCGCTGCCGGAATCCTCATTGCCCGTATCCACTGCAAAGCAGCAATAAGGCCAGGCTTTTTGCGTCGCTTCATCGCTGAAGGCTGTGCTTTCCAGGCAGGTTCTGTTTTCTTCGCAATCTACGCATTTCAGGCCGGCAGGCTTGTCGCCTTTAAAAATTTGCTTTGAAACCATGGCGGAAACGACAGTAGGACGCAGGCCGACAACAGCGTTGATGTAATCAAAGTCATGTGTGGCTTTTTGCAAAAACAACCCCTGCGTCTCTTGCTCGTCCCGGTACCAGTTCTGGAAGTATACATTTCCGTAAGGTACGTTGTTCACGGCCTGTACGTGCTCGATTGTGCCCAGCTTGCCTGAATCTACAATCTCCTTGACCAGCTGGACGAGGCTCGTCAGGCGCAGCGGAAAGGAGACGATGACGCCGGATTTTGTTTGCTCATAGCCTTGTTTAAGAAGATGCAAATCCTCGGGAGTGGTCGCTACCGGTTTCTCCATAAACAGCGGCAAGCCTTTTTTCATCACCTTCAAGGCCATCGTCGTGTGCAGCGAGCAGCGGGTGCCGATCAGTACGGCATCGATTTTGCCGGATTGCAGCATTTCATCGGCGGATGCAAAGTAGCTGACATTGTCCTCGCCATTGCGAAGGCGCTCCTCGCGAATGACATCCTGACGTATATCTACAATAGCGGCCACATGCGCAGCCGGATGCAATTTGATGATTTCGCCGATCATATGACGGATGCGTTCACCATAGCCAATAACGCCTAATCTCATAATTGTAAAGCTCCTTTTTGTATTCGTGGATTTATGGTCAGTATAAGGGATTGGCGCCCTTGTTTCTTTACTCAAAAGGACTAAGTTTTTGTCATTTTTGTTCGCGATTTTAGAGGGGCCTGGCTCCCAATTGTCCAGCGTTTGCGGTATGATAGAGAGAGCAGATTTTTTAAGGGATGAAACTTGCTGCGCCTCAAAGACGGAGTCAGTGTAGCCTACTTTAACGGATCTCACGGCCGCTATTTCCGAAAATTCGACCGATCTGAAATTGTAACGGAACTGTGCGCCGCTATTTGATGATAATTGGCCGATTTCGCAAGAAAACGTCTAATTAAGATCGCTCAGATCCGTTAGATTTCAAAATGAGGGGTTATTGGCGAAATAAGGTCTGTGGCTTCCGTTGGACGAACTCGCTTTGCAGCTTGCCCCTTCTTCGGGGCTCAACCATTGACCACTGCCTGCCGGCTATGAATACTAATAAAATTTCAGGGGAAGAAACTTGCCCACGCCAAGGACGCCGTCAGGCGTTTTTATTAAACCAAACAGCAGGAGCTTTCAGTGTGGAAGGAGCAAGAAGTGCAATGTCAACACAGTTTGACCTGGACAATATGACTCGCACTTTTCTCGATCAAACGATCGTGATCGATAATTTAATTACGCTGCATTACTCTGAGCGGGATCGCAATTATGTCTTTAGGGGAGAACGGCATGATTTTTGGGAGCTTCTCTACGTCGATAAGGGCGAAATCGAAGTGACGGCCGACGCGGATGTGCATTTGCTGTCGCAAGGGAGCATTATCTTCCATAAACCGAATGAATTTCACCGATTTCACGCGATAAAGGGAACGGCGCCGAATTTCATCGTCATTACGTTTGATTGCCATTCGGAGGCGATGCGCAATTTTTACGGGCGGATTATTCGTCTGGACAGCGATGAGCGCAATTTGCTTGCCCAATTCATTGCCGAGGCGCAGCATGCGTTCACCTTCCCGTTCCAATACCCGCTGCAGCGCCGCAAAGATGCGCCCGCAGGCAGCGAACAGCTGGTCAAAAATTATTTGGAAATTTTTCTGCTGCGCTTGCTGCGCCGCAATATGCTTCCCGAGACGGTCAAAGGGCTATCGACACTTGCCCAGGAAAAGCGTCTGGACGATATTGCCCGGCAGATGATCAATTATATGTATGCTAATATCGGCAAAGCTCTGACAGTGGCTGATATTTGCGATCATTTTCATATTAGCCGGACCCAGATAGCGACGATTTTCAAGGAAAATACAGGCCACACGATCAAGGAATATTTCAATAAGCTGAAAATGGAGCAGGCGAAGCAATATATTCGCGAGAATGCGGACAGTGTCACGGAAATATCCGAAAAGCTCGGCTTCAGCACGATTCATGCGTTCTCCAGCACCTTCAAAAAGTGGACAGGCATGAGCCCGTCGGAATATGCCAGATCGGTGAAGGCGCGTATTGATTAAACAAAAAAAGCTCCCTGATTATGAGCATCAGGGAGCTTTTTGGCATGTGCGGCGGGCACTGATTATATAATTTGCTGCACTTCAATCTGCTCGGCCAGACGAGCGACATCGGCAGGCTGCACGACGCCGGCGGCCTCGTGGCAGGAGTTGGATGCGCCGCAAGCTGAAGCAAGCTGCAGTGCACGCGCAATATCGTAGCCGCGGTGCAGGGAAACGGCAAAGCCGGCGACAAAGGAATCGCCGCTGCCGACAGGATTGACGGCATTCACCTTGGCGGCGCCAACTTTATAGACATGGCCGCCGAAGCCGACCATAGCGCCTTGCTCCCCGAGCGAGACGGCGACGCAATTGATTTGCTTCGTTTCCATCAGGTGGCGGATCATTTGCAGCAATTGCTCTTCCTCCGAGCCTTCAGGGATGAAGCTGCTGCTCGCCATCAGGCGAGTAATTTCTTCCTTGTTCGGCTTGATCATGAAAGGAGCGGCTTCAATTCCGGCGACAAGCGCCTCGCCGCTCGCGTCAAGAATGACAGGCACGCCTGACGGCTTGACAGCTTCGATAATGCGCTGATACAGATCCGGGCTGCCGCCGGCCGGGATGCTGCCCGACATGACGATGACGGAAGAGGAAGCGGCAAGCTGCTTCACTTTATCAATCATCTGCCGGCAGTCATCATCGCCGATCTTGAGGCCGGCTTCCAGCACCTCCAGCGACTCGCCGTTCGATTCGTCAATCAGGTTGAGACAGGTGCGGGATTCGCCGGCGGCTGCTTCTACGAGCTGATGGCCGATTCCTTCCTGCGTCAAGCCGCCGCGAATCACCTGGCCGTTCAGCCCGGCGATAAAGCCGGTCGCGATGACCGGCTCGCCGAGCGTATGGGCGACGCGGGCTACATTGATGCCCTTGCCGCCGGCCTGGGCGATCGTGCGCGATGCCCGGTTCGCCTGTCCGGGGACAAGCGAGGGGATAAAATAAGTTTTATCTACCGCCGCGTTCAAGGTGACGGTAGTCAAATGAAGCTGACTCATTTCAAATCTCCGGCTTTGCCGGCTGCGCCGATCAGTCTGATTTTTTCTGCGGCCATTTCGAACAATGCTTTTTTCGCCGGCACCATATATTTACGCGGATCGTTTTCGTCCGGGTTAGCTTTAAATACATTCTTAATCGCATCAGAGAAAGCGATGCGCAGCTCGGTAGCTACGTTCATTTTGGCCATGCCGAGGGACACGCAGCGTTTTACCTGCTCGTCGGGAATGCCGGATCCGCCATGCAGTACGAGCGGCAGCGTCACGAGCGATGCGATTTTTTCAATGCGGGCAAAATCGATGTTCGGTTCGCCTTTATAAATGCCATGGGCAGTGCCGATTGCCGGAGCCAGTGTATCGACACCTGTCAACTCAACAAATTTCGCGCATTCTTCCGGATCGGCCAGCATCGCGTCCTGGTCTTCAACGACGATATCGTCTTCAACGCCGCCAACTTTGCCAAGCTCGGCTTCTGTGTTGACGCCTGCTGCTTTAGCTACTTCAACAACTTGCTTCGTACGTGCGACATTCTCATCGAACGGCGAATGGGAAGCATCGATCATGACAGAGGTGTAGCCTGCGCGGATACATTTGACGATCAGATCGAAGTCGGAGCAGTGGTCAAGGTGAAGGGCGATCGGCACGGAGCTGCGGTTGGCAGCAACAGTGGCAGCAGCGGCGATATAGTCGGCGCCAAGATGCTTAACCGTACCAACAGTTGATTGAATAATGAGCGGCGCGCGCAGCTCGTCGGCTGCTTCGACGACAGCTTGCAGCATTTCCAGAGTGTGAACGTTGAAGGCGCCTACGCAGTAGCCGCCTGCACGGGCAGCTTGCAGCAGCGGGGTTGATGATACTAATGGCATATAATTCCCTCCCGAAGGATATGATTTGGTTACAGCGCGTCCGGCTCGCCATCGGCAATATGCAAGGTTACATTGTCGCGGGCGCAGGCCTCCTGCAGCTCGGCCGGCAATGGCGTATTGCATACGATTGCTTCCAGCGATGAAATCGGACTGATATGAAAAATAGAGCTTTTATTCGCTTTTGATCCATCGAAGACGGCGATCGCGCGATCTGCGCGGCTCATCATTATGCTCGTCATCCGCGCTTCCAGCTCGGAGTGGGTGCTAATGCCGTTCTGATGATGGATACCGTCTATGCCGATAAACATTTTGTTAATATGCAGACCGTCCAGCTTGGCCTCGGCGAGCGGACCGGAAAGCTCGAACGTTTCATTGCTCATTACGCCGCCGGTCAGCACCACCTGGATCTTTTTGCTTTCCGCAAGCTCCATTGCGATGTTGACTGCATTCGTAACGACTGTAATTTCATGGCGGTCCTTAAGCGCTCTGGCGATAAGGAACGTTGTCGTTCCTCCAGTCAGACCGATAATATCGCCCTGCTGAACGAGCGATGCCGCCTTCGCGGCAATCGCTTCTTTTTCTTTCCAAAACAGCTGTTCCTTCTCATGAAAGCTAATGCCTCGCAGCGGATCGTCATAACGGGCGCCACCGGCCGTCCGGAAAATTTCCCCGGTCTGTTCCAGCAGATCAAGATCGCGCCGCACGGTTGCCTCCGAGCAGCCCATCTGCCTGGTCATTTCGTGAATGCTGAGCTGCTTGTGCTGCTTCAAAAGCTGGAGCAGCAGCTGGCGCCTTGCTTCCGGTTTCGGTAAGTGGGTGTTCGTCATGCCATCATCATCCTTATGCGGGAATTAGTCAATTTTGACAACCTGCGTCAAGTTGCGCGGTTCGTCCGGATTTACATTTTTCTTGAGTGCTGTATAGTAGCCCAAATATTGCAGGACAGGCAAATAAACGGCGCAGCGCGCGTCATCGGAGACATTGCGTCCGCCAGTCTCAAGCACATAGTCGGCAAAGTCGGTGTCTGCGCCGCGCTCTGCTGTTACGATCAGCACTTTAGCGCCGTATTGCTGCATTTCTTGAGCAACAGTAACTTCATAGGAGCGGCCTTGTTCGGACAGCAGAAGCACGACGAGCGAGCCTTGCTCGATGATCGATTTTGGACCGTGGCGGAATTCAAGTGTGCCGAATGCTTCTGTCCATACATTGGACATTTCTTTAATTTTCAGACAAGCTTCTTGAGTCAGGCCGGTCATTGGCCCCATACCCAGGTAAATATAGTTAAGGAACATCGGGTTCTCGTCGACGATTTGTTTGGCGAGCTGATCGGCCGCCGCAACGATTGGTTCTTGTATTTGCGGGACTGCTTTCATTTCAGCGATCGCTTGCTCGTTGCCCGATGCTATGGCAATTGCCGCTTGCATCATATAAGTCATGCTGCTGAACGATTTCGTCATGACGACGCTTTTTTCAGCGCCCTTCGGCGATAGCAGGCAATCTGCCATTTTGCCCATACGGCTGTCAGCATAACAAGTAATACTGCAAATTGTCCAATCCGGCAACTCTTTAACGGCGTTAAGCGCCAGTACAACTTCGCTGGACTCGCCCGAACGCGATACGCCGACGAGCAGCTTTTTGCCTGGAATTGCCGCATGATCGCGGAACAGCATCAATTCTGAAGATGGCTGTGCCGAAGCGGAGCGGCCGAGCAGGCGGCGGAAGGTAGCGGCCATAATTTGCGCCTGATAATAGGAAGAGCCGGAACCGATGAAGATGACTTCGCGGAAAGAGTCGTCCTTTAAGTATGTTTCAATCCAGCCGCTTTGAACGTCCAGTTGATCCCATGCACTTTGCAAAACTTCAGTCTGTGAAGAAATTTCCGGATAAGTCAATACTCCGTATTGTCCCATGGTGTTCATCCCCTCATTATTAATTTGTATTCACTATAACGCGGGAGGGTGAAAATTTCAATCAAAATTTGATTGAAATTTGCAAGACATGATTGATTTTTTCGGATCATACTTTTATATTAAAAGGAAAGAAGAGTCATTTTGCATAATACCGCCTGCGGAGGGGATCGAAAGATGAACGGAGAGCAGCGCTATGCGCTGGGATTTGATATTGGCGGCACTAATATTGTCTGTGGTATTGTAGACCGCGAAGGTGACGTGGTCTGGACGAAGAAAATTAGCACGGAGTGCGAAAAAGGCAACGATCATGTGATGGAACGCGTTGCCTTGCTTGCTGGGGCGGCGCTTGAAGAGTTCGGCCTGACGGCTCAGGACGTCGTCGGAATCGGGGTTGGAATGCCCGGTCTCGTCGATCCTGAGAAGGGGATGAGCGTTTATTCCTCTAACTTGAATTTTCGCAATTATCCCGTTGTCGCCAAGTTGCAGGAGTTAACAAAGCTTCCAGTCTGCATGGAGAATGACGTGCGGATGTATGTATATGGGGAAGCCGTTGCCGGGGCCGGCAGAGGGCGGCGCCATGTGCTGGGGCTGACAGTCGGTACTGGGCTGGCTTCGGCGATGGTGAATGACGGCGGACTTTATCAAGGCGGGGGAGACTACTCGGGTGAACTGGGGCATATTCCGATTCCAGGGGTTGAATACGATTGCAATTGCGGTTTGAAGGGCTGCCTGGAAACTGTCGTATCGGCTACCGGTATTGCGCGGCAGGCGAAGGAGGCTGTACTGTCCGGCAAGCAGACAAAGCTGGCTGAGCTGAAGGCTGATCCGGCGCAATTGACCGCCGCGGACGTCTCTGTCGCATATGATGCAGGTGACGAAGTTGCGATTTCCATTATGGAGCTGACCGGGTCAATGCTTGGGCACGCGCTTGCTTACGCGGTTCCGCTGTTCAGCCCGGATATGATTGTGTTTGGCGGCGGCGTGCTGCATGCCGGAGAGCGATTCATGGCTCCTGTCAGAGAGGTGCTGTTTGCCAACATCATGCAAATTTACCGCGATCGGCTGGAGCTGGCTGTCGCAGAACGCAACGAGGACGCCGGCGTTATCGGCAGCGCCAAGTGGGCGTTTCGCTGCCTGGCTGACGCGTAGATGCGGGGAGCTGCGGCTCAGGCTCCGGCTCTGGCGCTGGCTCCGGCGCTTAAGTTTGGCGCCGCGCCGGGGCCGGGGCTAAGTTTTTACCTAGCTTGAATGGACGAACGAGGCTAAGACAGGTGGATGAGCTGCTGTTTGTCAATGAGGTAGGCGAGCCGCTCGCATTCAAAGCTGACAAGGATGGAACAATCAGTTATTTGAAGGGAAGTATAGCTTGGCCCCATAAATTCTGCAAGCCCGAGGAATCAACAAGGTTCATCGGGCTTTTTTGTGCTCCAGACTTGAGGTAGGCCGACTTGCGGAGTCTGTCGATTTTCTGTTGACAACTAGAAACGATGAGTAATTATCCAATTGGATGCAAAAGAGGGACTGTCATTCGCCCGCAAATCCAAAATGAGGTGTCTCAACATGCAAAGCCGATACTTGGATTTGTGGAAAAGGCGCTCAAATGTTGCAGTTTGTACAACAAATCGATGGGAGGAAGGAGGTAGGCTCCAAATTGTTGCATGAAATGCAACAAATCGCTCCTCCAGGGGGCCTCACTAGCGATGATTGTTGCAGAACGTAACAGAACGTACAACATTTGCGTCTAAATCGGCAGAATGCGGGTTAGAATGTTGTATTTGCTACATCAATTGTACCGCAAATCTTTCCATGTTATTGCGCAATGAACTGGACTCGATATACATGCATATTCAACGTAAACAGACAATCCACAATTAATCGACATACTCAGACGGTCCGCTCGGAGCCTTTCGGAGCAGCTTCGTCCACGCTTACCACAGTCATCGACAGTCTGCCAAGAGACAAGGTTTAAGGGAAAGCTGCATCCGTGCAGATCGATTTCAGGTGATAGGTGATGAGTTTCTCGATTTGCTCATAATTTACTCGTTTCTTATCCAGCAGGGCATGTAGTGCGATACCGTCGACAAAAGCGTACAGCCGTTCTGTCTCCAAGGCCAGATCCAGTCCTGGCCTAAGTAATTCAGCCTCATGCAGAGCGGCGAGCAGTTGTTCAATAAGCTGCAGGATCCCGTCATGCTGGGCATCAAAGGCAGCGCTTTTATTGCGGTAATGCGCGGTAAAGGCGAACCAAACTTCCATTTCGGCCAGCTTGTTGTCATCTGTGGGCACAAGCTCAAGCAAAGTATGCAGCGCCTTCCGGGAAAGCGGCATGTCCCGGGACATCACTTCATAAATGCGCGCGGTTGCCCGCTCTTTCACCAGATTCATCGAGAAGGCGATCAGCTCGTCCTGATTGGGAAAGTAGTGGCGCAAAGCGCCTAGCGATAAGCCGGATTCTCGGGCAATATTTCTAACGCTCGCTCCTTCCATGCCCGCTTGTTTAATGACCCGCAGTGTAGCCTCAGCAATTAATAGTCTTCTCTCATCATGATCCACGATTTTTGTCATGCTTTCATTGTAGCAGAAGGTGAACCTGCAAACAACGAAATAATACAGTTGTATTATTTCGGCGGGGGTGATATACTTTTCCTCAAATTATGATTGGAGGATCCTATGCGACATTTATATAACATACCAAAGTGGGGCGGTTGCGTCATCGCGATCATGTTGCTGATTGCTTTGCTCGGATGTGGTGAAGCGGGTACTTCTGCTAGTAACAATGGTATCGTGAAGTATGTCATCGAAAGTGATGGTACGAATGCTAAGCATGTTTATGTGGAGTTGAAGACAAGAAATGGGACAGAATCACAGGAAGAAACAGATATTGCACTGCCATATGAGCTAAAACTAGAGGTTGACCACAGCAAGCCATTTAATTTCAAGTCAGCACAACTTTCGGCTACAGCCTCAGAGTCAGCCACGTACATTACTTGCCAAATTTTTTACGATAATCAAAAAGTGTCAGAGAGCACAGCCAAAGGTAAGCAAGCTACCGCCACTTGTGAAAGCGATCAATGGCCTGGTGCGATTCAATCCTTTCGGGATTAATCAGTACACATTAACCACGAAAAGCCATCTCAAAAGTAGTTGTAACTACTATGAGATGGCTTTTCCGTGATATTTGCAAATTTTCAGCAGATAAATTCTAAGTATCACTCCGAAAAAAGCCCGAGGCGAGCCATTCGTTTACGAAGGCTACCCGCTGTAGCCAAGTTTTTGTGAAATATGGCGAGCGGCCTGCTTAATTTTCTGAATGAGAGCTGGAAGCTCATCCTCCCCGAATTGTACCTCCAGTCCGGCAATGCTTAACGCTGCAACTGCTTGGCTGGCATGGTCGAAGATCGGCGCGCTTAATTCGGCCGTGTACGGCTCGAGCTCAGAACGGCTAAAGCTGTAGCCTGCGGCTCGCGATTGCTCCAGCGCAGCCCGCAGCTGCTGCATGTCAGTAATCGTGCCGGAACATAGCGGCTGCAGCTTTATTGCTTGCAAGTACGCTTCCCTTTCTTTCTCGGGCATAAAAGCGAGGATGATGCGTGAGGAAGCGCCTGCGTATAGCGGTGCCTTGCGGCCAATTTTGGTGAAAAGCCGCACAGGATGATCAGTTTCCAATTTTTCGATATAGATGGACGAATCGTCATCCCGCATGGCCAAATGTACCGCCCTGTTCGTCTCATCGCGCAATCGCTGCATGCTATCGATGGCGATATGGCGAATATCGAGCCGCTCGGCTACGAGATTGCCGAATTGGAGAAAGAGAAGACCAAGTGTATAACAGCCGTCATCCCGCTTGGTCAAAAAGCCCATTTCTTCGAGTGAGCCGATCATGCGATGTACGGATGTTTTCGGTATTTGCGACAACTTCACCATATCATTGACGGTAAGCTGCGGGTGGGCGATGAATAGATTAAGAAGATCCATAGATCGCATGACCGTTTTGTTTTTATTTTGCACAGTTTGCCTCCTGCTTGCTAATGCTCAGTAATCCATTGTTCTGTAACAGTATACAACGAATATAATTCGAATCCTAATCGTCCGCGTTTAAAATTTTGCTTGCAATTCGTTTAATACCGACTATAATGATCGTATATATAGGGATTGATTTTCGGTACATGAATTCCGAAATTCGGAATTATTATGGAGGCTAGAAACGACGATGAGCACACAAGTGTTGGAAGTCAGGAGCCGGCGGGATATTATTGACTTCGTCAATTCGAATCCAGTCAGCAGGTCGGGTTTCAAAATTATTTTGCTCGCGCTAGCCGGTGTCTTCGTAGACGCTTATGATTTCACGAGCATCGGCATCGGCACCGCACAGCTGCAGGAGCAGTTCAATTTGAGTTCTGTAGAATTGGGCAGCCTGACGGCGGTTATGGCTGTCGGCTCCTTGCTCGGTGCTGTGTTTGGCGGGTATTATACCGATAAATTCGGTCGGAACAAGATGTTTATGATTGACCTTTTCTTGATGGTATTTGCCGCTTTCGGCGCCGCATTGTCGCCGAACTATGCTTGCCTTATTATTTTTCGGCTGCTTATGGGCATTGGTGTTGGCCTGGATATTCCGATTGCGCTCAGCTTTATTGCGGAGTACAGCAATATGAAGAAAAAAGGGTCTAACGTTACGCTGTGGTGCCCGTTATGGTTTTGCGCAGCATCAGCGACCGGATTGATTGCACTGCCGTTTTACTTGCTTGATCAACATGAATATATTTGGAGATGGTCAGTCGGCCTTGGCGGCGTATTTGCTTTAATCGTATTGTTTTTGCGCTACTTCTATATGAATGAAAGCCCGATGTGGGCGGCCAATTATTTGTCGATCGAAGAGGGCGCGAAGGTTATCAGCAGAACTTATAATATTGAGGTAATCGTTCATCCGGAGGCTGCGGGACATGCCGGGCTGGAGAAGAAGAAAAAAGTGCCGTATACGACGATTTTTAAAGGCAAGTACCGGATTCGCACAATTTTAGCTTCTATTATTACCTTTACACAAAGTATGGAGTATTTCGCAGTCGGCTTTTATATCCCTACCATATCGACGCTTCTATTCGGCAAAGGCGTCATCTATGCGATTGTCGGCACGATCGTCTTCAACCTGTTTGGCGCGCTGGGCGGCTTCCTCGGTTCATCCTTAAATACGAGCTGGGGCGTGCGCAAGCTGTCGATTGTCGGATACATCGCAGCAGTCATTGGCTTGCTGTGCATGGGCTTGTTCGGCGAGACATATATCGGCATCTCTGTTGTACTTCTTGCAGCTTTCATCTTCGGCCACGCCTTTGGGCCGGGCTCGCAAGGGATGACGATGGCGACATTGTCCTATCCGACCGAGCTGCGCGGCATCGGGGCTGGCTTCGGACAGGGGGCGACGCGGGTTGGCAGTATTCTGGGGTTCTTCCTGTTCCCGGTAGTGCTTGCGGCAGCCGGACTTTACAATACATTACTGCTGTTGGCGATTGTCCCGTTTCTCGGCTTGGCAGCGACATTGCTCATTAAGTGGGAACCAATCGGCCATGATGTGGAAAATGAAGCAATTGAGCTAAACGCGTAGCACTTGCATATTTTTCAATCTCGACTATAATGGTCGCATACTTATATATCCGTATTTCGGTTTATTTATGCCGAAATACGGAATTTGTAATTTGAAGCCATGATTTCTTTGGCTTATGTAGTGAGGTGTGTTTGTTGTACGAACTTAAGCCGCTGGGCGATTCGGCACTTGTAGTAGTGTGGGGTGATGCCATTTCACTGGATACTCATCAGCGTGTCAGGCAATTCACTGCCTATCTTGAGGAGCAGCCGTTCGTAGGGCTGATCGAATGCGTACCGGCGTTTACGACGGTCACCGTTTACTACGATTGCTGGACGGTCATGAGCCAATATGCCGGGCTGGTTGAGCCGGAGGACCGGCAGTTTCCATATGCGATTGTTGCGGCGTTGCTGAACCATATGCTGCAGGAGCTGGAGGCCGTGCCGGTAAGTCCGGCCCGCGTGGTAGAGATTCCAGTATGCTATGGAGATGATTTGGGGCCTGATCTGGTGGATGTAGCCGCACATAATGGTCTGGATGCCGAGGAAGTAATTGCCATTCATACATCGGCCGATTATCTCGTCTATATGCTTGGCTTTGCGCCCGGGTTCGCTTATTTGGGCGGGATGTCCGGCGCAATTGCCGCTCCCCGGCGCCAGACGCCGCGGATGGCCATTCCGGCGGGCACTGTTGGGATTGCCGGCGACCAGACCGGCGTATATCCGATTGAAACGCCAGGCGGCTGGCAATTAATCGGACGCACGCCGCAGCCGTTGTTTCTTCCCGGGCTAAATCCGCCTACAATGCTGCAGGCTGGGGACATTGTCCGTTTCTGCCGTATTTCCAGAGAGCAGTATGAACAGTGGGAGGAGAAGCCGCAATGAGCTTGTTAGTTAAAAGGCCGGGGCTTTTGACCACGGTGCAGGATTTGGGGAGATACGGCGCGCAAAAATATGGCGTTATCGTCAGCGGCGCAGTCGACCGGCTGGCCTTGCGGCTCGCTAATTTGCTTGTAGGCAACGAGGAGAATGCAGCCTGCTTGGAAATGACGATTATCGGTCCTGAAATTGTGCTGGAACAGCCCGTTCTAATTGCGATTTGCGGAGCCGATCTGTCCCCGACCTTGGACGGCAATCCTCTCCCGCGCTGGAAAACGATAGCCGCACCTGGCGGGAGCGTGCTGAAATTCGGCAAGCCGCAGGAGGGCTGCCGCGCTTATTTGGCCGTCGGCGGCGGGCTCGATGTGGCGGCAGAAATGAATAGCCGCTCAACCTATTTGCGCGCGCAAATTGGCGGTTTTCAAGGCAGAGCGCTGCAAGAGGGCGACCGCATACCGCTTGGCAGTGCTTCGGAGCGCACGGCGCGCCTGCAGCGGCTGCTGACGGGCGCCGCTGCGGCCGACAGTCTTGCGGTCAGCCGCTGGTCGGTAGCGCAAGAGCTTATTCCGGCCTACAGCCCGCAGCCGGTTCTTCATGTGACTGCCGGGCAAGAATACGAGCTGTTCGATCAAGAAAGCCAATACCGTTTTTTTCATGAGCCTTTTACCGTGCTGGCCCAGTCCGACCGTATGGGCTACCGCCTGCAAGGCAGCGGCCTGCAGCTGGCGGAGCCAAAAGAGATGCTGTCTTCCGCTGTAACTTTCGGTACGGTACAGGTACCGCCGGACGGCAATCCGATCGTGCTGATGGCCGATCATCAGACGACGGGCGGCTACCCGAAAATTGCGCAGGTGATTTCGACCGATTTGCCGCTGCTGGCGCAGGTCAATTTGGGCGGGAAAGTGGGCTTTCAACTGCTTGATTTGCGCGAAGCGCAGCAAAGAGCTTTGGCGCAGCAGGCAGCGCTCCGGACACTGCAGCTTGGTCTCCGGCAGCTGGTTCATTGATGTGACCATGAGAAAGGATGAAGAGGATGCATATTGTTGATTTGAACTGTGATATGGGAGAAAGCTTCGGCGCGTATACGATGGGTAAAGATGCAGAAGTGTTGAAGCATGTCACCTCCGCCAACATCGCCTGCGGGTTTCATGCCGGCGATCCGACTACGATGCGCCGTACCGTCAAGCTGGCGCTTGAGCATGGCGTGGCGCTGGGCGCACACCCCGGGCTGCAGGATTTGATCGGCTTTGGGCGCCGCGATATGGATATTTCCCCCCAGGAAGCTTATGACATCGTCGTCTATCAAATTGGCGCCTTATCGGGCTTTGTCCGTGCAGAGGGCGCGAAGCTCCAGCATGTAAAAGCGCATGGCTCACTGTACAATATGGCCGCCCGCAATGCAGGGCTCGCCGAGGCGATCGCCGAAGCGGTGTACCGCATCGATCCGGAGCTCATCTTGTTCGGGCTGGCCGGCAGCGAGTTGATTCGGGCAGGAGAGAAGGCCGGTCTGCGGACGGCGAGCGAAGTATTCTCCGACCGGACGTACCAAGCGGATGGGTCGCTAACGTCGCGCCGGCTGTCAAATTCACTTATCACCGATGATCAGCAGTCGGTCGATCAAGTTATCCGGATGGTTATTGAGGGGAAAGTAATGTCCCAGCAGCAGGTTGATGTCCCGATCCAAGCGGACACGATATGCATTCATGGAGACGGTATCCATGCCGTAGCTTTTGCTGAAAAGATTCGCCGATCCTTGACAGAGGCCGGGGTGCTGGTGCAAGCGGTTGGTATCGGCAAGAGCAAGTAAGGGAAGGAGAGAAGCGGGATGGAGGCATTGCAGCTGGAAGCAGATGTGCTCGTTGTAGGATCTGGCGCGGCCGGGATGATGGCGGCCAAAGCGGCAGCCGACGAAGGCGCGCAGGTGCTGTTAATCGACAAAAGCTTGATCGGGCGCGGCGGGGCGACGATCCTTGCACAAATGACCGTTGCTGTCGCGTTGGGCGAGGCTGATGATGACAATCCGGAAATTCATTTTGCAGATACGATGAAAGGCAGCCGCGGCCTTGCCGATCCGGCTATTGTACGGGCCATTGTCGAACGCGGACCCGAGGTGATCCTTGAAGCCGAGCGGTATGGCGTCAACTGGGCGCGGACGGCGGAAGGAAAGCGATCGCAAGCTTTTGCCCCCGGACATTCCAGGTCGCGCTGTGTCTATGTCGATATATTGAATACTGGCGGAGCGACGTCGGCAGGGCTGAAAAAAGCGATCTGGAAAAATGACAAAATTGGGCGTTATAAAAATGTGATGATTACAAAAATCGTCTGCAATGATGAAGGGCGGGCCATCGGTGCGGCAGGCTTTGATATTGAACAGTATCGTCCTGTAAGCATAGCGGCCTCTTCAATTATTTTAGCGACGGGCGGGCTGACGGAAGTATATGAGCGCAACAGCGCCTCGGCGAATATGACAGGAGACGGGTTCGCGTTAGCGGCGGAAGCGGGAGCGGAGCTGTACGACATGGAGATGGTGCAATTTTTCCCGATTGCGCATTTGTTCCCGCCGCTGGTCGGCATTGATCCGATTATGTGGGATCCGTTCCGCTACAAGCTGGGCGGCCGTCTGTTGAATGGCAACGGCGAAGAGTTCATGGATCGCTATAACGGCGAGGTGGCCGGCAAATATACAGCGACCCGCGATCAGACGACGTTGGCGATTTTTCGCGAGGTAGAGGAAGGGCGCGGTACGCCGCATGGCGGAGCCTACCTCGATTTTCGCATGGTGCCGGAGGAGAAGCTGAAGGCGGCGTTCGGGCCGGTCATCGATATTTTACGCAATCAAAATATCGATCTGACCAAGGATATGATGGAAGTGGCGCCGATGGCGCATTTTATGCTGGGCGGCATTCGGGTAGATGCAGCGATGCGCACGCGGGTGCCGGGCTTGCTTGCGGCAGGCGAGTTGATCTATGGCATGCATGGGGCAAACCGTTTGTCGGGCAATGCGATTACTGAAGCGCTTGTGAGCGGACGGATCGCGGGAGAAACAGCGGCGCGTCAGCGTACTGAGCTTGACGAAGCGCAGCGGGCAGTCATCGCGAAGACGCTGGCTGAAGAGATGGAGCGTCTTGAGCAGTTCTGGCATCCGCAGCCGGTTGAGCGGGATGAGGTGTCGCTGCAGGCGTTCAAGCGGAAATTGCAGCAGGTGATGTGGAAAGGCGCCGGGCCGCTGCGGACTGAGCAAGGCCTGCTTGCAGCGCTCGAGGAGCTGCGGGCACTGCAAGGCGAGCTGGAGAAAATCGCGCTTGCCCGCCAAACGACCTATGCGCTACCTCTTGTCGAGAAGATGGAGGCGGCCAACATGCTGCGGGTCGGTGAGGCCATTGTACTTGGCGCGTTGGAGCGCAAGGAATCCCGCGGCGCGCATGTGCGCCTGGATTATGAGGAAACAAAGGAAAAGGCGGTTAGCTACCGCTATCGATACCGCTTGCGCGATCAGCAGCAATGGGAGCTTGAAGCCGTCGTTGCATGGCAAGACATCAGACAGTAAAGGGGGAGATGGGCAATGTCTACCGTTACGCTGCAAGTTGTGCGAGGCGATCAGCAAAGCGGACCGGTGCGGGAAAGCTATGATGTCCCATACCGGGACGGGATGAGCTTATTGGACGCTATTTTTTGGATTCGCGAGCATCGCGATCCTTCGCTTTCCGTCCGCTACTCTTGCCGCTCTGCCAATGCCTGCAAGGAATGCTCTGCGATCGTGAACGGCAAAGCGGGCTATCTGTGCACCATTCGCGCAGTGCCGGAGCAGGAGTTTCAGATCGAGCCGCTCAAAGCGCGCAGCTGGATCAAGGATTTGGTGACCGCCCTCGATTAAACAAAAAGCTCGTATGCCGGCGAAGCGAAAGTGAAGGTTTTCACGCCGCGGCATGCGAGCTTTTTTTGTCGGGAAGTGCTGAGGCACGATTGTTGCACAGAATACAACATTGGATTGATGATTCACCCGTAATTAGCGAAAATGATGTACATTCTGCAACAATCATCGCCACTTTACCCCTTTGGAGGGGCAGATTGTTGCATTTTGTACAGCATTTCGGGGGCAAGCTTGCTACCCATCGCTGGTTTGTTGTATAAACTGCAACATTTGAGCGCATTTTCCGTTCGCTGAACCGCGGATCGTGGGCGTAGGCCGTCGTTTTCATGCTTTGACGGCGATTTTCGGCGTCCGGTGTGCCCAACTAAGGCGGGTGCCTTGAGGGATGCGGACCTGCGATCCGTTATTGGCTCAAAAAACAGGCGGTTGGGAGCTTTCACGGACACAGAATCCGTTATTCGCTGATTTTCCTCAGGCACAATGCTAACGCTTCTTCATCTCAAAAAACTCACATTCGGCCCGGCTATGATAAGCGATATCGCTGACGCCGGATTGCGTCACAATTGTACGGTCGTCAAAACGAACGATGACGCAGCCGGTGTCAATAACATGATCGTCCTTAAATACACGCAGGCGCACCTGGCGTTCCAGTGCCTCTGTAAAATCCTGATCACTTTCGAGTCGACGCTGTGCCACAGGCGGATCTCCTTTGCAACATAGTGACCCTATTGTAACAGACTGGGCTGCACAGGTCACTAGGAGCGCGGGCGCGGCATGACACTATCCCGAACAACAAGCTCCGTTGCTAGTACGGTATGATGGTTGTTCCCGCGATTTTCCAGCAAATCGATGAGCATCTGCGCCGCCTGCTCGCCAAGCTCGTAGGTGTGCTGATGAACAGTCGTTAAGGCGGGTGTGCAGTAGGCGGTCACATCGATGTTGTCGAAACCGATAATGGAGATGTCTTCCGGTATACGCAGCCCAAGCTCCCTTACGGCCTGCATGGCGCCAAGGGCCATCAAATCGCTGGCGCAAAACAATGCTGTCAGATCGGGATGCCGCTTTAGAAGCTGGAGCGCCGACTCTTTGCCGCCGTTTTCGGAAAAGCCGCCATCGGCAACGAGCGAGTCGTCGAAAGGAACTGCCGCTTCATCCAGCGCACGCTTGTAACCGCGCAGCCGATGCAGGCTTACGTCCGCCTGGGTATGGCCGTTAATCATCCCGATGCGGCGGTGATTGGCCTGCAGCAAATAAGCGACAGCAGTGTAAGCCCCCTCTTCATTGGCCGATGTGACGTAGCCGACATTCGGTCCCTGCAACGGAATATCGATCAGTACGCAAGGGATCTCTGAGCGGACAATCTCCTTCAAATAAGGATCGTCCAGCCGCATCCCCATAATGATGACGCCATCGACCCCGCGTTCCTGACAAAGCGTTTTATACGATTTGACCTTTTGCTTTTGCGGTGTCGTACTGAACAGGACCAGGTCGTAGTTGAGGGCCCCTGCCCGGTCGTTCATGCCGCACAATGCTTGATAGGCAATATTATCTTTGGAGCTGGCGCGCGTCACATTGGATAGCAGCAGTCCAAGGGTGTGCGTCTTTTTGGAAATTAGTGATCTTGCGGCAATATTGGGACTGTAGCCGAGCTGCTGGGCGATCGCTTTTATCCGCTCTCTCGTTGCTTCATTGACGTCATCATGTCCATTCAATGCCCGGGACACGGTTGTTACGGAGATTTGTGCAGCTTTGGCGATATCTTTAATCGTGGTCAAAGGTATTCCCTCCAGAAACGATGTTGGAAAGCCGTTAAAGGAGGCTTTCAAATATTTCTCAAAAAAAACGTGTTGTCAAAATGGGATTACTTGCTCTATAATCTGAGTGTATCATATCCGAAACGTTTCGGATAGTATTTACATCATGTGAAAAATGGAAAACGCAAGAGTCTGTTTTTCTGTTTTCCTTATCGAAAATGGAAGCGGCTCCGAAAGTAGGCCATTATTTTTTTCTTCACATCCGAAACGTTTCGGACGAATCAGGTAAGATCGGCAAATTTGGCAATACTATCTGTACCCCAATGTCAAAATGTTTTAAGTGAAAAGAGGCGAGACTTTGGATTACCGGGTCATCAAAGAGAACGACTTGTTTCTTATGACGGACAAGGATGGCAGCATTGCTGCCAGCAACACAGCAGGGCACGGCCTGTATACGAAGGATACCCGATTTCTGAGCAGACTGGAAATCGCAATTAATGGAAAAGCGCCATTGTTATTATCTTCGTCGGCGGATGAAAATTATATTTCCACCATTCGGCTTACCAATCCGCATATGGAGGAGAAAGGCCAGCTTATTTTGTGGCGAGAGTCGGTAGAAATTGAGCGTACACGCTTTATTTATGAGGATGCATTGTATGAAGCTTATCGGCTGACCAGCTATTATCCGAAGCCGATTGAATTTGATTTTTCTGTCCTGCTGGATGCCGATTTCGTAGACATGTTTATCGTACGCGGCTTTCAGCATGGCGACATCGGCAAGATTACCGGCGATCGCACAGCGGAGCAGGAGCGGCTAATCAGTTACATGGGAGCGGATAATGTCTCACGCGAGACGCTTATAAAATGGAACAAGGCTGAAAGCGGAATTAGTGAGGACGGTGCGATCCATTTTGGGTTGAAGCTTGGACACGGGCAAACAGAGGAAATCGTCTTCTTCATCGCGCCGGTTATCGATGGCAAACGACCGATTCAGTATGATCCGGCCGAGGCTAAGGGCAAGTTAAGCGCTTCCTATGCGGAATGGGATGCGACAACGACGCAGGTGCGCAGCAATATGCCGCTGTTTGACCAGCTTTACAATCGCGGCGTGCAGGATTTGCGCGTATTGCTGACGGATTTGGGCTATGGTCGTTTTCCGGTCGCGGGACTGCCGTGGTACGCAGTCGCTTTTGGCCGTGACAGCCTGATCGCAGCCCTGCAAATGCTGCCGTTAAATCCGCAGGTTGCCAAAGGAACGCTGCTCACGATGGCAGCTTATCAAGGCAAGCATGAGGACGAATGGCGCGATGAGCAGCCGGGGAAAATTATGCATGAAATTCGTTACGGCGAGCTGGCCGGCACCAATCAAGTACCGTTCACGCCTTACTATGGCACGATTGATGCGACGCCGCTGTTTTTACTGCTCGCGGCTGAGTATTTTCACTGGACTGCAGATGCGCAGTTTATCTCCGAGCTGATGCCGCACTTACTGGAGGCTTTGGACTGGATCGATCAGTATGGGGACCGCGATGCCGATTTATTCGTGGAATATTATCAGCAGTCCTCCAAAGGAATCGCCAACCAGGGCTGGAAGGATTCCGCCGACTCGGTCGTGCATGCCGACGGACGTTACGCGCAGGCGCCAATTGCTTTGGTGGAAGTACAGGGCTATGTCTACCAGGCGAAAATGCGGCTTGCCCCGATTTTCAGGCAGTTGGGCGAGACGGAGCGGGCGGAGCGCATGGAGCGGGAGGCGGAAAAGCTTCGGGAGCGGTTTGAGCGCGAGTTCTGGCTTCAGGATGAAAGCTATTATGCGATTGCGCTTGATGGCGAGAAGCAGCAGGTCGCCTCGGTAACCTCCAATGCCGGCCATATTCTGATGTCAGGCATCGCCGCTCCTGAACGGGCAGAACAGGTTGCCAAGCGGCTAGTAGCTGAAGATATGTTTGGCGGCTACGGTATTCGGACGATGAGCACGCAGTCTGCCGGCTACAATCCGATGAGTTACCATGACGGAAGCGTATGGCCGCACGACAATTCGATGTGTTTGCTTGGACTAAGCCAGCTTGGCTTTGAGCAGGAAACGCATCAGGTGATCGGCGGTCTGATGAAAGCGGCCGAGAAGTTCGAATATAACCGTCTGCCGGAGCTTTTCTGCGGCTATGACGATTCCGTCGGTTATCCGGTTCCTTACCCAGTTGCTTGTTCGCCGCAGGCCTGGGCTGCAGGTACGCCGATCACCTTTGTTCAAGCGCTGCTTGGCATTCGTCCCGATGCATTTGGCAAGCAAATTTCATTAAAGCCGAGCTTGCTGCCAGGCATGAATGAACTGCTGGTGGAGCGGCTTCGCGCAGGCGCCGGGGAATTGAGCTTGCGGTTGACCCGCAACAGCGCAGGCAGTGTCGAGACGACAGTGCTGGCCAATACGACCGGCTACACGCTGCAAATGGCGTAAGGTTTCACGCAATATGTTCATATATAGCTTCATACAATAGGGAGGTTGCTAGAATGAAAAAATCGTTGTCAATCATGCTCGTAATGACACTAAGCGCAACACTGCTCGCTGCCTGCGGCAGCAGCAATGACGGGAAGACGAATCAAGGCGCGACGAACGCGGGCAAAGAAACAGGCGGCCAGCAAGAGCCGGTTACGGTCACATTGGCAGGCTGGGGCGCCAGCCCGGAAGAGCAGGATTTGCTGAACCAAACGCTGAAAGAGTTCGAGGACAAGCATCCGAACATCAAGGTAAATTATGAAGTAATTGCCGATCAATATATGGATGTCATTAAGACGAGACTGATTGGCGGCGAAGGCCCGGACGTATTTTATTTGGACGCTTTTGAAGCCCCGGCTTTAATCGAGAAGGGCGTGCTTGAGCCGCTCGACAGCTATGTAACGCCGGAATTCGATACGGCCGATTTCGAGCAGCCGCTGCTTGAGGCCTTCAAGCAAGACGGCAAGACATATGGCTTCCCGAAAGACTTTTCGACGCTGGCGATGTTCTACAACAAAAAGGATTTTGCCGAAGCAGGGATTACATCCCCGCCAACGACATGGGAAGAGCTGCAGGCCGCAGCGAAGAAGCTGACCAAGGTTGAGGGCGGCAAGGTGACGCGTTACGGCTTTGGCGTTGCGCCTGAGCTTGCCCGTCAAATGTATATGATCCAGGCGTTCGGCGGCAAAGTGGCCGATGAGCAGGGAAATGCGGCATTTGCCAGTGAAGATGCGCTCAAAGGACTTGAACTCGTTGTAAATATGCATAATAAAGACAAAATCTCCGGAGAGCCAAAAGAAGTAGGCGCCGGCTGGGGCGGCGAAATGTTCGGCCAGGGGAAAGCTTCCATCGTATTTGAAGGAAACTGGGCCGTTCCGTTTTTGGAAAGCAACTATAGCGATCTGGAATATGGAACAGCCGAGCTCCCGACCGTTAACGGCAAAAAAGGAACGATGGCCTTCACCGTTGCTTACGTAATGAATAAAGATTCCAAGAAAAAAGAAGCGGCATGGGAGCTGATGTCGTTCCTGACGGGCAAGGATGGCATGAAAACCTGGACAAGCAAAGGCTTTGCGCTTCCAACTCGCAAATCTGTCGCAGCGGAATTGGGCTATGACAAGGATGAAGTGCGGGGCGCGATCGTAGCCGGAGGCTCCTACGCTACGCCTTGGCAAGCGGGACCGACGCTGCCGACGATTATGAACAACTTCAATAACCAATTTGTCGATGCCTTCCTGGGCAAATCCCAGTTGAAGGATGCCATGCAGAAAGCGCAAGATACAGCCAATAAAGAAATTGCGGCAGCGAAGTAAGCAGTACACAGGACGGAGGAAGGCGCCCCGCGCCTTCCTTTACGCCCCTGTCCGCAAACCGCTAGCGAAAGGGAGGATTTAGCATGGCCGATGGCTCGGCAAGAAGACGGAAGCTGAAAAATACGGTGACCGGCTATCTGTTCCTGCTGCCAACTATCCTGGTTCTGGGTACCTTTTTATTTCTGCCGGTGTTTTACTCACTATACTTATCCGGGCATAAGGTGAATCTTTTAGGTGAAGTCAGCTACAAATGGGTAGGCATCAACAATTTTACGCGGATGGCCGATGATGAGCGGGCATGGATTGCTTTAAAAAATACAGCGTCCTTCGCCTTGTTCGTAGTGCCGCTGCAGACGATTTTTGCTATTGCACTGGCAACGATTTTGAATGCCAAACTGAAATTTAAAAACTTTTTCCGTATTGTGTTTTTTATGCCGACCGT
Organism: Paenibacillus sp. GCM10027626; assembly: GCF_042676285.1. Lineage (NCBI taxonomy): Bacteria > Bacillati > Bacillota > Bacilli > Caryophanales > Paenibacillaceae > Paenibacillus > Paenibacillus sp. GCM10027626. Next base: position 380,384 of record NZ_JBHTHC010000003.1, on the reverse strand, counting down.
AACTTCCTCGGCAGTATTGAGCTTGATTTTTATGTGGATTTACAATTCCAACGGTTTATTGAACCGGCTTTTGGAGTTTATTGGCCTCAACGGCTACAACTGGCTTGGCGATCCCGCAGTCGCGATGAAGGCGATTATGCTTATGAATATATGGTCGACCGCTCCGTTCTTTATGGTCGTATTTTTGGCGGCGCTGCAGGACATTCCGGATGCGCTTTATGAATCGGCAATGCTGGATGGCGCCAATGCGTGGAAAAGATTTACGGCGATTACGCTGCCGATGATCAAGCCGGCTACCTTCTTTACTGTAGTCATGGGGATTATCGGGACGTTCCAGCTGTTCGACCAGTCGTATATTTTTTCGGCGGGATCTGGCGGCCCGAACAATTCCACGCTCACAGTGGCACTGCTCATTTATCAATATGCCTTTAAAAATCTCGATTTCGGCTATGCTTCCGCGCTTGCGGTGATGCTGGCAGCCGTAATTCTCATTATGACGCTTATTCAGCGCAAGCTGTTCGCTGAAGAGAAGCTCAATTAAAGGAAGGGTGGCTTTAAGTCAATGGCAGTGAAACAACCGAAATGGGTAAAGGGCGTCCTTTACTTCCTGCTGTTCTTTTATGGCTGTGTGACGGTTGTCCCCTTTGTATGGGCGCTCTCTTCGTCATTCAAGCCGCTGAGTGAAATCGTCTCGGGGAGTATCAATTTTATCCCGAAGCATTTCACGCTGCAAAACTACTATGATATTTTTGTGAAAGAGCCGTTATTTCTGCGCTGGATGTATAATAGTGCGCTTATCGCAGTGATTGCGACGGTCAGCAACATTTTGTTCAACTCCATGGCCGGCTACGCGCTTGCCCGCATCGATTTTTACGGTAATAAGGTCATGTTTGTGCTGATCCTTGCTGTGCAGATGATTCCTGGGCAGTTGACGATCGTCCCGGCTTATTTGATCATGAAGCAGCTCGACCTGCTGAATACGTACGCAGCGCTGACGCTGCCGATGATGGCCAATGCGACGTTTACCTTTATGATGCGGCAATTTTTCCTCAGCTTCCCGAAAGAGCTGGAGGAGGCGGCTGCAATGGACGGCTTGACGCGGTTCGGCGTCTTTTTCCGGATTGCTCTGCCGCTTGCAATACCTGCGCTTGCCGCACAGACGATTTTTGTATTTATGGGCTCCTGGAACGAGTTCCTGAAGCCGCTGATGTTCGTCTCGGACAAGGCGATGTTCACCTTGACGCTCGGCCTCAATACGTTCAAAGGGCAGTATATTAGCCATTGGAACTATATTATGGCCGCATCGATGGTATTTACCCTGCCGGCGATTATTATTTACGCGATCTTTAACCGCTTCTTTATTAAAGGGATTACCTTTACAGGCGGAAAATAGAGATCAAGGAAACCGTTTCTTCGATAAGAAGAGACGGTTTCTTTTGTGTCCGATCAATCCATTCCGCCACCCCATCATATTTTTTTGCAGGAAAGCGGTAATATTTTAAGAATTTGCGCAAAAAAATGATTATACATAGCTCTGCGTGCTTGAAATGGGGGATTTTACGAGACAAATGGCTAATTTCAGCTATTTTTGGTTGTAAAAAAGTTGACCGGACAACCGGAATTAGCGTATAGTTTCACTATTGAATCTTTTAGTACTAAAATATTTATCATTAAACAACAAAGCGGCGCGTATAGTTAACGTTGAAGAAAACTAATAGAAGCTGTTTTAGGAGGTGGGGGCATGCAGGTAAATGCCCACTTAGTGGAGCTCCCTGCGCTATTTAAAAGTGTTGTAAAAAAAGTAACACAGGAGTGGAATTGCAAGGTTCAGGATAAACTGACTTTATCGCAGTTTCGAATGCTTTATCTGCTTCACCATCAAGGCTTAAGCAAACCGAATGAATTGGCGGAGAAAATGATTGTCACGCCCGGCGCGATTACCGGCATTGCCGACAAGCTGATCGAGCGGGGGCTCGTTGCCCGCATTCGCGATTCCGAGGATCGCCGGGTTGTGCATCTGGTCATAACCGAGGACGGCATACGCTTGATAACCTCGATGTTAGAAAAGCAGCAAGCGACGATAGTGGCCCTATTTGATCGTTTGCCTGAAGAAGATATCGCACATTTAAAGAGAATTTTTACAGTACTCTTGGAGAGTATGGATTCGGAGGAGGAGTAACTACTTGGATCAATTATCACACAAGCGGAAAGTAACGATTATGTTCGGCATTATAGCGGCGATGTTTTTTTCCGCAATTAACCAAACGATTGTCAGTACAGCGATGCCGCGCATTATCGCACAGCTTGGAGGGATGGACTACTATACCTGGGTCATTACCATCTACATGCTGACTTCTACAATTGCTACTGTACTTGTCGGCAAGCTATCGGATATTTACGGCCGGAAGCCATTTATATTGATCGGTATCGTATTCTTCATGATCGGTGCCTTTTTATCCGGCTTATCCCAGGATATTTATCAGATGATTACTTACCGCGGTATTCAAGGTATTGGCGCCGGTATTATTATGTCTTCTGCCTTTACGGCTGTCGGTGACTTGTTCGCGCCGCGCGAGCGCGGCAAATGGACCGGCGTGATGATGGCGGTCTTTGGCTTCTCCAGCGTTCTTGGACCGACGCTTGGCGGCTGGATTGTCGACCATATGAATTGGGAATGGGTATTCTGGATCTTCCTGCCGCTCGGCATTGTAGCTTTTGCTCTCATTGTGGTGTTGTTCCCAAAAGTCGACCGCAAGCAAGGGGAATCGATTGATTATTGGGGTTCATTATTTTTGACATTAACGATTGTGCCGCTGCTGCTCGGCTTTTCCTGGGCAGGCACAAAATATGATTGGGGCTCTCCTGAAATTCTTGGCTTATTCGCCGCGGCCATCGTATTTATGATTTTTTTCATTCTTGTCGAGCTGCGGGCCAAAAGCCCGGTTCTGCCGTTGTCCTTGTTCCGTAATGATATCGTCACGATTTCGAATGTCGCCGGCTTCCTGATGAACGCGGGCATGATGGGAGCACTCATCTACTTGCCGTTCTTCGTCCAAGGGGTTGAGGGCATTTCCCCGACTTACTCCGGTTATGTGACGATGCCGATGTCGATCGCTATGGTTGTCGTTAGTGCCATTACAGGGAAATGGATTTCGAAATCGGGTAAATACAAACGTTATGCGATGATCGGCCTGCCAGTTATGATTGCCGGTATGGTTTTGATGGCCTTTATGAATTCGGTATGGATGGCCGTTCTGGCGATGATCGTCTTCGGCTTTGGCCTTGGTCTCGGCATGCCGGTCTTCTCGCTGACCGTTCAAAATGCTGTCCGGCCTGATCAGCTCGGTGTCGTTACAGCGTCCAACCAACTGTTCCGCAACATGGGCGGCACGATCGGCATTGCCGTTATGGGCACGATTATGGCAACCAGCCTTAAAAACCAGCTGACGGATAAGATGGCCGCAGGTGGCGGAGAAGCATTGGCGAAGATCGATCCGGCCGTGCAAGAGCAAATGTCGGCATTCCTTAATCCGCAAAAGCTGTTGGATCAGCCGGCAATTGCACAAATGCACGATTCATTGCCAGCGGATATTGTTCCGTTATTCGACAAGCTGATTGAGACAATGCGCGAAGTATTGTCCAGCTCGCTGACCGTTGTCTTCCTGTCGGGGGCGCTGCTGCTTGTCGTCGCTGTTGTGCTGGTAGCTTTCTTGAGAGAAATTCCGCTGCGTACCTCGAACAAAATGCCTGAAGCGGAAGGCAAAGCGGAAAAAGAAAAAGGCACCAAGCAGGAGCCTGCATTGAACCGCGGATAAAAAAATAGCAGCCTTACCTACGCAATTAGCGTGGTAGAGGCTGTTTTTTATTTGTTGACATTTAATTTCGGATTCATATAATGATAGTATGACCATATGATCTTATGATGAAGAAGGAGGAGATAACAGAAGCGAATTGACATCTGCACTTTGGAACACGTTTTGAAAGCGGTTTATTAATAGGAATAACATTAGAAAGAGGCGACAGATATGGCTATAAATCCTTTACGTCATAAATTAAAACAGGGAGAGCAAACCTTTGGCATGTGGGTAACGATGGAATCTCCCTCCATTTCGGAGATTGCGATTACGCTCGGTCTGGATTGGGTCTGTATCGATATGGAGCACGGACATTTAGACTATAAGGAAGTAATGGAGCATGTAAGGACTGTACGGAATTCCGATACGAGCATTTTGGTTCGAGTGCCGGAAATTTCGAATTCCGCAATCAAACGAGTGCTTGATATGGGCGCACATGGTGTATTGCTGCCATTAGTACGGAATGCCGAGGAACTGCAAACAGGGTTTAATTATGCGCGTTATCCGGATACAGGCATCAGAGGGATTGGCGGCGAACGCTCAGTCAAGTGGGGACTGGGATTGCAAGAATATTTGGAATATGCCAATGAAGAGACGATGGTTGTTCCCTTGATTGAAACTAAGGATGCGGCTGAACAGATTGACTCCATTCTTGATGTACCAGGTCTAGAGGCAATTTTCTTTGGACCGGCTGATTTGTCGGCAAGCTACGGTTATTTAGGCCAATGGGAAGGGCCGGGTGTCGCTCAGATTATTTTGGATATTAAGGCCAAGGCAGATCAGCGCGGTATTGCTTCAGGCGTTATGAGCACCGGAGTCGAAGATAGCATACAGCGTATACAGCAGAAGTTTGGCATGGTTGGTTTTGGCTCGGATGCCGGCTTGCTCATTCGTTCGACAGTCGACAATATGGAAAAGGCGGGGTTGAAACGTCCCATCCATTTATGGTTCTAGACGGGAAGCATGAATAAGCATAAAGGGGAGCGGCCGGCTATGACTTTCCGTGTTGGTTTGACACGCGATTTTTTGAATGAGAAGAATGAGTTGATGTTCGGGGAAGCTTGGCTAGAAGAATTAAAGCGGCAGCCCGGCATCGAATGCGAGTTTATGAGTACGTTTACGCCTGAAGTCACGCCTGAACAACTAAAGGGTTTTCATGCGGTCATTTCGATGACGCCGCGTTTTACCCGGCAAAGCTTGGCAGGGGCGGAGCAATTAGTCGCAATAGGCAGATGGGGTGTCGGCTATGACATGATTGATGTTAAGGCATGCACAGAAGCTGATGTTGCTCTGTATATTACGCCAGAGGGAGTTAAAAGACCGGTTGCCCAGTCGATTATGACCTTTTTGTATGCGTTAAGCGGAAAGCTATTAATTAAAGACCGTATGACCAGAGAAGGGAGATGGAGCGACAAGCTGGCATATCCGGGAATCGGGCTTGCCGGTAAAGTATTTGGCTCGGTCGGGCTAGGGAATATCGCCAAAGAGATGTTTCATTTGGCCAGGCCGCTCAATATGGTCCAGCTTGCCTATGATCCGTATGCCGGCGAGGAGACAGCAGCAGCGCTTGGCGTAACCTTAGTTGATATGGATACGCTGATCGCCCAGTCGGACTTTTTGACAATCAATTGTCCACTTACCCCAGATACAACCGCCCTGATTGGCGAAGCGGAATTAAGTGCGATGAAGCCGACTGCGTACTTGATTAATACAGCCAGAGGCCCAATCGTGGATCAACAAGCTTTGGTGAAAGCGCTTCAAAACAATTGGATTGCAGGTGCCGGACTTGATGTGTTCGCTGTCGAGCCGATTGCTCCGGATGATCCGCTGCTTCAATTGGACAACGTCATCGTCACACCGCATGCGCTATGCTGGACGGATGAGCTATACAGCGGGATCGGCCATTCCGTTGTTCAAGGCATCCTTAAGGTTATGAGAGGCGAACTGCCTGATGCAATTGTGAATAAGCAGATCGTAAATAAACCATCATTTCAAGCTAAATTGGCACAACATAAAAATTAAGGGGTGACGGTCATTAAAAAACGAACCTTATTTACGACATTAATGATTAGCTTGGCGGTATTTGCGGCAGGATGCGGGAATGACGGAGGGCAGGGCAAACCGGCAAGCGGCGGGGATGATAAAGAAATCGTCATTAATTTGGGGTCTACCGGAACAGAAGGAACAGCTGCGGTGGTCGGATTGGAAAAATTCAAGGAGGAAGTAGAGAAGCAGTCTAACGGGAAAATGCAAGTCAAGCTCCATATTAACGGCTCGCTTGGCGGGGAGAGAGAGGTTCTAGAGGCGGTTGAGCTGGGAACGATTGAAGCGACAGCAACGTCGACGGCGGTTGTTGGCAATTTTGTCGAAGAGATGGGCGTTGTAGATTTGCCGTTTGTGTTCCGGGATATTGAGCACGCCCGCAAAGTAATGAATGGCGAAGTCGGTGAACGTATCGCCCGGAAGCTGGAAGAGAAAAATTTGAAGCTGCTGACCTGGGGGGAAACCGGTGTCCGGCATTTAACAACCAAGGCAACCGAGGTGAAGAGTCCAGAGGATTTAAAAGGGATAAAGATCAGAACGATGGAAAATAAAATTCATATCGATGCTTGGAAGGCGCTGGGCGCGGAAGCGACGCCGATGTCATGGACGGAAGTGTATACTGCGCTGCAGCAAGGCGTTATCGATGCCCAGGAAAATCCGGTCGATGTCATCGCCACCGGCGGGATCGACCAAGTGCAAAAATATTTGATTCTAACGGGCCATGTCTATAATCCTTATGCGTACAACATCAATTTGGATCTGTGGAAGGGGCTGTCGGAAGAGCAGCAGCAGATTCTTCTGGATGCGGCCCAAAAAGCGCAGCAGGCCAATTATGAAGCGAAGGATAAAGACGAGCAGAAATATATCGATCAGTTGAAGAACAGCGGAATGACAGTTGTAGAAGTGGAGAAGCAGCCTTTTATGGATGCCACCCAACCGGTTCGGGATAAGTATAAAGAGAAATTTGGAGATTTATTAGACTTGATCGCGCAAACGCAATGATGTGGCACCCCCCTTTCTTCGATGAGAGAGGGGGAAGATTTCTCTTAATTGGGGGAAGGGCAGCGGATGAAAAAGATTATTCATATGATCGATTTGCTGAATAAAGCGATCATGCTTTTGCTGGCGATTATGATCGGCTTAATGTGCGTATTCATTCTTATGCAAATCAGCTCCAGATACTTTTTGCACATTTCGTTATCTTGGACGGAAGAGGTCTCGAGATATTTAATGATTTATGCGGCGTTTTTCGGCGCTGCGATCGCCTTGCGCAATAAGAGTCTGATTGCGGTAGAATTTATTGCGGAAAAAATGACAGCGGACAAAAGAAAGTTTTTGAAAGCGCTAATTTTATTTATCTCGATTATATTTTTTGGTGTTGTGCTATTTCAGGGCTTGCAGTTAGTGGATAAAGTAAGCAGCCAGCAATCGGTGGCTTTGCAAATATCCATGGCCGTTCCGTATGCCTCTATCCCGATCGGCTGCTTTTTGCTGATCGTGAATGCTATTGCAACGATTTTGGATTTATTTGTACCGAAGGAGGGGGAAGTCAATTGACGGTGGTGTTATTCGTTTCCCTTTTCTTCTTATTTTTGCTGGGCGTGCCGATCGCAATATCGATGGGAGCCGCCTCGGTAATCGCTCTATTGGCATTAGGAGGAGTGCCGCTTATTATAGTAGCGCAGCGCAGCTTTACTTCGTTGGATTCCTTTCCGCTTATGGCGATTCCCTTCTTCATTCTGGCCGGTACGATTATGGAGGTTGGAGGCATATCCCGCCGATTGATCAATTTGGCCAATGCGTTTACCGGGCATTTTGTCGGAGGAATCGGCATTGTAGCCGTCATTACCTCTTTATTCTTCTCGGCGATTTCCGGTTCAGGGGCGGCGACGGTTGCGGCGATCGGTTCTATCCTCATCCCGGCGATGATTGCGCGAGGCTATGACCGAGGTTTTGCCGGCGCGATCCAATCGGTATCCGGCGAGCTGGGAATTATTATACCACCCAGTATCCCGTTAATTCTTTATGGCATTTCCACTGGCACCTCGATTAGCGATTTGTTCATGGCCGGTTTCGTGCCCGGCTTGCTGATCGCCTTGTCTTTGCTGCTAACGGCTTATTTTATTGCCAAAAAAAGAGGCTATAAGGGCATGCCAAAGGCAAGCTGGAGCGAGCGAATGAAATATTTAAAAGAGGCTGTATTGGCATTGTTCCTGCCTGTCATTATTCTCGGGGGTATTTATTCCGGCATCTTTACCCCTACAGAGGCGGGGGCGGTCGGCGTGCTCTTTGCTTTTGTTGTAAGTGTATTGGTGTATAAGGAATTGAATATAAAACAGCTGGTCAAGCTGTTCTCAAAATCAGCTGTCACCACGTCGATTATTTTGTACATTATCGCCAATGCCGGCCTGTTCAGCTGGATTCTGACACGTGAAGGCATTCCGCAAAAAATTGGCGAGCTGTTTATCCAAATATCAGATAGCCCGATCATCTTCCTGATCATGGCCAATATTTTATTACTCATTTTCGGCATGTTTATGGACACAGGGGCAACTGTCATCATTTTGGCTCCGCTGCTTACTCCAATTGCGATTAGTATGGGGATCGACCCTGTACATTTTGGCATTGTAATGATTGTTAACCTGGCCATGGGGTTATGTACGCCTCCGCTTGGTGTTAATTTGTTCATATCATGTCAAATTGCGAATATTCGACTTGGTCATATTTCGAGGGCGCTAATTCCGTTTTTTATCGTGCTGATCGTTGATTTGCTGCTCATTAGCTATATACCTGCCATTTCCTTAAGTATGGTTAACCTGTTTAAATAAAGCAAAAAGGTATTGACAACGTAAACAGAGCGGCATATGATTTAACTAATCATATGGTCTGATGATTAGATTAAAAGATGATTCGCGAGAGGAGAAATGGAATGAAAAGATGTCAACCGTACATTGATGGTCAATTTGTCGTATCGAAAACGACAGAAATGATACCGGTTACAAATCCGGCTACCGGGGAGATCATATCGGAAATTCCGGAATGTACAATCGAGGAAACGAGGCAGGCAATCGAGGCGGCCGAAAGTGCGCAGGCATCATGGGCCAAGTTGCCGGCGATCGAGCGGGCTGGCTATCTTCACAAGATTGCGCAAAAAATCCGCGAAAACTTTCACCATCTGGTCAGGGTCATTAGCGAGGAGCAAGGGAAAATTATAAGCTTGGCCGAAGCTGAAGTGAATTTTACTGCTGATTATATGGATTACATGGCAGAATGGGCTCGAAGATATGAGGGTGAAATTATTCCAAGCGACAGGCCAAATGAACATATTTTGTTGTTTAAAGTTCCAATCGGTGTAATCGGCGGTGTGCTGCCCTGGAACTTCCCGTTCCTGTTAATTGCCAGAAAGATGGCCCCGGCCTTAGTGACAGGCAATACGATTGTCATTAAGCCGAGTGAGGAAACGCCGAACAATGCGTTCGAGTTTGCCAAGCTGGCTGCTGAAGCGGGGTTGCCTGCAGGGGTATTCAATGTTGTATATGGCAGGGGCGGAGTCGTCGGCAAAGAGTTGGCGTCGAATCCGAAGATCGGCATGATCAGCTTCACGGGAAGTGTGGATACCGGCTCCAAAATTATGGCGGCCGCGGCGAAAAACATTACCAAAGTTTCACTCGAACTAGGCGGCAAAGCACCGGCGATTGTAATGGATGATGCAGATATTGAACTGGCCGTAAGGAGCATCAAAGCGTCCAGAGTGATTAATTCCGGCCAAGCGTGCAATTGTGCGGAACGGATCTATGTTCATGAAAAGATTGCAGAGCAATTTATCGCGGAAATCAGCGTGGCAATGAGCAGTACGAAATATGGCGATCCGCTTATCGAAACAGATTTGGAGATGGGGCCGCTTATCAACGAGCAGGGACTTGCCAAAGTAGAGAGCTTGGTTGCCAGTGCAGTAGCAGCAGGAGCTAAAGTCGAGACGGGCGGCAAGCGTGCCAGCCGCGACAAAGGTTATTTTTATGAACCGACCGTTCTGACAAATTTATCGCATGATATGGAAATCATGCATAAGGAAATTTTCGGTCCTGTGCTGCTGATCATGACCTTTAAAGATCTGGACGAAGCCATTGCATTGGCCAATGATTCGGAATATGGCCTTACTTCATCTATCTATACACAAAATTTGGATATCGCAATGCGAGCCTGCAAGGAAATTAAGTTTGGCGAAACCTATGTGAATCGGGAAAATTTCGAAGCGATTCAAGGGTTCCATGCCGGAATGAGAAAATCCGGAATCGGAGGAGCGGACGGCAAGCATGGGCTTGAGGAATATTTGCAGACACATATTGTGTACATTCAATACGATATGAGTAAAAAGTAAGGTATACATGAAGAGGAAGAACAACCACTTTCACGGTTGAGACTTTCAGGGCGGATGTCTACTCAAGACCGCGCTACAAAAGCTCAATTTAAGGTGTTGTTCTTTTTTTTCATTAATAGCTGACTTGATTATTTGCTTGGAAGTACCTTATTATTAAAATAACCAACAAACAGGCTGTCTATAGCTTCGGGCTGCAACGTCTGATTTTTAGACGATATGATACTGAATATTTAACCAAGGGGGTATCGCTGATGTTAGGAGATAAAGTAACACAAATTGAAAAAACGACGATCTCACAAAATATTGTGCAGCAGCTTATAGATTTAATTCTAAATGGTACGATCGGTCATGGAGAGAAGCTCCCTTCGGAAAAGCAGCTGATGGAGCTGTTCAAGGTTGGGAGAAGCTCTTTGAGAGAAGCGATTCGCTCCCTGGTTACATTGGGACTAATCGAAGTGAGGGTACCGGAAGGTACATTCGTTAAGGAGTCGTTCGGCGACTTTTTCACGAAGCATTTGGGTCTGATGTCGAGAATCAGTTTTGAGAATATTGCTGAATTGATTGAAGCAAGGACGGCCATTGAGTCCGATATTGCTGAGCTCGCTGCTGTGAAGGTTACTGAGGAAGATCTGGCCAAGCTGGAAGAGAGGCTGGACCTGATGAAAGAAGCGAATAAATCGGGCGACAATGAGAAATTTTTGCAGTCCGACCTGCAGTTCCATTTTATATTAGCCGAGATTGGCCGAAATTCCTTCATGCTTCATGTTATGACTATTCTCAGAGATATAAGTCGCGAGTGGATTAAAAATGTTATTCAATTGGAGACTTCCAAAGAGTTGGCTATTCAGCAGCATGAGAAGGTCTTACATGCCGTGAAGCAAAAAAATGCTGAGGCAGCCAGAATCGCAATGAAGGAGCATTTGCATTCGGTCAGTGAATTGTTGCTGAGCATCCATAAGAAAGAGTCGGAATAATTGCAGCCTCCACTGCTGCGGCTTTTGCCGCGGCGGAGGCTGTTTTTTGTGCGCTTGGCAGCGCAATCAACTAAGGAGTGAAAGTCTCTAGCACACAGTGGAGTGGAGGAAGAGAAATTTTGTCTCCGGTTCGGGAATGCGATATAATCGTTGCAATTATGATATAGACTCGTAATTTGATCAAAATGGGGATGAGGGCATGCTGAAGCTGATTGTCGCCGAAGACGAGATATGGATGCGCGAGGCGCTGCGCACGGTCATTGATTGGGAACAGCTGGGGATTGAATATGCCGGTGATGCAGGCGATGGAGCCGAGGCGCTGGCTTTAATTGAAGCAGTCCAACCCGATATTGTCCTTGCCGATATTCAAATGCCTGTCATGGACGGGCTGGCGCTTATGGAGGAGCTTGTCCGCAGAGGGATATCTGCCCGTGTCATTATTATTAGCGCTTACCGGAATTTCGATTATGCCAAGAAGGCTGTACAGCTTGGTGCTTTCGACTATATTCTCAAGCCGGTCTATGAAGACCAGCTTATGGAAGTTTTGACGCGCTGTCTGGCCGCTATTGCTGAACAATCGCGGGAGAAAGGCGAGCTGCAGCGGATGCAGGGAGTGGTCAGAGAAAGCTTGCCCCTTGCCAGGCAGCAATTACTGGAGCTCCTGATCCATGCACAGCGTTACGCCCTGAGCGATCTTCCTTCCATGCTGCAGGCGCTGCAAATTCCGCTGGATATCGGCCGTACTGGCGTATTGTGCATTATTGTGTATGACTGGGGCGCCAAGGGGGAGGAAGAGAACGGCCAGACGCTGCTGCGCTATGCAATTGGCAATATTGCAGAGGAAGTGTTGAAGCCGGATTGGCATGTTGTGACCTGCTTGTACAGTGAAGGGGAAAAGGACGCTTTGCTGTTCATGTCCCCGCTGCAGAAAAGGAGTGCGGAAGAAGAAAACCACTCGCTCCGAAAATGCGGTGAAGAAGTGATCCGTAACGTAAGACAGTATTTGGGGATTGAGATCAGCATCGGTACGGCCCCGTGCGATTCGCTTACGAAAGTGCCGCAGACGGCGAAGATCGCGATCGAGGCGGCATCACAGGCTTTGTTTGAAGGAAGCGGGCGTTTATTTGAAGGGCGGGGGCAAGTCGCGCCTCAGGCGGTAGTGCCGATCTTTCCGGCAGGCGACTGGGAGACGCGGGTGCTAATGGCGCTGCGCATGAATAAGGAGGAGCAAATTGCTCAGCTTATGGATGAATTTTCCAGTTACCTTGCAGCGCTGAAAGACAAGCAATCGGCGTTTGAAGCTGGCCGCCGCTTGCGAAGAGCGCTGCTGCAGCTGTATGAGAAGTGGATGAGCGAGCTTCAGCCCGAGGGCGAGCAGTTGGCCCGGTTCCTGAAAATAAAAGGAGACTGGATGGCCTCCCGGTGGACGATCGCCGGTCTGAAGGAGCGGGTATTATCGGCGCTGGCTGTCCTAAGTGCCGGTTCATCGCCGCCGGGTGCCAATAAACGGCTGGCCGAGCAAGCGATGGCTTACATTAGGGAACGTTATAAGGAAGGCGTTACGTTAAACGATATGGCTGCTTATTTGCATATGAGCCCTTGGCATTTCAGCAAAGTATTTCATGAAGCGGTCGGGATTACGTTCAGCAAATTTGTGCTGCAGATCAAAATGAATGAGGCGAAGCGGCTGCTCGCCCAAACTCATATGAAGGTGTACGAAATCGCCGAGGCGGCGGGCTATCAAGATGCACGTCATTTTGTGAAGACGTTCAAGGAAGTGGAAGGGATGACTCCCGGCCAATATCGTAAGCTATGACGGCAAAGGCGTGAATGGAGGATGGAGCGGAGGGGCCGTATGGAAGGTATGAACGAGATAAGGCGGGCCGGGCCAAAGAGCGGGACGATACGCACCGGTATCGGCTTGAAAGTATTTGTGTTTTACGCCTTCAGTATTATGATCGTGATTTTGATTACCGGTTATCTGTTCTACGAGCGGTCAAACCGCGTCATCCAGGAGCAGCTGGGCGAAATCGCACTCCAATCCGTGCAGCAAACCAAGCATCGCATCGACAGTGTGCTGAAGGAATATGAGGATCGTACGCTGCTCATTCTCGGCAATACAGATATTCAGAATGCGATGAAAGGCCGCTACCGCGAGCCGTTCGAACGGATTCAATCCGATAATCGGATCCGCGCCTTTTTGACCAATATGATTTATTCCAAGAAGGATACGCTTAACGTCTATTTTCTCGGGCAGAACGGCTACGAGTACCGGTATACGACAGAAAGAACAAAGAGAACCGGCTCCTATGAGTCAGTGGACCGTTCCGGGGAAAGCTGGTATAAACAAATTTCCGAGGCTAACGGTGCCCCGGTTTATTTCGGCGTCGGGCCTTCATTTCTCGCCGGGGGCACAGATGAGCAAGCGAAGCGAGTATTTACATTCGGTCGGGCGATCAAGGAAGTCGAAGGCAGTTTTCAACGGATCGGGGTCATGCTCTATGAGGTATCCCCGGATGAAATCGGGGGCATATTAAGCCAGATGGACTTTAATGGGAAAGGATATGCCGTGCTGACTGGAGAGCAGGGGCAAATTGTGGCTGGCACAGCCGGGGATGAGAGTATTCCTTTTCCTGCAGCGAAACAGGACAGCACGAGCGGGATCCGCAATATTAAGGTTGACGGCCGCGCCAGTGTGGAGATTTTTTCCCAGCTGGAAGACGTTCCATGGCGTGTAGTAGGGGTGCTGCCGCTATCTGAATTGTTCAAACAGTCGAAAACGATTGGCACCTATATGATTTATTTGGCGCTTTTCTTTATCGCGGTTTCGCTGCTGATCGCTTACCTGGTTGCCCGTTACGTGCACGGGCCGATCGTGCTGCTGCTCCGCCATATGCGGAAGGCGCAGGAGGGGGATTTCGCCAATCAGATTACGGCAGTGCGAAATGACGAGTTCGGGCTTATTTTTACCGGCTACAACGATATGATGGCTAAAATAAAAAACTTGATCGAGGAATTGTACCTGCAGCAGCTCATTAAAAAAGAAATGCAGTTCAAAGTGCTGGGCTCGCAAATTAATATGCATTTTTTGTATAACTCGCTAAACTCCATCTACTGGATGTCCAAGACGGGCAAAAGCGCGGAAATATCGGCAATGGTCAGATCGTTGTCGGATTATTTCCAGCTTAGTCTAAGCGAAGGGGAAGATGAGGTGCCGGCAAGAGAGATTAAGCGGCTGCTGGAGCAATATGTGACCATTCAGCAAATCCGCTACCAGGACCGGTTTTCATTCTCCATTCAGATGGACGAGACCATTGGAGACTTCAAGCTGCTGAAATATATTTTTCAGCCGATTGTCGAGAATGCGATTTATCATGGTCTTGAGAAGCTGTCGCAGCCCGGGGGGCGGCTGGACGTTCGATTTGAGGATGCGGGCGACTCGATCGTGTTTACGACAATTGATAACGGCGTTGGCATGACAAAGGAAAAGCTGGCGGAAATCAACGCGATTTTGCTTGATCATCATACGATGCATCCAGCGGGGCATTTTGCGCTTAGAAATATACAGGCACAGCTGCAACTGAAGTACGGTCCGGAATATCGTCTGCAGCTGTCCAGCGAGGAAGGGAAAGGGACGCAAGTCGTCATCAATCTCCCCAAAATCACACAATCGGACAACATATGACACTATTTCGCAAGACACTCCCGTTACGAGGAGTGCTTTTTTTCTTTAAAATAAACAACACATCCCATCAACGGGATATCTGGTAATGACAGCATAAGGGGGATATACGAACATGCGAAATTCATTGAAAACGGTTGTCGGCACAATCGCCGTCGCCGGTTTGCTTGCAGGATGCGCGAGCGGAGGAAGCGGGAACGAGGGCGGAACCGCTAACGGCACAAAGGATAAATCGTCAGGCAGCAAAGTGAAAATCGAGTTTTATCAGCACAAATCAGAGGCGGTTGCCATTTATGATAAGCTGATCGCTGATTTCGAGGCGAAGAACCCTGGCATTACAGTAGAGCAAAATAACCGTCCGAACGATCCGACATACTTGAAATCACGCGCAGCCGCGAACGATTTGCCGGATGTCATCGGCATTGTCGGCAGTGCTGATTTTACATCTTATGTGAAGGGCGGCTTGATTAAAGATGTAAGCGGTACGCCGCTTGCCGATACGATCCAAGTCTCGTTCCAGGATCAGCTCAAGGCTTACACCGGGACGAAGGAGCTCTATGCTTACCCGTACTCGGCCAATGCGCAAACGGTGCTGTACAATAAAAAAATGTTCGCCGAAGCCGGACTGAAAATTCCCACGACCTGGGATGAATTGATCCAGCTTTGTGAGACGATTCAGCAAAAGGGCGGCCAGCCATTTGTATTTGGCTATAAGGACAGCTGGACGACAAATGTGCCGATCAACCAGCTGGGCGGGACATTGATTCCGAACGAATTTTTTGATCAGCTTGCCGAAGGCAAGGCTACCTTCGCTGACGCGTGGAAAGAAACGCTGAATAAATCGCTTGAGCTGAACAAATACGGCAACAAAAATGTTGTGGAATACGGCTACGATCAGGCGAATGCCGAATTTGCCACAGGTAAATCGTATATGTACATTCAAGGCATTTGGGCCATTGCTCCTGTGAAGGCGAAAAACCCCGATATCGAGCTTGGCGCATTCCCGCTGCCTGCTGCAAACAAAGCGGAAGAGACGAAAATCATTGGCGGTATCGATCAAATACTGGCCATTTCGAAAAATTCCAAAAATGTTGAGGCTGCCGAAAAGTTCGTCGCCTTCCTTATGGAAAAGGAAAACGCGCAGACATTCATTCAGGACCAGAAGCTGCTCCCTACGATTCAAGGTGTCGTACAAAATGACCCTTCGCTGTCCGATCTTCAGCCGCTGCTGGATAAAGGGCTGGTGGGCGCCACAGTAACGGACCGGTTTATCCCTGGCTACAATCCGAACGATTTCCTGCAGGAAATGATGATGAAGGGCAATGTCGAGGAAACACTCGCCAAGATGGACAAGGAATACACCAAAATTAGCGGCAGATAGACATTATCAGCAAGCAGACAGAGGACTCTCAGGGGCTGTTTCCCGCCACTTTTTGATTTTATAGAATTTATAAGTTTCACTCGATAAATTCTATAAAATTTCAGGGGAAGAGACTTGCCTCGCACCAAGGACGGCGTCAGCCGTTTCTTCTCAAAATATAAGAAAGTATAAGTTTCACCATATACACAGCTTATATTTCTAAGGGAAGAAACTTGCCTCGCACTAAGGATGGCGTCATCCGTTTCTTCTTGTGGGCAGCCCCTTAAGTCTGGAAAGGAGCAAACGCGACATGCGCAGCAGATCGCTAGTTTACTACTTATTCGTATTGCCCGGCGTTATTGGCTTTTTCTTTTTCAGCACGCTGCCTGCTTTAATGGGCGTGTATTACAGTATGACCGATTTTGATGGCGTCAGCAGTCTCAATTTCGTTGGACTGCGCAATTTTATCAACCTGTTTCAAGATGAGGATGTTTATAACGCGTATGCATTCACGATCAAATATGCGCTTGTGTGTACGATTTTAACTAATATTATCAGTTTAGCGATGGCGCTTGCACTCAATGCCCGCATCAAGTTTAAGACATTTTTGCGCGGCGTATTTTTTATGCCCAATGTTCTGGGAACGCTTATTGTAGGCTATATTTTTGGCTTTATTTTCTCCAATGTTCTACCGCTGGTCGGACAGAAGCTGGGCGTCCCGTTTCTGCAAAGCAACATTTTAATGGATTTTGACAAAGCATGGCTGGGGATCGTAATCGTTGGCGTATGGCAGGCATGCGCTTTTAATATTATTCTTTATCTGGCGGGACTGCAGAGTATCCCGAAAGATTTGTACGAAGCCGCCACCATTGACGGGGCAGGTAAATGGCAAATGTTCCGTAATGTGACGTTTCCGCTGCTGGCTCCTTTTTTCACCATCAATGTCGTGCTCGCAACCCGGGGCTTTCTCGGCGTCTTCGATCAAATCGTTGCCTTGACTCAGGGCGGTCCTGGACGTGTCACCAACTCGGTAACCTATTTGATTTACAGCGGCGGATTTACGCGCGGCGAATACGGCTTTCAATCGGCCAATGCTGTCGTGTTCACCGTACTGATGATCGCGATTGCCTTCATTCAGCTGAAGCTGCTGCAGAAAAGAGAGGTGCATCAATAAATGGCTGCGATCCGTACGAACAAGCTTGTTACTGCGCTGCTGCTATTTGCCTCTCTCGCAGTGCTGTTTCCGCTGTTCCTGACAGTGCTTGTCGCGATGAAGACAGCGCCGGAGACGGCAAAATCGTTTATTGCGCTTCCTTCTAAACTGTATTTCGGCAACTTTCAAGGTGTTTTTGAGAAGGTCGATTATGGCAAAGCGCTCTTCAACAGCCTCGTTATTACCGGCTGCTCGGTCGTGCTCGTCCTGTTAACAAACTCGATGGTCGGCTATGCGGTCGCGAGAAATATGCACCGAAAGTTTTTTAAAGCAGTCTACTACTACCTTGTCAGCGGCATGTTCGTGCCGTTTAACATTATTATGCTTCCGCTAATCAAGCTGCTGCACGGCGCTAGTATGAACAATTTTACCGGACTTATTCTCGGCTATATGTTTTTCGGGCTGTCGCAGAACGTGTTTCTGACTGTCGGTTATCTGCATTCTGTACCGAAAGAGCTGGAGGAGTCGGCAGTCATCGACGGAGCAAGCGTCTGGCAAACGTTCTGGAAAGTCATTTTTCCGCTGATGAAGCCGATCAACGCTACCATTTCCGTTTTTACGATGCTGCTCGTCTGGAACGATTTCCTGCTGCCGATGCTCATGATCCGCGATAAAAGCCAGATGACGCTGCCGCTTATTCAATTTGTATTCCAAGGGCAGTTCAATACAGATTACGGGCTGGCCTTCGCTTCTTATTTGATGGCGTTGCTGCCGGCGGTGCTATTTTATATTTTTGCGCAAAAATGGATCATCAGCGGCCTTACATCAGGCGCTGTGAAAAGCTGATTTGCCATAAAGAGCGGGGGAAGTGAACGGCTTCCCCCGCTCTTTTGACGTTTTATGGTGACTGGGGCTGCATGATTCATGGGAGTGTGACGGACGGGGTCTTCCTGTGATATATTAACTACTGCAGGAGTTTTTACATCATTATCCAATCCGATCTGATGAGAGGAGAATATGACAATGATAGCAATTGATTTGACCGGCAAAGTGGCTTTGATAACAGGGGCGAGCGGCGATTTGGGGCGCGTCATGGTCCGTACGCTGGCCAAAGCTGGCGCGAATATCGTCATTCATTATCACCGCAATGGAGCCAAGGCCGAGGAACTGCAAGCCGAGGTCGAGGCATTAGGCAGACGGGCGCTATGCGTGCAGGCGGATATTACAGATGCGGATTCGATTCAGGCGATGCGGGAGGCTGCCTTCGGACATTTTGGCGGCGTACACATCGTGGTTGCCAATGCGGTCATTCAATATGAATGGACATCAGTGCTGGAGCAAGCAGCGGAAGATTATAAGAGTCAGTTTGAGTCGTGTGTCATGCAAAACGTATATTTGGCCAAAGCCTTTATTCCGGCGATGATTGAGCGCAAGGAGGGTCGCTTTATCGGCATAAATACAGAATGCGCGATGCAGAACTTCGCGTCGCAATCCGCTTATACGGCAGGCAAGCGGGGGATGGACGGGGTATACCGCGTGCTGGCCAAGGAGGTTGGCGAGCATGGCATTACGGTCAATCAGGTCGCTCCTGGCTGGACGATTAGCGACCGCGATCGTTCCGAAGGAACCGAACGGAGCGAAGGCTATGAGAGCAATGTGCCTTTGCGGCGCAGAGGGACTGACCAGGAAATCGCCAATGCCGTAGCTTTTCTGGCCTCGGATTTATCCAGCTATATTACGGGGGCATACATCCCCGTGTGCGGCGGCAATGTGATGCCGGCGATTTGAATAGAATAGTTCTGCAATACCAAATGATTCACCTTCCATTCACAAAAAAACGCAGAAATAGCCCGTTAGAGTGATTGGCAAAATGTAATGGATTGCCTATTATTGAGGTAAAAGTGTGAGCGGAAGGAGAATTTAATGATGATGATGAAAAAGCGAATGCTGCTGCAAATTTTACTGCTGGCATTGGTTGCGATGATCGTGCTTGCCGGCTGCAGCAGTAAGGAGTCAGGCGGCGGGAATACGGATGGCCTGGCAGTAACTGATGCCGAGGCGATCTATAAAAACCGCTGTCTCGGCTGTCATGGCAATGACCTGCAGGGGCGGACAGGGCCAAATCTGCAAAAGGTTGGCGCGAGTCTGACAGAGGCTGAGCTTGCCGAAAAAATTACGAATGGCAACAAAGGGATGCCTGCTTTTAAAAAGGTATTGAAGCAGGAAGAAATCGACGCTTTGGCTGCATGGCTGGCCGAAAAGAAATAGAAGTAAGGAAAGGAAGCATCCCCTACTGTGATATACTTCACAGATGAGGTGAGCTTTGTTGTGGTACCATCCTCTATAGAACACTTCAAAGGATGGTATACATATGCCGCGAAAAATACTTCGAAGCGAGTCAGCGCAGTACCCGTTTAAAGTTACGTTGAATGAAACGAGAGTAACTACCCTTCATGGAAAAGGCACAATTACGAACAGAACGAATGAATGGATATTCGTCAAGCTTGATAAGAATGACACCACGATTAAGACAAGTATATTTCTTGTAGAGCTTGTGGGAATCGCATAGATTGTCTGGGGAGCCAGACAGGCCTAAGTGCCGACAAAGTCCAGCGGACTTTGCGGCACTTTTTTTCAAAGGCTGTTTTCGTAAATATTGTTGTTTTTAGGTGGACTTAAAGGCTTACTATGGATGAACGAAGCTAACGGATGTCACGGCCGCTATTTTCGAAAATTCGACCGATTTGAAATTGTAACGGAACTGTGCGCCGCTATTTGATGATATTGAGCCCGATTTCGCCAAAAAACATCCCATTAAGCTCGCTCAGATCCGTTAGATTTTAAAAAGGAAGGTAATTGGCGAAATAACGTCTGTAGCTTCCGTCAGATGAAACCGCTTTGCTCGTTGCCCTCCTTCAGAGCTGTAGCCCTCTGACCTCCGGCGTATTAAAAGAAAAAACTTGGCGATAGAAGGACGGCGCGGGCCGTTTCTTCTCATGGCAGAAGAAAAGAGGAGCTCATAGCCGCGGAGATGGCTAAAGGGCATCCTCTTCTTTTTTTTGTCACGGCAAGCCATTTTCTCCGCTTGACTTCAGAGGTTTGTCGGAGTAAACTAGTTATCAACAGGTTTGTTGCAACAAACCTTTGCGGGAGGTGAATGGGATGGAGCAGTTCAAGCTGTTTGATGCGGAGTATAAATTTATGAATTTGATCTGGGAGCATGAGCCGTTAAATTCAACAGAGCTGTCTAGGCTTTGCCAGCAGGAACTAGGCTGGAAAAAGTCAACGACGTATAATATGATCCGCAAGCTGACCGAGCGGGGCATTTTGCAGAATGAGCAGGCTGTGGTAACATCGCTTATTAACCGGGAGCAGGTGCAGAAATACGAAAGCGAAGTGCTGCTGGAAAAAGCATTTGACGGTTCATTGCCTTCGTTCCTTGCAGCTTTTTTGAAAGATAAGAAGCTTTCCAAGGCAGAAGCGGATGAAATTAAGAAGATGATTGAAGGTGCGGTAAAATGACGGACCTGTTTATTACGGTGTTAAACATGAGCATCATGGCCAGCTATGTTGCCGTATTCGTTTTTTTTGCACGCTGGGTATTAAAAAAATTAAAGCTGCCGGCTTATTTCGCCTATTTGCTTTGGGCGATTGTTTTTATCCGCTTCATCACACCTCAGTCTTTTGAAAGCCAGGTCAGTATGGTGCCTGTCAAGGCAAGTATAATCCCGCACCAGATTACCGCAGCAACAACCCCCGGCATTGACTCGGGCATCGTTTCCATTGATCAGGCGGTGAATGGAGCAATCGCGGCATCGGTACCGGCAGCACGGCCTGAAAGTTCAATTAACGCTATTGAAGTGATTTTATATTTGGCAGGAAGTCTGTGGCTGGCAGGGATTGCGATCTTGGCGGGGTATGCCGTTGTATCGTATATAAGACTATATTTGAAGCTGTTAACAGCAACAAAGGTAGAGGGAAATATTTTTGAGTCTGACCGGATTAGCGCTCCGTTCGTTATGGGAGTCATAAAGCCGCGGATTTATTTGCCGCTTGGATTATCTGCCGAGCAATTCTATTACATTGTGAAGCATGAACAAACGCATATCCGCCGCTTGGATTACTTAATAAAACCGGCTGCATTTTTTGTAACAGCATTGCATTGGTTTAATCCAATTGCATGGCTGTCTTACCGCATGATGATTAAAGATATGGAAATGTCCTGCGATGAAAGTGTAATGAAGCAAGCGGAGGGCGACGCGCGCGCAGCCTATTCCTATACTTTGCTGTCTCTGGCAACGAAGCAGGGCGGCTTTCCAGGTCCATTATCTTTTGGCGAGAGCGATGTGAAAGCGAGGGTACGAAATATTATGAGCTACAAGAAACCTGTTTTTTGGATCGGCTGTATAATGGCGGCGATTCTGATTATATTTGCCGCAGGCATGCTGTCCAATCCGCTGGAAGCGAAGGAGCCGGAAGGGCAAGATGAGCAGCTGTGGAAGCAGCGCACGGAATATGTCGGCAATGGCGGAAAGGTAAGCAATATTAGCGGGAGCCTCAGCTATCCGGAGCCGTTCAAATATGATCACATTGAGCTACAAACGAAAAATCAGCCGTACCGGTTGACTGTTTTCATTGCGATGAATGAAACGGCTGGCGGCAAGCAGCCGGCGTCTGCCGAGCAGCTTGCGCAAGCCGCTCCGGATTTCAACAAAAACGCTCTATTGCTGTTCGGGTTAATCGGCAATGTGGATGAGATTGTATTTCAATTGAAGGATGAGCCGAAGATAAGCAGTGCGCTTTATACCAGGGAATGGGCGCAAGCAAGAGTAAAGACCCCGTTGTTTGAGAGCACAGACAAGAAAGAGGGCTTCCTGACTTTAGAAAAGACAGCGGATGAATTGGCAGCAGCCGATCAGGTTACGCAGACTGTAGAAGGCTTTGGGCAAAACTTGAAAAATGTCAGAATCGCAGTAGTGCCAAAAGAAACAACCGAAGAGCTGATCGATCAATATTACACTCCTTACGTAACGAAGGAATTAATTGCAAAATGGAAGCAGCAAATCGAGCTGACGCCAGGCAGAGAACTGTCCAGCCCGTGGCCGGAGAGGGCCGAAGTACAATCGGTGGCATTAGCTGCTGACGGAACTTATGAGGTGCAGGGTAAAGTGATTTGGATGGCCGCCGGTGAAAACGTTGGAGAAGATGCTGTGACGATTAAGCTGAAGCTTGAGGACGGCAAATGGAAAATTAGTGCTTATGAAGTGAAGCAAGGCGGCTGATGTCTTGTCGGGTGGAACGTGGGTCCGCATACCTCAAGCCCATAATATCAAGGATGACGAATGATGAAATGACTCTAATAGGCGAGCGCCGCGAATCCCCTTTTGGGCCGCGGCGCTTTTTTGTTTGTGTATTAGGAGAGACCTCAACAGTTCATACCAAATAAGTAGATCAGGATTCACCTATTTGTGCACTGCATCCAGACTTCGAGGACTTTTTGCCCAGAAAGAGCATGAGGTTTGGCGGTAGCAAGACGGTCTATTGCCATTATACAATAGGGAATGAGTCTATATAAGAACCGGAGTACCTTCAGAGATAACAATTTTGAGAGGAGCACATTATGGATATTACCCAGGATTTCATAGATGAACAATTCCGGGCTTTCGTTCTGGAACACTACTGCGGCAACCGCGATTTGATTCAGACGGCCGATGTGGAAGGAATTGTTGCTTTGCATCTCTCGCATAATAAATTTACAAGTTTAAAAGGGCTGGAGCATTTTGCCTCATTGGAGCAACTGGATTGTGCTTACAATCAATTGAAAGAGCTGGACATTAGCCGCAATACGCGTCTGCTTGCTCTGAAATGTGCAGGAAATCAATTGATATCCTTGGATACAAGCCACAATCCATTTTTACAGCGGCTGAACTGCAATACGAATGAGATTCATGCATTGGATTTGACGGCCAATACAGCGCTAACAATGTTAGACTGCGGGTCAAACCGTATTCGAACGCTGGATGTAAGCAGAAATGAACGGCTTGCAGAACTGGTATGCAACTGGAATATCATTTCTACACTGGATTTGGAACATAACTCTCATTTGCGCAAGCTAAGCTGCTGCTACAATGCGCTGTTTGTATTGGAGCTGAACAATCATCCGGAGCTGGAATATCTCGATTGTGGCCACAATTATTTGATTGGCCTGCAGATTGCAAACTGCGGGAGCTTGCTCGAGCTTCGCTGCAACAACAACCATCTTACCCAGCTGGATATGAGCGGCAATCAGGCTTTGCAAAGTTTGAGATGCTTCAACAATCATATTGGCAGTCTTCATTTGAACCATCCGCACCTGGTTGAGATTTACTGCTCGGAAAATAAAATCGCCGCATTGGAAACGAGTCATCTTCTAAAGCTGGAGCGTTTGGATTACGCCAACAATCTCATTCGAGAGCCGGATCATACTGTAAGAGACGTCGGAACATTTCAATACGATGTTTCGCTGTCGGATTACAAAGCTGCATTGCTTTTTAAGGGCACAGAGCTTTCTGTTACTGTCGGTGTAGCGACAAAAGCAGCAATGAAGCGATTGTCTTCGCTCATCAAGAAGACGTGGGAACGTCTGGATGCACTGCAGGGGCAGGCGCTTCAGTTCATTGCCGAACAGCATCCCGAGGAGGATGTGACAGAGCTCGAATGCAGCGAGTTAATGTTTGAGGAGAACGGGACGGTTCGCATCGGCTACGATGCGGGAGATACGCCGGCAGGACGACTGTATATCTTCGTCGTGTTTAACCGCAATCTTGTGATGGATCAAACACTGGTGTATGAGACGTATTGATCAAGATTGGTTGCCCTTGCAGGCCTCGAGATGGGAGAGGAGGAACTGGTTTTGATCGAAATGCGCGAAAAGGAAAATTTGAAATACTCAAACGCAATTCCCAAATGGGCGATTGTTGTTAATACCGTCATATTGTGGTTGTTTTGTTTGGTTGGATTTGTAGCCTTTGGCCTCGGGGTATTATTGATCTTTGGGCAACAATGGTTTGGCGTGATCGTTTGCTTTGCAGTGAGCGCGTTTATCGCTTGGGCGGTCCGGTTCATATATAGATCCAACAAGATGTATACAGAAATTATTCTGAAGTGTGAGTTGCAAGAGGGCGGTTATTATACCTATTTCAAGAACATAAAAACGGGGGAAGAATGGGAGCAATTAGTTACTTTTGAGCAAATGCAGGAAGTATTGATTGCTAGGACAACCCGCTATCAATCCAGAGGTTCTAACAGGATGGGGTATCACGTAGTCGGGGCCAAACTTATTATGAAATGGAC
This sequence comes from Paenibacillus sp. GCM10027626, assembly GCF_042676285.1. Taxonomy (NCBI): domain Bacteria; kingdom Bacillati; phylum Bacillota; class Bacilli; order Caryophanales; family Paenibacillaceae; genus Paenibacillus; species Paenibacillus sp. GCM10027626. The sequence goes on along the minus strand of NZ_JBHTHC010000003.1, from coordinate 355,608 downwards.
AAACGAGCAAGGCCGCCCCGAATATTCTTTGTTCGGCATAGAAGATCGTGAAAATTTGGAAGAATGGATTCAACGATTCAAACAAAATGGTATTCCCGTCTATAGTTCCGGTGCAAATGTTAGTATAGTGCAGGCGGAAGATTACCAGACCGGATACGAAGAATTGCCCAAAATGCCCTATGATAGCGACACAAGTTCGCCTAGGATTGGCAGTCATCGTTCGAATAGCTTAAAGTTATGGCTTAGTTCAGAGATGAAGGAAAAAAAACGGAGCAAAGAGTTAATGCATGACAAGAAGGTGTTCAATCTTGTTTTGCTGGCGACGTTGATGGGTAATTTGCTGATCGCCATTCGATGGATGCCGTCTTGGCCATTAAATGATGGCATGTTCGGAGATGAATCCCCATCTTATTGGCTGTGCGGCATAAACTCTATCCTTCTCTTGGTCGTAGGAGCTTACTGGCGTGAACAGGTAAAATGGTATCGTTCATTAAGAGATGCCGGGCTTCTCCTTTTCGCACAGCTGGCAGGCTGGGGATTTTTACGGTTGTTTCAAACCGCTCAAGATGAGATGCTGGATGCGATTATCGTTGATGGATTATTGGTTGCGTGTTTCAACGGGCTTCTCTTCATCATTTTCCGAATTTTACGGAGGTTTTGGTGACTAAAACGCTCAGCCAGTCAGGGGGGCCGTGAGGTATGCGGACCTTACGATCCGCTATTTGCTCGAAAAGCAGGCGATTGGGAGCGTTCGCGGACACAGAATCCGTTATTTGTTGATTTTTCCTGGTTTTTGTGGCAATTTGAGACCAATAACGGAACCAGTGTCCGCCGCCATGCCGTTTTGCCGCGTTTGTTCACAGATAACGGATCTACGGAGGTTGTCGATTTTCTCTGAATAACGATTTTTTGCCACAGAAAAGGGCAACTTTGAGTCAGGAGGACAGATGATCCGTTATTGCTCGGAAAACAACGATTCTATATGAAAAATCATATAGAAGTGACCTAGGGGCAGGGAACCCGATAAATCTGTATGAAAAATCATATAGAATTAATCATTCTGCGCAAATTCCGAGGATTATATATGAAAAATCATACAGATTTGACCTTAGAGCAGGCAAAATGCGGCCAATGGAACCGCGGTCCGCTCAGGCCCGCTTCGCCCGCATTTACAGATGTCCAGAATTAATCGACAGCCTCCTACGGTCCGCTCAGGTCCGCTGGGATATTATTGCACTTTTTCTAACTCGAATTTTTCTGTTACGATCACCAGATTTAATTTCCTTCCGTCTTTTGCAAAGACATATTTACCTCCCATCCGGTCTACTTCCTTCCAGCCTTTATCCTCAATTTCAGCCCGGTAGTATTCCGGCAAGCCTTCTTCTTCCTTTAGACTTGTTAAGGTGTAGCTTTCGGACGACTTGCCATTGTCAACCAGCTTTGCCTGACTGGGGACAGGGAAGTCTTTTTCGAGTCCAGATGAATGAAAGGAGCGGTTGGAGCAAGCGGCAATAAGAAGCGTGAGCAGCAGTAAGCAAAGGAGCAGCCAAGCCAGTTTGTTTCGCAATAAAATCCCCCTTTCATATTACCGTCCACGGCTGCAATGATTTATGAGTATAATTATTCCATTTTATACATTAAAAATCAACGTCATCAATTATTCACCATGTTCACGAAAAGGTCAAGGTTAACTTCTTTCTATAGCCCGATCGGGCGATGTGAGCCGCCTGGCGTCTAGCTATACTGGTCTTAGGAAAGGATGTGGGGATGATGGACAGACAGGCGGGGCGGCTGCTCATCGTCGATGATGAAGAGCGGATCCGCAAGCTGCTGCGGATGTACTTGGAGAAGGAAGGCTTTCGGATCGAGGAGGCAAGCGATGGGAAGACGGCGCTGCAGAAGGCGCTGTTGAGCAACTATGACTTGATTGTACTGGATCGAATGCTGCCCGGTATGAATGGCATTGAGATTTGCAGCCGCCTGCGCCGGGAGAAGCAGACACCTGTGCTGATGCTAACAGCCCAAGGAGATGAATTGGGCAAACTGGAGGGTTTTCGCGCAGGTGCAGACGATTATGTAGTGAAGCCGTTCAGTCCGCGGGAGGTCGTATGCCGGGTGAAGGCGATTGTCAACCGCAGCGGGCAGCAGCCGATATGGACAAATGCGCGGCGAAAAGAAAGTGATCTCATTTTACCGCACGTGACGATCAATACAGCAGCCCACCGGGTTGAAGTCAATGGGTATGAGGTGCGCCTGACCTTGAAGGAATACGATTTGCTGCATTTTCTCGGCACGAATGAAGGGATTGCTTTTACGCGAGAAGAGCTGCTGAAGGAAGTGTGGGACTACGACTATATTCATAGCGGCGATGTCCGTACGGTGGACACGCATGTGAAACGGATACGGGAAAAGCTGAACCGCATCTCGACTGAGGCGGGAAAGCTTATCCGGACGATTTGGGGAATCGGCTATTGTCTGCGAAGATGAAAGATTCACGAAGCGTTCATATTATTGTGCGTTTCTTAGCCCGTTCGAGTCATATGAGATGCTGTGAAAAAGGGTACAATGTAAAGAAAGTGTCTATGTGACGGAAAGGAGCGGACGATGAGAGCGGAAAGAAGATATGGATGGCTTCTGGGCTGCTGCGTGTTGATGATGATCGTTTTGGCCGGATGCGGCGGCGCCGGCGGACAAGGGCAGGACCCTGCGGCCGTAAAAATCGAGCTGCTTAGCGACCCCTCTCCTGTAAAGAGCGGACAAAATGCCAAGCTGATCGTGCAAATTACCGGGCTGTTGACTGAAGAAGGAGCACAGGTTCAATTTGACGTGCGGAAGCTGAATAATGAGGGGCTGCCGGATTTTTTGGATGCGACGGCAGAGGGCGATGGAAAATATTCTGCGGAGACATCCTTTAAGGATCCTGGCGAATATTCGATTTATGTTCATCTTTACCAAGAGGAGCTGCATATTACGAAGAAGAAGCAGCTGAAAGTAGAATGAGACCATTATTCAAGCAAGCTGCTCGCGCAATGGCTCCAAGTTTGTTCGTTGTCTGCCTTGCGCTGCAATTCGGCATATATCCGGCTAGTGCTGCCAATCAGACGGAGACGGCGAATCTACAGCATTTGATTGATGCAGCTGCCAGCGGGGAGAGACTCGTAATTCCGACCGGAAGCTACGAAGGCGCTATTATCATCGACAAGCCGCTGACGATTCAGGCTGAGCGGGGAGCAAGACTAATTAATCGGACGCCGGATGCGGCGGTAACTGTGCAAGCTGATGGTGTTCAGCTGCAGGGACTCGAAATCATTCAAGAGGTGAAAGGCGAAGCAGCGGCGGTACTTGTCTCCGCTGCGGATGTTCGTCTGACTGAGCTGTCGATCAAAACTCGTGCCTTTGGCATTTTGCTGCGCGATGCACAGCGCAATGAAATACGTGATTCGAAAGTCGTTTGGATGGATGAAGAAGGACGCTCTCCAGTCAAAATGTCAGGCAAGCGCAATGGGATCGATCTGTTCAAATCGCACGATAATGTCATTGCCGGCAATCAGGTAGCCGGGATGAACGATGCGATTTATGTGGAGAGCAGCGATCGCAATGAGGTGACGGGCAATCAGGTGGACAGCTCGCGCTATGGCGTACATTTGATGTATACAGAAGGGACGGCTGTCCGGGGCAATTTCGGCTCCTTCAATATTACCGGGGCAATGGTAATGGGCGTGAAGGGGGCGGAGGTGACCGGCAACACTTTTTTCAAGCAAAGTGAGAGCGTTAACTCGCAAGGGCTGCTCTTATTTGACGTGCAGCATTCACTTATTAAAGATAATAAGGTCGAAGGCAACCGCGTCGGATTATATGTCGAGCAGTCGCATAACAACACGTTTATCCATAATGCGGTGCTTCGCAATTTTATCGGCATTCAGCTGCTGGAATCGGAGAACAACCATTTTAAAAGCAATGATTTTATCGCGAATGTGATTGAGGCTGAGGCTGTAGACAGCACAGGAAACGAGCTGGAAGCGAACTTTTGGGATGCTTTTAAAGGTATTGATGTCGACGGAGATGGCAGGAGCGATACGACCTATGCGATCAATCCCTTTTTTCAGCAATTGACTTCGCGTACGCCGGCTTTTCAGCTGTTTTTTCAATCGCCGGGGATGCTGTTTTTGGAAAATATGTTTGCAGAAGGACGCGATAGTTGGGCGACTGACCGTGCGCCGCTTATGAAGCCCGCGCTATATAAGCCGGAGGGAGCAGACAGGCATGGACAAGCCGGTGTGCTATTCGCGAGCGCAGTCATGCTGCTCATCGCAGGTGCGACTATTATTTATTATGCGGGGGGAAGAAGACGATGAAAAAAGGTTTAATAACAGGGATGCTCCTCATCCTGGCCGTTGCTGTATTGGCTGCTTGCGGCAGCAACAAATATGAACCGGTCGCGATTAATGAAGATACGGATAAATGTGCGATCTGCAATATGCAGGTGAAGGATGACGCGTTTGCTACGCAGCTGACGACGAAAGAGGGCAAGACGTACAAGTTTGACGATATCGGCTGTATGAATGAATGGAAGTCGAAGAACGGCACGGATGAGATCGGAGCGCAATATGTACGGGATTATAATAATAAAGAGTGGATCAAGTATGAAGATGCTTACTATGCCTACGACTCGTCCTTCCGTTCACCAATGGCTTACGGCATCTATTCGTTCAAGGACGAGGCTTCTGCCAAAGCGTTTATTGATGCAGAGAAAACAGGCACGCTGCTGAAAGCGGCGGATCTGGCTAACCATAGCTGGTCGCAAAACATGGAGCAAATGGGCGGCGGACATGGACATGATCACGGGCAAGATGGCGATGCGGGAGAAGAGCATGGCATGGAGGAAGGACATGGCAGCGATCATGGCGGCGATCACCAGAATGACAAGGACGCTCATTCATAATGGATGTTTTCATTGTCGCTTCGCGTGAGTTGCGTATTGGATTCCGCAATCCATGGGCCTATTCATTTATGGCGCTCTTTACGATCTTCAGCCTCGCATTGCTGCTGATCAATGCCCAAAATGTTGTAGAAGGCTATTCCAGTGTGACGAGTACGATGTTGAATCTTGTCTTGTATTTAGTTCCGTTAATGACCCTGTTATTAGGGTCTTTCTCCCTTACTTCGGAGAAGGAGGAGGGGAGCTGGCAGCTGCTCTCCGCTTATCCGCTTGGTACGCTGCAGTTCATTTTAGGCAAATATGTAGGTCTGATAGCCGTTTTATGGACGATTATGGCGGTTGGATACGGCATTACGGGATTGATTGGAGCGATAGCGGGCAGCGGGTTTGAACTTCAGACCTTTGTGCTGTTTGCGGCGTTTTCCGGCGGGCTTGTTTTGCTGTTTCTGGCGGTAGCCCTAGGGATCGGAACCGTTGCGCGCAACCGCTGGCAAGCATTGACAATCAGTGTGGCGATCTGGTTTTTTGCCATTATAGGGTGGCCTGCTATTCTTGTGGCTATTCTTGGCTTCGTGCCTTATTTGTGGATCAAGCCGGCTTTGACCGGATTGACCTTTCTTAACCCGGCGGAGCTGGTGCGGCTGTTCGTCATTGTAAAGCTGGGGGGCGGATCGGCACTCGGTCCCGAGTATTATGAATGGGTGCAATGGATTCGGCGTCCAAGCGGGGGCTGGCTGTTTGCAGGCGTCTGTCTTGCATGGGTAGCCGCTGCCATAACAGCGGCACGTTTTGTTTGGGAAAGGGGGAGATCGCGTGGCTGATCCGATCCTGCAGCTGGAAGAGGTAGGCAAAACAATCAACAAGCAAGAGATCATCCGGAAAGTGTCGCTGGCCATCGGCGCCGGACGGGTACTTGCCCTATGCGGAGGCAACGGCGCGGGAAAAAGCACGATTCTTCGCATGATAACGGGCATTACCCAGCCGACTGCAGGCAAAATTTCTGTCAATGGCTTGCAGTGGAAGGACGACCGCAAGCGGTATGCCGCGCAAATCGGCTATATGCCGGATGATTATCAATTTAGTCACGGTCTGTCAGCCAAGGAGACGCTTGCTTTCTGGGCTGCGCTGCGCCGCGTGTCCAAAGCGCGGGTGCAAGAAGTGCTTGAGCTTGTCGGGCTGGCCGATGTTAGCGGCAAGGCTGTAAGCTCATATTCGAAGGGAATGCGCCAGCGGCTGCTGTTTGCCCAAGCTTTGCTGGCTGGGCCGCCGCTGCTTATTATGGATGAGCCGACGAACGGACTGGATCCCTATTGGATGGATTCCTTTGTGGAACTGGTAAGAGCGGTGAAGCGGGAGGGGCATGCCGTTATATTCTCTACACACCAGCTGCAAATAGCGGATGCCGTAGCAGATGATGTCATCTTCTTAAAGGCCGGGCAAATTGCCAGGGCAGGCTCGATCGAGTCTTACCGCGAGCTTGACGGCGCATTTGGTTTGCAGCGGACGTTTACAGAGTTGTTCGGCTACGAAGCGGATTAACCGGGAAGGGGGGAGTGCCGGATGAATGTTGCGATGCGGCGCTGGCTTGGCGGTATTTTATTGATAGTCCTGCTTGCCGCAGGCATTTATGTGTTCATGCAGCCCGGGAAGGACATTAAGGAACCTGTGCGGATCGGAGCCATCGCTCCTGATTTTAAGGCTACCGATTTGGCGGGGAATACCGTCAGCTTGTCCGATTATCGCGGTAAAGGCGTACTGCTCAATTTTTGGGGCTCTTGGTGCGCCCCCTGCGTTAAAGAGATGCCGAGAATCGAGCATGCCTACCGCAGCGCAATTCCAGGAGTAGAGGTGCTTGGCGTTAATGTAGGGCAGTCGCGGGGCACGGTGAAGGAATTCGCGGAGGAAAACGGGATTGAATTCCCGCTCTTGCTCGACCCGGGAGGGAAAGCAGCGGAAGCTTATTGGATAAAAGGCTTGCCCGCTACTTTTTTGATCGATGCCGAACAAAAAATTGTTGACATTGTTCCCGGTGAGATCGCCAGCGATGCCCAGGCGAAAGAGCTGCTGGAGCTTGTGCGGCCCGGCAAGAACTAGCGCTTGCTCTTGGCGGTCTTTTTAATCAGCTCGAATAGAACAGATAATGTATTAGCCGTTCGTTTTTTTTCCATATTCGCAATATATTTGCCGCGTTCGGTATACAAGCGGGCAACGCTGCCGCTCAACGCTGCCGGCGTCAGCGCCTCCTCTTCCAATACTTCGCCATACCCTGCAGCCGCGAAGGAGCGGGCGTTTAAAATTTGATCGCCTCTGCTTTGCGCTTTTGTTAAGGGGATTAACAGCATTGGCTTGCGCAGTGACAGAAACTCAAATATAGAATTAGAGCCTGCCCGCGAGATGACGATGTCGGTCATTGCCAAAATGTCGGGCAGTTCGTCGTTTACATATTCATATTGACGGTAGTATGGATTTTCAAGCGATGGATCCAGCTGCCCTTTACCGCAAAGGTGAACAACATGGAAGCTGGATGTCAATTCTTTCAATGCTGCGCGAACGGTCTCATTGATTTTTTTTGCGCCCAGACTGCCGCCCATAATAAGCAGGACAGGCTTTTTGCTTGTTTCCGGAAACTTGCAAAACGCTTTGCCGCGGGCGGCCTGGCCTTGAGCGAGCTCTTCCCGGACCACTGCTCCGATATAACGGGTTTTGGCTGAACGCAAATGCCGCTCCGTTTCGGGAAATGTAGTGCACACGATAGTAGAGAATGGGATGGCGAGCCTATTAGCGAGCCCTGGCGTAAGATCGGATTCATGGATCAGCACCGGAACTTTATTCATCCACGCTCCCAGTACGACGGGGACGGAGACGAAGCCTCCTTTGGAAAAGATGACATCCGGCTTTTGCTTGCGGATTAAACGGTAAGCCTGCCAAATGCCGCCGATTACTTTGAAAGGGTCTTTTATATTTTTTAAATCGATATAGCGTCTTAGCTTGCCTGTGGAGATGCCAAAGTAGGCAACGTCGGTTTGGGAATGAATCAGCTGCTTTTCAATCCCGTTATGGGAGCCAATATATTCGACTTCCCAGCCTTCTTGCTGGAAGCGGGGGATAAGGGCTAAGTTAACGGTCACATGTCCGGCTGAACCGCCGCCGGTAAAAATAATCTTTTTCATTCTTCAAGCTCCTAATCAATAAAGTCATTCTGTAATAAATAATTCGATTTCGGGCAGGGCAACCCCTGCAACTGGAGAACGCAGCTTTAATGTAATCGTATGAAGCTCATAAGAAATTGTGAGGCAAAGAGCGAATTTTTTCTAATGCTGGAAACGGCTTGTGATCCGTTCAGGAGTGTGCTATAATGAGTGTAATCGAAATGGAGACCTGAATTCACATATTGTAAAGGGTTAATATTTTGTTTATATTACCTTTTCCAATATGTGAATTTTCGTTTGCATAGAGAGAAACAATTATATGTTTTTGGAGGGTGTACGTAGCATGCAAACAGGTACAGTTAAATGGTTTAACGCTGAGAAAGGCTTCGGCTTCATCGAGGTTGAAGGCGGCAACGACGTATTCGTTCACTTCAGCGCAATTACTGGCGATGGCTTCAAAACGCTTGACGAAGGTCAACGTGTAGAATTCAACGTCGTTCAAGGCAACCGCGGCCCACAAGCGGAAAACGTAGTAAAACTGTAAGTTAAAACTTATAGCATAAGACTGTCCTTAACTGTAACTGGTTAAGGGCAGTCTTTTTACAACCAAGCAAGTGTAGATGGCCGATACTTTTCTGCTCGATCCAGGCAAGAGTGACCGCTCATTCCAGATATGCCGCAAGTGAGGTCTAAGAATGACCAAGCTTGCATACAATTATGGTTGGAGTCATTGTTCTCGCCCAATTTTGACTGAGGGGGTTCGTTCCATGTATTCACGTAAAAAACCGTTAGAAGAAATTCCGGAAGAAGTTACGCCAATCTGGTCCTGCACCAATGACGGCTGCAATGGCTGGATGAGGGACGATTTTGCATTCGAGGCAAAGCCTGTTTGCCCGTTATGCTCGTCGTCCATGGTGAGTGGAACGAAGACACTTCCTGCACTCGTCAACCATACCAGCCGGCAATAGCAGCCCAGGCTGCAGTGATCGGGGGAAAGAGGCAAACCGGGGGAAGCCAGACATGATTTTGAATGAAAAGGTCAAGGCGTCTGAAGTCCAGCTAACGGGACTGAACGGCGAAGATATGGGGATCGTCTCTCGCGCGGAAGCATTGGCGATGGCGAAGCAATACAAGGCGGATCTTGTGGGCACATCGCTCATGAGCAGCCCGCCGCCCTGCAAGCTTGTCGCGCGGGGGCAGGCCAAGCAAGAGTCAAATAAAGCGAAGCATGATGAGCGCAAGCGCTCAGGAGTGCCGATGAAGGTAAAAGAGCTGCGGCTCACCGCAAACATCGAAGATCACGACTACGAGACGAAACGTCGGCAAGCCGGGAAATGGCTTGATTCCGGCAATTCTGTTCAACTTGTCATTAAATTGCAGGGCGCCAAGGAAGGCCAGCGTGCCCGGGAGCTGCTGGAGCAGTTGGCAAAGGATCTGACCGTCCACGGCACAAAAGAGACAGGCATTCAAGTGAGCGGCAAGCAAGCTGCTGTCAAGCTCTGTCCGCATTGAAAAAGCTGCAGAAGGCTGCAAACCGATTATGATCGGACGCAGCTTTTCTTGCAGCTTTTTTCGCTGTTTGAATTACTCCTCGCCGTCCCCTTCCGGATTGTCGGAGCCCGCTTGTCCCTTCACGACATCCTTCAGCTCAGGGATTGCATCCATGAGCCACTCTTTACGGCGAACCGCAGTGCCGCTCAGGGCCGGAGCCTTGCTATATTCCCACTCGATATCAGCATGCTTCGTATAGGCCTGGGTAAGCGACAGCAGCGCGTTGCCCCACTCCTCGATTTGATAGCCGGTGTACGGAATATCCGGATAGTAATGCAGGTAAGCCTCTTTAAGAATGAAGCCGGCCGACATGAGGACGATTTTTGGCAGCGGCTTATCGCCAATCTTTTCCATAATAGCAGGGGCATTGATTTTGGAAGGATCCCCTGCCAATTTGGCGAACGAGAACTCATCAAGTACGCCGTTTTCCTTGCCCAACCATGCTGTGGTCCAGTTCATAATCGGTTCGAAGGCGGCAGGCAGCTTGTCCTCGAGCGGCGTTTCCGGCTTTTCCAGATCAATCGTCCACTCTTTGCCCAGTTTATTCACTTTAATATTGCCGGCGATGCCTGCCCGGCGCAAAGTAATAAGGGCATGCGTCTGCAATTTGGTCGATCTTTTCTCATCGCGGCAATATTTGCGCAGGATCGTTTCCGTTTTTGGCAGCGGGAACATTGCCAGCGCCTGTATCGCCTCAAGTGCCTGCGCATACTCCAGCGTATTGATGGCTTCCTCAATGCGGTCGATAACGCCGTCGCCAGGCTGATCGGCCCATAATTCCAGCGGCGTCTTCCAGGCGGCGATGCGGAGCAGAGGCAGGATCCCCTTTTCCTCCAGCTGTTCGCTGCTTAGCTGCTCGTTAATTTGTTGGCATGCCATATCGACATTCGCCTTCAATTTCGTATAAATCTCATTGCTCTCCTCGCCAGTCATCCCGTTGGATTTTGTCGTCTCCAGCCAGTCGCGCAGAGCGATCGGATTGTTGCGGTATACCGTAGCGGCCGCAGTAGCAAATGGCGGGGCGAATGGCAGCCCCAACTGTGCATAACGCGCCATCAATATTTGCAAATCAGCTTGTCTGTCTAATTGCTGCAGAGATACGAACAGATTCATCCATGCTTCCAGTTGACCCGGGTTTGTTTTGACCGCCCCAAAAAAGTAAAAAGCAGCTGCGCCGAAAGCGCCTTTATTGATCATACCCATCCCGTTTTTTAACAATTCATTTCCACTAGTTGTATTCAAAGGCTATACCTCCAACCGTTTATAATTCCCATTATACTTCATCCGACACGACTAAAGCGATTGTACATCCGATTTTTTTGAAAGCGATTGACAATCCAATTAAGAAAAGCTTAAGAAATGAGCAGCATAGCCGTTAAGAACTTCTTTCTATACTCGTATTCAGGAGGGGATGTCTGATGGCCGATATATTTAGAAAGATACGGCTCAAATTTATGTACGCATTTGCCGCAAGCGCGCTCCTGAGCGGGATGGCCATGTATGTGCTGTATAAGCTTTTCTCTTATGTATATGCGAACAGCCTCCAGCACAAAGGGACTTTTGCCCAGCTGGCCAGCTGGTTTATTAATCATATCGGCAAGCTGCCGCTTGCACTATTGATAGGCGGGACGATGTTTGCCGCGCTTTTTTATTTTCGTTCCAGCAAGATTGAAGCGGATATTGTACAGCTGCTCCTGCAGCAAGCCAATAGAATGCAGACCAGGGGAGCAGGGAGGGAGCCGGAGGGGGAGGAGCCGATTTTCGAGCGGCGCTATATTCCCGCAAGAAAGCGAAAGCGAGTTAGGCTGCTGCATTTGAGCAACAGTCTGCGCGGCGGTTATACTTATATTTCGGAACGGAATGAGCACCAATGAAGGTGAATAGAACAGCTTACTACCGGTTATTTGACCTTGCTGCAGCCGCTGCGCTGGGAGCGCTTGTGCTGATCGTCGCGCTGAATCTGGTTGGCAGGCATATTGTATCAGCTGGAGGAGCCGCGCTGCATACCGGCAGCAACAGCATCATTGTAGATCGCAATGGACAGCTCGCAGCGGTATTGGTCGATCCGCAACATGGCTTTCGCGAGGAGGCAAAGCTGTCGGAAATGCCGAAGCTGCTGCTCGATGCATTTGTTGCAACGGAGGATAGGCGCTTTTATGCGCATGGCGGGCTGGACTGGATCGGCATTGCCCGTTCATTGCGCAACAATTTGCTTGGCGGAGGCCTATATGAAGGCGGCAGCACCATTACACAGCAATTGGCACGGACGCTGTATTTATCGAATGAAAAAAGCCTGAACCGCAAAATGACGGAAATTGCTATCGCTACCGCGCTAGAGAAGCAGCTGTCCAAGGAGCAGGTGCTCGTTCATTATTTGAACCATATTTATTTTGGAAGACAGCAGGTAGGAATTAAGGCGGCGGCAAGCCGCTATTTTGGCATTGATGATCTTCATCAGCTGCAGCTCTGGCAAATTGCGACTTTGGCGGGCATCCCGAAGGCGCCCAACCGCTTTAATCCGGTGGACGATTATGCAAAAAGCAAGGAGCGGCGCAAGGTTGTGCTTGCCCTTATGCAAGAGCAGGGCTTGATTACAGAGCAGCAGCGGCTTGAGGCGGAGGCGGCCAACTATGTACCGCCTAAAGAAGTCAAGCGGACACAGGGCGGCGATCGCTTCGCAGCCTATACCGCATATGTGCTTTCGGAAGCGATGGAGCGCACGGGCCTTTCTCAGGATGAGCTAATGACAGGGGGATATACAATTGAAACCGGGCTGAACCCGGACCTGCAGCAGCATGCGGAAGCGGTATTTGCTGACAACCACAACTTCCCGGCAGCGGATAAAAAAGGAGCGGTGCAGGGTGGGGCGGCTGTCATTGAGCATCGTTCCGGCGAAATTACCGCGCTTGTCGGCGGCCGCCATTACAAAGCCGGGCAGTTTAACCGCGCTTTTCAAATAACAAGGCAGCCTGGTTCCGCCTTTAAACCGCTTATCGTCTACGGGCCGGCGCTCGAATCGGGCAAGTATCGCCCGGGCACCTTCCTGCAGGATAAGCTTGCTGCCTATAACGGCTATCAGCCGCAAAACGGCAGCGGCGTTTATCGCGGTTCGGTCACGATGTCTGAAGCGGTGCGGCAATCGATTAACGCTCCGGCAGTCTGGCTGCTGGATCAGATCGGTTTGCCGACGGCGATGAAGTTTGCCGGGGGACTTGGCATTTCGTTTGCAGACGAGGACCGCAATCTTTCTTTGGCGCTTGGCGGGATGTATAAGGGAGTCTCGCCCCTGGCTATGGCGCAGGCATACAGTGCATTCGCAGCAGGCGGCAAGCTGCACGAGGCGCATGCGATCCGCAGTATTAAAGACGCTGGCGGACGAACGATTTACAAGTATGCAGCCCAGGGGAAGCAGGTTATGACGAAGGCGACATCCGCGGCCATGACAGCGATGCTGCGCGATGTGGTCGAACGCGGGACAGGGAAGCAGGCGAAGATTAACGGGCGCGCGGTTGCCGGCAAGACGGGGACGACGCAAGCGGCCATCAAGGGTGTGCCGAAAAAAGCAAATCGCGATTTATGGTTCGCCGGCTACACAGCGGATCAGACCGCCGCAGTCTGGCTTGGCCTGGATCAGACGGACCGCGATCATTATTTGACGGCATCGAGCGGCTCGGCGGCGCGGGTTTTTGCTGCGCTCCTGCAATAGTTCATGCAAACACAGTATAAAACAATGCTAACAAATGCTATGCTATAGTTACAGTGAATTTACGCTCCAGTCATTTCATATCACTTTTTTTATATAGAAAGGAAGTCAGTTGCATGAGCCGGGAAGCTATTTTGCTCGTTGACGACGAGCCGGAAATTATTCAATTAATGACCATTTACTTGCAAAATGAAGGTTACACGCTGCATACTGCCAATAATGGAGAAGAGGCGCTGGCCTGCTTGAATAAAGAGTCGGTTGATCTGATTGTGATGGATATAATGATGCCCAAAATGGATGGCATTGAGGCTTGTATGAAAATTCGCGAAAAGAAGCAAATGCCGATTATATTTTTGTCCGCTAAAGGGCAGGAAGTAGATAAAATAATGGGCCTCAGCATCGGCGCGGATGATTATGTAACGAAGCCGTTCAGCCCGCTTGAGCTGATTGCCCGGATTAAATCGCAGCTTCGCAGATACCGCAAATATGTAGCCCCGGTGGATAATGATGAGGAAATTGTCGAAATCGACGATCTGGTCATTAATGTATCGACCCATGAGGTGACAGTCAGCGAGCAGCCGGTGAAGCTGACCCCCAGGGAATTTGCCATATTGCTGCTGCTTGCGCGCAACCGAGGCATAGTCATGAGCATGGAGCAAATATACGAAAAAATATGGAAAGACGATTTTATGGAATCGAACAATACAGTAATGGTCCATATCCGTAAAATACGTGAAAAAATAGAGATTGATCCGCGCAATCCCCGCTTTATCAAAACGGTGTGGGGGGTTGGCTACAAGATTGACAAATGACAGATAGGACGTGGCCTATATTTTGAAAAGACGACTTGCACGCACTTTCTTATGGAAAGTTTTGCTGGCATTCCTGGCCAGCTTGGCGGCATTGGCATTCGTGCTGTTGGCAGGGTATTATACGGCCTCGCTGCTGATTTCCATGAATCCGTCCTCCTCCTTTTTTTTAACGAAGATGCTGCGTTGGGTGATAACCAATATTGGTTCGATCCCGGTGATGAGCATTACCGGCGTGTTTCTATTTTTGCTGTTCTTTTTTCTGTTATCCCGAAATATTATGAATTACTTCGAGGAAATTACGTATGGATTGCGCGAAATTGCCGACGGCAAGCTTACGTACCGGATTCCGGTTAAATCGTCGGACGAGCTTGGCGTTGTCGCGGACAATATTAACCGCATGGCTACGCGGCTGAAGCAATCATTGGACGAAGAACGGCTGGCTGTCAAAGCCAAAAACGATCTCATTACGGGTGTATCCCACGATTTGCGAACACCGCTCACCTCAATCATCGGCTTTCTTGAGTATATGGAAAATGACCGTTGCCGCGATGAAGTGGAGTACCGGCATTACACCAATATTGTGTACAACAAGTCATTAAGCCTCAAAAAGCTGATTGATGATCTATTCGAGTATACGCGGGTAACGTCAGGGGAGCTGCCGCTCACGCTCGAACGCATGGATGTCGTAGACTTTATTCGCCAATTGGCCGATGAATTCGTCCCGTCGTTGGAGCAGGCAGATATGGCCTATACGATTGTTTCGGCTAGAGACCATTACTATATGAATGCCGATCCCGATGAGCTGGTGCGCGCCTTTGAAAATTTGTTCACGAATGCAATCCGCTATGCCAAGGAAGGAAAAAAACTGGACATCGAGATTACATCGGAGGGCGAGGAGATCATTATTATTTTCCGCAATTACGGACCGATGATTCCGCCTGACGACATCCCGTTATTGTTCGAGCGCTTCCACCGGGTCGATAAATCGCGTTCGAAGGAGACGGGCGGCAGCGGCCTGGGGCTGGCGATAATGAAGACGATTGTTGAGATGCACAAAGGTACAATTATCGTGACAAGCAATAAGCGCCAGACAGAATTTATTACTCGGTTTCCTATGGCTGGAAGCGAGGAAAAAGCTTCAGCAGAGGCTTCTGCGGAAGCTTGATATTCCGCTTAAGAGAAGTATTTGACAACTCGGCGCTTAAGCAAACCCTGTTACATTAGCAGTATCCAATTAGAACGGGGGCGTACAGTATGCAAATCGTATTTTTTGTTGGGAGTGCGTTGTTTCTTTGTCTGGTGCTCTATTTCATTAGCAAGAAAACGATAAGCGGACGGTATGCCATTCTATGGGCGACAATTTTTACGGCAATCTTTGCTGTATCGGCAGTTCCAATTTTCGTTGTGAGCCATATAGGCTGAAAGAAAGCGGAGTATCCCCGTTGCAAGGGAGGCTCCGTTTTTTTGATTGTGAAATGAACCTTTTGCTGTAATCGGGCCAAATATAGATATATCGCCGAATAAAGTCACTGCCATTGTATTGTCCTATTTAAAGCTTTTTGAGTGAGGAGTGCAGTTGTATTTTGAAGAAAAAGAGGAGACAGCGGTTCATCATTCAGTGGTTAGTCCTATTAAGTATCATTGTTGGCTGCTTGGGGAGCGGAAAGACTGCAGGCGCTCAGGCGGCAGCCGCAGCTGCGCTGGATGAACAAATGATTGATGAAACAGTCGAAAAGAGTATGCAGCAGTACAATATTCCAGGGCTGGCGCTGGGCATCATCAAGGGCGACCGGATCGTGTATTTGAAGGGATATGGAGTTGCTGACAAGAGCGGCCGGAAGGTGACGCCGCAGACGCCCTTTATTATCGGATCATTAAGCAAATCATTTACGGCGCTGGCCATGATGCAATTAGTCGAACAGGGTAAGATTCAGTTAGATGATCCGGTTCAGCATTATTTGCCCTGGTTTTCTGAGGCGGCAATTACAGTGCGCCAGCTGCTGCACCAGACGAGCGGATTTTCTACAGCGGAGGGGAGAAGTTTTCTTCAGCCCGGCTGGGAATCGCTTGATGAGATGCTGGAGAAGCATCACTGGCGAACCGTTAGCGATCCTGGAACAGCCTTCCATTATTCGAATGCCAACTATTTATTGCTGGGACGAATCGTTGAAGTCGTATCCAAGCAGAGCTACGAGCAGTACGTGCAGGAAAATATTTTGCTGCCGCTGCAGATGAACAACAGCTTTACAGACCATGCGCAGGCGGTTGGCGCAGGGCTCGCTGCAGGCTATCAGCCGGTATTTGGCAAGCTGCGGGAGACGCATCCGGCCTATCTGCACACCAATCTGTCTGCCGGCTATTTGATGGCCTCAGCGGAAGATATGGCGCATTATGCGATTGCTCAAACCAATGAGGGGAAGTATCAGGAGCGTGAGCTGTTGTCTGCCCAAGGCATGCGGACGATGCATACAGGCATTGATGTTACCTCTTATGGCATGGGCTGGTTTACAGGGCAATCGACGATTTCGCATACCGGGGATACGGAAAATTTTCATGCAGACCTGTATCTCTCGACCGCATCGGGATGGGGCGTTATCCTTTTAATGAATACCAACGACGCCTTGGGGACAACGCTGCTGGGCAATCACTATGGCGATTTGGCTTTTGAGCTGTATTATTATTTAAATGAAGGCATTATGATCGATCCTGGGCAGTTGGACGACCCTCTGGCGCCGGTAATGCTCAAAGTGATGTATGGGGTGCTCATCGCGGTTTGCTTGTGGATTTGCTGGTCGCTGTACCGATTGTACAGAATGATGGCAAGAGGAAGCACAGGCACAGGCCGCAAGCAGATGCTCCGCGACCTTCTTTTTATTATTATTCATATCGGCGCCGGCACTGCCATTCTGCTGCGTGTTCCCTATGCGGCCCAAGCGCCTTGGAAAGTTGTGATGAGCTTTATGCCTGGTGAAGGTCATCTTCTTTTGGCCGTTGCGATTGCGCTGCTAGTTTTAGGTGCAGGCAGGGTGATTGCAGCTGGTCTAAGTATGGTTCGCCATTTGGGAGAGAACGGCAGCAGCAGAAGTTGATATCACCTCTTCTTTTCGTGTAAACATCGGGCGGAAATTGATAAACCAAGCCTGGGCGATCATTTGGTATACTGGATAGGAACGTTTAATTATTGTGGAGGGATACGGGATGCGGAAAATCAAAGTAGCCGTAATTGGCTGTGGCATGATTGCTCAAACACAGCATATCCAGCATTATCATGATAATGACAAGGCGGAAATTAAATATCTGGTCGATCCGATGCTGAAGCGTGCAGAGGAGATGGCGGAGAAATTCGGCGTGCCGCATGCGGTGGCTGACTACAGGACGGTTCTGGAGGATGAGGAAGTCGAGGCTGTATCGATCTGTACGCCGAATGACACGCATGCTCCGATCGCGATTGCTTGCTTGAATGCCGGCAAGCATGTCATTTGTGAAAAGCCTGCGGCGCTGAACATCGAGCAAGTGCGTGAAATGAAGGCGGCTGCCGACCGCAACAACCGGATTTTAAATATCGGCCTGGTAAACCGCTACAATACGGCTGTTAACCACATTAAACGGATGATCGCAGACGGCGAGCTTGGGCGCGTGTACCATGTGTACTGCTCGTTCAGGGCGCATCGCTCGATTCCCGGGCTTGGCGGGCCGTTCACGACGAAAGCCAAGGCAGGCGGCGGCGTGCTGATTGACTGGGGCGTCCATTTTCTTGACCTGATCTTCTACAGCCTTGGTCAGACGGAGCTGAAGACCGTCTCCGGAGCGATTCACGGCGAGCTGGCCAAAGATATGAAAAACTATACCTATGTCGATATGTGGGCGGGACCGCCGAGATATGAAGGAACTTATGATGTCGAGGATTTCGTTACTGGAATGCTGCGTACATCAGGACCTACAATTAGTCTCAACGGCGCCTGGGCGCAAAATATCGGTGAGAAAGCGATGTTTATCGAGTTTCTCGGCGATAAAGCCGGAATTAAGCTGGAGTACGGCGGCGGCTTCAAAATTTATTCCTCTAAGGCAGGCTCCCTGCTGGAAACGACGCCATCGTTCAGCAGCTCGAATATGTTCTACGATGAGATCGACGACTTTTTGGAATCGGCTGCAAGCAATGTGAAAAAGCGCGTAAACATCGATGACGTGATCATTACTTCCGAAGCGATAGATGCGATTTACCGCTCGGCAGCTGAAGGCAAGGAAATTCAATTGTAAACACACAAAGGCTAGCCTGACTGTCACTGGCAAGAACGTGATGACAAGGGCTAGCCCTTTATTTACTGTCCGCCCGAAGCCCTCTAGGGGGCAATCGCTGGCTGGCATCAACAAAGAATATATTGGATGCGTTGCTATTTAAGAAGCGTTACGGGATGACCCCGAAAGAATAAGTCTTGCATTTGAAGTAAGATGGAACTTTTCAACAGAGGATTCGTCTCTTATAGTGAAGATGGGATGGAAGGGAAGAGAAGCGATGATTGACATTAAATCGATGAAGCTGGAGGATGCCAGCAAAATATGGGAGATCGACCGTTCAGAAATCATTGAATATATTTATACTTGCGCGGATGGTCAGCTTAACGAGTTCAAGGCCGGACATGAATGCCCGAACTGGGAAGAAGGGCAGTATAGCGAAATTATTGCGCGATATGAAGAGGAGCTGCGCAGCGGCGGCATGGCTGTAGGGGCATTCGCTGGAGAGACGCTTGTTGGCTTCGGTGTGCTTGCCCATCAGTTCAGAGGGGAAAACAACGATCAATTACAAGTTGATCTGATGTATGTGACAAGAGAATACCGGCGGCAAGGAATCGGCCGGAGAATCATTACAGCTCTAAGTGAAGAAGCAGTCGTGAGAGGAGCGAAGTATTTATATATTTCATCGACAGAGACGGAATCGGCTGTCAAATTCTATTCCAGCTTTGGGGCGGAATTGACACCTGAAGTAGATGAAGAGCTGTTTGCGAAAGAACCGGAAGATATTCATATGATTAAGAAATTGTAAAAACCAGCCAGAGCGGCCCAGCGGCGTTTTGGTCCCGATTTTTTGGCCAAAAACAGAGCGATTGCCGATTTGACAGGTCGGGATTCGAAAGCTATACTGTACTCAACTAAAGCTTCCCCCTTCTTCTATTTTTGGAGTGAGGCGGGTGGCTTTTCCTGTTTTTATGCCATCATTATTAAAATAGAGACGGAGTGAAAGAGAGATGCCGAATATCGTTATTGTAACGGGAAGCCCGACCGAAGGCTCGCGCTTGAATGGTATTGTTGAATTTGCAAGCAAAGCGATCGCCGGGGCCGGCTGGGACGTGACCGAGCTGCGAGTGACGGATCTGCCTGCGGAGGATGTCATGTTTGCCCGTTGGGACAGCCCTGCTATTATAGAAGCAAACCGGATCATTGCCGAGGCTGACGCTGTCGTTATTGCCAGTCCGGTTTATAAAGCTTCATATACAGGCGTGCTGAAGGCGTTTTTGGATTTGCTGCCGCAAAAGGGCCTGGAAGGCAAAGCGGTGCTGCCGCTCTTCATCGGCGGCACAATTGCGCATTTGCTGGCGATTGATTATGCGATGAAGCCGGTGCTGTCCGCGCTCTACGCAAAACATATTTCAACAGGGGTATTCGCTGTAGATTCGCAAATAGCCCGCACAGATAATGGCGGGTTCATTTTGAGCGAAGAGCTGACCGATCGGCTGGCGGGGGTGATTGAGACGTTTTTGCAGACTGCATCGTTATTCATTCAGCAAAAAAACGCCTGAAGGCGTCCTTGGTACTATCGCCAAGTTTTTTTCTTCTAACACCGGAGTTCAGGGGGCAAAAGCTCTGAAGGAGGGTGCCTGCAAAGCGATTTCATCTAACGGAAGCCACGGACCTTATTTCGCCAATTACCTTCCTTTTTGAAATCTGACGGAAGTGAGCGATCTTAATTCGACGTTTTCTTATGAAATCGGGCTCATCATCATCAAATAGGGGCTCACAGTTCCGTTACAATTTCAAATCGGTCGAATTTTCGCAAATAGCGGCTGTGGCATCCGTTAGATTAGGCGACACCAGCCAAAATTTTATAAATTCTTCTGTGGTAAAAAAATGCGTTTCCCTTTGCCTGGTATCGTGGTAAACTTGACTTTATAGAGTTTACAAGTTTCACCAAATAAATTCTATAAAATTTCAGGGGAAGAAGCTTGCCTCGCGCCAAGGATGGCTCAGCCGTTTCTTCTTAACTGGAAAATAATTGCTGAGTTGAGGGAAGGGGCAAAAAAAGGATGCTTTTACAAACCAATGATATCGTTTTGTTCCAAGGAGACAGCATTACAGACTGTGGGAGAAATCGTGAAAATGGCGATAATCTGGGAAGCGGCTACGCTTTTTTTGCCGCCTCTTGGTTTTCATATATGTACCCGGACAAGCAAGTGAAGTTTTATAACCGCGGCATTAGCGGCAATCGGGTAACCGATCTGCAGCAGCGCTGGCAGGAGGACTGCATCGATCTTAAGCCGACATGGGTATCGATTTATATCGGCATTAACGACACATGGCGCCGCTATGACAGCAACAATCCGATGAGCGTAGAGCAATATGAAGCGGGCTACCGCGATATTATTGAGCGCACGAAGGAAAAGCTGGATGCGCGCATCATTATGATAGAACCGTTCGTCCTGCCGCATCCGGCAGATCGCAAGCAGTGGCGCGAGGACCTCGATCCGAAAATCAATGTCGTGCGTGAGCTGGCGCGCGAGTATGGCGCGATGCTCATTCCTCTGGACGGCCTGTTTGCGCAAGCTTCGACTCGTGCCGCTTCCGAATATTGGGCGGGAGATGGCGTTCATCCTTCTCCGGCCGGCCATATGCTTATTGCGGATGCCTGGCTGAAGGCAGTGCAAGCGAAATAATTGAACAGTGTGGCTGCGCAGGGCATGATGTCCTGTGCAGCCTTTTTTATTGTGAGAAAAGCCTCTTTACAATTGCTCTTTTAGGCGGTACGATACGGATAATGAATTAGAATGACAACGCTGAGTTTCCGCAAGGGAAACGGGGGAACCGATAAGTGAGAAGCAGTTAGTAATGCAGGCTGCTTCACATGGGGGTGAATCCTGGCCAGAGATGGATGCGCTAGTGCAACAGCTCAGGATCAGGTAGGGCGACTCTCGCGTCCGAATCCGTCAGCTAACCTCGTAAGCGTACTGGGAGAGGTTGAGTGAAGAATGGAAAATGATGAATCGTTGCTGATATCGGCACCGAATACATCAGGGGAAAAGTTTATTAAGCAGCTAAAAAGACAAGGTGTTTCGTTTTCTGTCATTGTGAACAATCGTTCAGAGTATGAACGAATGGAAGAAATTGGCGTAGCGAGCATTGTAATGGTGAATACGAATGAAGAGAAGACCTGGCTGGTGCCGGATATGCGGATCGATAGTGTGTACCTGTTTGAAAAAAGCTTGACGCTATGCTGCCGTTATTTGCAAATTTGCCGGGGATGGACGAACAAGCCGATTTATATCGTGACGGACAGCATTCAGCCGCGCCATGTCTATAAAGGGCTAGGCGCCAATGACGTTATTCGTTCCCATGGCCGGGATCTGTCCTGTCTGCTAGCCGATGTGAAAGCGAGAGAGGCACATTAGCAGCAAAAAAATCCGTCTCACAGTAGCAGCCGCTACTCGGGAGACGGATTTTTCATTATGGACTTATTCGGCAGGCAGCTTCTTGCGCAGCTGTTCGAGCTGCTCATCAATCAGCGCCGATTTTGCCGGATCGGCTGTTGCCGCAGTTCCAGCTTGTGCGCCGTAGCCGCTGCCGTATGGCGGCGTGAACGGAGCTTGGCCGGCCAGCTCGAGATGCGCTTCCCACTGCATAATTTTTTCTTCAATGCGCTGGAAGCCGCGGGCTGCTGATCCGCCGTCGAGATTGGCGCCCATGCTGAAGCTTGGCATTGTCTGCCGCGATTGTACCGCCGCCTGCTTGACGCGGGCGGTTAATTCAGTGCGTTTCTTCTGCAATGCTTCCAGCTCTACCTTCGCTTCTTCAAGGCGATGAGCAAGCTCTGCCGAACGGCTCACCGCGGCGGAATGCCATTCCTGGTAGCTGACCGACTTTTCAGCGTAGTGAAGCTTTGTGCTCAGTGCTTCGCGGGCTTCGGCTTCACGATTGTTAGCCAATGCCTCGAGCGCTTTTTCCTCATACATATTGGCAAGCCGCGTGCTTTCTTCCAGTTGTGTCTTCAGACCGCGTGCAGTTGCTTCCTGCTTCACCTTTTCATTTTGCAATTGCTCAATTTCATCCTGCATATTGCGAACATACTGATTCATCATCATTACAGGATCTTCTAGCTTCTCCAATAACTCGTGGGCAGCAGCCTTCGTCAAATTAACCATTCGTGCAAAAACGCTCATGATATCATCTCCTAAGTAAAGTTTGTTGAATTAGTAATGGTAAGGGCCTTCGTGGTGCATATCATAGAAGGTAGGCTCTTTTGGCACAATTAGGGCAGCCAGGAAGTAGATGATGACGACGCTGCCTACGCTGAAAAATGCGGCGATAACCAGGGCGAGCCGGATTAATGTAGCGTCAATTCCGAAATATTTTGCGAGACCGCCGCAAAGCCCTGATAATTTGTGGTCTGTACGTGAACGGTAAAGTTTGTTCATGTCGATCGCTCCTTTTAAAAATATCTATCTATTATAATAAATTGTTTATGAAGTTATGCTGTGCTGCTTATGTCTTTATTGTAGCGGAGCAAGCGATCTGGCAAAACGGCCTTGCGACGGTTTTCGGCGCTAGCCTTGAGGCGGGGATGCAGTACGACCTCCGCCGTAAAAAAATGAAAAAGCCATCTCGAAAGCAGCGTTTGGCTGCCGAGATGGCTTTCTTATATTGCTAAGGGAAGAAACTTGCCTCGCACTAAGGACGGCTCAGCCGTTTCTTCTTGCTTAATCGTTTTTCTTTTTGGCGATCGAGAACATGATCGTTTTATTGTCGCTATCGACCAAAATGTTGACGGTGTCGTTGCCAACCGTCGTTTTCTTTGAGCTGACAGGCGTGCCTGCAGCAACTTCTGTGCAGACCGCTTCAAACCATTTGCGGAAAGCAAGGGCGTCCGGGCCGAACAAATCGTTCGTAAAGGATTGAATGACTTCCTGATTGCGGGCAAGCGTACCTTCGCGCAAACGGATCGTTATCCCATAAGTGTTGTAATGCGGGTCAAGCCAAATGGAGGCTTCTTCCGTGGCGCTTCCATTGCCCTTCTGCGCAGCTTGTACGCGCTCCAGCTCATCTTGATCCTTGAACAGACGAAGCGTGGTCTCAAACAGATCGTGGTTGGAGCCGCGCAGCTTTCCGGCTTTGGCCAAGGAATCGTAAGCGTCCCACATCCGTTTGTCGGGGAAGCTGATAATCTTTTGTCCGCCGCCCGGAATAGCGACTGCGCGCTGCAGCTGGTCTTCCTTCGGTTGGATGGAGATCCGCTGCGATTTGTCCGTCAGACGGTTAAGAATAACAAGTGCCTCCGAGCGGGTTACATAATCGCCGACTCCGAAATAACCGTTCGGATAGCCCTGCATAATTCCTTTTACTAATGCCTCGGCGATAAATTTCTGTTCGCGGTCGCTAGCGCTCATCAGATCCCCGTAGGAAGCGGCGAGCGTGCTGCTGAACTGAGAATCCTCCAAAATTTCCGTTTCCAGCAAAGTATAGTAGAGCACTTCAGCAACATTTTCACGCGTCATATCTGTTTGGAAATCGCTATACCGGTTTTTGCTCAGGAAATGCAAATCATTGGCTACATCGATGTAAGGCTTGGCCCAGTAACCGGTCGTGCTGGATTTAAAGTCAAAATAACGGTAATCCTGCTTTAAAATCGTCTGATTTTCTACACTTAGTGAATTGATAAACTGGACATTCCAGCTGCGTTCTCCGTTTTGATGCAGCTCGGTATAGGAGAGAATAAGCATTTTAATAAATTCATCAACCTTGACGGGCGCACTAGGGCGAAAGGTCCCATCGGGATATCCGTTCAAAATACCACGTTCAACCATCCGGTTAATATCTTTCTCGGCCCAATGTCCTTTCTTTACATCTGAAAAGGTTTTCACCGCAGCCGTTTGAGCCGCCGCATCAGAGGCCTTTGTCCCGATGGCTGTACTGATACTGGTAAACAGTATTGTGACAATTGCGGAGTAGTACATCAGTCGCTTCATAACTTCCCCCTATATATTGATTAATGACACACCACTGTCTAGATAACCATATTTTTGTCGGCTTGTGAACGGACGGAACGACTATTGTCAAAAGAGGTTGGAAGTCTTGTCTGATTTGAGTCTTAGGACACGTGCTTTGGAGGATAAAAAAGGAAAAGGTATCTATAAGGAATCGATCGATTTGCCTATTTTGCGGAAAGCGTTAATATTATGAAAAAAAGGGCATAAACCGCTCAAAAAAGTAAGAATTAAAATTTGAGTCTTATGACATATTGAATTTTTGGGATGTTGATAAAATGAGCAGCGGCTAAAGCGGAAAAATTATCAGAATATTGACTAAATTGCGACAATTTGAATATAATAGAGGTAATTCTCGCATTTCGCTGGCATTGGCGGCAGCCAGAGCCGGAGTGCTTGGAGGAGGTTGATCGATGGGAGAACTTCAAGATCGCGAGTTAATTTTTGTATTTACTGGGCCTGACGGTTCCGGTCGGAAGACAGTGGCGGATAGTGTCGGTACAACCTTCGGCATACCTAAGGTAGTCTCGTATGCTACCCGTAAACCTCGTTCAGGAGAAATTGACGGTCAAGATTATCATTTTATTTCTGCGGAGCAGTATGCGGAAATGGAAGGACGTGATGAATTTATCGAAAGTGTCGCGCTGCACAACTGCCGGTACGGCTTGCGCAGGGATGATATTGAGCACAGCTTTCAGCAGGATGGCTGTATTTACTTAATTGTTAATCCGGAAGGAGCGGAAATATTAAAGCAGCTGTACGGACATCATGTTATTCGGATCTTTATTTATGCTGACCGGGCAACGGTAGCTGAAAGGGAAGAGAGACAGGGGCTCAGCCAGGAACTTATTCAAGATCATCTAAGTCATTATGCAGCTGCGATGGCCTATCAGTCAGCGTGTGAGCATGCTTTTGAGAATTATGATCTGGCACACACTGTGTTTGACATTACCAATACGTTGGAAGCTTATTTGCAGCGTAACTTAGTGGAGAGAGATTAATGATGAGATGTCGGATGGAATGAAGGCCCGCCCTTTACAAAGGTGCGGGCTTTTTCGATTTTATAGAATTTATAAGTTTCACTCGGCAAATTCTATAAAATTTCAGGGGAAGAAACTTGCCTCGCGCCAAGGACAGCGTCAGCCGTTTCTTCGTAACTTCTTTTCATCAGATTGATCCGCAGGCTGATTATGTGTAATCTTGAAGGAAAGGTAACTTGAGGCTAGGAGGCTTCCCGCGATGGATATTTATAACTTTTCTGTGCGAACGATTCAGGGTGAAGAGAAGAGGATGGAGGATTACCGCGGCAAGGTGCTGTTGATCGTCAATACAGCCACGCAATGCGGCTTTGCCCCACAGCTGCGAGAGCTGCAGCAGCTGCACGACCGATATAGCGAGCGGGGGCTGGCAGTGTTGGGGTTTCCTTGCAATCAATTTCGCCATCAGGAGCCAGGCAGCAATCAAGATGTGGAGCAGGCTTGCACGCTTAATTTTGGGGTCAGCTTTCCGTTATTTGCAAAAATTGATGTGAATGGGCCGGCGGCAGATCCATTGTTTACATATTTGAAGCGAGAAACGACAGGGTTGTTCGGCTCCACGATCAAGTGGAATTTCACGAAATTTCTCATTGACCGAAACGGCCGGCCAGTGAAGCGATATTCGCCAACAACGAGGCCTGTGAAGTTCGAGTCTGCCATTAAAAAATTGTTGGAGCAGCGTTAGGACCGCAGCTCTAGCTACGTCATAAGGGCGCATCCGTCAATAATTGGAGGCGCTCTTATTGATGTTGAAGGCAATGCGAAACTCTGTGCCTTCGCTGCCAGAATCGACATTGATCGTAGCATGGTGGCGTTCTGCGATGCTGAGGCATACGGCTAGACCGAGACCGGTGCCTTGCGCCTTTGTCGTGAAGAAGGGCGTAAAAATATTGCCGAGAATCCTGCTGTCGATTCCAGGTCCTTGATCGCGAACGACCAAAATGATCTGATCGTCCTCCTGACAGGTTTGAATTGAAAGCAGATTGCCTTCTTTGCCGCTCATTGCCTCAATTGCATTGCGCGACAAATTGAGCAGCAATTGACGGATTTCCTTTTCATTGAGCTGCATCGGCGGGATCGTGCCCAGCTGCACCTCCAGATTAACTCCGTTTTCAAGGGCATCGGCTTCCAGCAGCGGGCATAAATAGCCAATAATATCATTTAAATTATGGTTCCGGTTATCGACGGACTTATTGCTGGCGAGCGACAGATATTCGGTAATAATCGAATTGGCCCGCTCAAGCTCGTTAATCATCAAGCTATAGCGGCTTTGATATTCCGTCAATTCTTCTTTGCGCAGAAACAATTGCAAAAAGCCTTTTACCGTAGTTAAAGGGTTGCGCACTTCATGAGCGATGCTGGCCGCCATCGAACCAAGCAGATGGTACTTGTCCAGCAAAGCGATCTGTTCGCTGGCCTCTTTGGCTTCCGTAATATCGTTCATAATAAAGAGCATGCACGGCTCAGTATCGAACGTCACAAGCTCCCCGGAAAGCAGGCCGGTACCAAGCTTGCCGCTTGGCATGCAAAAGCGGATCTCCTGATTCTGCACCGAGCCGGAAAGCGCGGCTATATTTTTGATATCGCAAAAATGCTGCGGGTCTGGCCATAAATTGAGATCATCGAGTGGAATGCGGTAAGCATCGCGCTGTTCTGCCGGCAGCAAGGCTAAAAAATGGCAGTTAGCCTCGACGATGCAATGATCCTTTAGTGTAATAATGAAGTTGATCGTAGGTGCGTTATGAAAAGCTACTGAAAACCGCTGATTGGATGCAAACAGCCTTTCTTCAAACGTCTGGTGCTGATTGTATTCCAAGCGGACAGCAGGCTTTAGGCGGAACTGATAAGAGCGTTGGTCGTATGCAGACGCAGTTGTCCATTCATGCCGGGCAGCAGCTGCGCTTACTTGAGGCGTTTCTTTCTGGTTTGTTTGAACGGTTCCGACAAGATAGGCCCTCATATGATGCTTGGTCGCGCGCCATTGTACTGCGAATTCTTGATTGTCTAAGGAACAATAACGGAGGGTGAAGGCCGACTTGGCATCATACCGGATGAAATTGTTCCACTGACCGGAAAATTGCGGCCAATCATCGGGATGGAGGTGAGCGATTATTGAATCATGCGTAACTACCCCTAAGCAATTCTGAAATCGGTTAAAGGCAGAGTTGCTTCTAAGCACACGGTGCTTGAGATCGGCAATAACCATTAATTCAGAGGTATGCTCGAAAAATTGCTGGAAAGGGTTGTTTTCCTGATCGGTGAGTAAGATATCCATCCACTGACATCTCCCTGTACGTTCTATGCGGTAAATTATAGCATATAAATCCGATAAAAATTACACATCATAATCAGTTTACTAGCAAATAAATTGAAATATTTTTTTGTATATCTATGGAGCGATATTTCGTGATATGATGTTGCCAGTTTGTATTATTCAATGTGCAGCAGACAGGGGTATGTAGACAAATGAGCAAACAATGGCTCAATTACGCGGGGCTTATTTTAGCGGCAGCAATTTGGGGCTCCAATTTTGGCGTCTCACGATTAGCAATGGAAACGTTCGATCCCATATTGTTTACTTTTCTTCGGTTCAGTCTCGCGATCCCGTTTTTCCTAGTATTGCTCAAGCTTAAAGAGGGAACGATCGGTATTTCGTTTAAAGCGGCCATCCAACTGGCTGCGATCGGTTTAATCGGCATTACCGCTTTAGAGATTATTGTAATGTATTCCATCAAATACACAACATTGGCTAATGCATCGCTATTAAATGTAGCGCCATGGCCCATTTTTGCAGCCTTGTTCACGCCGCTCTTTATGCGGGAGGCTATTTCCTCAAGACTTATCGCCGGCGGAGCGGCGGCAATTGCCGG
Source organism: Paenibacillus sp. GCM10027626 (assembly GCF_042676285.1). Lineage (NCBI taxonomy): Bacteria > Bacillati > Bacillota > Bacilli > Caryophanales > Paenibacillaceae > Paenibacillus > Paenibacillus sp. GCM10027626. The sequence goes on along the minus strand of NZ_JBHTHC010000003.1, from coordinate 327,300 downwards.
TGTAAGTCTCGTTATTGCAGGAGGCAGTGAAGGCTTTGACTTATCGTCCGACCATATGCTGGGCAATTTGCTGGCCTTTGGCGTAAGCATTCTCGGCGCCTTGTTTAATGCGGCAAGCATGCCATTGATGAAGCAATATTCCGCCCTGCGGGTAAGTACATGGACAATTATGTTCGGAGCATTGTTTATGTTCCCGTTAACGCTCGGAACTTGGGGCAAAGTTTCGTGGGGGACATTAAGTGCGGGGAGCTATGCAGCGGTTGCTTTTAATGTGCTGGTATGTACTGTAATTGCCTTCGTGTTATGGAATGCATCAATGTTTCAGGTGGGCGCTGCAAGAGCGAACTTCTTTCGCTATGTCGTGCCGGCTGCAGCTGTCGCTGCCGGCTACTTGCTGTTTGATGAGCGTGTGACAGCGTGGCAAATGATTGGCGCTTGCTGTATGGCCGCTGGCTTAATATGGATTAGTATGGAGAGTTCATCCAAGCCTCGTAAATTTGAAATGTAAAGGGTGGAGACGATAAGGCGGATGAGCCATCTCGTCTCCATTTGCTGCTATTTGTGGTCAGCCAGCCACTGCGTTAAAGCGTTGATTTGGTCTGCGTCCAGCGACTGCTTGAAGGCAGGCATGCCGCTGCCGCCGTCTGTAATTTTCACCCCAATTTGCTCAGCTGTAAGACGACTGCCGACCTTTTGCAAATTCGGCCCGACTCCCCCGGAAAGATCGGCAGCATGGCATCCGATACAATTTTGTTTATAGATAGCTTCAGCATTTATTTGTGCTCCGGTATTACCGGCAGCTGGCGGTTGTTGGGTGGTGTCTGTTTTCTTGCCGGCGCAAGCCGCAAGGGCTAATAAAGCGATGACTGCCGCCACAAGCAAGAGCATTTTAATCCGCATTTGTGATCACCTCCAGTTTTTGTGTAGTATCCCCTTGCCGCTGCGCAGTCATGCATGTATCATTCATGGGAAGCCACACTATGTGAAAAGGAGGGAGAATCGTGTATTCTTATTTATTTCCGATCAAATGGGCATTCATCACGTTTCCGATCGCTGCATTGATCATCTGGCTGCCATTTTTAATCTTCCATTATCGGAAATATGGCTATGTAAATCTTTTTCGCTCATTGGTGCTTTATTCGCTGCTGCTTTATGTGATGACGGCATATTATCTTGTTATTTTGCCATTGCCGGAGACAACGGATACGTGCAGCCGCCTTTCTGCCGATGTTCGTTTTATGCAGTTGGTTCCGTTCCAATTCGTGACGGACTTTTTGAAGGAAACGAGCTTGCAGTGGAACAATCCAAGCACCTATATGGGCGTCATTACGGAAAGAGGGTTTTTGCAGGCGGCATTTAACTTCCTGCTGTTTATACCGTTTGGGGTTTATCTGCGTTATTACTTTCGGCGTTCATGGAAGGTGACACTGCTACTGTCGTTCTGCGGCTCGCTGTTCTTTGAATTAACGCAGCTGTCGGGGCTATATGGCATCTATAACTGCCCTTACCGGGTTTTTGATGTGGATGATTTATTGCTCAATACTTCCGGCGGAATGGCAGGCTACATCATTACGCCTTATATAACGCGAATGCTGCCTAATGCGGCGCAATTGGACAAGCATATCGATCTGGCTGCCAAGCGGGTCAGCTATATTCGCCGCGGTTTGGCATGGGCCATCGATTGGTTCCTGTTGAGTATCGCCGCAGTAGTGCTGCGTCTTGATACGTCTGTCGCTTTTCTTGGATTAGTGCTGCTGTATTTTATTCTCTTCCCATATGTAACGAGAAGCGGCCAGACGATTGGGAAAAAGGTGGTGCGCATTCGAGTTGCGGGCGAGCAGGGAAGAGCAACCTTCAAAGAGCTTGCTATCCGTTATTCGCTTCTTTATTTGGGGTTGTTTTTACCCCTCATGATCGCTCAAGAGCTGCTGGACCGGATTCCGCTTGTGGGCGCGATGATGCTGATGTGTGCGGGGCTCCTAATGCTTGCATTTGCCATCCATGTTGTAATTCAAGTGCTGCGCAGAAAGCGGCTTTTTTATGAAAAAGTTAGCGGTACGAGCAACGTCATCGCTTTTGAAGATCTTGTACCGGCAAGCGATGAGCGCATAGAGGAGCAGATGCCGAAGGCAGATGAGCCCGAGGAGGAGCGCTAATATTGGACGACCCCCGTTTCATAATGAAACGGGGGTCTTTTGTGTGAAATACAAGCCGATACAGATTTAGTTACAGACTGTACGTAGCTCGTATTTTTATCGTGAAGAAGCCGGATGCTTCTTCTTGACGCAAATCTGCATCTTTATAAATAGCGTAACCGCTTATGTCTTCCTGGTTCATTACCTAACTGTAATGAAAATAATGCACGAAAACAACGAAAGCCCTAACCTCTCAATCGTCCTTACGGCTCCTTGGCCGTGCCAGCATGAATCCGTGTTCCTTCAGCAGCCGAATAAAATAAAGGAAAATTCTGTGGTTGGATGGGAGGGTGTATCCTTACCAAATTCAGAGGAAAATAAGGGGTTACACAACTAACAATTATATATTATAGCTCTTACCCCATTTGTTGTCAAACAGATGACATTCGTCATCTCGATGAGATGTTATTTATGTGTACCCGGAGGTACAGCGAATCACTATGATTGAAGTAGATCATAATTGTTAGATAAAAGGAGTGGCCAAGGTGGCGGAAGTCATTAAGTTAACCAATGTAAGCAAGGTGTTCAATAAAAATAAAGCGGTTGATCAGTTATCGTTTTCGATAGAAAAGGGCAGTGTTGTGGCGCTGCTCGGATCGAATGGCGCCGGGAAATCTACGACCATATCGATGATTCTCGGTCTGCTGCAGCCAACGGCGGGAGAAGTAAAGCTGCTGGGCGGCCATCCTGGCGATCTGCGTGTGCGTGACCGCATCGGGGCGATGCTGCAAGAGGTGAGCGTAATCGACAGTCTGAAGGTCGGCGAGATTCTGCAGCTGTTTCGCAGCTATTATGAAAATCCGCTCCCGCTCGATTATTTGTTGCAGGCGGCAAATTTGACAGAGGAAAAAAACAAAATAGCGACTTCCCTCTCCGGCGGACAGCAGCGGAGGCTGGGCTTTGCGATTGCGCTTGCGGGTGATCCGGAGATTTTATTTCTAGATGAGCCTACTGTTGGGATGGATGTCACAAGCCGTCATCTGTTTTGGACTGCAGTAAGGGACATGGCAGCCAAAGGCCGGACGATTATTTTAACGACGCATTACTTGGAAGAAGCGGATAGCGTTGCGGATCGGATTATCGTAATTGACCGGGGCCGGCTAATTGCAGACGGTACGCCAAACGAGATTAAGGCCAAGGCGACCGGACGGCAAATCTCCTTTACGCCCCACGGCGATAAGGATGCTTTGGAAAAGCAGCTGCAGGGAATGACTGGAATATCCCGGATCGAATGGAACGGCCAGCGCATTAAGCTGTTTAGTTCCGATACAGACCGTTTAATCTGCGAGCTTATTCAGCAGCGTATCCAAATGAAAGAGATTGAAATTGCCGCGGGCGGCCTGGAAGAAGCGTTCCAAACGCTCATTCAGCAATAATTTTGGAGGGATAAAGAGATGAACCAAGTGATGAGAGCTACAGCGGCGCAGTTGAAGGCGGAAATTTTGCGTACGATACGGAACAGAAGATTTGTCATATTTACGATCATTATGCCCGCTATGTTTTACTTCATTTTTACGAATACAATAGGAGGGAACACACAGGTAGGCGGGGTGGAATGGAGAGCCTATTACTTGATGTCGATGACGGCGTATGGCGTTATCGGGGCCAGCGTGACCTCGCTGGCAGTCAGATTTTCCCGCGAACGCTCCCACGGCTGGACGAAAATGATGCGCATCACGCCGCTTCCCGGCTGGGCGCAAATTGCGGCTAAAATTGCCGGGCAAGGCTTGCTGAACTTATTTATCATTCTTTTTATGTTTGCGCTCGGGGCTATGGTTGAAGGGGTTCGCATTTCGGCTGCGCAATGGATCGGGTGCGGCTTGTGGATTTGGCTGGGTTCCTTTTCTTTTATGGCTTTGGGCGCTTTGCTCGGAACGATGCGCAATGTCGATGTGGTTCAGGTTATCGGGAATTTGACATTTATGGGGCTGTCCATTGCCGGCGGCCTGTGGATGCCGATCTCAACGATGCCTGACATCATGCAGACGATTGCCCGCATATTGCCGACGTACCGTTTGGGTCAAGGGGCGTGGAGCATTGTCGGCAACAGTGGCGTAGAGTGGGGCAATGTTGCCGTTCTTGCTGTGTATGTCCTGATCTTTATGGTAATATCGACATATATTATGCGAAAGCAGGAAGCGGTGTAATGTTTTCATGGGAGTAAAGCAAGGACAGCAGCGCGAAAGGCCGCCCATAATATTTGCCGTTATTTGGCTCTTGTATTTGATTTTCCCGATTTCCTCCATACTGGAGCAGCCGATTGCAGGAATGGTATTGGATTTTTTCATTCTTGTGCTATTCGTTGCAGCTTATATCGTCAGCTTTGCAAGCCGCAAATTTCGGTTTGTGCTCATCTTGGTGCAGCTTGTGCTGGTTTCCTTTTTTAGCGTTCGTTACCACGGCAATTTTTTGTACATGGCCTTCTATCCTTCGCCGGTCATTGGAACGCTGCCATCCGTAAGGAAAATGGCACTTGCGCTCGGTGCGATGCTGCTGCTGTTCGTTTCCGTTATTTTATATAATCAGATTTATCTGGACCAGGCTCAGCTATTGCAGCTATTGCCTGCCCTTCTCGTCATGCTTGCAATGCCGCTTGCGATGAGAGCAGGGATACGCTCCAAGGAGCTGCGTGCCAAGCTGACGCTCGCCAATGAGGAGATTGCCCGCCTGTCCAAGGTTGAGGAGCGCCAGCGGATTTCGCGAGATTTGCATGATACGCTGGGGCATACGCTGTCGCTAATCACTTTAAAAAGCGAGCTTACCGAACGGCTCATACCGCTCAACCCGGAGCGGGCCGTCAAGGAAGTGCGGGACGTTCAGACTGCTTCTCGGGCTGCGTTAAGCCAAGTGCGCGAGCTGGTATCGGGAATGAACTTGGTCACGATCCAGGAGGAAGTCATTCAGGCCAAAAAAATCTTGTCAGCGGCCGGCATCGTGCTGGAGTTAAAAGGGCCATTGGAGACTGCCGCACCCTCTCCGGTAATTGATAATATTGTCGGCATGTGCCTCCGAGAGGCGGTCACCAATGTCGTCAAGCATAGCCGGGCGACTACATGCATCGTTGAGCGTGCCGATAGCCCGGGAGAACTAAAGCTCATTGTAGAAGATAACGGTATCGGCACATCGGAAGACACAGGAAACGGCACTGGTCTTGCAGGGATCAGTAAACGCCTGAAGCTGGTGGAGGGCTCGATGCGCTATGAATCGCAAGAAGCGGGAGGTACTCGTCTTGTATTTACAGTGCCGCGCATAGCTAAAGGGATTGTAACGGATGAGGGGAGATAACAAACAGCATGAAAATTGTAATCGCGGAGGATCAGGCAATGCTGCGAGGCGCGCTGAGTGCTTTGCTTGATTTGGAACAGGATATCGAAGTTATTGGAGAGGCGGAAAATGGAGAGCGGGCCATCGAACTGATCAAGGAGCTCGCCCCTGATATTTGTCTTTTGGATATCGAGATGCCGCATCTTAGCGGGCTCGATGTCGCAGAGCGTCTGCAGGCGGGAAAATCGGCGTGCAAGGTTGTTATTTTGACGACATTCTCGCGTTCCGGTTATTTTCAAAGGGCCATGCGGGCGGGCGCGAAAGGGTTTCTGCTGAAGGATTCTCCGGTAAGCGAACTGGCCGCCGCCTTGCGTCAGGTGTATGCCGGCGGGAGAGCGGTTAGCCCTGAGCTCGCTTTGAGCTTCTGGGAAGCGGAAAATCCGTTGACCGACCGTGAACGGGAGGTATTGAAGCTGGCAGCAGAAGGATTGCCTGCAGGCGATATCGCAAGCCAGCTGCATCTTACTGCAGGCACTGTCCGCAATTATTTGTCTGAAGCGATCCAGAAGCTGGAGGCGAAGACGCGCATTGAAGCGATCGGCATTGCCAGGAAAAACGGCTGGCTCGATTAAGAGATTTTTCCTCAGGTAAATTTTGGGGAGGAAATATGCTATAATTTAGCAGAAGCTGTCTTTCTTAAAAATTTGCTAATCGCTTATGGAGGGTGGAAATTGCAGTTGGGTTCCCTCTATGTGCAGGAGGATCACGGTTGAGATGAATAGTAAACGTTATCTTGCAGGCATGCTTGTGGCTGCATCTTTTATGCTGACAACAGCGCCTGTAAATTTAAACGCCGCTGCGGCCAGCAGTTCTGCCCCAAGCAAATGGGCTTTGAACGAGATTAAGGAGGCGCTGGAAGCACGTCTTGTCCCTTCCTGGGTGGACGGGAAATACCGCACCAAAATAACGCGGGTGCAATATGCTGAGATGGCCGTATTGCTGTACGAGCGGCTGACTGGACAAGCCTTGCCGGAGCCGAAAAAAAATCCGTTTAGCGATACGCGCAGCTACTATGTTGTGCAGGCCTATGAGCTGGGCATCGTCAGCGGAACGAGCCGTACTACCTTTTCGCCTGACGCATGGATTACACGCGAGCAAATTGCCGTCCTGCTATATAATACATTGCTGAAAGCACAGCTGAACGACCGGCTGCAGACGAGCGGCATACCGCAATTTGCCGACGGCCAAAAAATTGCCTCCTGGTCGGAAGAGGCTGTAGGGATACTGGCGGCCAGCAATATTATAACAGGGAGCAGGCAGGAGGACCGCACATGGTTTATGCCGCAGCAGACGACGACGGTTGAAGAAGCCGCCGTCATGCTGAACCGGGTATATCAGCAGTTTGGCGCATCCGTTGTAAATAATGAGGCAGAGCTGCTGCGGGCAGTAGAACAGGGGCGTTCATTTGTCATTAAGAACGAACGCACCAAGCAAGTGTATGCCAAGGCTCAAGAAATCATCAGCCGGCTTATTAAGCCGGGAATGAGTGATTATGAGAAGGAATTGGCGATTCATGATTATCTGGTGCTGAACATTGCTTATGATTACGACAACTATAGCAATAATACTGTTCCTGAAGCTTCCTATGAAATTTATGGCGCATTGCTGAAGGGTATCGCTGTTTGCCAAGGTTATGCCAATGCTGCCAAGCTGCTGCTTAATATGGCGGGCATTGAAGCTCATGTCGTTACCGGGCTTGCCAAGGGAGAGCTGCATGCCTGGAACAAGGTGAAGCTTGACGGTGAATACTATAATCTGGATGTCACATGGGACGATCCGGCGCCTGATGTTGCGGGCCGCATCGATTACGGCTATTTCAATGTTTCAGACAGTCAGCTGCGCAAGGATCATAGCTGGGAGGACGATTTGCCGCAAGCCAGCGCAACCAAGCATAATTACTATAACGTGAACGGCCTGGTAGTGCGCAGCAAAGCGGAATTTGAAGCCCGTCTGTCGGAAGCGATCGAGACAAGATTGAAGCTTGTGACCTTAAAAAGGACGTACTCGGACAATGCGGACATAACGGGGCTGCGCGAGTTCATTTTCGGCTATTCCCATGTAGATAAATTTGTTTATTCATTCGGCAGCGACGGCGTCATTACGATCAGCTTTAATTATCGTTGACTCTATCCTGCTCGACTGCTGTATACCCGATACTGAACTGAGCTTCCATCGTCTGGCCGGCTTCCAAAAGAGGCAGTTCTTCCTTGCGGTTTAGCTCATAAGGCAGTGCCATCCAGGGCTCGACGCAGATGAACGGGCGCTCGTCCAGCTGCCACAGGACAATATATTTAAATTGTTCGCTGTAAGTGATGCGAATCGTTCCTTGCCCGTCCGGACCCGGTATCGTGACATCCGGTCTGGTTGCATCGAGCAAAATATACGATTCTTTGACGCCATTCAAATCAATGGGGCCGTTAATTTCTTTGATCGTATGATCATTGTAATCCCGATAGCGGGTGGCGTCGGTCCCGTAGACGATTTTTTTGGAGCTCGTGCTGAAGTAAGGATGGAATCCTGCGTACATCGGCATGCCGCTTGCCGAAAGATTGCGATAGGTTTGCTGCAGATGCAGCTCTCCATTGCGCAGAGAATAGGTGAACAACAGCTCGAAATCGAAAGGAAATTCCTGCCGCGTATCTTCATTGCTGCGAAAACGAACGGTTAGTTCAGCGGCATCGGTTTCGGAGGCGGAAACGACCTCCCATGGCCGGTTGCGCACAACGCCATGATTGCGCATCTTGTAGGTGACGCCTTCCCATTCATAGCGGCCATCGGTTAATTGTCCGCAAATGGGAAACAGGATAGGATTGCCGCCGCGGATATTTTCGTCCGGTTTGATAAATGTGTCGCGATCGAAATAAAACAGCTCTTGCCCATTCAGCCGGCACCTGATCGCAATAGCGCCGCGTTCCGGACAAATCGTAACGGCGGAATCGGTGGCTTCTTCAGTTAAAGTAAATAGCGGATATGTATCTTCATGCTGCTGTACAGTAAATTTGCCCATAAGTTAATTGTCCTCCTGCGTTTATAATACATTATGCTCATGATTGTAGCATACCATAAGGGCAGCGCGGGACAGAAGCGAGAGATTGCACATTTAACTATATTGCATTATTGAATAGCAGACGATATAATATAGCTGAAAGGAATTATTTTTTTGCCCAACTATTCTATAATGATGAATACTGTGCAATAAGAGATAGGGGGCTTGCCAGTGAATGTCCAGTTTAAGAAAGGTGTGCTAGAGCTTTGCGTATTGGCGCTTACGGCCTGGCATGACCGTTACGGCTATGAATTGGCGGTAGCCATTTCAAACAAATTTGAGGTGGCCGTCGGCAGCGTATACCCGATTTTGAGCAGACTGACGCAAGAAGGCTATTTTTCGACTTACTTGCAGGAGTCCTCTGAAGGTCCGCCGCGGAAGTATTACAAACTGACGCCGCAAGGCCACTCGCATTTGATGGAGCTTATCAGTGAGTGGCGTATATTTTCTCATGCAGTTGATGAACTGGTTAAAGAAGGTGTGGAGAGATGACAAAGGAGCAATATTTAGGGCAGCTATGGGATTTGCTCGCTCCGGTCCCGGAGCAGCAGCGACGGGATATGATGTTGGATTATGAAGAGCATTTTCGGATGACGGCTGAGCATGGCGGCACTGCGGAGGAGGCAGCCGCTGAGTTGGGCGACCCGCGCGTGATTGCCAAGGAGCTGCTGCTTGACTACCGTGTAGTTGAAGCGGAAAAGAGCGGCGGCGTTGTCAGCATTTCTAGAGCGGTGATGGCCACTGTAGGGATGGGATTTTTTAATTTAATCTTTGTCCTCGGGCCTTATGTTGGTCTATTGGGTGTGCTTATAGGCTTGTGGGGAGCCACGCTAGCACTGGCTCTCGCTCCCCTCGCGGTCATGTTTGAAGGTGTTTTCGGTGAAAACTTGACGCTGATGCAAGCTTCTTTTCTTTCGATCGGTATTCTTGGCTTCGCTATACTTTTCGGGGCAGGAACCTATAAGCTGACGCAGGGCGTATTCAAGCTGACACTGAGATATTTACGTTTTAACACAAGAGTTATGAAAGGGAGAAAATCATGAGAAACTGGCTGATTGTTGCAGCAATTTTAATTGTAATCGGATTGATCGGTGCGGGAGTGACATTGGGTCAAGACGGCTTTTCGCTCAAGACCGTTGACGTATTGAAGGAGGAGAGCGTCCCGGCTGCCGGGATCAAGAAGGTCCGGCTGGAGACGGGAAGTACGGACGTAACTGTTGTGCGGGGCGACGGCGACCAGATTAAAGCGGAATTGAAAGGGAAAGCAAGCGGGAAGTTTATTGACCGCATCAAGTTAGAGGTTGAGACAACAGGCGATGTGCTGACGATCAAATCGCGGCAAGATACCGGATTTAGTATCGGCATCAATATTTTGGATGTGGAGCTGAAGGTTGAGCTGCCTGAGCAGCAGTATGAGGAATTGGCGTTAGATGCCGGGAGCGGCAATGCGAAGATCAGCGGCTGGAGCGGGGAAAAGCTGAATATCGATATCAGTTCGGGCAATGTGACCGCAGAGCAAATTAAAGGCACTGCAGAACTTGCAACTGGCTCAGGCAATATTACTGTTCATGAGCTGGAAGGCGAAGAAGTGGTGCTAAAGACAAGTTCAGGAAATATTCGTCTCGATCAGGCGAAAATTAATAAAGGAACTGTTACTACCGGCAGCGGCGAAGTGCAGCTTAACGATGTCGATGGCCCGATGACGGTTGGAACGAGCAGCGGCGGCATCGATATCGGAATGGAGCGGTTGCTGCATCCGCTAAACTTAAAAACAGGCAGCGGCGATGTTTCTATCGAGACAGACGAAGAACCGCAATCAGCTGCGATTGAGTTCGATACCGGCTCAGGTGACCTATCTTCTGATTGGGACAATGGTTTTAGCAAAACCGGGCGCAAAGGCGGAGAACTTAAATTCGGCAATGGCGAAATTAAAGTGTCTGTCGATACAGGCTCCGGAAGCTTGTCGGTCGGCAAAAGATAAAGAGAAAAAAGGAGATGTCCACGCGGCTGGAAGGCGCATGGATATCTCCTTTTCGCTGTTTGTCCCTGTATGTCAGCCCCAAATATCTTCCGGCTTCAAATGCAGCTCGCTGGCAATCAGCTCGGCGGTCAGACGCATCGGTTTAATAATCTTCCCATTGCGCAGCTTGGAGATGGTCTGCATCGAAATACCCGTTAGTTCTGCTAATTGCTGCGTGGAGATATTGTGGCGAGCCATCGCGATTTTAAGCTTGGTCGAGGGGTCAGAAGGCTCATTATAGGGCTGAAGGCCAGTAACGACAAAGCCGAACTGTTTAAGGCTGCCATCTCCATTATAGAAGGGCGAGAACACAACGGTGAGCTGTAAATCGACCATGGAGGCAACCCGCTTGGAGCGTAATTTTATTTGTGCTGCACGCTTGTTGCTAGCGGCTTGGATGATCTCATTCATCAGGCGCTCTTGATCATCTTCATGAATTAGGGAAATAATATGCTGTCTAATTGCTATGTCCGGATCAAGGGTAGAGATCGGGGCGGTAAACACGGCGCGTTCAATGAGGAGATCTTTGGCGACGAATCCCCATATTAGAGCCTTTCCGGCTTCAATAATGGAATGGATCCATAGCGCCCCGCTAATATCCTGGGCAATGAACAATACTGCTGGCTGATTATTGTATTCGATGATGCGACGCGTTAGTTTAATGCGAATAGAATGGTTTTTTTTGGCATGCAGGAGATAATGGGGGCTGGAGTTGCTGCCATAGGGAGAACCGTCGGTGCTGATCATCAAGCTGGATAAGGGCAGCTTGCCCAGTTCGGCTTCTGTAAAACCGGAAAGCGTCAGAAAAGCTTCATTGGCTTTCGCAATCTTTGCTTGCATCCCCTCCCCTGCAATAATAGCCATCGGTTCGTTAAAGGTTTGAAAGATCGTCTCGAATGCGGTCAATCTGCTCTTCACCTCTTCTGTCTGCTCTAGCTGTAGATAGACAAAGTATAATCATCTCGAGACAGTAAATTCAACTGGTTAAATTTTTAAACTCGGCTGCATCCGGCGCACAAAAAATGCGAATTTGTCTCCTAACAACGGGAAGTGTGAGAAAAATCAGGTTTTTTGCGAGTTTTGTGAAAGCTTGCTATGACCCATAATATTCTGGACACTTTATTGGGGCTGAGGGGGATTTAATTGAAAATTTGCATCGTGGAAAATTGTGGACGGCCCGTGAAAGCAAGACAGTACTGCTCGATGCATCATCAGCGCTGGTTACGGCATGGAGACCCTCTTGTTACGAAAGTGCGCCAGCCGGGTCCTCCTACAGTGTGCAAGTGGGTTAACTGTACGAAACCTGCGATCTGCAAAGGGTATTGTGCCAAACATTACTACATTCAACGTGTTATGAAGCCGTAATTTTTCCGTTCATGTGCAACTGACGACCTATGAAGCCTTTCTTCCGGCATCGTATAATAGAAAGGGTTGCAGTCTGATGCCGGGAGGATGAGGGCATGAATAATCGATCGCTTCGGACAAAAATTATCGTGCTCGTATTCTTGATTACAGCCATCCCGCTTACGATTGTCGGGATTGGTAACTATACAGCTGCCAAGAGTACGGTTATGGAAGGATTGCACGAGCAAGCATGCGCCAAAGTACATATCTATGCTTCAAGCTTATCTTCCTGGATTGCGACGCGACTTGCCGAGGTGGAGGTCATGAGCCGAACGAGCCGTGTGCGCTCGGGATCCGCGGAGGAACGGAACAATTATTTTCGCGAGGAAGTTTTGCAGACCCAGCCGGACTTTGTCTCGATCGGCTTTGTCGGGGAAGACGGCATTTTGCAGCTGAGTGACGGCAGACGGATCCAGCTGCGCAATGAGCCATGGTTCGGCAAGGCAATGGCGGGCCAATCCACTGTATCGAACCCATTCCTGCGCGACGGAAAATATTTATTTGTCATACAAGTCCCGGTATACGCCGCGGACCGGCAAATTGTCGGGATCGTCAATGCCGCGCTGCGTATGGAAGGATTATCGCAAAAGTTTCTGGACTTCCCGGCAACGAAAGACGACCATGTCATGCTGTTTAATCAGCAAGGGATGATCGTAGATTATCCGGATCCGCAAATTGCGATGGAGCGCACCTTGTTTGCCAAGGATCTGCCTTATGCCGAGGCAGCTCCCTATCTGCTTGAGCGGGATGAGGGCTATGTAAAGCTCCAGTCACAGGGCGAGCGGGCCATGGTCTTTTTTGCGGCTGTCAACGGGACGCCGTGGAAAATTGCGATGAAGGTGCCGCTTAACGAATTCGAGGCGCCGCTCGCCTCTTTGCTGGGGCGCACGATTTTAACGATCGCTTTGGCGGAGGCGGTCATCACTTTATTTTTGCTTCTCTTAACCAACCAGCTGTTGAAGCGGGTCAAACGAGTGCTGTATGTAACAGAGGCGGCATCGGCAGGGCGCTTCGACGTGGAGCCTGTTCCGGAGGCGGGGCAGGATGAGCTGGCGCAGCTGTCTTATTCTGTTAATACGATGAGCGCGCGCTTGCGCGAAAGCTTTGAACGGATGGAAGCGATTATTAACCAGAATGAATACGCCTTTATTATGCTGGATGATCAATATCGGGTCACATACTTCAGCAAGGCTGCGGAAAAAATGCTGGGGTACCGCGCCGAGGAGGTGCTTGGCACTGCTACAGCGCTCACTTTTATCGATGAAGCGGACCTGCAGCAGGAAGCATCGGAATTGAGCGCGAGATTAGGGAGGGGGATTTCACCGGGGCTGGACCTGCTAACGAAGCTGCAGGAGGAGCACGGGGTATCCTATGAGCGGGAGTGGAAGTTTGTCCGCAAGGACGGGACAGCCTTTCCTGTTGTCCTGAGCTCGAACGGAATACGCAATCGGGACGGGCACTATATTGGGCTGGTAGGGATTGCAAGAGACATTACAGGTCTGAAGGAAGCGGAGAAGGCGCAAAATCAGCAGCTGAGAGTTCTGGAAGCGGCCAAAGATTTAATTGCGATCTTCGACGATCGCGGGCGGTTGCTCTACATGAATACAGCCGGACATGAGCTGCTGGGGCTGACCCGTGTAGAGCCCCATATTGCCGCAATTGAACAAACCCGCTTGATGGCTGCCCTGCTTGAGAATATAGGCGAGGTCTCATTGCACGGATTTATGGAAAGCGAAACTTGTCTGTATACGAAGGACGGCCGCGGCGTGCACGTGTCCAAAATTTTGGTTGCTCACCGGGATGAAGGTTCGGGGGAAATGTTTATCTCCTGTATCGCTCGTGACATAACCGAGCAGAAGCGCGTCCAGAGTGAACTGGAAGCCGCCACGCGGGAAGCCGAGGAGGCCAGTCAGGCAACCAGCGATTTTCTTGCCCGCATGAGCCATGAAATTCGCACGCCGCTTGCCGGTATTATCGGACTGATTCGTTTGCTGCAAAAAACCTCGCTATCGGAGCTGCAGCGGGACTACTTGGACAAAATGCATGCTTCATCGGACGCCTTGCTGCATATTATCAATGACATTCTCGATTTCGCCAAAGCGGAAGCCGGCAAGATTGAGCTGAGCGAGGTTACATTCAAGCCCGAGCAGCTGATTCAAAAGCTCGCGGATCTGCTAAGTATGTTTGTGGGCGGCAAGGAGCAATTCGAGTTTCTGATTGAAATACCGGATGAGCTCCCAGGCGGCTTGATCGGCGATGCGCTGCGGCTTGAGCAGGTGCTGTTGAATCTTTGCGTCAATGCGATCAAGTTTACAAGCCATGGGCATGTGCGTCTGCGGCTGTCGCTTGTAGAGAAGCAGGCAGAATATGCAGCCATTTGCTTTGAGGTTGAGGATACGGGCATCGGAATTTCAGATGAGCAGCTGGCCAAGCTGTTCGAACCTTTCACGCAGGCTGGAAGCGCGACAAGCCGCAAATACGGCGGAACCGGACTCGGTCTTGTTATTGCCAAAAGCTTGGTCGAAATGATGGGCGGCGCGATTGGCGTGGAAAGCAAGCAAGGGGCAGGCAGCCGCTTCTATTTTACACTGAGGTTTGCCATCGCAGGAGCAATGCCCAAGGGAAGCCCGCACCTGCTGCAGACGGGAAACTACGCGGCCTGGGTAGTGGAGGATTACCCGCTCTCGCAGCTGCATTGGAACTCGTATTTGGAGGATATGGGGCTGCTGCCCATCCTCTTCTCGTCATGGCGCTCCGCGCAAGAACGGCTGGTGCGGGCCGGTATCGGGGGATTGCCGGATGTCGTTCTGCTCGACTTTGAAATGCCTGATATGTACGGCAGCGAGACCTGGCAGTCCTTTCGTGAGGTGACCAGACGCTGCGGTGTGATGACCATCGCGCTGACGACTGCTTTTGGCCGGGAAGAACTGCTCAAGCTACCGCAAGATGACCGGCCGGAAGCAATTTTGGTGAAGCCGGTAGGGAAGCTGGCCTTAAGACAGGCATTGTCTGTCGTGCTCAGCAGACGTCCTTCAGAGCGGCTGGCAGGCGCTGTGGAAAGCGCAGCTGCATTAGAGCAAAAATGCCCGTCCAAAGGAACGATTTTGCTGACTGAAGACAATGCCATCAATCAGCTGGTGGCGGTCGAGCTGTTGCGGGAATGGGGCTTTGTCGTCGAGGTTGCCGAAACGGGCGAGGATACGCTGCGGCTGCTGGATGAAGGGAATTGGGATTTGATCCTGATGGACATTCATATGCCGGACATGGATGGCGATGAAGTGGCGCGAATTATTCGTTCAGAGCCGCGGTTCGACCGCTTGCCGATCATTGCCTTGACAGCAAATGTGATCCGGCAGGATCACGAGCGGTATATTCAGCTTGGGATGAATGATGTGTTGACGAAGCCGATCGATGCGGAAAAGATGCATCAGGTGATTGACAAATGGATTCGCCGCGGCGGAGAATCAAGGCTTGAGCCAGCCGGGACGGAAGCTGTTAAAGTGGTGCCGGCGCTGCCTGTTATCGCAGGGCTGAATGTGGCGGAGGCGTTGGAGCGTGTAAACGGGAAGCGGCATATATTGCGCCATATGCTGGAGCTGTTCGTCCGTGATTATTGTGGTTTTGAGGAACGGCTGCTGGCGATGCTGGCGGCCGGAAGCCACGCTCAAGCCAGAAGAATGGCGCATACATTGAAGGGGGTAGCGGGCAACTTGTCGGCCGCGGGGTTAACCGAGAAAGCGGACCGGCTGGAAAGTCTGCTCAAGCTGCCGGAGGGCACCGTCAGCGAAGCGGAGATCCAGGCAGCAGTTCGGACAATTGGTGAAGAACTGAACCCGCTGCTAAAAAAATTAGGAAATGATGTTTTCGACAGTTTGTCCTAACATTTTTCTAACAAATCTATTGTTGGGTCATCTTCACTATTGTATATTTGTAGTAAAGGCATTCTAACGCATTCTTCAGTCCCCCGAGGTGAAATCCATGAATAAGGTGCTTGTCATTGAAGATGATGTCATGATGAGCGACATGCTGACACTGTATTTGTCGGAAGAAGGCTACGCGGTGAAGCAAGCGGGGAATGGTGAAGCGGGATTGAGGCAGCTGGAGAGCTTCGATCCGGATCTGGTACTGCTTGATCTCATGCTCCCAGATTGGGATGGAACGGAATTATGCCGGATAATACGGCAGCATTCATGTGTACCGGTTATGGTCGTATCCATGAAGACGGAAGTGTCTGAACGTGTACAAGCGTTGCGGGCAGGGGCAGATGATTATTTATGCAAGCCATTCAGCATGCATGAGCTCAGTGCACGGATAGAAGCCCTTATCCGTCGTTCCAAGCTAGTGGGCACCTCTGCAAGCAATACGTTGTCTGAAATGCCGTTTACCGATCAGAAGACTGCTGCAGAAGAAGCGCCAATCCGACTCGACACTGAGCGGCGGCTGCTGCTTGTACGGGGTGTATTGGTGGAAACTACATTCTCTGAATTTGAACTAATGAAGCTATTTCTCGCACAGCCGGGGAAAGTATTCAGCCGCGAAGACCTGATCAATGCAATCCGCGGGTTTGATTCCTTTGTCACTGATCGGGCGATTGACGTTCATATTGTCAATTTGCGTCGAAAGGTGGAGCCGAATCCTAAAGAGCCCCGATACATTAGAACGGTCTGGGGCGTTGGATACAAATATGTTCAGGAGGCGTAAGCAATAAATAGCAAGCCTCGAGCCGTAGCTGCAGGCAATAAAAATAGCCGCTTGCTGACAATGATTCCATTGTCGGCAGGTGGCTTGTTTCTTGATTTTATAGAATTTATAAGTTTCACTCGATAAATTCTATAAAATTTCAGGGGAAGAAACTTGCCTCGCACCAAGGACGGCATCAGCCGTTTCTTCTTATCTGTGCATTCTATGTTAGCTGACATCCATGTAAAGCTTCGTGCCGTCGTTATATTGCAAAATGGCCACATCGCGCACCATTTCTACCGATGCGATACGTTTCCACTTTTTCCGGAAATCAAAGTTGTATTCCATCTCCCGAAGTTTGTTCTGAAGCATTTCCAAATAGGTGGTCTGCTCGGAAGGATAGTGGACGGGGACGGTACGATTTTTAAAGGTAATGACTTTTGTCATCGCCAATCACCTCCGATCATGAATTATGTCTATTATAGTCGAAATCCTTTAGTCTCTTATAAAGCCGGAGTCAGGCGATTGTTTGGTTTGCTAACACTTTTCTAACGTTTTTGGCTGGAAATTCCAATTATCTCCAATGATTCTACAATGCTATTATGGGCGATTCAGGCTTACTTCATACTATGTGGGACTGTCAGAAGGGCCAAGACATGAGAAAAAGGCTGCTCCATGTTATGCCGCGTATGCGGGCTAACTTTGGAACAGCCTTTTGTTGAATTATGGTGCCGATTTGATCGTTATATTGCGCGTCATTTCATTCGGCGTGTCAATTGTAACTTCCCAGCCTAAGGCTTCTGCCATAAAGGCAAATGGTACGATTGTCTTACCGCCCATCAGCTCGACAGGATGAGGCAGGGCGACCTTCTGGCCATTGACTGTCGCTTCGGGAGCGTCTACTGTCATCGCAATTTTATGATCGCCTCGGGTTACCGTCATCGTCTTCGTTGCCTGATCCCATACCAGCTCAGCCTCCAACGCGGCGGCAGCCTCCTTGGAAGGGATGAAGAGCGTTTGATCCGGCCCGCGCAAATCCTTCTGCGTAAAGGTCATCGTCTGCTCCAAATCGGGCGCCTTTCTCACCTGTACGCGCAGCAGATCGCCTTCCTCTGTTGCGGCTACGTCCTCGACCTGCGAGCGCAGCCGGTCGATGAACTGCTGGACAGTATCCTCGGTGACCAAATATTTAGCATCGTTGCGACCGATCGCATTGGAAATCCAAGTGTTCACATTCATATTGTGGTGGGACAAGTCTTTGAACAGGTCCAAATTGAAGGTCCATTCATCCTCGGACTGAAAATCATATATTTTTACATTCGGATACTGCTTCAGGCGGTCAAACATCCATTGCTTCATCGTCAACTGCTGCTCATAGCGCTGTACGTTCAAATCGCGCCACACCGCCTGCCGAAGAATGGAGTAAGGCGGATAGTAAATTTTGAATTCGGCCTCAGGGTGCTCTTTTATTAGCGATTCAACATACTTGGTGAAGTTTTCTTGCACGACCTCAAGCGGTTCTTCGTTCATCCCTGTTCTAATTTCGTTGGTTAACGCTTTTTTGTAGAAATTCATTACATATTTTTTGCCATAGAGAACATAGTAGTTCCAATTGTATAGGTATTCCAGCTCCATCATACGCTTGCCGTTCTCGGTAGCCGTAAAACGCTTGAAGAGGCCTTTGGCAAGCTCCTGGTAAGGCGTGACATTGAACCAGTATTTATAGTCGTTCCAGCGATTCTCGTCATACAAATAATGCGGATATGGACCCTGTGCATCAAGGTTTGCTGGTTTAAGGGCAAAGTAGTCGATGCCCCATAGCACCTGCTTTACTTTTCCGGTGCGAAACGCAACCTTGGCGATATCATTTTGCTCCTCGGCATAGGAGCCGCGGATCGACAATTTAATCGACTTGCCGCCCAGATCTTTATTTACGACTGAAGGAATAAAGTTCTCGGTCATGGAGCTGCCGAGAATGATCGTATCGTAATCGTAGTTCTTGGCAAGCCCTGGATTTTGATAGCGTTGTTCATTGGAAAAGACCGGTTTGTACCAGGTTGCTTTGTGATAGAACTGCAAAGGATCGACAACAAACATGGTCAATATTGCGAGTGACGCAAACAAAATGGCGCCGGCCGTGAAGCCTGTTATCATTTGTTTGCTTGCTTGTTTATTGGAAGCCGCACGACGCCGCGGCGAAGTTTTGGGCTTGAGTGTTGAATCTTGAGCTTTCATGGACATTTCGCCGCCTTTCTAGAAGTTGAAGTATAGGAATTCACTAATGCGATTAAAATACAGCAGTGATACGATAAACAGGAAGGCAATGGCTACGCCTGTTTTCCAATTTGGCTTCAGAGCGTTCATTCGTTCCGATGAATTGCGTGCAAAGACTGCGATCGGGAAAAAAACGATAATCATTAATACCGCAGGCAAGAGCAGCTTAAGCGAAGCCATCTGCGGCATAAGGCCGGACATGCCGAACATGCCTTTCAGGATGCGCTCGGCCTGATCATAGTTCGTTGCACGGAAAAAGACCCATGTCACGTTAATAAAGATAAAGGTAATGAACCATGCAACCCATTTGGGCATGCGTATGCCCAGCTTGGTCCATAGTTTATGGATAACGGTGCCTACGCCGTGCATGAAGCCCCAGATCAGGAATGTCCAGCCTGCGCCGTGCCACAAGCCGCCGACAATAAAGACCACCATCTGGTTGGCGAGCATGCGGGCTTCTCCCTTGCGGTTACCGCCCAGAGGGATATAAATATAGTCGCGCAAAAAGCGGCTGAGCGTCATATGCCAGCGCCGCCAGAAATCCTGAATGTTAAGCGCTTTGTATGGCGAATTGAAGTTTTGCGGCAGGCGAATGTTAAAGAGCAGCGCCGCGCCGATCGCCATATCGGTATAGCCGCTAAAGTCAAAATACAACTGGAACGTATAAGATAAGGAAGCGATCCAGGAATCGACAAATTTCGTTGCATTGGTGAAGCCGTCATTCGCATATCCGGCGAAAGAGTCGGCGATGACTACTTTTTTGAACAGGCCCAGGCAGAATACATAAATACCGCGCGAGGCGTTCGTCCAGTTCCATATTTTACTGCGCAGCCGGTCAAATTGCGGCATCATTTCACTATGGTGCAAAATTGGCCCGGCAATCAAATGCGGATAAAAGGTAACAAACAGAACGTAGTTTACAATGTTCGCCTCTCTTGCCTTACGTTTGAAGGCATCTACCAGGAAGGCGATTTGGGTAAAGGTGAAAAAGCTGATCCCGAGCGGTAAAACAAGCTTTAACAATGAGAATGTTGTACCTGTCAGATCATTGATGTTCGTAATGAAAAAGTCGGCGTACTTGTAATAAATGAGCAGCCCGACATTGCCGAC
Source organism: Paenibacillus sp. GCM10027626 (assembly GCF_042676285.1). NCBI lineage: Bacteria > Bacillati > Bacillota > Bacilli > Caryophanales > Paenibacillaceae > Paenibacillus > Paenibacillus sp. GCM10027626. The sequence continues at coordinate 307,247 of NZ_JBHTHC010000003.1, read as the reverse complement.
AATGCCAAAAGTCAGCAATAATCGACGCTTGCCGACAGCTTTCTCGTTCAAATAAGTAGCTTGTCCATCCGTATCGTCATTGTCCTCCGCGCTTCTGCGCATAAGAAGACGTCCGATCAAGTAGTTGAAGGCGATCGAACCGAGAATAAGCGGTACATACTTAACGTCCCACCATCCGTAGAAGAAGAGGGAGGCAAGCGCCAGCCACACCTTGGCGGCATAAGAGAGACGCATGCGGTTAAGTACAAAGTAGATCAGCACAGTGACAGGTAAAAAGGCAAAGATAAAAATGTACGAGTTAAACAGCATATGCGGCCTAACACTCCTTAACTTCAATTGACGAAATTCGATAACCAGTACATTCACTTATACCATATTTCGCATGGATTCGTCGAATTTCTTTGCTAAAAAATATGAATTTGAGGTAATTCATGCAGCTAAAGAAGTTGACGGCGCAAATATGCGTAAGGTTTAATGAATTTTGGAAAAGACACAAAATAGACAAAAATGAAGTACCCCTAAAACTCGTCGTCTTCCTACACGATAGTACGAAAAACTTAATGCGGCCCTATTTTTAATCTTAACGTTTTCTTAAGTTCAATGATACATGTTCCGTTGCGTGTGATGGCTTAGGCGCAATGGCAAAGCGAACCGTGTGCCTGGCAGTGCCCCAATTTTTAGGGACAAAGACGACAAAGACGACAAAGGCGACAAAGGCGACAGAGGCTACAAAGACGAAAAAGACGACTAAAGGGATTTTATACAGCTAGTTGCTGCTTTAGAGGGCCAAAAACGAAAACTAAATGCAAAAAGTCCATCTAGTTCGGGCAAAAAAGCGATATCGGGTTAAAACCATCGATTTTAACTGCAGTTTTTGCAGCTAGTTTGTCCGTTATTAAGATTTTCCTGAATTTACCTGCATAAAATCCAGTTAGTTTAGACGCCTTCGGAGGTGAACATCTGTCATCGCGGTCGTAGTGGGCTGCACGCGGACCGTAGTTTCGTTATCTGTGAACACATAGCTAAAACGGCTGGCTCGCGGACCGTAGATCCGTTAATCGCCTTAAAACGCCGTAAAAACCTGACGAAATCCATAAATAACGGATCGTCTGTCCGCGAAACCTCCGAACTAGTCGGGTTCCGACAAAATAACGGATCCTATGTCCGCATGACTCACAGTTGCCCGCTTCTGCGAACAAAAAATCGTTGTCCACATAAAATCGACAGCCTCCTTCGTCGCCCTCGCGGGAGCATCAGAGGAATGAAGATAGCACCAACATTGGACGACTTTCAGGATAGTGCTTGACGTGGGGAAAGCTTTTGCGATATATTAATATAGTCGTCAAAAAACTGTTATTTTGTTTGCTGGTGTAGCTCAGGGGTAGAGCAACGCACTCGTAATGCGTAGGCCGGGGGTTCAATTCCCTTCACCAGCACCATATAATGCCAATAATGACGCGGGTTTTCGAGAAATCGGACCCGCGTTTTTTGATATGTGTGGCCTAATCTAACGGATATCACGGCCGCTATTTTCGAAAATTCGACCGATTTGAAATTGTAACGGAACTGTGCGCTGCTATTTGATGATCAGGAGCCCGATTTCGCAAGAAAACGTCTAAATAAGATCGCTCACTTCCGTCCAGATTTCAAAAAGGAAGGTAATTGGCGAAATAAGGTCTGTGGCTTCCGCTTTAGCCCCCTGAACTCCGGTGTTAGAAGAAAAGTTTGGCCATAGTACCTAGCACGTGGATGATGCTATTAGTGGGAGGCATGCCGTTGGGAAGAAAGAAAAAGAAGAAGCCAAACACGCCACGGGCCAAGCGAATGAACCGGCAAGGCCGGCTGCAATCGGCGGTGAGTTGGCTCAAAAAATATAATGGCAAACAGTACATCCGTGGTTACAGAAAGCACTACGGGGTTGACACGGGGACTGCGATTGCGGAACTGAGAATGTTGGGTGTGCCGTTGTCCGATGAAGTGGTTCAAACGGCAAGAGCAAGTGCCGAAGCTTTGGTAAAAGACAAGCAGGCACGTAAAGAGAAGAGGCTGCTGCGTCTCCAAAATGAGGAGCGAATGGTTGATACAGAATCCGATGAGACATACGCTTACATAGCGGGGTATACAGGTTGGGGATTTCCATTCGGCATTACATGGGAGGAGATGGAACGGTTCGCCAATCAGGAAAGTCTTGACCTTACTGTCCCTCCCCGAACCAAGAAGCAGCATATCAACTCAGCGGATGATAGAGGTCGGCCTTATATTGAAGAGCGGGATGAAGAGGAAGTCCCTTTCGATCTGGAAGCGTTCATGCGGTATTATGCGGATTGTATAGATTGAAAAAGTGCCACGCTTCGCTTCATCAGCACTATACAACGCCAATAATGACGCGGGTTTTCGAAAAAAATCGAGCCCGCGTCTTTTGATTTTACCTTAAAAAGTGATAAGAGGTAAATAAAAAACGGCCTCCTTGCTCTGAATATATACAGAGTGGAGGCTGTTGTAATTATTGAATCAATTTCGCCACTTTGCCGGACCGTCGTTCCGTTATCCGTGAACAAACGTGGCAAAAAGGCCGATCCGCAGACCGTGGTTCCGCTATTGGCCCCAAATCGCCGCGAAAATCAGACAAAATCCGCAAATAACGGATTCTCTGTCCGCGAAACTTCTAAATCGACGTTTTTCGACAAAATAAAGGATCGCGTCCGCGCCCCCCATCCAATCGCCTGTATTTCGGCGAAATAAGGGATCGTCTGTCTGTCGCCTGACTTGGCGATTTATTTAGCGCTGTTCGTTTAAACCCGCGCGGCCTGCTCGGCGCCCGGCTCCGTCAAATGCGAAGTACAATGTCCGCAGCGAGTCGCTTGAAGTGGAATTTGCGACAGGCAGAAGGGGCATTCTTTTTCGGTAGGCGCTGCAGGCTCTTCCGGCTTCGATCGGCGCAACGCATTAGCACCTTTGACGATCATGAAGATGCAGAAGGCTACAATTATAAAGTCAATAATGACATTAATAAAGTTGCCATATGCGATAACGACTGCGCCGTTCGCGGTAGCGTCGGCAAGTGTCTTCGGATCTTCAGCTAGTTGTCCTTTATCGAGCGTAATAAATAAGTCCACAAAGTTTACATTGCCCATCAGTTTGCCAATCGGCGGCATAATGATGTCGTTCACAACGGAGGTGACGATTTTGCCAAAGGCAGCGCCGATAATGACACCGACGGCAAGGTCGAGCACATTGCCTTTGACGGCGAACTCCTTGAACTCCTTCAAAATTTTCATCATGCTGTAATACTCCTCTCGTAATCTTGTACGCTCTATTATAACGCAAGGATTCACGTGGTATATAGTGCCTTTGAAATAGAACATAAATAGGTTTTAATTCCTATTTCAGAAAAAAGGATTATCTGGGAAAATGTCGAATTTTACCTCTGTAGCCTATTACATCAGGTAATCGAGGAAGCAATTCATGAGTGAACTTATCCTATCAGATAACTGGATTTTTCTATTGCTGGCTCTTGCTATCAATATGCTGGCATCTTTTACAGTATTTCATATGATCGGGCATCAGAAACAGGCCAGAGCTTTTCGCCAGTATTGGATGCTGAATGGAGCTGCAGTATACGGCTTAGGCTTATGGGTCGCTCAGTTTATTATTGAGTTGGCTACGGATAATATGATTATTATGGACTGGACATCGGTGTTCAAGCTTGTCGTGACGATCATAACCGTTTACCTGGCCTTTCGCTTGCTGCGCTCCGAGAGTATGCATTTGTTCCAGATAATTGGCAGTACCGTCTTGATGATGGCTGCCATAGCGAGTGTCGGATTCATTTGTTTATTAGGCGGCAGTGTTCAAGAGTTTATAATAGATCGCGAGCTTAACATAACTGCCAGTCTAATCAGTTTTTCAGGCACATTTGTTTCATTCTATATTTTTACCAAAAAACAAAGATTCAACTTGCTAGCAGGCATTATTTTAGGAATAACTAGCATGGTTGTGCAGATGCTGAATGTTGATAGCCTTGTAGTCGCTTATGATGTCGTCTTGACGGCGGATCGTTTAAGAGAGTATATGGGGCTGTTAGTTATTGTACTAGGCATTGCTACCGCTATCATTTTCGGCTTCAGCTGGCTTGCCCGTTTCGTCGATCAACGTTATAGCACGATGAATGAGCGATATAAGCTGCTGGTGGAAAACTCAATCGATATGATAGCTATTATTCGCGACGGACGCTGGGAATATGTGAACCGGTCAGGGTTTGCGATGTTCGAAGCGGAGAGCAAGGATGATTTTCTCGGCCGCTCCATCTATCTCTATTTACAGCCCAATTTCCATCATGTGATGAAAAAAATGCTCAGAGAGACGGAGCGGGAGCTGGCACCTGCCCCTGTAGAGCTGGAGTGGTTTACGGTCAAAGGGAGAGCTTTCTACACGGAGGTCGTTCCCGCAAGGGTCAGGTTGCCTGGGACGTTAGCTTATCAGGTCATCATTCGTGACATATCGGAGCGAAAAAAGAATGAGGAGCTGCTAATTAATTCGGAGAAGCTCTATGTAGCCGGGCAGCTGGCGGCAGGCATCGCGCATGAAATTCGCAATCCGCTCACTTCTTTGAAAGGCTTTTTGCAGTTGCTCGCTTCAGGCCGGCACAATAGTAAGAACTATTTTGATATTATGAAATCCGAGCTTAACCGCATTGAATCGATTGTAAGTGAAATGCTGATGCTATCGAAGCCGCAAGTGTACGATTTAACCTGCAATGATGTAAGGCTCGTGATGCGCGATACAGTGACCTTGCTGGAGGCCCAGGCGATCCTTCATAGTATTGAGCTGGATATTTCATGTGGTGACGAACCGCTATGGGTACACGGGGTTGAAAATCAGTTAAAGCAGGTATTTATTAATGTCCTTAAAAATGCTATAGAAGCAATGAGTGATGGCGGCTTAATTCGAATTATATGCATGCGGGAAGAGGAAGAGATTATTGTCCGGATTCAAGACGGCGGGCCTGGCATTTCCGATGAGCAGCTGGCGAAGATGGGGCAACCCTTCTATACGACCAAAGACAAAGGCACCGGTCTGGGCCTGATGGTCAGTTACAAGATCGTGGACAATCATAATGGGCGCATCACGGTTGACAGCGCTCTGGGGAACGGAACGACATTTGACATCATACTGCCTTATAATAGCCCGCAATTGGGGGAAGCTGATGCAGAGTTCGCCAAACAGTTGAAATCATAGAGGCCAGTTCAGTGGTGCGTTATGCTCTTGATGCGCTATAATAGCGTAAGGATGCGGAATAAGCGATACTATAGCAGGGAATTATTTAGGCTTAGAGCAGGTTTATTTCGCAGCCAGAAACATCAGGAGCAATCCGCCCGGCCGCACGTTCGTTTGCGGAGGGTGGAGAAGGAGTTAAAGAAAGATGACGATTGGCGCTCGTGTATTCAAGACAGGGCTTGCAGTAGCATTAGCCGTATATTTAAGCGGATTGTTCGGCTTTGCTTCGCCGATTATCGCTGCGGTTGCGGCAATTTTTACGATTCAGCCCTCGATTTCCCGGTCATGGCAGCATATAAGCGATCAGTTGCAAACGAATGTGTTGGGAGCTGTCGTCGCTTTAACAGCAGTGCGTCTGTTTGGAAATTCGGCAATTGCTGTCGGAATGGTATGTATTATCGTTATTTTAATTAGTATCCGCTTGCGAATGGAAAGTACAATTGGCTTGACGCTGGTTACAGTTGTAGCTGTGATGGAGGCGACTGGTGAAGGCTGGCTGTTTGCCCTGGAGCGTTTTTTAATGGTGTTGACAGGCATGGGAGCGGCATTTGCCGTTAATATACTTGTGTTTCCTCCCCGGCCGCGCAAGCAATTTGCGGAGCAGGTAAAGGAAGCGTACAGCGAGCTGTCATTGCTGCTGCGCATGTCGATTTCGGACGAGCTGAAGGAAGATGTCCACCGCAAGGAAAAGGAGAAGCTCTATCAAACCTTGCACAAGCTCGAGGAGCGGTATAAGCTGTTCGAGGAAGAGCGCTCCTGGCTGAACAACCAGAAGCGCGAAAAAGCGCGTCAGCTCATATTGTCCAAACAGCTGATCAAAACATTGCAGCAAGGGACAGATCTGCTTGAGGTGGTGGAGGAGCATTACTTTGCCGCGCCGGAGTCAGGCAAATGGGCGCAGCGGTTCGATCGCCAAATTGAAGCATTAACGAAGTTTCATGAGCAAATATTGCTGAAAATCGATGGAAAGCTTAAGCATCGCGTAGCCCTTGAGCCTGAAGCGGAGCGGGAAAAGGCGTTTGCTAAGCAGCTGAGCGATTATTTTAATGAAGATCCAGAAGAACGCAAGCGCCTCGTCTTCGTTGCCTCGGCTATTTTTGAATATGAGTACCATCTGCACCGTCTGGAGCGGCTGGCTGAGCAAGTGCTGCAGCGTGATGAGGCCGAGGAACAGAAGGCGGTACAGTCCGGTGCTCAGCAATAAAAAAGGTCGCCCCTTGAGAAGTGACAAGGGGCGACCTTTTTTTGCTCATTGGAGCCTGAGACCGCAAGACGGGCAAAAAATATGCTGCTCTGTTACGGTTACGCCGCATGCGGGGCAAGGCTCGCAGAAGGAGTCGCGCTTGTCCGGATCTGCCGCGGCCGCAGATTGCGCCTCGGCGCTATCTGCCTCTGCTTGCTGCGCGGCTTTTTTGCCGAACAGCGCGGAAACAAAATCGCGCAGCGCCTTGTATTTGTCGGGCTCGTCTACATTGTCGCTATAGTCTGTCATCTGGCGGATGATGAAGATCATTCCAGCGATAAGCGCCACGGCGACCAGAAGGACGACAATTGTCGCCGTTGTGCCAGCCCAGGCGGGCAGCGCTGCTTCAGCCGTGCCAGTATTCATTTCTGCAAGCAGCAATCAGCGTCCCCCCTTGCATCATTTGGCCCGGTTATCCGGTTCGGCGAATGAACGGAACGGAAACCAAATATAGAAAAATCCGATAACTCCGAACAAAATAGCACTGTACCAGACGACGGTGGATTCTCCTTGAGCAGAGGCGATAAAACCGCCAATGACAGGGCCGATCATGCCGCCAATCCCTTCGACCGTAGAGAAAATACCCCATCCGAGGCCGGATTGCTGAGGAGGAACATAGGTGGCGAGCAGAGCGTTCCAGGCTGGCAGCAACGAAGCATAGGATGCGCCAAGTATAGCGGCGAGCAGTAAGCATTGCCACAGCGGCGGTTCAAGCGCAAGCCCGTATAGGCCGGCGGCGATTAAAATAAACCCGATTACGAGAAACCACTTTTTGCCGCCCAGTTTATCGGACAGCCGTCCAAAGGGGATAAGGCCGGCAGCTGTGAAAGCCCCGCCTGCAAGCAGCAGCAGGGAGTATTGCGCTCCTGTCATTCCCAGACGGTTCTGGGCAAAGCTTGGCAAGATCGGAATAAGCATGCCGGCCCCCGCGGTTTGCAAAATCATGCCGGGCAGCAGAAGCTTCATATGTTTGAGACGGCTGCGCAGAATGACGAGCTGCTCCCGAAAAGGAATCGTCGAGACGGTTCTTTCCTGGCGGTTGCTAATAAATAATGCGAGTATCCACGCCAGCAAAGAGAGGATGAGCAGGGCATAATATGTGACGCTGCTGCTGTAATCCATAATGATGTTGCAAATAATCGGACCGGAGCCGAGGCCGACGAGCCAGATCGTATAGAGAAAGCCCATTTGTGTTGCCCGGTTTTCCTCGCTCACCTTTGTTAGACAAACAATCCAGATCGGCGATACGCCTACCCCATACAGCGCGGCGGCAATAATGAAAATCCACGGCTGATAGGAAAACTGCAGCAGCACCAGGCCGATCAAGGAAATGAACAGCCCCATATGTACGATAAAACGGATCGAGAAGCGATCGAGCAAGTAACCGATCAGCATTTTTAGCACAGTATCGATCAAATAATGTGCTGTAATAGCGACGCCAATGACATCAAAATTAAGACCGAGCGTTTTCTGTCCGAAAATGGGAAGGAAGCTGATCAGCACTGCGCCGCGAACAAATTCGACGAGAAACAGGATGACCGAAAATAACGCTACCTCTGTGCCGGCAAGACGCTTTGAATGAGCAGCCACAGAAGACCTCCTTTACAAGGGCTATTTAATCTATAAACGATTGAACATAGCCAGAGTTTCATTAATATTTGGAAAATATGCATAGAAAGCTCTATCTTTGGTTTGTCCCTGGTGAACTATAATATACGTGTCTTGCCTGGAAAAAGCAAAGGATTCGAGCATAAGGGCCGGCTCAGAGCCTAAAGCCGCAAGCCGGCGGGCACGCAATTTAAATCAGCAGGTTGAACAGCAGGGGGTCTTTGTTGAGCTCAATGAACTGATAGCCCTTTTTGTGCATTCTTTCTACCAGCGGCTCATAATCCTCGCGATATTTCAGCTCGATCCCCACTAAGGCCGGGCCGTTGTCCTTATTGTGCTTCTTGGTATACTCGAAACGGGCAATATCATCATTGGGCCCGAGCACCTCATCAAGAAACTCGCGCAGTGCGCCGGCCCGCTGCGGGAAGTTGACCATAAAATAATGCTTCAGTCCTTCATAGACCAGCGAGCGTTCTTTTATTTCTTGCATACGGTCGACATCATTATTGCCGCCGCTCACAACACAGACAACGGTTTTCCCGGCGATCTGGTCGCGATAGAAGTCCAGCGCCGCAATTGGCAGCGCTCCGGCCGGTTCAGCGACTATCGCATTCTCATTGTACAAATCAAGCATGGCTGTACAAGCTTTGCCTTCAGGCACAAGTATAATATCGTCAAGCAGCTCGCGGCACATGGCGAATGTCAGCTCTCCTACGCGTTTGACTGCCGCGCCATCGACGAACTTGTCGATCGAATCGAGTGTCACGACATCGCCCTTCTCGATGGCCCTTTTTAAGGATGGGGCGCCTTCCGGCTCGACGCCAATCATTTTTGTGGCCGGGGAGACAGCTTTGACATAGGCGCCTACCCCTGCGGCCAGACCGCCGCCGCCTACAGTAACAAAGACATAGTCGGGCACGACCTCCATGCCCTCCATAATTTCTTTGCCGATTGTTCCGTTGCCGGCAATAATTTTCGGATCGTCGAACGGATGGATGAAAGCCATGCCGTCGCGTTCACATGCTTCGACAGCCTTGGCATAAGCGTCGTCAAACGTATCCCCTGTCAGAATAACTTCGACTGAGGAACCGCCAAAAAAGGATACTTGCGAGACTTTTTGTCTGGGAGTCGTGCTGGGCATATAGATTTTGCCCGGGATGCCCAGCGCTTGGCAAGAATAAGCGACACCTTGCGCGTGATTGCCTGCGCTGGCGCAAACGACACCGCGGGCCAGCCGCTCCTCGGGCAATGACTTCATAAGATGATAGGCGCCCCGCAGCTTGAAGGAACGCACGGTTTGCAGGTCCTCGCGTTTTAATAACACGGTGCAGCCGTATCTGGCAGATAATACCCGATTATGCTGGAGGGGAGTACGGACAGCCGCTTCTTTAATATGCATCTGCGCTTGGGCAATTTCCGTCATACTGACCATTGATCTTAATTGTTCCATAAGGTGAACTACCGCCTTTCAAAAATATGGAAAATACAAAAAATCCCGTCCCCATAAGGGACGAGATAGAACTCGCGTTACCACCCTGATTCCATTATCGTCTGCAATAGACGACAAATAGCACTTAGCCGCGTACCAACATACGCGCTCCGTGTAACGGCGGATACCGTCTATGCTTAAAGCCGATCATCCCGATCTGGTTCGGCATAGCTTCTCAGGGAGGATACGATGGATTTGCCGGCAAACGTCGAATTTCAGCAGTGATCGACTCTCTGGGGGATGCCTGTACAAACTCGCCTGTTCCCATCAATGAATTTAAAGGTATTGAATAATCTTGTTATACCGCTGTAAAAGACAAATGTCAATCGTTATCTATTGGAAGCTTTAAGAAATTTTTAGCTTATGATGCTATTTACGAGCTGGTTATTATTGAGGTAATGTGGAAGATACATCCTAATGTCAGGAGGGGTTTCATGAAGCCGCGGCAGCGATCCAGGCTGAGATTGGTGGCCGGCAAAATATTTTACACCTGGAAAAGATGGGTGTACTGGTTGTTTGGGGGATTAAAGTTTGCCGCTGAGTTTAAGGAAGAGGAGCTGCCTTTCTCTGTTTTTAGCCATAACACGCCGACTCTCCGTAAGCTGAAGGATGTTGATATGTGGCTCCAGCACAATAAGGAAACGAATTTGCAGCTGGCGGCAGCCTGCCTGGACGGTATCGTGATCAAACCGGGAGAAACAATGTCTTATTGGAAGCTGATCGGTAAGCCGACGCGCCGCAAGGGCTATTTGCCGGGGATGGTGCTCTTTTATGGAGGCTTTAAACCAGGAACAGGCGGCGGACTTTGTCAGCTTTCCAACCTGATCTATTGGATGACCCTGCATACGCCTCTGACGATCGCAGAGCGGCATCGGCACAGTTATGATGTCTTTCCTGACGCCAATCGTACGCAGCCTTTTGGAAGCGGGGCGACATGCGCCTATAATTATTTGGATTTAATGATTCGCAACGATACGAAGGTGAACTTTCAATTGAAAGTGAAGGTGCATGATCATCAGCTGTATGGCGAGTGGCGATCTGCGGCCAAGCCTATGTACAGCTATGAAATTGTGGAGAAGGAGCACCGCTTCAGCCAGCTTTATTGGGGAGGGTATATGCGTCACAATATCATTTATCGCATTGTGCGCAATGCTGAAGAAGAAATCGTGGGCGAGGAATTTGTTGCCGAGAATAATGCGCTTATGATGTATGCTCCCCTATTGTCCGATAGTAATAAGGCGGACGGAGAAGGCGCTTAAGGTTGATCCGGACTTGAGAATGATCGGTTTTGCAGAAATAAAATTTATTCCATAGGAAGCGGACAAGTAGGAAAGCGGATAACTACTTGGCCGCTTCTTTTTGCTGCCTGCGGCTTACGGCATGATCGCTTACGCAGCGACATATAATGCAATACGATAATCTACGTCAATGTTTGCAAATGCGCGGTTGAGACAAGAAGGAAGGGAGCTGACTTGCATGGCACAGCGTCATAAACAGAGCGGCCGCTTTGTAATAGACGATTGCGACCCGGATGGAGTGGCGATTCCGGAAGAGCTAGCGCTGGCAGAGCAGGCGGAGGCGGCTCTCATAGCTGCTCAGAGCTTTATACGCAAAGAAATTCGGCCACATGTGCTGCAAGTCGAGGCGCCGGATTATGAACAGATGAAGCGCTGGATGCGCAGAGCGGGAGAACTGCAGCTGCTCGAATGCGCTATAACGGGCAGAGAGGGCGGAGTTGGCCAATATACAGGGCAAGCGGTACAACTTTCCGAGACTTTTGCCGAGGCTGATTATTTTAGCTTGTCACTCGATGCTCATATTCATTTGGGAATTGCAGCGATTGCTTTTTTTGGTACAGAAGATCAGAAAAACCGCTATCTGGCCGACTTGTGCAGCGGCAAAAAAATTGCTGCCTACGGCTTGACCGAGCAGCGGGCAGGCTCAGATGCGCTCAGCATCAAAACGACGGCAAGGCTGTCTCCGGATAAGCAATTTTACATGCTGCACGGTACAAAATTATATGTCACTAATGCAGGGATTGCAGAGCTGTTTATTATTTTTGCCAAGGTCGACGGCGACGACTTTACCGCCTTTCTCGTCGATCGCTGTTCGCCCGGGCTGCACATCGGAGCGGAAGAGCGGACGATGGGGATGGAGGGCGCATCGATATGCCCGGTAACACTGGATTCGGCAGCAGTACCGGTCTGCAACGTATTGGGTACTGTAGGCAAAGGACATCACGTCGCTTTTAATATATTGAACTATGGGCGCTTTCATCAAGCGGCAGGCTGTCTGGGCAGGCAAAAACTCGCGATCGGTCTCGCTGCTCAATATGCTATCCATCGCAAGCAGTTTGGCCGGATGCTCGCCGCTTTCCCGCTTATTGCCTGCAAGCTGGCCGAGATGAACACGGCTGCCTACGTCACAGAAAGCATGCTGTACCGAATGGCCGGAGAGCTTGATCAAGCGGCGCAGGATGTAGGGACGGATGCTGCAGCGGCCTTCAAGCTATGGGATGAGTATGCATTAGAGTGCTCGCTTAACAAAGTATTCGCCTCGGAGGCGCTGGCCAAAATCGTCGATGAAGCGGTGCAAATATATGGCGGCCGCGGCTACAGCCGCACTTATGAAGTAGAACACCTGTACCGGGCGGCCCGATTGAGCCGCATATCGGAAGGGACAAATGAAATTAATCGAATCCTGGTTCCAGGCATGCTGATGAAAAAAGCGCTGAAGGGCGAGCTGCCGCTGCTGCGCAAAGCTCGTCAGCTGCAATCCGAGCTGGCACAGCCGGAGCCGCCACCGCCATTCGCGAAGCCGCTTGATGGCGAGCTGTTCCGGATTCGGCAGGCAAAAAAGGTTTTCCTTGCTGTGGGCGGGCTTGCTGTGCAGAAATACGGTTTGTCATTGGAGCAGGAGCAAGAGATGCTGGCGATGCTGTCGGACATGATTATAGCGGTCTATGCGATGGAAAGCGCAGCGCTCAGAACAATCAAAAGAATGCGCCGCGCGGCTGACAGCGAAACTGAGACGAAGGGGCTGCAAACCGCAGTTGATATGACCGTCGTCTGGGTATATGAAGCGATGGAAGAACTGGAGGGGAAGGCGAAGCGGGTGCTTGCGTCCCTCGAAACGGGAGAAGAGCTGCAGGTGCAGCTAATGATATTGAAAAGGCTGCTGCGGGCGCCGCTGCCTAACATTATTCACCTGAAACGAAACATTGCGGCATCTGTCATTCGCAACGGTCAATATGTCACTTAGGAGGCGAAGAGATGGAGGAGCGTTTTGGAAGCGGCAAGCCGTGGCATCGCTTTTATCCGGAGGAGGTTTCACCTGATATAGAAATACCGGATGAAACGGTACCTGATCTGTTGCGTCAGGCGGCGGCCAAATATCCTGAGCATATCGCTCTAACCTTTTTCGGTAAAAAATTGACCTATCGCAAGCTGCTGGCGGATGCCAATCGAATGGCTGCTGCTCTGCAAGGCTTGGGCATTCAAGAAGGAGAGCGGGTCGCGATTATGCTGCCCAATTGTCCGCAAATGGTCATCACATATTTCGGAGCATTAATGGCCGGCGCCATCGTCGTGATGACCAATCCATTGTATGTTGAACGCGAGCTGGAGCATCAGCTTAAAGACAGCGGCGCGGCGGCGATCATTACGTTAGACGCCTTATATCCGCGATTAGCCAAGGTGCGCGGCAATGAGCCGCAGCAAGGGCCGATTCCGGCTCTGCGCCATATATTGATTACGTCTATTCAGGACGCCCTTCCTTTTCCGAAAAATATACTTTATCCCCTTAAACAACGGAGGCAGACCAAAACCCGCCCCGCGCCTATTCCATACAGAACAGGCGGTGTCGTATCTTATAAGCGTTTGTTAGCCAAAGCGCCGGCAGCTCCGAACAGGATTTCACTTGACCCGGCGGCTGCAATTGCGCTGCTGCAATATACCGGAGGAACGACGGGACTGGCCAAGGGCGTCATGCTGACACATCGCAACCTGGCGGCCAACGCCAGACAGACCGCAAGCTGGTGCTATCGTTTGCGGGATGGCCAGGAGCTTTTTTTGGCCGCGCTGCCAATCTTCCATGTATTTGGATTAACGGTATTAATGAATTTGTCTGTACTGCGTGCAGGCACGCTAATTTTATTGCCCAAATTTGAAATCGAGAAGGTAATGGAAACAATCGACCGCCTGCATCCGACTGTCTTTCCGGGAGCGCCTACCATGTATGTGGCTGTAAACAATTATAAGGAGCTCCATCGTTACAATTTAACGTCGATTGAGGCTTGTGTCAGCGGTGCGGCCCCATTGCCGCTTGAAGTGCAGGAGCAATTCGAGGCGCTTACGGGTGGAAAGCTGATCGAAGGCTATGGATTGACCGAATCCTCCCCGGTAACGCATGCGAATCCATTGTGGGGAAAACGAAAAATCGGGACAATCGGTCTGCCGCTGCCGGGAACGGATGCCAAAATTGTCGATGAAGCCACTGGCGAAGAACTGCCCCCTGGCGAGGTTGGGGAACTGATCATACGCGGTCCGCAAGTGATGGCAGGCTATTGGAACCGTCCGGAAGAAACGGCGGCAGCGCTGCAAAATGGATGGTTATATACCGGAGATTTGGGCAAAATGGATGAAGACGGCTACTTCAGTATCGTTGACCGTAAAAAAGATGTTATAATCGCCGGCGGCTTCAACATTTATCCGCGTGAAGTCGAAGAAGTGCTTTATGAGCATCCGGCTGTAAAAACAGCGGCTGTCGTCGGTGTAAAGGATCAATACCGCGGAGAGACGGTTAAAGCTTACATTGTATTAAAGGATGGCGTAACGGTTTCGGCGGCGCAGCTCGATTTATGGTGCCGGGAACGGCTTGCGGCCTACAAAGTGCCCCATCAATATGCTTTTCGCGATCAATTGCCGATGTCGCTTATCGGCAAAGTGCTAAGACGCAAGCTGCTTGAGGAAGACGAAGCGGGAAATTAGGATTAGGACCTTCAGGCGAAGGGCTGTTAGCCAGAGTAACAAAAATGTTACATTGTTACAATTTTGTAGCAGCCCCTTATTACGATTGAAAGCGTTCTCTGAATCCCCTATACTTAACCTATAACTGGAAGTTGGCTGGAAAAGGGGGAGAATGATGATATGGTAAGTCCGTGGGTAACAACGCTTGTAATCGTCTTTGGTATTATCGTAGCCGTTGCCTGCGTAGTGGCTTACTTGCGTATTTATCGCAGCAGTGGCGCTGAGGAAATGGCTCAAAAGGCAGAGCTGGAAGCGACATCTGACTGCAAGAGCAAGGCTGCCAATCCGGCGGCTCGTCGTTCAGAATCTATACAGAAGGATGAACTTTAAGCTGTTTTTTAAAACGAAAGATCTTGTTCGCTTTTATCTTTTGTTCAGAAATGTTATAATTGAACGACAAATGCAAATACTCTGTCCCTTTTTTGACATCGAGGCGTCTGAATTATCCGGCAATTTCCAAAAGAAATGGGTACCCAGCGTCGGAATCAACATCCGTTCGCATTTCGTAGATGGATTGTTAGGACCACTAACCGTTAATGGGGAGGGGATTTCATGGCGAAAAGAAGCCATAATGAAGTCAAAGAAAGTTTGCGGGAACTAACAAGAATTTTTCAACCTAAAGATCCGCGAAAGTTCGTCCGGGAGTATGTGCGCAAGTACCGGATTACGGGCGGATATGAGGAGGAGCTTACATCCTTGGTCGAGCATGAGATGGGCAAGATGCGCTCATCTGTAGGTTAGATATGGAGGGGACTGTCCCGCCAGTTATCGATTGTACGCAATCGGTAGCTCGGGAGAGTCCTCTTTTTTTGAAAAATGGCTCAAATGTTGTATTTTGTGCAACAACAGTGCCTAATGGTACTTCGCTCCAGAAAAACGCCGCCGCTGGAACTCATGAGCGATAAGTTCATTTCTCGCATAGTCGAGGTCACATTTGGCCTATTGTGCTGCAGCAGCAAGAAGCGCCATACTTAAAGGACAACAGGCAGTGAGATCATTTATGGCATATGCAGCGGAGGAAAGACATGTTGCCGGGCAAAATGCGCCTCTCTACAATAATGGATAACAGCGCTTACATTTGAGGAAGCTGATCATTCAAAAAAAGAGGCGCGTACTACAATGAGTCAAACGATGAAGTCTGCGGAGGTTTGATTCCGATGAATAGTTTCCGCTATTGAATAGCGGCCGGCGGTAGTCATCCGGCTTCCTGGCCGCATAATGGAACAATGCAAGTATGAAAGGGACGCTGCTTTCGCTTCACATTAAGCAACGTTCCTTTTGCATTTTTATAACCTCGCTGCAAGGCTGCCTGCGACATTTGTGCGATCAGATTGGGGGATGCCTATGCTGTTTAGTCGTTCCAGGCTGTTTTGGAAATACTTTGTGTCCTATATTTTTGTGCTTATCATCCCGTTAGTTACGATCGGGGCATTTGTGTTCAATACGTTTTCAGGCTATATTGCCGCCGAAACGATCGAGACGAACCGCAACATGCTGACCCAAGTGAAAAATATGATCGATACGCGTTTTAAAGAGCTTGAAAATATCGCTTTTCAAATTTCCGCCAACCCGGATTTGACGCCGTACAAGCTCAAAGAAAGCGCCTATGAAAAGATCCGCGGCGTAACGGCGCTGAAAAATTATATGAGTACGACCGGATTTATTCATGACCTGTTTTTGTATACACGAGGGGATCAATTTATTTACTCGCCATCAAGCACCTATGTGGTGGAGAGGTTTTTGGAGTCCAAGTATAAATATAAACATTGGTCTGCCGATGACTTTCAAGAGGTGCTGCAAACGGCGGCGATGCCGACGATGCGCCCTACGGAGGATGTCGTCGTTATGGAAATGGACAACCGGGCCAAGGCGGAACGGTTAATGACGCTTATTGTGCCGATCCCGGTGCATGAATCTACGCCTTACGGAACGTTGCTGTTTCAGGTGAAGGAAACGGTCATTAGAAGCTTTATTGACGAAGTGTTCGGCAAGTATGAAGGCAATAGCATTGTGTTTGACCAAGACGGCAATGTCATCACTTCTTTGCAACCGGATGACTCCATCTATACGGAGCAATTACAGCGCTTTTATGCTGCAGGTATGGCAGAAACTTCGGAGCCCATAACGATCAATGGCGAACCGTTTTTATTTTCAAGCGTGCAATCAGACGTTGTTCACTGGACCTATGTCACCTTGATTCCAACGAAGGAACTGATGAAGACCGTTTCCGAGATGCGCTGGAAATCGATGGCCGGACTGCTGACTGTGCTCTTGATCGGCAGCGGAGCCACGTTTTATTTTTCGATCAAGCACTACAATCCGATTAAGCAGCTGAAAGATTTTGCCGAAAATAAGTGGGGCAAGCGGGCAGGCAACATTAACGAAATCGAAATTGTCCGACAGGTCATTGACAGCATCTCCGACGATAATACGAATTTGGCCAATCAGGTGATGAGCAGCAGACATGCGCTAAAAGACTATTTGCTGTTCAAGCTGATTAAAGGGCAAATTTACAATATGGCAGAGTTTAATTCGCTCGGAAAAAATGTAGATCTCGTCTTTACAAAATCAAGCTTTATGGTCGCCGTCTTCTATTTGCATATGACGGAAAAAATATTGAATTTTAAACATGAGCGCATGGTTTCATTTTTGGAGGAGCAATTACCGGGAGATGTCGAGGGCTACGCCAAGGAAAGCATGGACTACAATGTTGTCGTGCTGCTGCTTGCGATGGAGCCGGAAAATAAAGAGCGGGTCGAGCGGCAAATCTCTAATCTGAAAAACAATATTAATGATGGCTGGAATTTTCATGTCACAGTAGGCATCGGCAGTTTGTACGATGATTTATCGATCGTCGGCAAATCGTATTTGGAAGCGATGACAGCGCTGCAGTACCGGTTTATTTCCGGCAATAACCGGGTTATTCGTTTTGCTGATATTGACAATAAGGATTTTGCGCTCAGCGATTATCCTACAAGAGAGCTGGAGCAGCTGGGTGCGGCGATCAAGCGCGAGGATATCGAGGCGATAGGCGAGGCGATTCGCGCAATTACGCATATCATTCATCATCATCAGCTATCGATTTTTGTGGCGAGAAGCTTGTGTTATGACGTCATTAACACCGTTATCAAAACCGTGGTAGATATGAACGACAATTACTTGTCCGATGACGGAGAATATCCGGATGTATTGACCTTGATGAAGTTCGATACGATTGAGGAATTGGAGGACGCTGTGCTCAAACTGTGTGAGCGCATCTGCGCGATGATCCGCAGCAAGCGGAGCAACCAGAGCAGTCTTATGCAAAAGCTGGAGCAATATTTGGATCAGCGTTATTGCGATCCGGCTGTTTCCGTGCGGGCAACGGCGGAGACGGTTGGTGTGACCGCCTCTTATTTAAGCCGGTATTTTAAAGAGCAGACAGGGATGACGCTGACGGAATATATCAATGGCAAACGGATGAAGGCGGCAGAAGATTTGCTGAAGCACTCCGATGAATCGATCCAAAATATCGTCTACAAAATCGGCTATTACGATCAGTCCAGCTTTATCCGCAAATTTAAAAGCAAAAACGGTATAACGCCGGGAGATTTTCGGAAAATGTATCGGCCATAGCCGGCTGCGTCTATGCAGCAAGTGAAGCAACCAGGATATTTGCTGCATAGGCGGGTTCATATTTTGCACATTAGCGGCTAGGTCATATCTGGCCTATCGTTCTGCAGCAAAGACATATTGCGGGCAAGTGAGCGGGGGTATAGCATGAGGACTATTACAAGCGCTTACAAAATACGGGCCCGGCAAGCGCCAGTATACTGGAGAGGAATGTGCTGCAATGAACAAGACAGGATACTTTTATAAGAATTATGAGCTGTACCTTTTTTTGCTTCCTGCCGTAGCGTTTATTCTGATCTTCCATTATGCGCCTATATACGGGGTGCAAATTGCTTTCAAAGATTTTGACCCGGTAAAGGGCATTACAGGGAGCGACTGGGCAGGCCTCACCCATTTCCAGCGCTTTATTGAATCTCCATATTTTTTTACGGTATTAAAAAATACGGTCATCATCAGCCTCTATACGTTATTAATCGGTTTCCCGGCACCTTTAATATTCGCCCTGCTAATTAATCAATTGACGAGCAAGAAGTATCGGCGCTTTATTCAGACGGTTACGTATGCCCCGAACTTTATTTCGATGGTCGTCATCGTCGGGATGATCTTGCTCTTTCTTTCACCTTCCAGCGGCTTGGTGAATCATGTGATTCAACTTTTCGGCGGCGATCCGATTCATTTTATGGCCAAACCGGAGCTTTTTAGTACGGTTTATGTGTTATCTGAAGTATGGCAGACGACAGGATGGGGGGCCATTATTTATTTGGCGGCCTTAAGCGGCATTAATCCGGAATTGCATGAGGCAGCGATGATGGACGGCGCAAGTAAAATGAAACGAATCAGGCATGTGGATTTGCCGGGTATTGCGCCCACCATCGTCATCCTGCTTATTTTCAGCATGGGCAATGTACTCTCCGTCGGCTTTGAGAAGATTTATTTGATGCAAAATTCGCTTAACATTTCTTCATCGGAAATAATTTCGACCTATGTGTATAAAGTGGGCCTGCAGGGAGGCCAATTCAGCTTCTCGGCAGCGGTAGGGCTCCTAAATAATATCGTTAACTTTATTTTGCTCATTGCAGTCAATCAAGCGGCCCGAAAAGTTTCAGAGCATTCGCTTTGGTAAGCCGAAAGTGGGGGAAAGCAGTGAACTTTTTAACGAAATCCAATTCAGATCGTTGGTTTGATATAGGCAATTTTATCTTTTTGACCGGCGTGCTGCTCATTGTGATGTATCCGCTTTATTTTATCGTAATTGCTTCATTCAGCGATCCGCTGCTCGTCAGCGGAGGACAAGTGTTTCTGTGGCCTAAAGACATCACGTTTGAGGGCTATAAGGGGGTCTTTCAAGATGTGCAGCTGCTGACCGGTTTCCGCAACTCAGTCTTTTATGTTGTGCTGGGGACGATTATTAATTTGCTCCTGACGCTGCCGGCCGCGTATGCGATGTCGCTCCCTCATTTGAAGGGAAGAAGCGTTATGACCTTTTTGTTTATTTTTACCATGTTCTTTCAAGGCGGGCTAATCCCGACCTACATGATTGTGAAAGATCTGGGTATGCTCAACACGATTTGGGCGCTCGTCATTCCCAACGCATTAAGCGTATGGAATCTGATTATTGCCCGCACCTTCTTCCAATCGACGATTCCGAAAGAAATGCGGGAGGCGGCGACTGTAGACGGCGCATCTCACACCCGGTTTTTTATATCGGTAGTACTGCCTGTATCGAGCGCGCTGATTGCAGTGATGGTGCTGTTCTACGGCGTTGCGCACTGGAACTCTTATTTTAATGCCCTTATTTATTTGCGGGATAAAGCATTATTCCCGGTACAGCTCGTCCTGCGAGATATACTGGTGCAAAATACGGTCGAAATGTCGCTCATTAAAGACCGGGAGCTAATTGAGGAAAAGCAGTTGTTGGCCCAGTCAATGAAATACGCGGTTATTATTTTTGTCAGCATTCCTGTGCTTGTGTTATATCCCTTTTTGCAAAAGTACTTTGTCAAAGGGGTTATGATCGGTTCGCTGAAAGGATAAGCGGCTGAGGCCCGGGATCAGCAGACAAATAATATACAATTCAATCAAGAAAGAATGGGAGGATGTAAAGATGAAAAAGAGGGGTTATTTATCGCTTGCGCTCGCTTTATCGCTCTCCGGCACCACCTGGCTGGCCGGCTGCTCGGGCGGCGAAGGCGGCGGGACAACGCCATCGGCAGAGGGCGGCAACCAGGGAGGCGGCAATGGCGGAGGAGAGGAGCGCCAAAAAGAAGGCAATCTGTATTTGACCGGACTGCCTGTCGTTGAGAAGCAGTACAAATTCAAAGTGTTTGCGCCAGCGCTGCTAATTGATCCGAATGATGTGAAAATATTTCAGGAGCTGAACGAAAAAGCGAATGTGAAGGTAGAGTGGGACATTCCGGCCTGGGAGCAGCAAGCGGAGAAGCGCAACCTGATGTTTGCCAGCGGCGATTATGCCGATGTTGTGGCGGGATGGGGGCTGTCCGCTGCCGATGTCATGAATCGCGGGCCAAAGGGCATCTATATCCCGCTTGAAGAGCTCATTGATAAATATACGGTCAATATTAAGCAAATGCTGGAGGAGCGGCCAGACGTCCGCAAGGCGCTTACGACACCGGACGGCCATATTTATACGTTGCCGATCGTCGATACGCAACCAAGCACGACAGCTGTCATGCATATTAATAAAAAATGGCTCGATCAGCTCGGTCTGCCAAAGCCGACGACGACAGACGAGCTGTATGAGGTGCTGAAGGCGTTCAAGGAGAAAGACCCGAATCAAAACAATAAGCAGGATGAACTGCCGCTTTCGTTCATGTTTAACGGTTCGGGAAATAACGACCAGTTCGGCATGTTCGGCTGGTTCGGGCGTATTGACTCCCACAAGCATCTGGTCATTGAAGGGAAGAAAGTGCTATATACCGCCCAGCATCAGGAATGGAAGGATGCGCTCAAATACTTCAACAAGCTTTGGAGCGAAGGGCTGATCGATCCCGAAGTATTCACGCATGACGTGCAGCAGTACGAGGCGAAGGGAAGACTGGAGCCGGAGCTTTACGGCGTCATGTCAAGCTGGGACGGATATACCGCCGTCGGCGACGAGCATATGAAAGATTATGAGATTCTGCCGCCGCTGCAAGCGGACAACGGTACGAAACCGGTATGGCCGGGCGGCGACCCGGGAATCTTCACCTCGATGTTTGCCATTACTTCGGCCGCAGAGCAGCCGGAAGCAATTTTGAGATGGCTGGATGAGTTCTTTATTACGGGAACGGCAGAATCGCTCAGCCCGTATTTCTACGGTCCGGAAAATGAAGGCTGGGCCCGGAATGAGCAGGGGAAATTTGTGCTGACGCCGGTAGAAGGATCGCTGGACAAATGGGGCGTTATTTCCGGATTCCCTTCTTATCTGAAGAAGGAAGCGCGCGACAATCTCTATTTGAAGCCGGGTACTAGAGAGCATTACAAAAAAGGCGCCATCGCGGAAGCATACGCGCCTTATGTCAGCCAGGAGCAGGAGCCGCTAAGCTACCTGTGGCTGACGCCGGAGCAGCAGACAGAAATATCGGTTATCGAGACGGATTTGTTGAAATATACAAATGATACGATGGCCAAATGGATTACAGGCGGCGCGGATATTGATGCCGAGTGGGATAAATTTCAGCAAAAGCTGCTGGATATGGGCGTAGAAAAAGTGCTGGGCGTCTACCAGACTGCCTTGGACTCCTACAATAACGGATAAAAAGCTGGAGGAGAAGCATGGGGAAATCGTTGGCTGTTATTACAGAAAAAGAATCGGATTTGCTGACTATTTTGCAAGCAAGAGTGCCGTCCCTTACGGTTATGAAGCCGGGGGAGCTTTCAGCCGCGGGCCTTGCGCACTGCGCTGCGATTGCGATTCTTGGCGGAGCAGGCGAGCAGCCGGTTGTCTTCAAGCCGGCTGAACGCGTACTAATTGAGCGGCATGTGCGTCGCGGCACCAAAATATTCGCTGAGTTCTGCACCAGCATCGGGCATATGTTCACTACAGCGCCGGAAAGCACCCGTTATGAACGGCTGGCATTTGCAACGGCTGAAATCGCGGTTGCGGGGCTGTCTCCAGGCGAACTGATTGACGACCAGAGCGGATGGAGGATGAAGCCGTACAAGCCGACCTGTGCACATACAGCGCCGCTGCTGCAGTATGTCAAAGCGAACGTTCACGATCGTGTTGAGCTGACGGAAGAGATGAAGGAGCAAGTAACCGCGCGGGCGCTGTGGTTTGAGGAGCCGGACAACGTCCTTGTCTGCTCCTTCCGCTTATGCAATTTTATTCGGGCGAGATTTTCTCCCCGTCCGCGTGTGCAAGCGATTGTACAATTTATTTTGAGCTGGCTGCTGGATGAGCGGGTTGAGCTGGACAATCTGCCGCAAGCGTACACGGTCGGGCAGTACGATCCGCAAGAACCGCTTGTGCCGCAAATACGCCGTACTGTCGATAAAGCGATGAATTGGTTCGTCAAGGCAGGGATTTTGTTGAACAATGGGCGCGATGGCGTGGGCGAGGGCGTAGCGACTGAGATTTATCCGAACGGCGAGCAGCGGATGTTCCACTGGATTCGCAGCGATTGTATCGGAGAAACGGCAATGGCATATTTCATGGACTATATGCTGTCTGGCGAGCAGAGCAGTCTCAACATCTCCAATGCGCTGGCCGATGTCGTCTTTAATGCGATGCAGTACAAGGACAGCGGCGATCTGCATGGTATGATGCGGTGGACAGATGAGCAGTGGGACGTCTGCTACCAGGATGATGTGGCAAGAGCGATTGTCCCGGAGCTGCTTAAAGCGCTGTACCTGGGACGTGATGAGCATTTACAGGAATGCTATGATGCGCTGGATTTTCTAATTAGGACGACAGGAACGGATGGCACGCGTTATTTTTGCACATACAACAGCTTGCTTTCGCCGGAGAAGATTGCCAAGCTGGCGGGCGAGCCGGGCAATATGCCGAGCGCGCATTTCAATGCTTTCTACCATGCGGTATTGCTGCTGGCCTACAAAATATCCGGCAAAGAGCAGTACCGGGACGTTGCCGTTCGCGGACTGACGACGATTATGCAAGCTTACCCGAATACCTTCCGCGTGCTTAGTCAGACGCAGGAGTACAGCCGGCTGCTCTATCCGCTTAGCTGGCTGTACTGGGTGACAGGCGAAGATGAGCATAGAGAATGGCTATACCGGGTAGCGCATGATATGCAGCAATACAAGCATCCCTCCGGTGCTTATCTGGAGTGGGATGAAGGCTATACAGCGATGATGCGCCGCAAAATCGGCGAGGATGAAAATTCATTGCTCGGCTGCAATGGAGACTGTGTCGCAGATTTGCTCTACACGAATAACTGGCTGCCATTCGGCTGGATACAAGCTTATTTTGTCACGGGAGACGCTTATTTTATGGAGCAGTGGCAGGATACGGCGAAGTTTATTATTAATGCGCAATTGCACAGTGACTATGTTAAGATCGACGGCGGCTGGGCGAGAGCGTTTGACCCGGATAAAATGGAAGTTTTCGGCTCGCCGGCCGACAATAGCTGGGGGCCGTGGGCGATTGAGTCCGGCTGGACCGTGGCCGAGATTGCTTCCGGGCTAATGACCGGCTTGCTGGCCGAGCGTCTGGCTCCATATTTTAGTGACCGGGCAGCAAACCGTTAAAGGGGAATCGACGATGAAAAACGCGGAAGAACAGCTGCTGCTCGTTCCATATCCGAAGCATGTCAAGCGGAGCGATAGCTTTTTTGATATCGGGAGACAGGTTAAAATTTCTGTTCCGGAAGCTCACAAGGAGCAGCTGTACTTTACAGCGCAGCGATTGCAGCAGACTATAGCGAGTACTTCTCAGGTTCAAGCAACAATTGTTCTTGGAGCGCGCGGTCCGCTAACGCCTGACATCTTCTTCGCGCCTGCGGCCGCTGCGCCGGGAGAAGAAGGCTACCAACTGCAAATTGAACCGTCAGCGATTCGCATTCATTATGGCGGACCGGCGGGAGCGTTTCATGCTGTTAGTACATTGAAGCAACTGCTCGTTCAATATGGCAAAAGGATTCCGTGCATGACCATTGAAGATGCCCCCGACTTCGCGGCGCGGGGATTTATGTTTGACGTCAGCCGCAATAAGGTGCCGACGATGGATACGCTTTTTAGCGTGATTGATACGATGGCAGACATGAAATTGAATCAGCTGCAATTGTATATTGAAGGCTTTTCCTTCGCGTATGACACATACCCTTATGTGTGGGAGACGGGAACTCCGATGACAGGGGAGGAGATTATGGCGGTAGATCGCTACTGCCGGGAGCGGTTTATCGAACTGGTGCCGAATCAGAACAGCTTTGGCCATATGGACGCCTGGCTTGCCCGCAAGGAGTTCGCCGATTTGGCTGAGTGTCCTGGCGGCTTCCCGTTCAATGAAGAGATTTATTTGCAGGCGGGCACACTCGATCCGGCCGATCCCCGTACGATGGAATTGGTCGAAAATATGCAGGACGATTTGCTGCCATACTTCTCTTCTGTTTGGTATAATGCCGGGTTTGATGAAACCTATGAGCTCGGAAAAGGCAAAAATAAAGAGGCTGCTGATCGGATCGGCACAGGCCGGATTTATTTGGATTTCTTGTTGAAGGTGCAGGAATCCGTCAAAATGCGGGGCAAAAAAATGATGTTCTGGGGCGATATCGTCATTCAATATCCAGAGCTGCTGAGCGAATTGCCGAAGGATGCAGTCGCAATGGAATGGGGCTATGAAGCTGATCATCCGTTTAATGATCATGCCGGGAAGCTGCATGCTGCCGGGATGCCTTTCTATGTTTGCCCGGGAACAAGCTGCTGGAATTCCATCGTCGGCCGTACGGACAATATGCGGGGGAATTTGCTTGGTGCGGCGCTGGCCGGCAAGCAGTACGGGGCAAGCGGTTATTTGAATACGCATTGGTACGATGTGATCAGCCTGCATCATTTTCCGCTGCTGTACGCTGGTCTCGCCTATGGCGCAGCAGTAAGCTGGGATGTGGACAACAATCGCGATATTGCGATCGCTGACTATTTAAATCGCTTTATCTTTGAGGATCGGAATGCCGTTATGGGCGACTTTGTGCTCGATTTGGGAAATGCCTATAAGCAAGAGGGCTGCTGTGTTCATGACAGTAGTGTGCTGGGACGTATTTTCCATAAAAAGCTGGATGAGATGGCGGTGCTGAAGGAGCTGACAGCGGCCGATTTCGAGCGTGTGGAGGACTATGTGCGGCAGCAGCAGGAGAAGCTGGCGCAAGCGGATATGCGGTGTTCGGAGGCTGCTTTGCTGGACGAAGAGTTTTACAATGCGACCGAGCTGCTGCTGCTCGCCGGCAAGCTGGGCAGAGTGAAGTGCGTCTTGAAAGAACTTGACACTTCCGGCGGGCAGAAGGAGACGGCGGCTGCTTTGCTGGAAGAGTGGATTGCTGATGCTGATCGGGTATTGAGTGTTTACAAGCAGCTGTGGCTGCAGCGCAACCGTTGGAGCAACGGCTATGTGCAGTGTACGAGTAGCGGTTTAGAGGAAAGTGCCGGATTCATTGTGAAACGGCAAAGCGAATGCCGGGAGCGTCTGGCGGCTTTGCTGGAGCCTGCCGGGGATAATCGTTAACAGGGAACTCCGCAAATTGCGACATGTTGAATGTTGGCAATTTGCGGAGTTTTTTGTGTAGTTTGCAACAAAATCGCGAAATCCAGCTGAAATTGGAAATCTCTGGACTAGCCGGGTTTCGACAAAATAACGGATCGTCGGTCCGGATGCCTCAAAGTTGGTCGCTCATAACCATATGTTTCGCCAATTCAGGGCGGGCCATCACTTTGTAAGCTGCTTAACCATATGATCATAGTGATGGCCGGCAATTTCAAGCTTATAGCCATCGGCCTCATAGCCTTGTGCAATGTACAGCTGTCTGGCGTTCTCATTAGCCAATTCGACAATAAGCGACAGCTTCTTGCAGCCGCGTGCTGCGGCCTGCTCCTCGAAAGCGCGCATGAGCTGCTTGCCCAAGCCCTGTCCGCGATAAGTGCGGTCGACGGCAATCGAGTCGAGATAGTATTCGCCAGGCAGCGCTTCCTGGGGGAAAGACTCCGGGCGTTGTCCGGTAACGGAGAAGATGCGGTCAAGCAGCGGCTGATCCAGCTCAGCCAGCCGGCTGCCATCATAAGCGAGCAGTGCGCCGGCGGTGCGTCCGTCTATTTCAAGAATGGTACAGTTCTCGTAGCTTAACCGGTTAGCCGGCTGCTGAAACAGTTCAATCATGGCAGCAGCAGCGGCAGTAGCATCTCCGGTGCCGGTCAAAATATAGCTGATATCGCCGATCGCTTCGAATAGCAGAGGGATGGCGGTTGCAGCATCGGCAGGGGTTGCATTGCGAATTATCATCCTCAAGTTCTCTCCTTTGCAGTAAATCCGTTCTGTTCATACAAGTGTAGCGGAAAATTTCTATCGAGTCTAATTTGGGTACATGCAGGCGCCGGAGGCAAGTAAAATGCCGGCAAGAAGTGAATTGACAAAAGTTTAAAGTTTGTGATTTGGGGCGATTTATGGTATAATTTCTTTAAAATCATTGAAAAAGGCGGTGAGAATCGATGAAATCTTTGAATATCTCTTCAATACGTTGGATTTCTACGCTTCTCATCGCATTCTTTATGATTTTCTCCACGCCGACTCCACTGCCGGAGACGGTAATTAACGAAGCGGCCCGCACGGTTGAATCACCGACGGTCGAGAGTTTCGTTAAACCTCATGTACGCACAGGTACGATTATTTCGGCACAGATGCGGTTGACTGCGCTTGCTGCCATTTTTTCTTTCTTAATCGCCCTTGTGTACTCCAGCTCTGCACGAAAGCTGGTTCCCCTGGTCCCAATGCGGCCAATTATTGCCATTCAACTTAAACGTATAAAGCTGACTCCTGTCAAATTCACCTCCCTTTTTGTGTAGATTTCCACAAAGTACCATTTATATGACTGGCCATTGCCGGTTTATTTGAAATATAAGAAGGTATAAGTTTTACCTTATACCTAGCTTATATTTTTACGGGAAGAAACTTGCTTCGCGCCAAGGACGGCGTCAGCCGTTTCTTCTCATGTTGTCGTTCATCAGTAGGCCGTTCCTTTGTTTTAAAAAAACAAACAGGAAAAGGTTTATTTGTTGCTGCGCAAAAAGGGAAGGAACTAAAAGGAGGACTGCGTATGAATATTTGGGAAAGCGATCTGCCTGGCATCGGAAAAAAGTTTCAGCTTCATACGAGAGGCGGAGATAAGCTCGTACTGGTCGTTCATGATGATGGAAGGCGCGAGTGCTTTCACTACGATCATGATGACCTGGAGGAAAGCATTTCGATGGTGACGCTCGATGACGATGAGGCGCGCGTCGTTGCCGCTGTGCTCGGAGGGGTGACGTACCGCCCGCGGGCGCTGGAATCGGTAGAGATGGCGCTGGACGATCTCGTTATTGAGTGGTACCGGATTGAATCCGGCTATTATGCTGCGGGAAAAACGATCGGCGATCTGAATGTCCGCCAGCGTACCGGAGCGACCATAATCGCCTTGATCGGACCGCAGAAGAACAACCGCATCAATCCCGGACCGGAAGCTGATCTTACGCCCGAGTCGACGCTCGTAGTAGCCGGGGATCGCAGCCAGCAAAAAATGTTCAAACAAATCTTGATGGACGGATGTGATTCCTGATGAATCATATCGTGTTTGAAGTGGGGGTTGCTATTGCACTTATTGCGCTTGCAGGGCTGCTGTCGGCGAAGCTGCGTTTCTCGGTTATTCCTTTCTATATTTTGATAGGTATGGCCGTTGGGCCGCATGCGATCGAATGGTGGCATTTTGATTTCCGATTTATTGAAAGTGCGCCTTTGATAGAATTTATGGGCCGTATCGGTGTGCTGTTTCTGCTATTCTATCTTGGCTTGGAGTTTTCAGTCAGCCGCCTGATCAAGTCAGGGCGTTCAATTGCGGTCGGCGGGACGATCTATATTTTGATCAATTTTACGCTTGGATTGCTGTATGCTTGGTCGGTCGGAATGCCGTTCAAGGAAATTCTGATTGTCGCAGGGATTACGACCATTTCTTCCAGCGCGATCGCAGCCAAGGTGCTCGTCGATTTGAAGCGGACGGCAAATTCGGAAACCGAAATGATTTTGGGCATTATTATGTTCGAGGATGTTTTCCTGGCGATTTATATTTCGATTTTGTCCGGACTGTTGCTCAGCGGATCGACTTCGCTGGGCGGCGTACTGACTTCGGCGCTGATTGCGCTCGGCTTTATGCTGTTTATTCTGATCATCGGCCGCAAATGCGTGCCGCTGCTTAACCGCGCGCTGCGCATCCGCTCGAATGAATTGTTTATGCTCGTCATCTTTGCGGTTTTATTCCTGGTGGCCGGCTTCTCAGAGACGATTCATGTCGCCGAAGCGATCGGAGCGCTGCTGGTTGGACTTGTGCTGGCAGAGACGGAGCATATGAAGCGGATTGAGCATTTGATCTTGCCGTTTCGTGATTTCTTCGGAGCGATCTTCTTCTTCAGCTTCGGCTTGACGATTGATCCGTATTCGCTTGGCGGAGCGGTCTGGCTGGCGGTAGGGGCAGTCATCATTACGCTGCTCGGCAATTTTGTCGCCGGCATGTGGGCTGGGCGCCTTGCCGGATTATCGCCGAAAGCTTCGGCCAACATCGGGTTGACGATCGTCGCCCGCGGCGAGTTTTCGATCATTATGGCCAACTTGGCCAAGTCAGGCGGGCTGCTGCCTGCTATTCAGCCTTTTGCAGCACTGTATGTGCTTATTCTGGCTGTACTGGGACCGCTGCTAACCAAGGAATCGAAGGCGGTGTTTGGTCTGTTGGACAAAATATTTAAATTTAGCCGCCGTTATAACAAACGCAAACAGCCGTCGGTCTCGCAAGAGCTTTAACTATTGCCTGATATCGAAAGGGAGGGAGCGAACGTGAGATTATCGAACGTCCCGTATCCTGAACGGGTAGAACAGGGAAAAGGCAAGCTTCGGCAAGGAATGAAGGCGGAGCTTTTACTCGTAGTATTCGGGGCGGTATTGGCCTCGGCAGGAATCGAATTGTTTCTCGTACCGCATCAGCTCGTTGTCGGCGGAGTAACCGGCATTTCGATGATTGTCGCCTATGAGCTGGAATGGCGGCTTGGCTTTATCCTTTTGCTCTTGAATATTCCGCTATGCGGCTTCATCATTTGGAGGACTGTGGAAGAGCGTTCGCAACAGTGGCTAATGTTGACGGGAATGACGGTGTTCGGGTTTGCGACAGTATTGCTGCATCCGGTTCCCGGTTTGACAGATGATCGCCTGCCTGCTGCTGTAGTCGGCGGAGCTGCGCTCGGGATCGGAGTAGGGCTTGTTGTCCGCGGCGGCGGCTTGCTGGATGCGGCGATTCGTTTAGTTATGAAGGACGAAGGCAAAGGGAGGCGTTATCAGTGGACGCTGCCGGTTCTCGCTAGCGTGCTCGTCATCGCAGCCGCCTGGCCGTTGTATGAGCAGGAGCAGGTCTTGCATTCTGCATTGGCGGTTGGCATTATGCTGCTGGCGCTTCATCGTATCGTGACCGGATCTAACCTTGAGCGGGTTATTCGGATTGAAACTTTGCACGGAAGAGTAGTCAATGAAGCGATCAAGGCAGTCGCTGGCCGTGAAGCAAATCCAAGCCGGCTGAAGAATAACCATGATTACGAGGCATTGGCATTAACCGTCTCCCGGCTGGAGGTAAGCAGAATTGTTGCAGCTGTCAAAGAGGCCGATCCCAAGGCCACTGTCTATATTGAACGCGAGAGAATCGGTAATTACTAATGAATATCGGGTGCATGATTTCGCCAGTTTTGGTTAATAATAACCAAAACAATCAACGAGGTGGTCTCCATGTGCCAAGCGCTATCTGTTAACGCAGATGCAAACGAGCTAACAACAAGATTTCGGATTGAAAAAGTGGTCAGTCATATGTCAGGGCTGCGTGAAGTTATGCCGACGGAGCAGTTATCTATCATATTTGACGATCCTTACGAAGGACGATTGCTGGGTGAATCGCGCTGGGGCTTGATGCCGTTTTGGGCGAAGGATTCGATATTAATGGAAAGCCGCACGATGCTGTGGAAACCGTCCTTTGACCGGATTATTAAAAAGCAGCGCTGCATTATTCCTTGCCATGGCTTTTTTGTCAGCCGGACAGAGGGGAAGGAGACACAGCGGGCAAAATTGATGATGCGCAGTGGCAGCTTTGCTATTGCTGGACTATATGATGTTTTTCGCTCGCCGTCAGGCGGCGGCGAGACGCGCACCTGTACACTGATTACGACGCAAGCCAATGCGCTGGTGTCGCCATATCAGCGTCAAATGCCGGCAATACTGGAGGAAGAGCATGTGGAGGCTTGGTTAAACGGCACCTTTGACGATATGTTTCAGCTGCACGGGATGCTGCGGCCGATGGATCCCTTCCAGATGGTTGCTGCTTCGCTTCTGCCTGTGAAAGGGGATAAGGTTCCATTTGAAATGCCTCAGCCGGAAACTGCCGGTTAATATAATGGGGGGCCCGCTTTTAAGTGCGGACCCCCCTTTTGTTTAGGCTTTAGCCAGTTGAGCGCTGAGGGCGATTGTTGCACAGAATGCAACATTTGAGCGGGCTTTTCGATGCCGTTAGGCTTCTTCCTCATGCTGCTCCAGTGCGTCCAGCGCGGCATCGACCAGCTGATCGAACAATTCGTCATTTGTCTCGATCTGTGTTTCCACCTCGTTGATCTGCGCTTCCACGCCTGGCCCGTTGAGGAAGTTGAGGCTGTAGGACCAGTTGTCCCGGTGTTTCCCCATCAAGGTCAATTCATAGCCGGCCTTATGCCCCTCGACCTCGAAATGGACAAAGCCGGTGTAGCCTTCCTTTTTTTCATAGTGCAATTGAGCCTTTATAATTTTAATGTTCATCCCGATGAATCCTTTCTGTTTATACTTTCTATCATTAGTCCCGGTCTGTCCGTTCATTCATCAGATCGGATGGCAGCTTGCCGAGCAGACGTTTGAACGTGCGGTGAAAATAAGACGGGTCAGCATATCCGAGCTGCTCGGATATTTCCTGGACTGTAAGCTGGGAGTGGCGCAGCAAATATTGCGCGGTCTTCATACGTTTCAAGTGAACATATTCACTGATTGTCAGTCCGGTCACTTTGCGAAACATTGCCGCTGCATAGTTAGGTGAAATGCCGGTTGCAGCTCCAAGCTCCTGCTTTGTAATTTTTTCCCGGTAATGATCCTCGATATACCTTTTCATCCGGTCAGTGTGCTGAATGGTGGAGGGCTTCTTCAGCCCTTCGTCAACCTCCCGGCTAACGAGGACAAGCACTTCGGCTAACAGGGCTGCACACATCATCGTAAAATAGGATTGATGCTCTGTCCACTGCTCGGTGAGCCGAAGCAGCTTCTCCAGCATCAGCTCAGGCATGGCGGACGCCCAATGAAGCGGCGCGCGGCGCGATAGAATGGGCAGCATTCCGGAAATCTCGGAGGCCGACGGGCTGAATTGGATCGTAATCAGCTCGCGAAGACGGCCCTTGCCCCCCAGCTCGAAGCCCAGGCAGCCAGGAGGAATGAGCAGCAGCTCATTGCGGCGGCAGCTGTATTTAATCCCGTTAAAGTTGTACTCGCTCTGCCCGAAGCGCACCCAAATGAAGGTATAGCTGTCACTGCTCAGTCTGCGATGCTCCTGCCGGATCACACCCCGTTCTTCAGTGATGCGAAAAATGCTGAACATACGTTGCTTCCCTTTTTTTATATTACTATAGTACATTTACTGTACTATATTTCATCGATCTTGAATAGCTCCTTCGTTACAATGAACAACGTAAAGAGAAACAAAGCAGCGACAGGAGTGGAGAGAGATGAAAAAGACGCAAATCGTCTGCACGATGGGACCGGCCTGTCTGTCGGCAAGCATACTGGAAGAAATGATTGAAGCAGGAATGAATGTAGCGCGTTTGAATTTGGCACATGGTGAATTGGAGGACCATCGTCAGCGTATCGTTGCGGTAAGGGAAGCAGCGCGGAAGATGAATGCTGCGGTGGAAATCATGCTCGATATAAAAGGACCGGAAATCCGCACAGGACTGCTGCAGGAGTCGGCATACACACTGAAAAGCGGACAATATTTGACGCTGACGACCGAGCAAATCATCGGCACGGACAAGCGTATATCGGTCTCTTATGACCTAACGCGCGATGTGAAGATCGGATCTTCGATTATGATTGATGACGGATTAATTGAATTGCAGGTTGTTCGCATTGAAGGAACGGAAACGGTCTGTGTTATTAAAAATGGCGGTGTCATCAAATCGAGAAAGGGTGTCAACTTGCCGGGAATCCGTACCTCGCTGCCGGGCGTGACGGAGAAGGATAAGCTGCATATCCAGTTCGGTATTGAAAATGGCGTGGACATGATTGCCATGTCCTTTGTCCGGAATGCCGAAGATGTGGAAGAAGTTAAGCAGATGCTGGCGGCAAAAGGGGCAGCGCATATTAAAGTAATCTCCAAGATTGAGAATCAGGAAGGCATGGATGAGCTGGATGCCATTATTGCAGCATCGGATGGCATTATGGTGGCGCGCGGCGATCTGGGAGTGGAGATTCCGATTGAAGATGTGCCGATTGCCCAGAAGAAAATGATCGCTGCATGCAATAAAGCGGGCAAATATGTCATTACAGCTACACAAATGCTGGAATCGATGCAGCAGCAGCCCCGCCCGACACGGGCAGAAGCGAGCGATGTCGCAAATGCGGTATGGGATGGAACCGATGCGGTGATGCTGTCCGGCGAGACGGCATCAGGCGCTTACCCGCTGGAAGCGGTGCGCGCGATGGCCGCGATTGCTGGCAGAGCGGAGCAGGCGTTCAAGAAAGATTTGATTGAAGCGTAATAGTGGTTTAAAGTTAATAGAGCAGAGCGCGATTGCGTGGAGGCTGACCGATAGGGAAGCCGCTGCGCATTCGCGCTTTTTTCATGAAAGGCGGGAGCAAAAAGGATGCACGTATTGACGGTTGATCATATAACGAAAAGCTACGGCGAGAAGAAGCTGTTTGAGGATGTCAATTTCGGGGTTGAGGAAGGAGACAAAATCGGCATTAACGGCATTAACGGCACAGGGAAATCTACCTTTTTGAAGGTGATTGCCGGACTGGAGCCGCCGGATTCAGGATCGATCATTACCGGGAATGGCGTGACTGTACAGATGCTGGCGCAGGATCCTGTCTTTGAACCGGAGGAGACGGTGCTGGAGCATGTGCTTGGAGGCGATTCGGAGCAAATGCGCGCGCTGCAGGCTTATTCCGAGGCGCTAACGGCGTTGGAGCTGCTGCCGGGGGATGCCGCGCTTCAGGAGAAGCTGGTACGGGCAAATCAGCGCATGGATGAGCTGGATGCTTGGCGGCTTGAAAGTGAAGCGAAGACAGCCCTTTCCAAATTGGGCATTCACGACTTTGACGCCAAGCTGGGCACCTTGTCCGGCGGGCAGCGGAAGCGGGTGGCGATGGCGGCTGCTCTTGTGCATCCAGCTGATGTGCTGCTGCTTGACGAGCCTACGAACCATATTGACAATGAGTCAGTGGCCTGGCTGGAGCAAATGCTGCAGAAGCGCAAAGGCGCGCTGCTGATGATTACGCATGACCGCTATTTTCTTGACCGGGTCAGCAATCGCACGCTTGAGCTGGATAAAGGCCGGGCTTACTTCTATACAGCCAACTACAGCCGGTTTGTGGAGCTGAAGCTGGAGCGAGAGGAAAGGGAAGCGGCATCGGAGGCGAAGCGCAAAAATTTGCTGCGCAATGAGCTGGAATGGATGCGCCGCGGCGCACGAGCGCGCACGACGAAGCAGAAGGCTCGCATAGAGCGTTTTGAGCAGCTGCAGGCTGCAGCTCCGGACAAGTCGTCCGGCAAGCTTGATGTGTCGGTCGCCTCCTCGCGTCTTGGCAAAAAAATCGTGGAAATGACAGGTCTAAGCAAAGGCTATGCGGGTAAAACATTAATCCGTGATTTTAACTATATCGCTGTTCCCGGCGACCGGGTCGGTATCGTTGGCCGAAATGGTCTGGGCAAGTCGACCTTGCTGAAGCTTATTGCCAGCTCCATACAGCCTGACGAAGGGGAGGTTATCCTTGGGCCGACAGTCCGTCTCGGGGTATTCTCGCAGGAACGGGAAGAAATGGACGATACATTAAGGGTTATCGAATATATTCGGGAAGGCGCGGATCAGGTGAAAACGGCGGACGGAACGCGTATTTCAGCATCACAAATGCTGGAGCGGTTTCTGTTCCCGCCGGAGCAGCAATGGTCGCCGATCGCGAAGCTGTCCGGCGGCGAGAAGCGGCGCGTGCAACTGCTGCGCGTACTGATGGAAGCTCCGAACGTATTGCTGCTCGATGAGCCCACCAATGACTTGGATATTGCAACTCTGACAGTGCTGGAAGACTATCTGGATGACTTTCCTGGCGTCGTCTTTACAGTGTCCCACGATCGTTATTTTCTGGATCGTACATCGGAAAGAATATTTGCCTTTGAAGGAAACGGGGTCATTACGCAGCATGTAGGCAATTTTTCCGATTTTGCAGAGCAGGCCGCTAAGACGGCAGCCGGGACGGAGCGAAACGAGACAGGCGGCAGCGCGAGGCCGGAAGCGAAAGCGGCCCAAACGGCGCCAGCGGCTAATGAAAAGCAGCGCGCTCTAAAAATGTCCTATAAGGAGCAGAAGGAATTCGAGACGATCGATGATGATATTGCCAAGGCGGAGGAAGCGCTGCAGAAAATCGGCGAACGGATGGAAGCTGCAGTGAGCGATTCCGCGCTGCTGCAAGAGCTGCTGGCAGAGCAGCAGCAGCTGGAGGAGAAGCTGGAGCAGCTGATGGAGCGCTGGACATATCTTAATGAGCTGGCGGAGCAAATTGCGAGCAAGAAAGGATAACACGGACCCTCGTCACCCTCGTCAACTAGAAAAAAATGCTGCTTAATGTTATGGTAGGATGAGGTAAAAATGGGCATGCTAAAGATGGAGTATAACGGCCTTTAGGAAGGAGTAATTATTGGTGACACGACGGGTACGTAAAGCAATTATTCCGGCGGGAGGGCTCGGCACGCGCTTTTTGCCGGCTACCAAGGCGCAGCCGAAGGAGATGCTGCCTTTAATTGATAAGCCTGCCATTCAGTACATCGTAGAGGAAGCGGTAGCTTCCGGCATTGAGAGCATTATGATCGTGACGGGACGAAACAAGCGGGCGATTGAGGATCATTTTGATAAATCATACGAGCTGGAGGCCGAGCTGGAAGCTCACGGCAAAGCGGAAATGCTGGACATTGTACGGAATATCTCTTTTATGGCGGACATATGCTATACGCGGCAGCGCGAGCCGCTCGGACTCGGGCACGCCGTACTTAGCGCGCGCAGCTTTGTTCAGGATGAGCCATTTGCCGTATTGCTGGGTGACGACATCTTAATGTCCGATCCTCCATGCTTGAAGCAAATGATAGATGTTTACGAGGCGGAGCAATCGTCTGTCGTTGCAGTCATGAAGGTGCCTTGGGATCAGACGCACAAATACGGTATCGTAGATTTGGATGAAGATGAAAGGAGCGGGCGGGTTCGCGATCTGGTAGAGAAGCCTGCTCCGGGCGAAGCGCCGACGAATCTCGCTGTTGTTGGCCGCTATGTGCTCGATCCGGCAATCTTTGATCTATTGGAGCAAGCAGAACCGGGCAAGGGCGGGGAGATTCAGCTGACCGACAGTCTGCAGCGGCTGAACCTGCATTCGCCATTGCGGGCATACCGGTTTGACGGCCGGCGCTATGATGTCGGCGATAAGCTCGGCTTCGTGCAGGCGACGATCGATCTGGCGCTGCAGCGCCCCGATCTGGCTGACGACGTGCGTCAATATATGACCGAACGGCTTCAAAAATAAATCGTATGCAAAAGAAGTCTATAAAAAGATGCAAAAGACCCCATCGGAATGCTCCGATGGGGTTCTTCAATGCAAGCGCAGATGTAATTACTTCGCAGCGTCGTAACGTTTGCCGACTTCAGCCCAGTTAACAACATTCCAGAAAGCTGCAATGTAGTCAGGGCGTTTGTTTTGATATTTCAAATAGTAAGCATGCTCCCATACGTCCAGGCCAAGCAGAGGCGTGTCGCCTTCCATGATTGGGTTGTCTTGGTTAGGCAAGCTGTATACTTTCAGTTGGCCGTCATTGCTCAGCGCCAGGAAAGCCCAGCCGCTGCCAAAACGGGTAGTAGCCGCTTTAGCGAAGTCTTCTTTGAACTTGTCGAAGCCGCCAAGCTCATTTTGGATGGCATCAGCAAGTGCGCCGCTAGGAGCGCCGCCGCCGTTAGGGCCGATTGTTTCCCAGAACAGGCTGTGGTTAGCGTGGCCGCCGCCGTTGTTGCGAACAGCTGTGCGAATTGCTTCCGGAACACTGTTCAGATCAGCGATCAGCTCTTCTACGGATTTGCTTTGCAGCTCAGGAGCGGACTCCAATGCAGCATTCAAATTGGTAACATACGTGTTGTGGTGGCGATCATGGTGGATCTCCATCGTCATCGCATCGATATGCGGCTCAAGCGCATTGTTGGCATAAGGCAAAGCAGGCAATTGATGTGCCATGAATAACAACCTCCTAAATGGGTTATGTAGAATCTTCATTTTTAATTATTACTGATTTACGATAATAAATCAACATTTATGTTTCGAAAGTAGCAAGCGCTACTGCTCTAGAATATCCAGCTTAATACAATTTATTCATCCAGCATTTACTTGATTCGACAGAGAAAATAGAAAAACCGAATAATAATCGACATGGAAGCGCTTAATATTAAGCGTTTTCAAAAGAAATCAGGAGATTTACCCGATTTTTTAAGCTTATTTTAAGATTTAAGAAGGAATTCGGCTGATTTTGTCGTATTATTTACTTTATCTAAAAATATTGATGCGATTGAGGGGTTTGAATCTATGCATGTTCGTTCCTTCCAACTGTCCGACTACCGGCCTGTAACGCAGCTTTTAGAAACGGTTTTATCGGCTGAATGCTATGAGGAGACGATGGAAGCATTTGCCCGCCAGTTGTCCTGGGACAGCGAGCTGGTGCTGGTTGCTTCTGTAGAAGACGAGATAGCTGGCATTATTATCGGTACAATCGATCAGAACAAAGGTTATTATTATCGGGTCGCGGTCCGTTCAGGGTATCAGCGGCAAGGAATTGGCAAGGCATTAATTCGCTCCTTAAGGCAGCGTTTCGAGCAGCGGAATGTAACAAAAATTATGATCACGGCGGACGAGCATAACGAGCCGATCTTGCCGCTTTACGAATCGCTTGGTTTTGCAGCCAACGATTTCTTTCGTTCCTTTCAAAAACTTAGCATTATCGCGGGGTAATACGATATAAACCCGTTTGAATAAAAGCATGTCTGGATTCGCCATTGATTTTGGCGGGCAGATGTGCTTTTCTTTAGATATGAGGAAAATTTGTATGGGAGAGCTTATTCACTAACAGATGGGCGGGTGTGAGACTGTGCATAATAGTGAGCCAAGCAAGCAGGAAGCCGTGCCAATGCGTCGGTCTGCAGGACAAGCCGCCGCAAAGGCGGACAAGTCTGGAGCTAAATGGAGGAAGGAACTGTGGGACTGGACGCGGACGCTGGCAATCGCGCTCGTAGTCGTCATGCTGCTTCATTACTTTGTCTTCAATTTGTCTACAGTGGAAGGGCAATCGATGGAGCCGACCTTGACGGAGAAGGAATGGCTCTTTGTGAATAAGATTTCTTATTTCATAGGGAAGCCTGCACTTGGAGATATTGTCATCTTGGAAGATCCGTCCGACCGCCCGGAGAAGAAGGAATTTTTAGTGAAACGAATTGTAGGTGTGCAGGGAGACGCGATCGAAGTTCGGGAAGGGCAGCTGTACCGTAATGGTGAATTGATCGTCGAGCGTTATACCGATTCAGAGATTGAAGATATCGATTTTGGCCCCGTTGTAGTGGAGCCTGACAAATATTTTGTAATGGGTGACAATCGGCATGCGCGTGCCAGTCTGGACAGCCGTTCCTTTGGAACCGTTAGCCGGGATCATATTAAGGGGCGGGCTGATTTTGTATTATGGCCAATTGCGAAAATAGGTGGATTATAGGATGACTATGTTTCGCTGGGAGTGGGAAGATTGAAAGAAGTGGAAATTTACACAGACGGTGCCTGCTCGGGCAATCCAGGGCCGGGCGGTTACGGCGCCGTATTGTTTTATGGAAAGCATATGAAAGAAATATCAGGCGGCGAGAAGGATTCGACGAACAATCGAATGGAAATCCGGGCTGTAATCGAGGCGCTAAAGCTATTAAAGGAGCCGTGCAAAGCTAAAGTGTACAGCGATTCCGCTTATGTCGTGAATTGTTTTCACAAAAACTGGCTGAAGGGCTGGCTGCGCAACGGCTGGGTGAACAGCAAGGGGCAGCCGGTGGAAAACCGGGATTTATGGCAGATGCTCTGGTCGCTGATGCAGCAGCATCAGGTAACGTATATTAAGGTGAAAGGCCACAGCGACAATAAGTGGAACAACCGCTGTGACGAGTTGGCCCGGGCAGCGATCAAGCAGCTCTAAAGGGAAGGTAGGTGACGCTGGATGCAGAGCGAAACGACCTGGGATCGTTTGAAAGCAGAAATGAAGGCAGCGGCGGCAAGTTTGGGCATCGATAAAATCGGGGTCGCTTCGGCGGCCCCTTTTACTGAAATGAAGCAGCGGCTGCTGCGGCATCGGGAGCTGGGAAGGGAATCGGGCTTTGAAGAACCGGATATTGATAAGCGGACAGATCCGTCCCTGTTGTTTGACGACCCGCAATCGATCATTGCGATTGCGATCGCTTACCCTTCCAAGCTGATTGACGCCCCCAAATCGCAACCAGGGGCAAGGCGCGGCATTATGGCGCGCTCGGCATGGGGACAAGATTATCATGTTGTGCTGCGCGACCGGCTTGCCAAGCTGGAAAATTGGCTGCGTGAGCGTGTGCCTGGCTTGCGGGCCGAAAGTATGGTGGATACCGGCGCCCTGGTGGATCGGGCTGTTGCAGAGCGGGCAGGCCTAGGCTGGAGCGCCAAAAATTGCGCCATTATTACGCCCGAATTTGGCTCCTGGGTCTATCTAGGCGAGATGATTACCAATTTGCCGCTTCCCCCGGACAAACCGATTACAGATAGCTGTGGCGACTGTACGGCCTGCATTGATGCGTGTCCGACGGGAGCGCTGGTAGGCCCTGGACAGCTCGACGCCAAACGCTGTATCTCATTTGTGACGCAGACAAAAGGGATGGTCTCTGATGAGTTTATGCGTAAAATTGGCAACCGGCTGTATGGCTGCGATACTTGCCAGGTCGTCTGTCCGGTGAACCGCGGCAAAAATTGGACGCATCAGCCGGAGCTGCAGCCGGACAATGAGAAAGCAAAGCCGTTGCTCGTGCCGTTACTCACGATGGGCAATCGGGAATTTAAAGAAACGTACGGCATGACGTCTTCCGCCTGGCGCGGCCGCAAGCCAATTCAGCGGAATGCGCTGATCGCGCTGGGCAATTTTAAAGAACGCAGCGCGGTCCCGGATGTAGCCGGGGTATTGAAGGACGATCCGCGCTTTGAGCTGCGGGCTACGGCCGCATGGGCGTTGGGGAGAATTGGCGGCGAGGAAGCGGAAGCGGCGCTTAAGGCTGCACAAGGCGCTGAACGGGATGAACAGGTGCTGAAGGCCATCGAAGTGGCGCTTGCAGCGATAGCAGGCGAGGCGGCGGGCGAGAAACCGGCAACGGAATGATGCGAAATCGTTGCTCCCAAAGGCGTGACATGCTATGATTAGGTGCAAGTTTGAACAAATTTAGTAGGGTATGGTGATTAGGATGTGGACGACAATCATTGTTGCGGTTATAACGCTTATTTTAGGCGCTGTAGGCGGCTTCTTCATCGGCGTTATCTATTTGCGCAAGCAGCTTGAGCGGATGCAGAGCAATCCGGAAATGCTGCAGAAGATGGCGAAGCAGATGGGTTACAATATGAACAAACAGCAGCTGCAAAAAGCGCAAAATATGATGAAGAATCATAAGGGCGGCCGCCGCTGATTATACGGACAAGCTCCGTAATATATACAAGGAAGGGGCGAATGAAATGGCGGGAAAGAAAGATTACGTCAATTCTCTCGTTTCGGACAATCGCGAGCAAATTGAGCATCATGTGAAAGAAATTTTACGTCTGATCGGGGAAGATGTTGAGCGTGAAGGCTTGATTGAGACACCGGCTCGCGTAACGCGAATGTATGAAGAGATTTTTGCCGGCTATGATGTAGACCCGCGCGAAGTGTTGGGCGTGACCTTTGATGAGCAGCATGAAGAGCTGGTTATTGTGCGGGACATTGTCTATTACAGTCAATGCGAGCATCATATGGCTCCATTTTTTGGAAAAGCGCATATCGGCTATATTCCAAGCGGTAAAATTGCTGGTCTTAGCAAGCTTGCACGGCTGGTAGAGGCGATTACGCGCCGACTGCAGGTGCAGGAGCGGATTACATCGCAAATTGCCGATATTCTTGAAGAAGTGCTGCTGCCGCATGGCGTTATGGTCGTTGTGGAAGGGGAGCATCTATGCATGTGCGCGCGCGGTGTGAAGAAGCCGGGCAGCAAGACCGTCACTTCGGCGGTGCGCGGCGAGTTTCGTGCGAACCCTGCACTTCGTTCCGAATTCTTATCCCTCTTGAAACAATAAGCATTGAAATAAGCACCGCTTGCTGCAGGTTGATTGAACAAACAGCAGGCGGTGCTTTGTATATTTCGGTTTATATGTCTTCTTTCTTACTCGCAGCACTTGACTCGGCGGAAGTGCTGACTTGGCTTAAAAACAGCGCTGCACGCTGAATGTATTCGCGCGGGCGGGTCTGGAACAGCAGCTCGTGCTTGCCGCCCTCAACGATCCATTGCTGCGATAACGGGTTGTGCTGGCTATGGGCAATCTGCTTCGCTGTATCGACAGGAGCTTTGGCATCCTGCGTGCCATGCATAATGAAGATCGGCATTGAATAAGCGTTATTCATAACATGCTCGGCAGGAATATGATTGAAATTGGTTCCTGTCCAGAACGGGAGCATCCATTCAATAAGCGGCAAAGAA
This sequence comes from Paenibacillus sp. GCM10027626, assembly GCF_042676285.1. NCBI lineage: Bacteria > Bacillati > Bacillota > Bacilli > Caryophanales > Paenibacillaceae > Paenibacillus > Paenibacillus sp. GCM10027626. Next base: position 265,750 of record NZ_JBHTHC010000003.1, on the reverse strand, counting down.
GGGAACTTCGGCAGCTCAAGATATTGCGTGACATTGCCGTAGAGCGATTCCGGCGTCGGGAGAAAGAGGCTATCAAGAATCATGGCATCGATTTGATCCGTTTGCAGCGCGGCTTGCAGCGCTGTGCCTGCTCCCATGGAGAAGCCCCATACGATAAGCTCTTTGGTCCCTTGTGCACGGGCATAATCAATAGCGGCCAGTAATTGCTGCGACTCTTCATATCCGCCGGTAGCCGGCGAACGGTCGACAGAGGAGGCGTAGCCATAGTCAAACATGATGACATTGTAGTGCAGGCGATTCATCAGCGCAGCCAGTTCGTACATCGGCACCCATGTTTCCTCGCGGTTGGCGCCATAGCCATGACTAAAGATGACCGTTCTTGCTGATGGCTCAGTTATAACCGCGGCAGTATTTGTCGATTGCTGTCGATCCGCGGCGGGAGTACCTGTGCCGGACACGACCTGAAAGGCTCCCGGATTACGGGCGGCGCTAGCCGGAATGTACCAGCCATGCACGGTCGTGCGGCCGCTCTTGCTGGGAAATGATATATCGCTATAGGCCAGTCCTTTGGCCAGCTTAGGATTGGAAGTAAGCGGCGCTACGTAAGGATGGGCGATGATCCAAGCCACATAGCCGTGAAAGGCGATAAAAGCAAAAAACAGCAGCGCGGCCAATGACGATAAAGCAGCGATTGCAAAGTGTTTGCGGCGTGTGCGCTGGCCTTTGCCGACAGGCTGCAAAACAGGTTCAGGAGAGGGTGGCAGACCGGGAATCAGGCTCCCTTCGGCAGGCAACAAAGATGCAATAGTAGAACTCATGGTAGAACCCCTCCTTATAAAATTGTAAGCGCTTCATATAGTCCTATACTCCTATCCTATGTCCTTGCTGCCTTCTATGTCAATGCATGTCGACATAATGTTAAACGCTTGTAATCTGACTGTAAAATAAGCAATATGTTGTAATCTGATCTTTACGAGAATAGTTCTCATCAGGTATACTAGGTGTAACAAGGTTTCATAGCGTGAAACTGAATCCGAAGGTGGTGGCTAGGCATGGGCGAGGATGGAAAAACGACTGTGCGTGCAGTAGAACGGGCATTGGATCTGCTGCTTTGCTTTACAGTCAGAGATGAGTGGGCAATGACAGAGCTTGCGGAGAAGGTAGGCCTGCACAAAAGTACAGTACACCGCATGCTGGCCACGCTGGAAGAGAAAGGCTTTGTAACGAGAGATCGTTTCTCGGAGCGGTATCGCCTCGGCTTGCGGATATGGGAGCTGTCGGCCAGCATGTCCGGAGCGGACGATCCGGCCGTGCTGGCATTGCCGGAGATGGAGCGGCTGCGCGATACGCTGGGAGAAACCGTCAGCTTATATATACGGGATGGCGCTGAGCGGATTCGGATTCAGGCTGTGCAGAGCAACCAGGCTGTACGGCGCGTTGCACCGGTAGGCGCGCGGCTGCCGCTTTATGTGGGAGCTTCGAGTAAAGTGCTGATCGCCTTTGAAGAGCAGGCTGTGCAGGCGGAGCTGCTGGCCAGATTGCTCGCTGAGGAGTCATGGCCGGATACGATCGATCCTGCTTTCTTCCGGGAGCAATTGGCGGATATACGCCGAGTCGGCTTTGCTACGAGCTTTGAGGAGCGGGAGAGCGGCGCTGCAGCTGTCGCTGCTCCGGTGTTCAGCCGCTCCTCACATAAGCTGATGGCAGCGCTGTCGGTCTCAGGGCCAGCTAACAGGCTGACATCAGAGGTCATGCGTGAGCATGTGCCAGCAATTATGGAGAGCGCCCGTCGGCTGAGCACGATGTTTCGATAAATTTGTATAAATATTACAGGTTAATTGATGGGAGGAAGGCATGGGACAACGTTGTGTACTTGGGATTGACGGCGGAGGCAGCAATACGCGGATTATGGTGACAGATCTGTATGGTAATGTGCTGGCTTATGCCGAGCACGGTGCCGCTTCGATCCGTAAGGATGCCAATGCGGTGAGCAATGTCCGTGCAGGAATCGCCGATGCGCTGGCCAAAGCGGGCAGAAGTCCTGAACAAGTAGCAGGGCTGCTGGCGGGAGTAGCGGGTCTGGCTTCCGATCAGGATTTGGTTTGGGTGGAGGAATTAACGGCCGTACCGGGTTTAACTTGTCCGCGGTGGCATGTTAATGACGCTGTAGTTGCGCATGCCGGCGCTTTTATGTCCAAGCCGGGAATTATGCTTATCTCGGGGACCGGCTCCATTGTTTTTGCGGTAACGGAAGACGGATCACAGCACTTTAATGACGATATGCATCATTATGCGTCGAGCGCCGCACGTTTTCTCGCCTATGAGGCGACTTATGAAATATTAGCGGGGCATACCAGGGCGTCTGATGCGGAGCTTGTCAGGCAGATACTCGAATACTGGAAGGCCGGCGATATGCGGGAGCTCCTTCATTTAGCCTTGCAGGGATTTGTGGCCGATCCGCAGGAGCGGAATTTGCGGTTCGGGCGGATGGCTCCGATTGTGACCTCCGCCGCTGCGAAAGGAAGCGAGCTTGCGCGTTCTGTCTGTAACCTTAAAATTCATGAAGCCGTCGTCGGCGTGCATATGCTTGGAGCCTGCTTCAGCTCCGATTCTATACAGGTTGCATGCATCGGAAGTGTCATCAATAGCCCCTATATGAAGGAGCGTTTCCGGGAAGAATGCGAATCCGCTACAGATAAGCAATACACCATAATGGAGCCTGTGCTTTCACCAGTAGCTGGAGCCGTTCTGATGGCCCTGGAGAAGGTTGGCGTTTCTGCTCGCGATGAAATTGTAGTTAACCTGCTTAAGCATGTGAAATCTGCGGGGTAATGTCATACATATAAATAAAAAGCCGAGCCAGGGAGCGATAATTTGCACTCTGACTCGGTTTTATTTTGTTACTTCGCGTTAGCGGCAATCATTTGACGCAATACAGTTTGCAGGATGCCGCCGTTGCGATAGTACTCGATATCGACGGTGGAGTCCAGACGAACGCGCACAGGGAATTCGAACGTGCTGCCGTCTTCGCGAGTTGCGTTCACCTTCACGGTGTCGCCAGGCTGAATATCGTTAGTGAGACCAACAATATCGAATTTCTCGCGGCCGGTGATACCAAGGGAGTTCCAGCTTTGGCCGTCTACAAATTGCAGCGGCAGAACGCCCATGCCTACCAGGTTGGAGCGGTGGATACGCTCGAAGCTTTCGGCGATAACCGCTTTGACGCCAAGCAAGTAAGTACCTTTGGCCGCCCAGTCGCGGGAGCTGCCTGTACCGTACTCTTTGCCGGCGATAACGACAAGGTTTTTGTTTTCGTTTTGATATTTCATCGAAGCGTCGTAGATCGACATCACTTCGTCCGTTGGCAAATACTTCGTTACGCCACCTTCCGTGCCAGGAGCAACCTGGTTGCGGATCCGGATGTTGGCGAATGTGCCGCGCATCATAACTTCATGGTTGCCGCGGCGGGAGCCGTAAGAGTTGAAGTCTTTCTTAGCGACGTTGTGGCTTGTCAGGTATTCGCCTGCAGGGCTGTCCGTCTTAATGTTGCCGGCTGGGGAGATATGGTCCGTTGTGACGGAATCGCCCATCAGCGCCAGTACATTAGCGCCTGTAATATCAGCCATATCGCTGATGCCTGCGCCGATATTTTCGAAGAACGGCGGGTTTTGAATGTAAGTCGATTTCGCATCCCACTCGTAGCTTTCGCCTTGCGGAACATCGATTGCATTCCAGCGCTCGTTTTGCGTAAATACATTGGCGTATTTGTCCCGGAACATATCAGCGTTAACAGCCTCGCGGACAGCATCGCGAATTTCCTGGTTCGTTGGCCAGATGTCCTTCAGGTACACCGGCGCATTGTTCTGGTCATAACCGATCGGATCATTAGCCAGGTCGATGTTCACTGTGCCAGCCAGCGCGTAAGCAACGACAAGCGGCGGAGATGCCAGGTAGTTGGCTTTAACCTGCGCATGGACGCGGCCTTCGAAGTTGCGGTTACCGGACAGTACAGCTGCTACCGTCATGTCGTTGTCGGCGATTGCTTGGCTTACTTCATCCGGCAGCGGACCGGAGTTGCCGATACAAGTTGCACAGCCGTAGCCCGCTACGTGGAAGCCAAGTGCTTCTAGCGACTGAAGCAGACCGGCTTTTTTCAAGTATTCGGTAACGACCAGCGATCCCGGTGTCAGCGAGCTTTTGACGTAGGCCGGTTTTGTCAGGCCGCGCTCTACTGCCTTTTTCGCTACGAGACCAGCTCCGAGCATAACGCTTGGGTTGGATGTATTCGTGCAGCTTGTGATGGCCGCGATAACAACCGCGCCGGTGCCCATTTTGCTTTCGGCGCCGTTCGGATGCTTAACGTCAACCACTTGCCCGATTTTGCTATCGGACAAGCCGTAGCCGCCTTTGTCGATCGGCGTGCGGATAATTTCATTGAAAGATTGCTTCATCGCAGTCAGCTCTACACGGTCTTGTGGACGTTTAGGGCCGGCAAGCGACGGAACGATCGTCGACAGGTCAAGCTCTACAATATCTGTGAACACTGGCTCTGGCGTGTCGTCCGTGCGGAACATGCCTTGCGCTTTGTAATAAGCTTCTACCAGTGCGATTTGCTCTTCGTTGCGGCCAGTAGCGCGCAGGAAGTCAAGCGACTCGGCGTCTACCGGGAAGAAACCGATTGTAGCGCCGTACTCTGGAGCCATGTTGGCTACTGTTGCACGGTCTTCAAGGCTGATGTTGGACAGGCCAGGGCCGAAGAACTCGACAAACTTGCCGACAACGCCTTTTTTACGCAAAATTTGAGTAACTGTAAGCGCCAGGTCAGTAGCTGTAGCGCCTTCTGCCAGGCTGCCAGTCAGACGGAAGCCGATAACTTCCGGTGTAACGAAGTACAACGGCTGACCAAGCATGCCTGCTTCTGCCTCGATACCGCCTACGCCCCAGCCGACAACGCCAAGACCGTTGATCATAGTCGTATGGGAGTCAGTACCTACCAGAGAATCCGGATAAACGACAGTTTCGCCGTCAACGGTTTTTGTAGCGGCAACAGATGCCAGATACTCAAGGTTAACTTGGTGAACGATACCAGTCGCCGGAGGAACGGCACGGAAATTATCGAATGCCGTTTGCGCCCAGCGCAAGAAGCGGTAGCGCTCTTCATTGCGTTCGAACTCTACGTTCATGTTGTACTCAAGCGCTTCTGGCGAGCCGAAAGCATCAACCATAACGGAGTGGTCAATTACGAGATCAACTGGAACGAGCGGGTTGATTTGTTTAGGATCTCCACCGGCTTTTTTTACAGTGTCGCGCATCGCTGCCAAATCGACAACGACCGGTACGCCGGTAAAGTCCTGCAATACGATACGGGCAGGAATGAAAGGAATCTCTTTGTCCTCGCGGCCATCAGCCCAAGTAGCCAATTGCTTGACATGGTCTTTCGTAATGGCGCGGCCGTCGAATTGGCGAATAGCGGCTTCAAGCAGAACCTTAATGGAGAAAGGGAGCTTCGAGATGCTGCCAATGCCTTGCTCCTCAAGTCCTTGCAGGCTGTAATAAGCGTACTGCTTGCCGCCGACTTCAAGGGACGTACGGACATTGTATTCGTTTTGTTTTGCCATAGTTAATAACGCCTCCTAGATCATTAATGTGTCGGAGAGGGTGTTTCATAGTGTGAAACACAATTTCAAAAATACAACTATCCTTAGTATAGCTCTTTTTCGGTGCTTTCGTAAAGATGCATTCGTCGTTTTTGCACAATCCTCATGAATTTGCCCATGCTCTCATATAATGAACCAACTTGCCAGTCCAAAAGTTTTGCAGGGAGGAATGGTCATGGGGCGTACGGGAACCAAAACGAAAAGAATGAAGACGCCTAAGCAGCCGGCCGCAAACCAGAAAAAGGCTGTTATTTCATCGGTAAAAGATGAGCTGAGGGCGGCTGCCACTGCACAAGACGGCGACGCCGCATTACCGAAACCGTCGATTACGATTCATAAAGAATGGAAAACAGCTGTTCAGGAGTATGTAACACTGTACAACCAGATGGAGATTGACCGGGATTCGTCAAAGTACAGCCGGCTGGTAAATGACAGTGATCATATGCAGCGTCTGAACCGCCGTCTAGACCGTCTAAAAGAATCGGAGATGCGGCGCCATGTCGTCCCGAGAAGAAGCGAGACGCATGCCAGTCTGCAGCGGGTAAACGAGCCGCTGCGGGGAGGTGAAGTAACTTTATTGCTTGAGCTGCACATTGCGCGAACGATCGAGCAATACGGGCGCAGCTATGCTGAAGAACGATACGAGCGAGAACGGCTGTGGCTTGCGATTGACGAAAGCGGCGGCTACAGCATAATTCGAATCGAGCCGCTCGTGCTGGAGCGCAGACCGCGTTACAGTTCTAGGCAAAGCAAGGAATTGGAGGAAGATGAAACGCTGGAGGTTTTGCGTAACATCGGTTCAATCCCATACTTAAATTACGACATATTGGCGAATTTCAAACAAGGAAGAAATAGTGTTTTTTACCGGCGTGATTTAGCTGCAGCTTATGCGGACCAATGGTGGAATAAACCGAACCCTGATTATGAAAATTTTGAAGTGAACTGCACAAATTATGTGTCCCAATGCCTCTTTGCAGGGCAAGCGCCAATGAACTATACTGGTAAAAGGGAATCGGGATGGTGGTATCGCGGCTATAGCGGCAAGCGGGAGATGTGGTCATACAGCTGGGCAGTAGCCGGATCGCTGCAGCAATTTTTGTCCGCAGCGAGGGAAACAGGACTCCGGGCAGTTGCAGTAGAATCGCCCGATCTGCTGTCACTTGGCGATGTCATTATTTATGATTGGAGCGGCGATGGCCGTTACCAGCATAGTACAATTGTGACTGCATTTGATTCCAGCGGCATGCCGCTTGTTAATGCGAATACTGTTGCGAGCCGTCACCGTTATTGGGACTACCGAGATTCCTATGCCTGGACGGAACAGACGCGCTACCGCTTCTTTCATATTGCTGATGAATTATAAATAATGTGCGGAAGGCTGTTCATGGAGATTATTTGCAACCGGAGGATTAATCATGGGGGAAAAGGTTCGCGTTGGCCTGATTTACGGGGGACGCTCAGGCGAACATGAAGTGTCGCTGCAGACCGCATTAGCGGTAATGAAAGCATTTAACTACGACAAGTATGTCATCAAGCCTTTCTATATTACAAAATCCGGAGAATGGCGCGCAGGCGGGTTTCTTGCCGCACCGCCGCAAGAGCTGCAGGAATTGCATCTGGCGGATGAAGCTGCTCTTCAAGGCACTGACGCCATATTGCCGCTTTTCAGCGGGCTGGCGAATCAGCAAAAGGCAGTCGATTTGGTATTTCCGCTGCTGCACGGTACATTTGGAGAAGATGGCACGATTCAAGGCATGCTGGAAATGGCGGACATTCCATATGTAGGTGCCGGCGTGCTGGCTTCTGCTGTAGGAATGGATAAGGTGCTTATGAAAAAGGTATTTGCCCACGAAGGCTTGCCGCAATGTTTATATCGGTACTTTAACCGGCTGCAGTGGGAGAAGGACCCGGCCTTTTTCATTATGGAAATCGAAATCGCTCTCGGCTATCCTTGCTTTATTAAACCGGCGAATCTTGGTTCGAGTGTCGGCATATCGAAGGCTCGCGACCGGGAGGAGCTGATTGCGGCAATTAATTACGCTCTCCGCTTCGATCGCAAGGTTATTGTCGAAGAGTTTATCGATGCCCGGGAAATTGAAGTAAGCGTGCTTGGCAACGATGAGCCGCAGGCTTCAGTTCCTGGAGAAATATCTCCTTCCAACGACTTCTACGACTATAAGGCCAAATATATCGACGGCAAGTCGCAGCTGCATATTCCGGCGAGTCTGCCGGAGGGGACGGCGGAGGAAATACGGGAGTTGGCCGTACGCGCTTTTCAGGCCATTGACGGCTCCGGGCTGTCGCGTGTTGATTTCTTTTTGCACAAGACCGACGGCCGGATTTATATTAATGAAGTGAATACGATGCCCGGCTTTACTCCGATCAGCATGTATCCGCTTATGTGGAAGGAGTCGGGCGTATCCTATGCTGAACTGCTGGATACTTTGATCGAACTTGCTATTGCCAGATACGAAGACAAACAGCGCCTTGACTACTGCGGCGATAATGCCTGATGATGGAGAGAGCGGCGGAGCTTGCCGGCCAAGCTCCGCTCCTAAAAATTGGACTGAGAACGGAGGCAGGAGCGATGGGATTCGCAACCGAATTTAATTCTGTTTGCAAGTTTAAGAATGGTCAAGAATTGTACGAGCTGTTGGAGTACGGCAAGTGCAAAATGGTGAAAAGCGGCTTCCGTGTCTATCCGACAGGCCAGAAGGTTGTAGCATACACCCCGGAAGACGAAGCAATCGCCATTGTGCGCATTTCTGCTTCAATCGCGGAAATTAATTTTCAAGGTGAAGAAGTGACGGCCGTGGAGATGGATCTTGTCCGCAAGCTGAATGACGAAGAGGCCAAGATGCTGACAGCGCTGGCACATGAGCTTTACTTTGGTGATTAACATTGTCGGCGTCTAACTTAGGACAAGCTGCAATTTCCTTGACCGCTCCCTGATTTCAGGCGAGCGGTTGCTTCATTTGCGAGCAGCAGGATATCAGCTGTAATATTGGCAATACTGGTTAGCATTATACGATACGCGCTAGAAAGCTATCGATCCATATATTTGGGCGAAACTTTGAAGAATAGACTACGTATAGTAGAAAGTATGAAAAAACTGAACTCATAGGAAAGTAGTGTGATAAACCGTGAGTGATCAGCAACAAAGCTTTGCGGTAGGAAGTAAGAGCTTTACCGCTGTAGCGATTAATTGCGCGGCTAAAGCAGGCGAATGGATTAAAACAAAGCTGGGCAACTATACAACATTAAAGATGAAATATTCTGGACAAGACCTTGTGACAGAAGTCGATAAAGGATCAGAAGCAATGATCCGCAATTTGATTATGACCCATTTTCCCGACCATTCTTTTCTCGGCGAGGAAGGGGTGGAGCCGGGGCCGGAGGCGTCGACGAAGGCGCTGCATAATGTGAAAGATGCGGATTATTTGTGGATTGTCGATCCTGTTGACGGTACGACAAATTTCGTGCATGGCTTCCCGTTCTTCTCTGTATCAATCGCACTGGCTCACCGCGGCGAAGTATTAGTAGGCGTTGTTTATGATCCGATGCGGGACGAGCTGTTCGTCGCCGAGAAGGGCAAGGGCGCCTATGTGCATGGACGAAAAATGAGCGTATCCGACGAGGCGGCATTAGGCGAGAGCTTGATCGCGACCGGCTTTCCGCCGGACCCGCACTATGCACAGCCGCTCAATATGAAGGGGCTGCAGGCGCTCGTGCCGCAAGTGCGCAATATTCGCTCCGGCGGCTCGGCGGCGCTGCATCTTGCCTATGTAGCTGCGGGACGCTTGAGTGGATTCTGGGAAATCGGCCTGAACGCCTGGGATTTATCGGCAGGAGCGCTGCTGGTTGCCGAATCCGGAGGCAAAGTAACCGACACTTCGGGGACGAGCTATCATCTGGGCGTTCGCAATGTTCTGGCGACCAATGGCCATATCCACGATGCGATGCTGGAGCAGTTGAATAAGGCCGGTGCGGCAAATTAGTTATGGAAAAAAGCTTGAGCAGAAGAAATGCTTCTGTTCAAGCTTTTTTTTGGGCTGCCGAGCGGCCCCGATCGGACCTGAGCGGACCGTAGATCCGTTATCTGTGAACAAACGTGCCAAAATGGGAGGGCGGCGGACCCTGGTTCCGTAATTTCCCTCAAATCACCGCGAAAATCAGGCCAATGATGCAAATAACGGATCCTCTGTCCGCGAACCCCTCCAATGGCCTGTTTTTGGAGTAAATAACGGATCGTGTGTCCGTCCGCATGCCTCCAAGTAGGCCGCTTAAGCTTGGCTCATCATCCGGAACGCATGATCCGCCGCGGCGACAGTTTCGGCGATATCAGCCTCGGTATGAGCGGTTGTAAGGAACCAGGCTTCATACTTTGAAGGTGCCAGACAGATGCCTTGATCCAGCATAAGCCGGAAAAAGCGGGCGAACTGTTCGCCGTCTGTATCTAATGCTTCATCGTAGTTCGTGACGGGATGATTGCAAAAATGCGTCGACAGCGAGCCGCGAATGCGGTTGATTGTAAGCGGGATGCTCCAACGGGCTGCCGCTGCGGCAAGACCATCGCTCAATTGCTGTGCCAAACGGTCCATCTCTTCATAAACGCCGGGCTGCTGCAGTACTTCCAGACAAGAGATGCCAGCGGCGATCGAGGCGGGATTGCCGGCCATCGTGCCCGCTTGATAGGCAGGGCCAAGCGGCGCCACCTGCTCCATTATTTGTTTTCGGCCGCCATAAGCGCCGATCGGCAGACCGCCGCCGATAATTTTTCCGAGTGCGGTCAAATCCGGCTCGATCGCTTGCTGATCCGGAAAAGTGTGGAAGGTTTGGGCAGCGCCGTAATGGAAGCGAAAAGCGCTAATCACTTCGTCATAAATAACGAGTGCCCCTGCATCGCGAGTCAGCTTGCACAATTGCTCGAGGAAGCCCGGCTCAGGCATCACCATGCCGAAGTTGCCGACGATCGGCTCGACCATAACGGCCGCCACATCGTCGCCCCAGCGTTCCAGCGCCTGCCGCAGCCCTTCAATGCTGTTGAATGGGACGGTGATGACCTCTTGGGCAATGCTGGCCGGGATGCCTGCGCTGTCAGGTATGCCAAGCGTCGAGGGGCCGGAACCAGCAGCGACGAGCACCAGATCGGAATGGCCGTGGTAGCAGCCGGCGAATTTTACAATTTTGGTGCGGTTTGTATAGGCGCGGGCGACGCGAATGGTTGTCATGACCGCTTCGGTGCCGGAGTTGACGAACCGCACTTTATCCATTGACGGAATCGCGGCTTTGAGCATCCGGGCCAGCGTAATTTCCAATTCGGTCGGTGTGCCGTAAAGGGTGCCGTTTTGCGCGGCTTTGGTGATGGCTGCCGTAATATGCGGATGAGCATGGCCTGTGATGATCGGGCCATAGGCGCACAAGTAGTCGATGTAGCGGTTGCCATCCACATCATAAAAATAAGCACCTGCCGCGCGCTCCATAAATACTGGGGCACCGCCGCCGACCGCTTTGAATGAGCGGGACGGGCTGTTGACGCCGCCGACAATATGCTCGAGCGCTTCAGCATAAAGCTGTGCAGAACGCGGGCGCGATTGAGCTTGAGTCATAAAAAAATCCTCCTCATTAGCGAACGTATGTGCTATAGTTAGAAATAAGGGAGAGGCGAAGCCGGTTGATCAGACAGATCAAAAGCCTCGCCTCAGAAACTATGGGCCCTCAGCCTTGCCGCTATTGACAGAAATGGAGCCGCCATCGCTGCCTTGATCCTCCATTGTGCCGGAGCTTGCTGAAGTCAGCGCTTCGGCGACAAATTCGCGCAGCTTGTCAGCATTGCTGATCATAAGCACGGCCTGCTGACCAACTCTTTGGTCGCTGATCATGTTCATTGGCGGAACCTGCAGCGAGCCGGCCATCTGGCTTTGTATGCCGAGCTTGGCCAGCTCCAGCATATCGGAAGGCTCGAGATTAGATTGGATATAGGGAGCGATGCTTTCGGTAATTTCCTTCATCTGCAGCAGGCTCCAGCCAGATTTCAGCTTATCGGCTACAGCAGAGAGCAGATTGCGCTGCCGCTCGGTGCGCGTGAAATCGCTGAGCTTGTCATGGCGGAAGCGGACATATTGCAGCGCCATGTCGCCATTAAGCAGCTGCTGTCCTTTTTGCAAATTGATGTCATAGCGATTGCCGTCTGCGTTGTCGGTATATTTCATGTTTTTTTCGACATAGAAGTCAATGCCGCCAATAGCGTCGATAAGTGATTTGAAGCCTTCAAAGTCGGTGTAGACATAATATTGAATGTCGAGGCCGAGCATGTTTCCGATCGTTCTCATTGCGAGATTAGGGCCGCCCAGGGCTAATGCCTCATTGGCCTTTCTGTCGCCATAGCCTTCAATCGGAATATACGAATCGCGCAGCACAGAGAGCAGATGAATTTTTTTCGTTGCCGGATCCAAGGATAAGACAAGCATGGAGTCTGAGCGTGCCTTGTCACCCTGCTGAACTCCGCGATTGTCGCCGCCAAGCAATAAAATATTGACCCGTTCCGTACCATTCCATTCATTAGGCTTCATCGTCTCGTCTTCTTCATGATGCCCGATCGGAATGTTTTCTTTTGGCTGATTGAGACTGTCCAAGGCGTTATAAGTGCCTAATAATTGATAACCGGCAAAAATAAGAACAGCAAGCAATAGTACGCCTGCGCCGATTAATGTATACAGCCATGGCTTTTTTAATTTCAGCTTGTTGGCTGCCTTCTGTTGCTTGTACTTTTCTATCCTGGACATGGCGAACCTCCATTCAATCGTGCAGGATTGAAGTCCTGTAATGCTGGATGCAGGAAGCGGCATTTACGTCAAGCAGGAACTGCTGTATTATAACGTATCATAAAATTATAGAATGCAAGTCATAGTGACGCAAGTTTTTCAGGAAATATAAGAAATCGAATAAGACCGACATTTCCCAGGAAATGTCGAGCGGAAGGAGTATAGGAAAATCTAATGCTGGCTATTGATGTCAAAGATTTGCGCAAGCAATTCCGGGTGCAGAAGAACCGTTCCGGCCTGGGAGGCGCTTTAAAGGATCTGTTCAAACGGGAGTACAATGAAATTACAGCGGTAAAGGATATTTCCTTCCAAATTCCGCAAGGGGAAATATGCGGTTATATCGGTGAAAACGGAGCGGGAAAATCGACCACGATCAAGATGCTGACAGGCATCCTTGTGCCGACCTCCGGCCATTTGCGGGTCAATGGCTACGTTCCATATAAAGAGCGGGAAAAATTTGTACGCGGCATAGGCGTTGTGTTCGGGCAACGCAGCCAGCTATGGTGGGATATTGGGGTAATAGAATCGTTTCAGCTGCTGCGCAAGGTGTATAGAGTGCCGGAGGAGGACTTCCGCAAGCGGCTGGATGAGCTGGTAGAGCGGCTGCAGCTGGTGGAGCTGCTTAACCGGCCTGTGCGCAAGCTGAGTCTCGGCCAGCGGATGCGCTGCGAGCTTGTCGCCTCCTTGCTGCATAATCCGTCGATATTGTTTTTGGACGAGCCGACGATCGGGCTTGATATTATGGTAAAGACCGAAATTCGCGAATTTTTGCAAAAAATTAATCGCGAGTACGGAACGACGATTCTGCTGACGACCCATGATTTGCAGGATATCGATGCTTTATGCTCGCGCGTCATTATGCTGGACGATGGGCGCATTATTTATGACGGCGGTTTGGACGAGCTGAAGACGCGCTGGAGCAGAGGACGGGAAATTCATTTTCAATTTGCCCAGGTACCGAAGCTGCTGGAGCTGCGCCGCCTGACGGAAGGGCTGCCTGAAGTCGTCTGGACGGCGGAGGAAATGACAGCCAAGATGTGGCTGCCGCATGCGGTCAATGTGTCCGAGGCGCTGGCGCGCGTGGTTGGCGGCGGAGCGAACATTCGCGACATCAAAATTGTAGAGACCAATACAGATGAAATCGTCCGTGAAATTTATCAGTCCGGCACTGCCTCGCGCGAAGCGACAGAAAAGCTGGCTCAGAAGGAGCCGGTGCTGCATGGCTAGTGCGTATTTGGACCTGATTCGCATCCGTTTCCTGATGATGCTCGCTTATCGGGTTAATTATTATAGCGGTATAGTTATTTATGCCATTAACATTGGCGCTTATTATTTTCTGTGGGCTGCAATCTATGGCGAGCAGGAGCAACTGGGCGGGTTTACACTGGCACAGATGACGACGTACGTTGCCGTGTCCTGGATGGCGCGGGCCTTTTACTTCAACAATCTCGACCGGGAAATCGCGAATGAAATTCGTGACGGCAGTGTAGCCATTCAATTTATCCGGCCTTACTCTTATTTGATAGTGAAGCTAATGCAGGGCTTTGGCGAAGGCATTTTCCGCCTTCTGCTGTTTATGGTGCCGGGGCTGGTCATCGTCTGCCTGCTGTTTCCGGTGAAGCTGCCGACCGATCCGGCAATATGGCTTATTTATTTGGTTATGCTGCTGTTCAGCTTTCTGATCAATACACAGCTCAATATGCTGACCGGTTTGTTCGCGTTCTTTGTAGAAAATAATGAAGGCATGCTGCGGATGAAAAGGGTGCTCGTCGATTTGTTTTCCGGCGTGATTATTCCGATCTCCTTTTTCCCCGGCTGGCTTGCTGCAGTGATGAAATGGTTTCCCTTCCAGGCGATTACCTATTTGCCGAGCTCGGTATTTACAGGCCGTACAGCAGAGGGAGAAGCGCTTCATGTACTAGGCCTGCAGATTGTCTGGTTCGCCGTGCTTATCATTCCGATTTTGCTGATATGGCGGCGGGCCCGCACGCGGCTGTTTGTGCAAGGAGGCTAGAACAAAATGCTATTTTATTTAGGGCTGTGTTGGGAATATCTGAAAAATTATGCGAAGACCAGATTGACTTACCGTGCTGATTTTTGGATCGAAGTTTTATCCGACTTGCTTTTTCAGGGCTTGAATTTGATCTTTATCCTCATTGTTTTTCAGCATACGCCTTCGCTTGGCGGCTGGTCGGAAGCCGAAGTCGTGTTCGTTTACGGTTTCTTTATGGTTCCTTATGGCATTTTCGGAACGTTTTTTAACTTGTGGAATTTCAGTGAGCGGTACATTGTGAAGGGCGAAATGGACCGCGTCCTGACGAGGCCGGCGTACAATCTCTATCAAATTTTGCTGGAAAATATGGACCCGCCTTCGCTGTTCGGCTCTCTGGTTGGCGTCATCATTATGGCGGTCAGCTGGGGCGAGCTTGGCTTGCCGTTTGTGCCGCTCGATATTTTGATGCTTGTTGTTTTCGTGATAGGCGCAGTGCTTGTATATGCAGGGCTGTATACTGCGCTGACGGCCATTTCTTTTTATTCCGACGCGCCGACAGGCATACTGCCGCTGATGTACAATGTACAGAACTATGGGCGCTATCCGGTCAGTATTTACAATAAGACGATTCGTTTCCTGCTGACCTGGGTTTTGCCGTTTGCCTTTGTCGGCGTCATTCCGGCTTCGTACTTTTTGGAACGCAAGGAAGACGAGCTCGCTTCGCTTGCTTTGTTAACTCCGCTTGTAGGCCTCGCCGTGCTGGCGATCGGCTTGTTCGTCTGGAATCGCGGCATTAAACGTTATCGCGGCGCCGGTTCCTAGAGCCCGGGCTTGACCCTGCCGGTTATTTCGCTCAAACTAGAGGGATACTGACGGAAGGGGTGAGGTGTAATGGCGAAAGCAATAGTCGGGCAGAAGGCGCCGCTGTTTACGCTGCCCGCGTCCGGCGGAAAAGAAATTTCACTCGGCGATTATGCGGGGCGCAAGGTCGTGTTATATTTTTATCCAAAGGATTTAACGCCGGCATGCACGCAGCAGTCTTGTGATTTTCGCGATGCAAATGCGGATTTTAATAATTACAACGCGATTATACTGGGGATCAGCATCGACAAGGCGGCGACGCATGACCGGTTTATCGCCAAGTATGGTTTGCCGTTCGAGCTGCTCTCCGATCCCGATCATAAAGTATGCGAGCTGTATGGCGTCTGGCAGTTGAAAAAGCTGTACGGCCGGGAATATATGGGGCTGGTTCGCTCGACCTTTTTGATCGATGAGCAAGGGGTGCTCGTGCGGGAATGGCGCAATATACGCGTAAAAGGGCATGTGCAGGCCGTGCTGGCTGCGGTCAGTGAAACGAATTAGTATAATGGCAGGGGCTATCTTGAAGTAGAGCATTTCTACTATCGGGGTAGCCCTTTCGCATGTCTCCAGCGCAAATCTAGCAGCCGGCAAGTGTAAATATCGCTATTTATGGCGAAGCTGATAGAGACGATCGATAAGGGAGCTGGATGCGATGATTCCGCAAATATGGATGAGAGAAAATGAGGAGGTTCGGCAGGCAGGAGGGGCTGCCGATGAAGAGGAGGCGGCATGGTCGGCTGCTTCGCAGCAATTGCTGAAGCTGATGCTGGGCAAGGTCAATCGTGTGCTGCTGGGCAAGCCGGACGTCGTTAAGCTGACGTTTGCAGCATTGCTGGCTGGTGGACATGTGCTGCTTGAGGACGTGCCCGGTGTCGGCAAGACGCAGCTGGCACGGGCAATTGCGCGGGTAATGGGCGGCCAGTTCCGGCGCATTCAATTTACCGCCGACATGCTGCCTGCGGATGTCTCGGGCGGGATGATGTGGGATGCGGGGCGCGGCGAGCTTGTGTTTCGCCCGGGTCCGTTGATGGCTAATATTGTGCTGGCGGATGAAATCAACCGGACTCCGCCGCGCACGCAATCGGCTTTATTGGAGGCGATGGAGGAGCGCAGTGTAACTGCAGACGGGGAAACGATGCTTTTGCCCCTTCCTTTTATGCTGCTCGCTACCCAAAACCCGCTGCGCGACGAGGGGACATATCCGCTGCCGGAAGCGCAGCTGGACCGGTTTATTATGCGCTTATCAATCGGATACCCTGCTCCGGAGTATGAGGTGCAAATGTTGAGCAATGCCGGCGAAGAGCGTAAGCCTGTCCACCCTGATCAGCTGCGCCCTATCATCATTCCCGAAGAATGGCTCCGCATGCAGCGCGATGTAGGGCGGATTTATATCAATGAGCGGCTGCTGGAATATGCGGTGAATGTCGTATGCGCTACCCGGACGGCGGCAGAGCTTGAGCTGGGCGCCAGCCCGCGCGCTACGCGCGACTGGATTAAGGCGGCGAAAGCGATGGCCTACCTGGACGGCCGGGATTACGTTGTGCCGGATGATCTCAAGGGGACAGCCGAGGCTGTACTGATTCACCGGCTCCTAATGCGCGACGAGGCTCTTTTAGATGGAGCTGCGCCAACTGGGCTGCTGCGCAAGCTGCTGACGCAAACAGCGCTAACGGCAGAGGGCTAAGCTAATGAATAGTCCGCTCTATCGTCGACCTGGAGGCAGACCTGTTATGCGCATGCTGGTCCTTCTTGCCATGCTGCTGCTGGCAGGAGCTGCCACCGCACAGGGGGATTCTTCAGAAATATTGCTGCTGTCTGTTGCTTCATGCATATTGCTGTGCGGCTGGATCTATCCGTACGCGGTTGCACGCGGCATCACGATTCAGCGGGTATATGAGCACCATACAGAGCTATATGTCGAGCTTACGCTGCACAGCCGGCTGCCTTTATTGTTTATGTGGGTGTCCGTAAAGGACGAGCTTAACAATCTAACTACTTCGTCGGCTAATAAAACATCCTATCGATATCTGTATATCCCCTGGCTGAATCGTACTCGTACAATATCTTATTCGGTTGCCCATTTGCGGCGCGGAGCATGGAGTTTTCAGCCAGTCTGTATCGAGGTGGGCGATATGCTCGGGCTGACCGTCCGTTCGCGACGTTTGGCGACCGGGGACGGGAAGCCCGTTCTGGTTATGGCGGGCGGCTTGTCGGCCGAAACGGCGCGAAAATGGCCGGAGCCTGCAGGGCATTATCGCCGCCATGATGAGCTGCCCTGCAGCAGCGCGGCTGCCCATCCTTCTGCTGCTGGCGCAGCGAGCGGAGCCCGGCGGTCAGCTCCGCGTCCCGGGACTGGCCCGGAATCGCGGGTTTACGTGCCCGGAGATCCTCTGCGCCGCGTCAACTGGAAGGCGATGGCCAGAGGGCGGGGGATGCATACGCATGTGGACACGGAGGAAGCGCCGCGGCAAATGCTGATTGTACTGGACGATGCATCGGCAGCGGACGGGCAGGCTGCGGACTGGCTGTTCGATGCTGTGGCCGGAAAAGCGGCCAGGCTGGCGAGACAGGGCTTTGACGATGGATACAGCATTGTTGTAATCGGTATCAACAGCGATCTGCGGCATCTGATTCGCCCCAAAGATAAAGCAGCCCTTCATAAGCTGGAAGAAAAATTGGCATTGCTCCGCCGCGGGAACAAAAACGCGGACAAAGCTGAAGGAGTCAGACGGGCGCTTGCAGAGCTGTCTGCAGGAATGAAGGCAGTCTATGTATCGGCGCAGACCGATTGGCTCGCGCACGAGGCGCAGCCTTGCTTGGCTGCAATGGTGAAGGCGGTCGAGCGGCGAAGGGGGCGCTTTCAATTGCTGCTGATTGCCGATCGCGAAGCGGAGGGGCTCAAGGCTGCAAGGCAGCTCAGCCAGCTTCCGGCATTCGGGCGGCGGTATGCGGCAGTGCTGCCGCTGCCGGCTGAATACAAGCGGACAGCTGTGGTGAAAGGGGGGAGTCTGCTCCATGGAGACCAGCACAGTCAAAGCGGGACAGTCCGGGCAGTTGCGGCAGCCGGAAAAGGCTCCTAACCCGGAGCCTTCCTTTTTTCAAGGATTTTCCTGCCGCTTTGTAGCCAGTCTGCTGCTGTTCGGCATTTTTGTGGAATGGCTGCTGCCGCTGCAGCAGCTGGCGGCATATACGGAGCTGAACCGCTTAAGCCCGGTTATTGCTGCCGTAGGTTGTTTTTTGTTCATTGGCTTATTGGCATTGCCGCCATGGGCGGTCGTGCTGCTGAATGGCGCGATTTGCTTCGGCTCAATCGGGGTTTTCTATAGTGAAGAGATCAATCCCCTTATTGGAGCAAGCCATGCAGTGAAAGTGTTTAGCGGCGATGCGCTGAAACTGCTGTCGGGCGACTTCGCCTTGGGCGGCGAGACAAGAACCTTGCTCCTCATTGCCGGGGTCGGGATGATCGCAGTATCGATGCAGGCTTTAATGTGGCTGCGTCAGTGGGGGCTTGGACTTGCAGGGCTGACGGCGCTTTATTTGCTTCTGCTGCACAGCTTCCTCGGTTTGCAGGTCTATGCCGGACTGGTACGAGCTTTGGCGGAAGGGCTGCTGCTTAACATGCTGCTGCTGCTGCCTCGTCTGCATAGATTGTATACGGCTGCCGATGCTACTGCGGATGCTGACGCCGGCTTTGACGATTGCGGCAGCACCGGGGGAGAGCGCAGCAAGCTGGCCGGCTGGCCGGTACATTGGTGGAAAGGCGCCGCGTGGCTGACGGCGCTGCTGCTATTTGCTGGGGTGCTAATATCGGCAGCAGGCGTAGCGGAGGAAGCGGGACAGCCTTCGCCATGGGCGGCGAGGACGGTAAACTGGGCCAAAAATGCTTTATTCGCCCAGGCGGCGCTGTCGCTGCAAGGAGCGGGCAAAAGAGACGCTGAAGCTTTTACCCGGCAAGAAGGCATGGGTTATGGTGCCGATGACCGCGCGCTGGGAGGGCCGGTCACGCTGCGCAATGATCCGCTTTTTGTTGCCCGCAGCGAGCAGCCGCATTATTGGCGGGCCGAGAGCAAGGACTATTACGACGGGCGCGGCTGGCGGCAGTATGCGCAAAGCATGTCCAACTATTCGCTTTATGATCTCAATCTGGAGCCGCAGGATGCTGGCGGTACCCGCTTAATGTACTCGATTACGGCATTGCATCCCAAAGCGGGTTGGCCGCTGTTGACGGCGGACTCCGGTGCGGAGGCGAAAGTATACGAGTTGGCGCTTGAAAGCGGGCAGAAGCGGAGGGCCCAATACCGGAAGGACGATGTTACTGGCACGCTCTATATGTCTGATGCGGCGGAGCGGGCGCGGGAATATAAGATTGTCAGCGCGGCTTCTGACCGTTTCGGTCTGGCCAAACAGGCAAGCGGCGGTGCGCAAGCAGGAGAAGCGCAAGGAGCAGAAGCGGGCGATCCTGCCGATATTGTGCGCTTAAATACGCAGCTGCCTGCCGGCTTGCCGGCAAGGGTGCGGCAGCTGGCGGATGAGCTGGCGGCCAAGGCGGGCGGGGACCGTTATGAGACGGCGGTCGCGATTGAGGCTTATTTGAAGTCCGCCTATCCTTATGATCTGCAGCATTCTCAAGTGCCGCCGGCGGGACAAGATTTTGTCGATCACTTTTTGTTCGAACAGCGCAGCGGCTATTGTGTTCATTTTGCCACGGCGATGGTTGTGCTTTTGCGAACGCAGGGCATACCTGCGCGGTATGTGAAGGGCTTCGCTCCCGGCGAAGGCGAGCCGCAGGCCGACGGGATCAGCCGCTTCACGCTGCGCGCCAGCGACGCTCATGCTTGGGCGGAGGTGTATTTTCCCGGGACCGGCTGGGTTGCGTTTGAGCCGACCCCGGGCTTTGCCGGGCCGCGCCCCGCTGGCCCTGCCGACGCCCGCGCCAGCGCAGCTGCGCCGCTGCCGGAGCAGCCTGCTGCCCGCGCGGGCATGCGCGCAGCGGCGGCTGCAGCTGCGGCATTCCGCGACGCCGCCGGCAAGCTCCAGGCGGCAGCGCTGCAGGCCGCCTGGCAGGGCGCGCGCGGCGCGCATGCGCTGATGCGCAGCGCCGCTGGCGCCGATGCAGCCGCAGCCGGCCGATGGCTCGGGGCCGGGCTGGCTGCGGCCGCCACAGGCGCCGCCGCCGTATGGGCGGCGCTGTGGCGCAGGAGCGAACGCGGAGCGTTCGCAATCGCGCTGCGCCGGTACGGCAGCGCGGTGCGCGCGAGCCGGGGCGCAGCGGCCCGCGCGCAGTGGGAGCAGCTCGCGGCCGGCGTCTGGCGCGAGCTGTATCGGCGGTGCGGCGCGCCAGGGCCGGGGCGCACCGCACGCGAGTATGCGGCGGCGCTCGAGCTGCCGCCGCAGGAGGCTGCATCCGTGGCCGCGTTCGTGGCCTGGGATGAGCTGGCGCGCTACAGCGCAGACTGGGAGCTGCGGGCGGAGCGCAGGCCGGCCGCGGTGCAAATCGCGCGCATTTATCATTTGGTCCGCCGGCTGTAGAGGCGGGCCGAATGGCATTTTTGCGGCAGCAGCCGCGGCATGCGGCCGAACTTTCCGCATGACTTCTTCACGATCTTATGCGATTCGCCTTGACTGCCCCGAATCACGTTTTATATAATGAATCCATTGATTTGAGGGAGGCTCGGCCATACAATGGAAAATCCAAGTGAAATGATTGTTGTCCTTGATTTTGGCGGACAATACAACCAGTTAATCGCAAGACGCATCAGGGATTTGGGCGTATACAGCGAACTGCTGCCGTACAACACGTCGGTAGAGCGGATCCGCGAACTGCAGCCGAAAGGCATTGTGTTCTCGGGAGGTCCGGCAAGTGTGTACGAAGAAAATTCGCCACTCGTAGACCCGGCTATTTATGAGCTGGGATTGCCAATTCTCGGCATTTGCTACGGCATGCAGATGATGTCCCATCAACTGCAGGGCAAGGTTGAGCGCGCCGGCAAGCGCGAGTATGGCAAAGCGGAAGTAGATTTTGTCTCTGGCTGCAAGCTTGCTCATGGTCTGGACAGCCGGCAGACGGTATGGATGAGCCATAGCGATCTGGTTATTGAGCCGCCGGCGGGCTTTAGCGTCGACGCCTCCACGGAGCATGCGCCGATTGCCGCGATGAGCAATGCTGATCGCCAATTTTATGCGGTACAATTCCATCCGGAAGTCCGGCATTCTGTAAAGGGCAATGAGATCATCCACAACTTCCTGTACCAAGTATGCGGTTGCGCCGGCACTTGGAGCATGGGCGCCTTCATCGATGAAGCGGTGCGCGATATTCGCAATCAAGTGGGCGACAAGAAAGTGCTGTGCGCGCTTTCCGGCGGCGTAGATTCTTCTGTCGTGGCCATGCTGATTCACCGTGCAATCGGCGACCAGCTGACTTGTATGTTTATCGATCACGGTCTGCTGCGCAAAGGCGAGGCCGACGGAGTAATGGAGACATTTGTCGGCAAATTCGATATGAAGGTGGTCAAAATCGATGCCCGCGAGCGTTTCCTCAGCAAGCTGAAAGGCGTCGAAGACCCTGAGAAAAAACGGAAAATTATCGGCAATGAGTTTATTTATGTGTTCCAGGAAGAGTCGGCCAAATTCGACGACTTCGAATTTTTGGCGCAAGGAACGCTTTATACAGATATCGTAGAGAGCGGTACGGCTACTGCCCAAACGATCAAATCGCACCATAATGTCGGCGGGCTGCCTGAAGATATTAAATTCAAGCTCGTTGAGCCGCTGAAGGCTTTGTTCAAGGACGAAGTGCGCAAAGTGGGCGAAGAGTGCGGATTGCCTGAAGAGATCGTATGGCGTCAGCCATTCCCGGGTCCTGGTTTGGCGATTCGCGTGCTTGGCGAGGTTACCGAGGAGAAGCTGCATATTGTCCGCGAATCGGACGCGATTTTGCGTGAAGAAATTATTAAAGCCGGTTTGGGACGGGAAATTTGGCAATATTTCACCGCTCTGCCGAATATGAAAAGCGTCGGCGTTATGGGCGATGTGCGCACTTACTCGTACACGGTCGGCATTCGCGCCGTGACATCGATCGACGGTATGACAGCTGACTGGGCGCGCATTCCATGGGATGTGCTGGAGAAGATTTCGGTGCGGATCGTGAACGAGGTCGACAATGTCAACCGCATTGTTTATGATGTAACCTCGAAGCCGCCGGCAACGATCGAGTGGGAATAAAGTAAAGGACAGAGCGTCTCTTTATCTCAAAATTTGAGAGAAGAGGCGCTTTTTTGCCGAAAGATGCGAATTTTTCTGTTGACAGGCCAGGCAACATCCCTTTTAATAGGATTATTGATTAGAACAGAATTGCATACCTTTTCGTATAATCCCGAGAATAGGCCCGGGAGTCTCTACGAGGTCACCGTAAATGATCTTACTACGAAAAGCAGGAGAAGTCCGCAGCACCGGTCCGCTGTGAGTATTTTTCCTGTTTTGCGGGGAACCTAAGAGAACATGCGCGTACGTATTGCGGCATATTTTTCTTAGGTTTTTTGTTTGTTCTGTACATTTTTTGGGGAGGGTTATTACAAAAATGGACGGTTTCTTTCGCTTGAAGGAACATGGAACAAATGTAAGAACAGAAATTATGGCAGGCCTCACAACTTTCATGACGATGGCGTACATTTTGGCGGTTAATCCCAGCTTGCTTGGCGGAGATGGATTGCTTGACGTTTATTCCGTCTTTTTGGCCACCGCGCTGGCCGCCGGCATTTTCACGATCGCCATGGGATTGTTTGTCAACTTTCCAGTCGCGCTTGCGCCGGGAATGGGATTGAACGCATATTTCGCAGCAACTGTATTGTCGTCGAATGGCAAGATTACCCCGTCGATCGCTCTCACAGCCGTATTTATTTCGGGGATTATATTTATCATTTTGACGGTTACGCAAGTGCGGCAAATGCTGATTACCGCTATTCCGGACAGCTTGAAGCATGCGATTACTGTCGGGATCGGGCTGTTTATTACCATTATCGGACTGAAAAACAGCGGCATTATGACCGTTGCGGTTGAGTCGCTTGCCGATGTTCCGGCGGGCCAATTTACAAATCTGCTCGGATTTGAAACGGTGTTCCACATGGGCAGCATGAGCGATCCAAGTGTATATTTGACGCTTGTCGGCTTGCTGCTGATCTCGGTATTGATGGTGCTGCGCGTTCCTGGCGCAATTTTGTTCGGTATTGTCGGAACGACGATTATCGCCATTTTGACTGGCGATGTCAATGTTAGCGCAGGCTTGTCCGGCCAATCGTGGGCGCCTGATTTCTCGAAGCTGAACTTCTGGGATTTTGATTTCTCCGGCGTATTCGAAGTTGGTCTGATCTCCGTCGTTCTGACGTTCACATTCGTTGAGCTGTTCGATACGTTCGGTACATTGGTGGGAACGGCAACGCGCGCCGGCTATATGAAAGATCCTGAGAAAGGGAAAAAGAAAATCGGCAAAGCGATGTTCGTGGACGCGATCGGCGTCAGCGGCGGTGCGATGCTCGGTACAAGTACAGTAACGGCATTCGTTGAGAGCTCCGCCGGCATTGCGCAGGGCGGACGCACAGGCTTGACGGCTGTGACGACAGGCCTTGGCTTCATTGCCGCATTGTTCCTGTGGCCGGTCATTTCGCTTATTCCGGGCTCAGCTACTGCAGCGGCTCTGATTGTCGTCGGTGTGCTGATGATGCAATCGGTTAAGGAAATCGACTTCGCCGACATGGTCTACGCAATTCCGGCGTTTCTGACCTTTGCTTTCATGCCGTTTACGTACAACATTGCCAACGGTATTTCGGCCGGTATTGTCTCTTACGTTATTTTGGCGACAATTGGCAATATCTCTGGCAAAGGCAAGTATAAAGTACACTGGCTAATGTGGATTCTCGCCATTTTGATTGTACTTCGTTACGGTATTATCGGTGCGAGCTAACAGGAGACAAAATAAAAAACAGCGCTGGACCGGCGCTGTTTTTTATTTCTCGGGGCGCCGAGGGGCGCAATGTTGCCTATTCAGAACTAACTGGATTTTATGTAGGTAAATAAGCAAAAACAGACGTTTTTTTGCTATCTAACTGGAAATGATGCAGCTAGTTCGGAACAAAATGAACCCATCCATCACTATCTTCATTTCTAGCTGCAGTTTTTACATTTAGTCAGGCGATCTCCGCGAAAAAACAAGAAACTAAATGTAAAAATTCCCTTTAGTCGGCCAAGTTACTGTCTGTCAATGTCCCGTTCTCCGACTATTAGGATACGGCCAGAAAATTCACGTCTTTGCCGGACCGTGGGAGACTGTCGATTCTTTGTGGGCATCGTGAGCGCGGGGGAAGCGGATCGTAGATCCGCTTGATCGATCGCTAAACCTTTGCATGAAGCCCGCCGCCTGCCTCCCTGCCGTTAGCAGTCATCATCCGCCGTCATTGCCATCCAGATAGGGCCACCGTACTCCTTTTTTCAGCCGGCAGACAAAGTGTTTTTTCGCGATTTGCGAAAATGTCACAAAAGCGAACCTTTTCAAAAGTTGCTTCATTAAATGTTCGTATTTAGGTTGACAGTGCTTGGAACGATTCGTTAAACTAGAACATGTTGAGAAAGACTGTGATAGAGTCTGATTTCAGTGGGCTGTTAACTAATTTTATATAGAAAGTAGGTTTGGCGCATGTCAGCGAAAGTGGGCGTCATTATGGGCAGCAAATCCGATTGGGATACGATGAAATTAGCCTGCGACGTTCTGGACGAACTGCAAATTCCATATGAAAAAAAGGTCGTCTCGGCGCATCGTACGCCCGATCTGATGTTTGAATATGCAGAAACTGCTGCATCCCGCGGCTTGAAGGTCATCATTGCGGGGGCAGGCGGAGCTGCACATTTGCCCGGCATGGTTGCTGCAAAGACCATATTGCCGGTTATTGGTGTTCCTGTGAAGTCATCCAATCTGAATGGGCTGGATTCTTTGCTGTCGATCGTCCAGATGCCTGGCGGTATCCCTGTTGCGACAGTGGCGATCGGCAATGCCGGGGGGACGAATGCCGGATTGCTGGCAGCGCAAATCATCGGCGCTTTTGAGCCTGACGTGCAGGCGCGCGTGCAGGCGCGGCGCGACCGCATTCAGAGCGAAGTGCTGGAAAGCAGTGAGACGTTATGAGCGAACTGGAGAAGGCGACAGGCGGCCTGGCAGACGGGCAATGCAGCCCTGATGGCCGCGCAATTGCAGCAGATGGCGCTGCGGCAGATCCTGCGGCGAAGGTCATTCTCCCGGGAGCAACGATTGGCGTTCTGGGGGGCGGCCAATTGGGCCGGATGATGGCGAATGCCGGCAGTGCGATGGGTTACCGCTTCGTAACGCTTGATCCGACTGAGGATGCGCCGTGCGGTCAGGTTGCCGAGCAAATTGTGGCCGCTTATGACGATCGCGAGGCTGCTCGCGAGCTGGCCAAGCGCGCGCAGGTGATCACGTACGAATTTGAAAATGTAGATGCGGATGTCGCGGCAATGCTGATGGATGAGTCCTACGTTCCGCAAGGCAGCCGGCTGCTCTATACGACTCAGCACCGGCTGCGCGAGAAGCGCGCGATTGAGGAGGCCGGCGTGCAGGTGGCCCCGTATCGGGAAATACGCAGCGCAGCGGAACTGCGCGAAGGGGTTGCGGCGTTCGGCACGCCATGCGTGCTGAAGACGGCCACAGGCGGATATGACGGCAAGGGGCAATGGGTGATTCGCGGCGAAGCGGAAATTGAAGATGCTTACGCCGAGCTGAGCAAAGCCGGAACAGAGCTTGTGCTTGAGCAATTCATTCATTTTGAGAAGGAATTATCTGTCATCGCAGCCCGCAGCCCGCAAGGTGAAATCCGAACGTTCCCGGCAGCGGAGAACATTCATAAGGACAATATTTTGCATCTGTCCATCGTTCCTGCACGTGTGCGGGAGGAGATTCAGCAGGAAGCGGAAAAGCTGGCAGCGCGCATCGCCGAAGGGCTAGGTGTTGTCGGGTTGATCGCCGTAGAGCTGTTTTTGACGCCGGATGGCAATTTGTATGTGAATGAGCTGGCGCCAAGACCGCATAACAGCGGCCATTACACGATGGAGGCATGCCGGACGTCACAATTTGAGCAGCATGTCCGGGCTGTATGCGGTCTGCCGCTGGGGGATACGGCGTTAATGACGCCGGTCGTCATGGTCAATGTGCTGGGCGAGCATATGGAGCCGCTGCTTGAACGTATGGCCAGACCTGATGCAGAGGCTGCCCGCTATGGGGTAACGCCGAAGCTTCATCTGTATGGCAAGGCCGAGGCCAAGCACAAGCGCAAAATGGGACACGTCAATGTGCTTGCTTCCCGCGTAGAGGATGCGCTTGACTGGATAGAAGCTGCTGGAATATGGAATATCGACTGAACGGCTGATGGCCGCTCCTGCACGTTGCTTAAGAGCGCCGATTCGGCGCGGTACAGACTTGATGCTGAGTGTGTGGGGAGCGGCAGGCCGGAACTTGTTTAAAGATAGATTGTCTAAAATAAGCTTAAGCACTTGTTACAATTATTAGGAGGCGACTTACTCATGAAAGCGACGGTATATGTAACTATTAAACAGAACGTTCTTGATCCGCAAGGCAGTGCCGTTCAAGGCGCGCTGCATTCGATGGGC
This sequence comes from Paenibacillus sp. GCM10027626, assembly GCF_042676285.1. Lineage (NCBI taxonomy): Bacteria > Bacillati > Bacillota > Bacilli > Caryophanales > Paenibacillaceae > Paenibacillus > Paenibacillus sp. GCM10027626. Next base: position 238,748 of record NZ_JBHTHC010000003.1, on the reverse strand, counting down.
TTCGAAGAAGTAGGTAAAGTGCGCATTGGCAAATATTTGGAGCTTGAGCTGGATACGACAGACCGTGCAGAGGCGGAAGCGCGTTTGAAAGCGATGTGTGAGAAGCTGCTTGCTAACACGGTTGTTGAAGACTATCGTTTTGAACTGGAGGGGTAACCGATGAAATTTGCAGTAATCGTATTTCCCGGCTCCAACTGTGATATCGACTGCTATAAGGCGGTAGAGGATACGATTGGCCAACCGGTTGACTATGTATGGCATACGGCGACGGATTTGTCCGAATATGATGCCATTCTTGTTCCAGGCGGATTTTCTTACGGCGATTACCTGCGCTGCGGAGCGATTGCCCGCTTTGCGCCGGTTATGAGCGAAGTTGTCAAAGCAGCCGAGCAAGGCAAGTATGTGCTGGGCATTTGCAACGGATTCCAAATTTTGACCGAGGCAGGGCTGCTGCCAGGCGTTTTGCTGCGCAACAACAAGTTGAAATTCCGCTGCCACAGCACGCTGCTGGAAGTGGTTAATGCGAATACGGACTTCACGCGCCAATACAGTGAAGGCGAATTAATCAATATTCCGATCGCTCATGGTGAAGGCAATTACTACTGCGATGAGGCGACGTTGGCTGAACTGAAAGCGAACAACCAAATTGTTTTCCGTTATAAAGCAGGCGCGAATCCGAATGGATCGGTTGAAGATATTGCAGGGATCAGCAACAAGCAGGGCAACGTTGTCGGCATGATGCCGCATCCGGAGCGCGCAGTGGATCAATTGCTCGGCTCTGAGGACGGCAAACGGATGTTTACATCGATTTTGAATGCATGGAGGGAAAAACATGGCGCAGCAGTTAACGGCTAAGGAACCGACAGCGGAACAAATCGCGGATCAGCGCATTTATACGCAGTTTGGTGTGACAGATTACGAATATGAGCTGATTTGCGGATTTCTCGGCCGCAAGCCGAACTATACGGAGATTGGCGTATTCAGCGTTATGTGGTCGGAGCATTGCTCCTACAAAAACTCCAAACCGATTTTGAAAAAGTTCCCGGTTGACGGGCCAAAAGTATTGATGGGACCGGGTGAAGGCGCCGGGATCGTCGATATTGGCGACAATCAGGCGGTCGTCTTTAAAATTGAATCTCATAACCATCCATCTGCGGTTGAGCCTTACCAAGGTGCGGCAACCGGTGTCGGCGGTATTCTGCGCGACATCTTCTCGATGGGCGCCCGCCCGGTTGCGCTGCTGAACAGCTTGCGCTTCGGCAAGCTGGACAATCCGCGCGTTAAATATTTGTTCGAAAATGTCGTTGCCGGTATTGCCGGCTATGGCAACTGTATCGGTGTTCCAACCGTTGCCGGCGAAGTTATGTTTGATGAAAGCTACGAGGGCAACCCGCTCGTTAATGCGATGTGCGTAGGCCTTATCGATCATGATAAAATTCAGCGCGGCGTTGCTAAAGGTGTCGGCAACCCGGTATTTTACGTCGGTCCGGCTACCGGCCGCGACGGTATTCACGGCGCAACCTTCGCCTCGGTCGAACTGTCCGAGGAATCGGAAGAGAAGCGTACCGCTGTTCAAGTCGGTGATCCGTTCATGGAGAAGCTGGTTATGGAAGCTACCCTTGAACTGATCGACTCCGGCATCGTGCTTGGCATTCAAGATATGGGCGCTGCCGGCCTCACTTGTTCGAGCGCCGAGATGGCTTCGAAAGCGGGCAACGGCCTGGAACTGTATCTGGATGAAGTGCCGCAGCGGGAAGAAGGCATGACGCCTTATGAAATGATGCTTTCCGAATCGCAGGAACGCATGCTGTTCGTCGTTGAGCCGCAGCATGAGGAGCAGGCGAAAGAAATTTTCGAGCGCTGGGGCATTATCTGCGCCAAGGTTGGCAAAGTAACGGACGACGGCCGTTTGCGACTGTTCCATAAAGGGGAGCAAGTGGCAGATATGCCGGTCAAAGCGTTAGTAGACGAGTGTCCGGTATATAATAAGCCGTCGGAAGAACCGGCTTACTACGCAGAGAATGGCGCGGTCGATACGACTGCTTATGAAGAAGTGGCCGATTTGACCGCTGCGCTCAAGCAAGTGCTGGCATCGCCGACTGTGGCGAGCAAGGAATGGGTCTACAACCAGTATGACTACATGGTGCGTACGAGCACAGCTGTTCAGCCGGGCTCCGATGCCGCTGTCGTAACGATCCGCGGCACGCGCAAGGCGCTGGCGATGACGACGGACTGCAACGGCCGCTATGTTTATCTTGATCCGGAAGTGGGCGGCCGAATCGCGGTAGCTGAGGCAGCGCGCAATATCGTATGCTCGGGTGCAGAGCCGCTGGCCATTACCGATAACCTTAACTTCGGCAATCCGGAGAAGCCGGACGTATTCTGGCAGATCGAGAAATCGGCCGACGGCATGTCGGAAGCTTGCCGCGTGTTAAATACACCGGTTATTGGCGGCAATGTCAGCTTGTACAATGAAAATGCCAAAGGTGCGATCTACCCGACGCCGGTAATCGGCATGGTAGGCCTCGTTCATGATGTTGACCATATTACGACGCAAAACTTCAAAGCCGAAGGCGATATTATTGTGCTGCTTGGCGAGACGAAGCATGAATTCGGCGGCAGCGAACTGCAATATGTGGTGCATGGCAAAACAGAAGGGCGCCCGCCGCAAATCGATCTGGCAGCCGAGAAAAACCTGCTTGACGGCGTGCTGGCAGCAATTCAGCAAGGGCTGGTAGCATCGGCGCATGACTTGTCTGAAGGCGGATTGGCGGCTGCGCTTGCTGAGTCGGCCATTAGCGGCGGCCTTGGCGCAAACGTGAATGTACAAACTGAATTGCGTGCCGATGCGGCATTGTTCAGTGAGTCGCAATCGCGCATCCTCTTGTCGGTGAAGCCTGAGAAGGCAGCGCAGCTGAAGGCTGTCTTGGCTGATTATGGTGTGCCAAACGTAGAAATTGGCGTTGTTGAAGGAAAAGAACTGAAAGTTGATGTGAACGGCAAACCTGCTATCGCTTCACCGGTCGAACAGTTGGAGCGGGCTTGGAAGGATGCGATTCCATGTCTTATGAAGTAACACAAACACCGAAGCTGTGGACAGGTTCTCACTATAATGAGGGCAATGGCCGCGACGATATTTTTGATAAATTGCGTGAAGAATGCGGCGTATTCGGGGTGTGGAACATCCCGAACGCTTCTTCTCTTACGTACTACGGTCTGCACGCCCTGCAGCACCGCGGCGAAGAGAGCGCGGGGATTTGCACGGTCGATCCGGAGCAAAATTATGCGTTCAATTATTGCCGCGATCTGGGGCTTGTCAAAGAAGTGTTTGACCAGGATAAGCTGAACGCTTTGACGGGCAACCGGGGAATCGGCCATGTTCGCTATTCGAATGCGAGTGCCAACAATTTGGCCAATGCACAGCCGCTGATCTTCAAATATCGCGATGGCGATCTGGCGATTGCGACCAACGGCAGCATTGTCAATGCGCCCGAGATCAGGGCGGAATTGGAGGCATCGGGCTCGATCTTCCAGACGACCAGCGATATGGAAGCTATTGCCCATCTGATTGCGCGCTCCAGCGAAGATTTTGTTACAGCTGTTAAGAATGCTCTGCAGCGGTTGACAGGCGGCTTCGCGATTCTCATTATGACGAATGACAAATTGATTGCAGCTTCGGACGCCCATGGCTTGCGGCCGCTGGCAATGGGCCGGCTGGGCGAAGGGTATGTGTTTGCTTCAGAGACTTGTGCATTTGAAACAGTAGGCGCTTCTTTCGAGCGCGATATGCAGCCGGGAGAAATGGTCATTATCGACGAGCATGGCCTGGAAAGCATTCGCTTCGCCGAGCTGACGCGCCGGGCCATCTGCTCGATGGAGTTTATTTATTTCGCGCGTCCGGACAGCGATATTAACGGCATCAACTTGCATGCCTCGCGCAAACGGATGGGGCGGAATATGGCGATCGAATCGTTCGTGGATGCCGATGTCGTTACCGGGGTGCCGGATTCCAGCATTTCGGCGGCGATTGGCTATGCCGAGCAAACCGGCATCCCGTATGAGCTTGGTTTGATCAAAAACAAATATACAGGGCGCACCTTCATTCAGCCTTCCCAGGAATTGCGGGAAAAAGGGGTTAAAATGAAGCTGTCCGCCGTGCGCAAGGTTGTGGAAGGCAAGCGGGTCGTTATGATCGACGATTCGATTGTCCGCGGCACGACATCGCTGCGCATCGTCAATTTGCTGCGAGAGGCAGGGGCGACGGAGGTCCATGTGCGCATTACATCACCGCCGTTCATGAACCCATGCTACTACGGCATCGATACACCGAGCCGCAAGGAACTGATCGCTGCGCAAAAATCGATCGAAGAAATTCGGCAGGCTATCAATGCCGATTCATTGGCCTTCTTGTCCCATCAAGGGCTGATCGATGCGGTTGGCGGCGGTGAAGGCGAAATCAATCGCGGCATGTGTATGGCTTGTTTCGATAATAATTATCCAACCGTTGTCGAAGACAACGATAACTGATTTCTATATTCAGAGGGAGTGACCACTGTGGCAGAAGCGTACAAACAAGCTGGTGTCGATATCGCGGCTGGCAACGAAGCGGTTGAACGGATGAAAAAGCACGTCAAAAAGACGTTCCGTCCTGAGGTGCTGACCGATCTCGGCGGCTTTGGCGGCTTGTTCGGCCTGAACAAGGATAAGTATGAGGAGCCGGTTCTGGTTTCCGGCACTGACGGTGTCGGCACAAAGCTGAAAATCGCCTTTGCCATGGATAAGCACGATACCATCGGCATCGACGCGGTAGCGATGTGCGTGAATGACATTATTGTCCAAGGGGCGGAGCCGCTCTTCTTCCTCGATTATCTGGCATGCGGCAAAGTCGTGCCGGAGAAAATCGAAGCGATCGTCAAAGGCATCTCCGACGGCTGCGTGCAGTCCGGCTGCGCCTTGATCGGCGGCGAAACGGCAGAAATGCCCGGCATGTATGACAGCGAAGAATATGATATCGCCGGATTTACGGTAGGGATCGTAGATAAGAAAAAAATGATCGACGGCAAATCGATTGCGGCAGGCGATGCCGTCATCGGCTTGGCATCGAGCGGCATTCACAGCAACGGCTTCTCGCTTGTCCGCAGGCTGCTGCTTGAGCAATCCGGATACAGCCTGCAGGATACGCTTCCGGAGCTTGACGGCAAGCAACTGGGCGAGGTCGTGCTTGAGCCTACGCGTATTTATGTAAAGGCAGTGCTTGAATTGATCAAGCGAGTTGAGGTTAAAGGTATGGCGCACATTACAGGCGGCGGCTTTATCGAGAATATTCCGCGCGTCCTGCCTGAAGGCGTTAATGTCGATATCGAGTACGGCTCCTGGCCGATTCAGCCGATTTTCAATCTGATGCAGGAGAAGGGCGCCATTACGAATCGCGATATGTTTACAACTTTCAATATGGGGATTGGCATGGTGATCGTGGTTCCTGCGGATCAAGCGGAAGAAGCGCTGCGTGCAGCCCGCGAGCTGGGTGAGGACGCATACCGGATCGGCACAGTCACAACGGGCAGCGGTATCGTTACATTTACAGGGGCTAACGTGTAATGGCGAGGTTGCGCATTGCTGTATTTGCATCCGGGCAAGGCACCAATTTCCAAGCTGTGGTCCATGCAGCCAGCCAAGATCAGCTCGAGGGCGCAAGCCTCGAGCTTCTTGTTTGTGACAAGCCGGAGGCGCCGGTAGTAGAGCGGGCCAAACGGGCGGGCATCGACACCTTCCTGTTCCGCCCCCGCGACTATGAATCCCGCGAGGCCTATGAAACAGAAATTCGCGCAGAGCTTGAACGGCGCGGGATCGGGCTTATTGTATTGGCCGGCTATATGCGGATTATTACTTCCGTGCTCGTCGAGCCTTATGCCGGTCGTATGATTAATATCCATCCGGCGCTGCTGCCTTCTTTTCCAGGCATCAACGGCATCGGGCAAGCGCTCGACTATGGCGTTAAGGTGACGGGGGTAACGGTTCATTTTGTCGATGGCGGCATGGATACCGGGCCAATCATAGCTCAGCGTACGGTTGAAGTGGAAGATGATGATACGGAAGAAACGCTGGCGCTGCGCATTCACGCGGCGGAGCAGCAGCTGCTGCCATGGGTGGTTAGACGGATTGCTGCCGGGGCGGTAACTTTGCAAGGCAAGCATGTAACGATTACTAAGGAGGAAATGTAATGGCGATTCGCAGAGCGTTAATCAGTGTATCGGACAAAACGGGCATTGTTGAGTTTTCCCGCGAGCTTGCAGCACTTGGCGTGCAAATTATTTCGACGGGCGGTACAGCCAGCCTGCTGGAGAAGGAAGGCGTGCCGGTAATCGGCATTTCCGATGTAACCGGCTTTCCGGAAATTTTGGACGGTCGTGTCAAAACGCTGCATCCAGCCGTTCATAGCGGCCTGCTCGCAATACGTGACAATGCCGGTCATCAGCAAGCGATGAAAGAGCTGGGACTGGATTATATCGATCTGGTCGTCGTTAACCTGTATCCGTTCGCGGCGACAATTGCCAAGCCGGATGTAACGTATGAGGATGCGATCGAAAATATCGATATCGGCGGCCCTACGATGCTGCGCTCGGCGGCAAAAAACCATGCGTTTGTAACGGTTGTCGTCGATTCCGCCGATTATGCCGGCATTATCGAAGAAGTGAAGGCAGGCGGCGACACGTCGCTTGAGACGCGCAAACGTCTGGCGGCCAAAGTATTCCGTCATACCGGCGCTTATGATGCGCTGATTTCCGATTACTTGTCCAAGCTGCAGGGCGACCCGCTGCCTGAGCGCTTAACGGTAACTTACGAAAAGGTGCAGGACTTGCGTTATGGCGAAAATCCGCATCAGAAAGCAGCCTTCTACCGCAAGCCGCTGGCTGCGGAAGGCAACATTACGACAGCCGAGCAGCTGCACGGCAAGGAGTTGTCGTACAACAACATTAACGATGCAAACGCCGCACTGGCGATCGTGAAGGAATTCGATGAGCCTGCTGTCGTTGCCGTTAAACATATGAACCCTTGCGGCGTCGGCATTGGCGCTACGATCCATGAAGCATACGAGAAAGCGTATAATGCTGACCAAACTTCAATTTTCGGCGGCATCGTGGCGGCCAACCGCACAATCGGTGCGGATACCGCCCAATTGCTTTCCGAGATTTTCCTGGAAATCGTTCTGGCGCCTGACTTTACGCCGGAAGCGCTGGAAATTTTGACGAAGAAAAAGAATATCCGCCTGCTGAAGCTGGGCGAATTCCAAGCGGCGCGCGAGCGTCAGCCGGAATGGCTCGTGACGGGCATCGAGGGCGGCATGGTTGTACAGGAAAGCGACGTGCACAGCCTGACTGCCGAGGATCTGACTGTCGTTACCGACCGCCAGCCGACTGAAGAAGAGCTGAAGCAGCTGCTGTTCGGCTGGAAGGTCGTGAAGCATGTGAAATCGAACGCGATTTTGCTGGCGGCCGACAATATGACCGTAGGCGTAGGCGCCGGTCAAATGAACCGCGTCGGCGCTGCGCGCATTGCGATTGAGCAAGCCGGTGAAAAAGCGAAAGGCGCAGTGCTCGCTTCGGATGCCTTCTTCCCGATGGGCGATACGCTGGAGCTGGCAGCGAAAGCCGGCATCACAGCCGTTATTCAGCCGGGCGGATCAGTTAGAGACGCAGAGTCGATCGCAGTAGCGAATGCCAACAATATCGCCATGGTCGTTACCGGCGTGCGTCATTTCAAACATTAATATCAGCTTCATCTTTTCAAATGCGGAGGAGGAATTACGATGCGGATTTTGGTCATTGGCGGCGGCGGCCGCGAGCATGCCATTGTATGGGCATTGGCAAACAGCGAGAAGGTCAAGCAGCTGTATTGCGCACCCGGCAACGCCGGCATTGCCGAGCTGGCGGAATGTGTGCCGATTGCGGTCAGTCAATTTGATGAGCTGACCACGTTTGCGCTGGATCATGCGATCGATCTGGTTGTCGTTGGACCGGACGATCCGCTGGCTGACGGCATTGTCGACGCATTCGAGGCGAAGAATATTCCGGCATTCGGTCCGCGCAAAAATGCGGCGGAAATTGAAGGCAGCAAAATTTTCATGAAAAATTTGCTCAAAAAATATAATATCCCTACTGCCAAATATGAGACGTTTACCAACTATGAGCAGGCGCTGGCGTACTTGCGCGAGCAGCAGGCGCCGATCGTCGTGAAGGCGGACGGACTGGCCGCCGGCAAGGGCGTTACGGTTGCCCATACGATCGCGGAAGCGGAGCAGGCGCTGCAGGATATGATGGTTAACAAAGTATTCGGCCAATCCGGCGGGCAAGTCGTTATTGAAGAATATTTGACAGGACAGGAGATGTCCATTCTCGCATTTGTCGATGGCGAGACGGTCCGCCCGATGGCGCCGGCGCAGGATCATAAGCCGGTCTTCGACGGGGACATGGGGCCGAATACAGGCGGTATGGGGACATATTCTCCGCTGCCGCATATCGATCCGGCGATCGTCGAGGAAGCAATCAACAATATCGTAGTGCCGACTGCGAAAGCGATGGTCAGCGAAGGAAGACCGTTCCGCGGCGTGCTGTTTGCCGGATTGATGATCACGGAGAACGGGGTCAAAACGATCGAGTTCAATGCGCGCATGGGCGATCCGGAAACTCAGGTCGTGCTGACGCGCCTGCAAACCGATCTGCTCGATATCATTCTGGCTGCGATGAACGGACAGCTGGATAAAATCGATATTCAATGGAGCGATGAGGCGGCTGTCTGTGTCATTGCGGCTTCCGAGGGTTATCCAGCATCCTATCCGAAAGGACGGGCGATCAGCGGGCTGGAGGCGGCGGCTGCGCAAGGGGCGCTCGTATTCCATGCCGGTACGGCCAAGCAGGACGGGCAATTTGTAACGAATGGCGGACGGGTGCTCGGCATCGTCGGCCGCGGCCGGGATATTGCCGAAGCGCGCGCACGCGCTTATGAGGCTGTTTCGGTTATACATTTTGAAGGCATGCATGTGCGGAGCGATATCGCGGCGAAAGCGCTGCGTTAGCGTTAGGCTGGCGAATATATAGAAGGAGAGCCGTCTCACTGTAGTTTTGCACTGCAGAAGAGACGGCTCTTCCTTTTTTTAGCGCCACGAAGCGGCAAATTGTGCTATAGTTTTACTATAAAATCAAGCGATCGGTTGCACTAGCGATCAAGTCAGGAAGTGGACAATCAAAGTTATGAGTACGAAGGCGGAAAGTTATTCATCGTCGCCGGCAGCTGCCGCGGCGAAGGCGACAGTATTCCCTATTCTGTTTGCCATCAGCATCGTGCATATGTTGAATGATACGATGCAATCGACAGTATCTGCGCTTTTCCCGATTCTGAAGTCGGAGCTCAGCCTGACCTACACCCAGGTAGGCATCATTGCGTTAGCTATGAACTTGACGGCATCCGTGCTGCAGCCGCTGATCGGACGCTATGCCGACATAAGGCCGCTGCCGGTTTTGCTGCCGGTCGGCGTCTGTTTTACTTTAGCGGGCATTATAGCGCTGGCGCTGGCGCCGTATTATGGCGTTATTTTGCTGGCGGTCATCTCGATGGGGATCGGCTCGGCCATTTTTCACCCCGAATCTTCGCGAGTCGCCTACCTGGCCGCAGGCTCGAGGCGTGGGCTGGCGCAGTCGATCTTTCAGGTCGGAGGAAATTTCGGCAGTTCGCTGGGCCCGATCATGACAGCTGTGCTGTTTGTACATACCGGACAAATTGGTGTTATCTGGTTTGCTTTTGCCGCGCTTGCCGCAATTGCCATTCAAATTTATGTAGCCAGATGGTATAGCGCCCAGCAGCTGCTACCGCGCAGGGCAGTCAAGCCGCGGGCAGCCGATAAGCCGGCCGGCGCCAAAGGCTTGACGCGCAAGCAAGTGATGTGGGCCGTCGTCATTCTTGTCTTTCTCGTCGTATCCAAAAATGTCTATATGGCGAGCATCACCAGCTATTATACGTTTTATTTGATCGGCGATTACGGCGTATCGGTCAGCAGCGCGCAATGGTTCTTGTTTGCATTCTTGGCGGCTGCGGCGGCAGGCACGTTTTTCGGCGGGCCGATGGCCGATCGTTACGGGCGGCGCAACATTATTTGGTTTTCCATTTTAGGAACGGCGCCATTCTCAATTTTGCTTCCGTTTGCCAATTTATTTTGGACGGGCGTGCTTGCGGTGCTTGCCGGATTTATTTTGTCGTCGGCATTTTCGATTATTGTCGTATATGCGCAAGAATTGATGCCTGGCAAGGTCGGATTGGTGTCAGGGCTGTTCTTTGGGCTCGCATTCGGCATTGGCGGGCTCGGCTCCGCTTTGCTGGGATGGATTGCCGACGAGACGAGCATCTCGTTTATTATGAAAGTGTGCGCCTTTTTGCCGCTGCTTGGCATATTGGCTGTATTGCTGCCCAAGGATGATCAGGTTCAAGGGTTTGAATAATCGGGGAATCGACATTTTACGCAATGAATATATAAGGTAAGCACATCATAATATGTTAGAGGGAACGTTTGGAAAATACATCATTTTTCAGGCGGCGCTGAAGAAAAAATGGGCGGATGTTACTGCTTTGTAACAACTTGAACAGCCTATTCCTTTAACATGTGAAATATAAGCATGGATAAGAGGAGAGAAAAAGATGTCGAAGCAAAGAAAGATGTCGAAGGAAAGAAAAAAACGTCGTCGCCGCCTGTTGCTGTTGGTGGCAGTTGTTGTCGTAGTTGCCTTGGTGGCCGGATGCACCTCGAAAGGCTGGTTTGGCGGTTCTTCTGATGGAAACTTGAGCGGTTCCGGGCAAGGAACGGCCGGATTGAGCGGGCCTAAGGACGGGGATAAGAACAACGATTCCGGTCAAACCTCGACAAATCAGAACGGGACTGAAGAACCGGGTAGCAATAACGGGTCCGGCAACGGTGATGCGGAGAACGGAGAGCCGTCGCTTCAGAGCGGAAATGAGGAAGAAGGCTCGAAGGGTGGCGAATCGGGCGCAACCGATGAAGGCAGCAAGGAAACGGGCTCGACAAATGATAATGGCTCTGCAGAGCAGCCTGGGACAGCCGAACCGCAGAAGGAAGATCCGACAAATGTCGATGATCCGGGCAACATTACCCAGACGGGAAAAGGGACGTCCGGCAGCACTACTGCGCTTGCGAAGCCAACCGCTCCAAAAAGCGATTTTGTAATGGCGCCGGATCAAAAGCTCGTGGCGCTTACGTTTGACGATGGTCCGGATGAGAACTATACGCCTGCTATTCTCGATATTTTGAAAGAAAATGATGTAAAAGCTACTTTCTTCCTTGTAGGTACGCAGGTGAAAAAATACCCGAAAATGGTTCAGCGTATTCTTGATGAAGGTCATGCAATTGGCAATCATTCCTACGATCATGCAGATTTGTCAAAGTTGAATGAAAAAGGCGTAACCAAAGAGATTAAACAAGCGGATGACTTGATTGAGAAAGCGGTAGGCTTCGTGCCGCATCTGGTTAGAGCTCCATACGGTGCGCTGTCAAAGACGGTGAAAGCTGTAATGAGCAATAACGGCCGCGAGCATATCGGCTGGACGGTAGATACCCGGGATTGGGCCGGCGAGAGCGTCGACAAAATGTTGAAAAATATTAAAACCAATACGAAGTCTGGCGGTATTATTCTAATGCACTCCTTCGGCGGCAAAAATATTAAAAACACCGTAAGCTTGGTGCCTAAAGCGATCAAGGAGTTGCGGGACAGCGGTTATACGTTTGTAACGGTAGACGAGTTGAATGCGGCGAAGGCGCATGAGAAGGAAGCCAAGAACAAAACGACTGTAAAAAAATAATCCAGGACTTGTACATACTAGTCTTGAGCAGTAATGCGAGTTAGAGGAAGGGGACGCAAAGCGGACGATGAAGCGGCAAAGATGGGGAAGGCGAGTGATGCTGCTTAGCGCATGCATCATCGGTTTACTCGCAATGACAGGATGCCAGTATACAGCAACGCCTGCGGATTTGTTGATTAGCGCCCGTGCAACACCCGAGAACGCAGAGCTCGCGGCAGCGGTCAGAGACGCGCTGCCGCCGCGGGCAAAGCTTACTGTCCCGGATCATGATCAAAGTATAAGTGCTGTACGCAAAGTGGATATAGACGGTGACGGGCGGCAGGAAGCGCTCGTCACCTTTATGAACGATGCGGAAGTCAAACAATTAATGGTATTAAAAAATAAAGGCGATGGCTGGAAGCTATGGTTTATTTTTGGCGAGTCCTCCAATTACGGAATTGATTTTTTCGAAGCTGCTGATCTGGACGGCGACGGCAAACTTGAGCTGCTTGTCGGCTGGAATGAATTCGGCGATCCGGAGCATGCTTTGAATATTTACCGGGTTGATCCGGATGAAGTCTATCACGAGCCGCCCAAGCCAATTGCAGAAATCGAATATTCCCTGGCACGGGTCGGTGACGTAACGGGCGATGGACGAACTGAGGTTGTACTTATCCGCAATGACCGCGAGCAGATGAAAACCACGCTGTATGTATACCGCATGGAGCAAGGCAATTTGCGCAATGTCATTTCGGTCCCGCTCGAAAGCGGCGTGAACGGATATTACAATATGGCGATTGGACAAGTTGCCGTAGGACGCTATGGCATCGTCGCCGACGCGGGCGTTGGCGCGCATTCCTCCATGACGACAATGCTGGCATGGGAAAATGGCAAGCTTATCAAAATTTTTCCGCGGAGTGCGGCGGGGGAAGCGGAGAGCGGCAATTTTTATTCAACGATTAGCGGAGACAGCAACAATGATGGTATTCTGGATATTATTATGATGAGAGAGGCGCCTGGACAAGCTGAGGATATCCCTTATAGCGAAACACTTTGGATTGAACAGCGGAAGCAGTGGGACGGCGGCGATAATTTCGACATTATTAGCGAGCAATATTCAGATTACAACAAGCGATATGCGTTAAAATTTCCGGACCGGTGGCGCGGAAAGATCACTTTGAGCAGGCCTGAATCAGCAGAAAACGGTCAAGTTTTATTTAGTGTATTAAGTGCATCGGAAAAAGTCACAATAATGTTGCCATTACTGGCGATTCACAGTATACCGGTTAAAGAATGGAATACAGCCGAACAGGCCTGGCAAGCTAAGGGAGCAAAATATGCTGAAATAACGCAGGCAGCAGGCCTGGTTTATGCTGTAGAATGGAAGGAAGCACGCGAAGACTGGACGGACGAGGAACAGCTGCTGCATGCTCAGATGTCGCCAGACATTGATGAGATCAAGCAGATGTTTGCAATTTTGGCAGAGTACTAGATTGAGCTGTAAGGAATAAGCGGTTAAGTTTGAAGCGGCAGAGGCAGGGAGAGGACGTTATGCGGATTTTATTATTAGAGGATGAAGAAGCCATACGCGGATTTGTCCGTATAAATTTGAAGCGTAACGGAATGGACGTTACTGAAGCGGAGGATGGCGAAACAGCGTTAGCATTGGCCGCGGCGGCCAATCCGCCTTTCGATGTGGCACTGCTCGATGTGATGCTCCCTACGATTAGCGGCTTTGAGGTGTGCGGCCAATTGCGCCAGCGGTTTCCGCGCATGGGCATTATTATGCTGACTGCCAAATCGCAGGAAGAAGATAAAATTCGCGGACTTGAGCTCGGAGCCGATGACTATGTGCAAAAACCGTTCAGCCCAGGCGAGCTGATTGCCCGTATGCGCTCTTTGCATCGCCGGATGATGCCTGGCGGCCTGTCGTGGCCGGAGGAAGCATCGTCTGCTGCTGAGAATGGCGAGGCCAAGCCTGATTCCGCAGATGAAAGCACTAAAGTCCCGCAGACCGAACAGAAGGGCGGCTCGGAGGCGGCTCCGGCACCAGATGGCGATCTAACTGAAGGGCCTTTCCGGTTGTCAGCGACAGAGCGCCGCCTTTGGAAAGGGCAGGATGAGATCATATTGACGCCGACGGAATGGACGCTTGTCAAGCTATTAATCGAGCGGGCCGGCGAAGGCCTTAGCCGCGACGATATATTGGACGCTGTATGGGGAAGACATTTTATTGGGGATTTGAAAATCGTTGACGTGAATATTCGCCGTATCCGCCAAAAGCTCGAGGACGAGCCTTCGGATCCGCAATTTATTGAGACGTTGTGGGGCTACGGGTACCGCTGGAAACGGAGCGACCGGCGATGAGCAGCCTCCGTACGCGAATGGTGTGGAGCTATGGCAGCCTGATTGTGCTTGTAGTCGGGCTGCTTGGCGCGCTCTTCATTACACTGGTATGGAATTATTATTATGGCAGTGCGGTGGGCTCTGTCGTACAGCGGGCAGAGACGGAAGCTGCGCTGCATAATCGCAATTTATCGTATCAGCCGATGCGGGCCAAAGCGAACTATATGCTGCAAAATATGACCGAAGGCACCGCACAGCTGGAGCTGCTGGACAACAAAGGCGTCCTTATTGTCGATGGAGACGGGTTGTCAGGTGAAGGGAGAGTACTTTCCACGCCTGATGTGTTGCAAGCTATAAAAGGTGAAAAGGGCGTCTGGCATGGCATTGATCCGGTTACAAGTGAGCGCATAGCTGCTGTCACATTGCCTGTAAAATCGGAGCAGCGCATTGTCGCCTTGTTCCGGTACACGGCATCGCTGGAAAATGTAGCAGACACATTGCAGAATTTAATCTGGTTCACCTTGCTCGCTGCAGCTATTGTCGTGCTTCTCTTTTTCGCAATGAGCGTCTGGCTGGCTAACCGTATTGCCCGTCCGATCCGTAATTTGACACGGGTGGCCGAGCAGATGGCGGAAGGGGATTGGTCGCGGCGGGCTGCGCTGCATGAACGGGATGAAATTGGGCGTCTCGCAGATACGTTAAATACGATGGCAGCGGAAATTACCAGGCGGGAAAAGCTGAAAAATGATTTTATTTCCTCAATATCACATGAATTGCGGACACCGCTAACCTCCATCAAGGGCTGGAGCGAGACACTTGCCTCCGGAGACCCGACGGACGTCGAAGAGGTGCGAATGGGGCTGTCCGTTATTGACCGGGAGACGGACCGGCTGTCCGGCCTGGTTGAGGATTTGCTTGATTTCTCCAAGCTGTATGCCAAAAGCATCGTTCTTCATCCGGAGCCTCTCGATTTTCTTGCGCCTGTCAGGGAAACGGTACGGCAATTTGAGGCGAGGGCGCAGCGTGAAGGCATTGTCTTATCTGCGGAGCTAATATGTGAAGGATCGATGCTTGTCATGGCGGATGCCAATCGCATCAAGCAGGTGCTGATTAATGTGATTGATAATGCTTTCAAGTTTACCCCGCGCGGCGGATCGGTTAAGATCGCTACGAAGCGGGACGAAGGAAAAGGTGTGATCAGCATTGCGGATAGCGGCTGCGGAATCCCGCCGGAGGACCTTGCGCATGTGACGGAGAAGTTTTATAAGGGCGGCAGCCAGCGGGCGGGGAGCGGCCTAGGACTAGCGATTTGTAAAGAAATCGTTGAACTGCACGGCGGGACATTGCAGCTTGACAGCGGGCTGGACAAAGGGACAACGGTTACGATCGTCATTCCATTGATGCCGAAGAGGCAAATTGAAAACGGCGCTGAAGCGCCGGGCGGACAGCAATCGGGCGAGGAATGACATTATTCCTTATAGAACAGCGATTTCCGGTTGTTCCATACGTAGGTGACAGCGATTATAGCGAGCACTATAATAGACAGCGCAAACCAGTGCTGCACAATCCATGAAATCCATCGCGGCATGGGATATCCCTCCTATACTCTTCAGTGTTGCATTCTTATGTTTGCTTTAATCGCGGTAACATTATACAGCGATTGCTGAAATGCCGGTTTCTGTACTGTACATGCAGATGCCGGCGTTTTTGTGTTTCATGCGGACCTGCGGAGGCTTATAATGAAGTTAACAAAGACAACCCTTGATCAATTATGGTTTAATAAAGAAAGGGCGAAATCTTGTCAATTTCATTTATTTTATGTAAAGGTGGGCTTGAACAAGTGATAGTAACCAGCTGGAAACTAAGGCGGATAACGATTAGTTTTGGCGTCCTGCTAATAGCGGCCGCGCTGCTTGCCGGCTGCGGCAGCAAAGAGGCGGGAGGAAATGAGCTTTCACCGCCGCCGGTCAGCGAGACGGACGATGTAGATGAGACTGTGTTGCCTGAAGAGCCGGAGGAGACAGGCTTCATAGCGCCGTTGACTGGCCTGAGGCAGGAGAAAGAGGCCGATCAGCGGCCAATTGCCGTAATGGTTAATAATATGGACAAGGCAAGACCGCAATCCGGGCTGCCTCATGCGGATATGGTATGGGAGCTGCTGGCGGAAGGCGGCATCACACGGCTGGTAGCGATTTTTCAAAGTGATCCGTTTAATGATCCGATCGGGCCTGTGCGCAGCATTCGTCCATACTTGATTGAGCTTGGCGAGACGTATAACGCTATTCTCACACATGCCGGAGCGAGCCAGGATGCCTATGCCATTTTGCAGCGGGAGAAAAAAGCCGATTTGGATGAAATTATCAATGCGGGACCCTATTTTTGGCGCGATAAATCGCGCAAAGCGCCGCATAATTTGTATACGACACAAGAGAAGCTAAGGGAGGGAGCTGCCAAGAAGAAATATGAAGCGAGCGTTCCGGTGCCAAAATTTATTTTTGCCGAAGAGGGGGCTATCCCAGGGATAGGGGAGAGCTCGCCCGCTGCCAATGTCGCAATCAAATTCCAGTTGAAAAATTATAAAGTATCGTATGAATACAATGCCGAGACGAAGCTGTACGCCCGGTTTATCAATGATAAGCCGCATACCGATTTGACCACGGAGCAGCAGCTGGCGACAACCAATATTGTTGTTCTCGGCACTAAGCATGAAACATTGGACGATGTCGGCCGCTTGAAGGTGGATCTTACATCCGGCGGGCCGGCGATGCTTATACAGCTGGGGCAGGCGATCAATTGCAATTGGGAAAGAAGCGCCGATGGCGTCATCCGTATTGTGCGCGATGGCAAGGAGCTGCCGTTCATACCTGGCAAAACCTATTATCATGTCGTGCCGTTAAAACCGTCATTTGCTGAGCATATTACATTACAATAAGTCTTTTTTTGGCGATAAAAAGGTGAAATTGTCATAAAACCTTTACAATGCGTTAACAATTGAGTAGTAAACTGTGATAAGATATTGTCGGTTTATTGTGGTTCACAGCCGACACTTAATTTTGCTCATGGGCGAAGGGGATAACGAATGTTCAAGAAAAAAGATATCTTTTTTACAACATTTGAAGCGATGGCGGACACATTGCTAGAAGCAACCGAGTATTTTGCACACAACGTTTCTTCCAACTTGAAAGATGTCAAGACGTTTGCCAAGACGATGAAGGAATATGAAAGTCAATGCGATCGTTATGTACATACGATCTTGACGGAATTGAACAAAACGTTCATTACCCCGATCGAGCGTGAAGATATTATGGCGCTTACCGGCTCTCTTGATGATGTTCTTGATGGCATTGAAGCATGCGCGTCGCGTTTTGAGATGTATCATATTGAGGAGCCGGACGAGTTTATTACTTTGTTTGCGGATATTTTGAAACGCTGTGCGCAGCAATTAAAGTCGGCAATCTATCTGCTGACGCAGAAGAAGCTGCTGGCCATCCGCGAACCGGCAATTGCGATTAACGAGCTGGAGAATCAGGCGGATGATCTGCTGCGCGTATGTATAACGAGCTTGTTCGCCAATGTGTCGGACCCAATTGAATTGATTAAACGAAAAGAGATTTACGAACGGCTGGAGCAGACGACCGACTACTGCGAGGACGTGGCCAATACACTTGAAACAATCATTATGCGTAACAGCTAAGGAGCAGGTGGACTACGGTCATGGACATATATATATTAGTTGGCATCGTAATATTTCTGGCGCTCGCTTTCGATTTTATTAACGGATTTCATGATACAGCCAATGCAATCGCCACATCGGTCTCGACACGCGCGCTGTCGCCGCGAATGGCTATTATTATCGCCTCATCGATGAACTTTATCGGGGCAATGCTCTTTACCGGCGTCGCGAAGACCATCGGCGGACAAGTCGCCAATCCGGCCGAGCTGGAGCATGGGGTAGAAATTGTCATTGCAACTTTGATTGCCGCCATAGTCTGGAATTTGGTCACCTGGTGGTTTGGCATTCCTTCCTCGTCCTCTCATGCGCTTATTGGCGCGCTGGCCGGTGCGGTTGTAAGCGGACAAGGATTTGGCGGCATTAATATGGCCGGTTTCAAGGATATCGTATTGGCGCTTATTTTCTCGCCGCTGATTGCTTTTTCACTCGGTTTTATCGTGATGTGGCTGTTTAAGAAAATTTTTGCCAATGCAAGTCCGCATCAGCTTAATAAAAATTTCCGCAGAGGCCAAATCGTTACCGCGGCATTTCAGTCCTTTACACACGGTACGAACGATGCCCAGAAGGCGATGGGGATCATTACATTCGCCCTGGTTGCTGCAAATTTGCAGGATAATCTGGACGTTCCGTTCTGGGTCAAGGTGTCCGCGGCGACAGCTATGGCGCTGGGAACATCGATCGGCGGCTGGAAAATTATTAAAACGATGGGCACCAAAATTTTCAAAATCGAGCCAGTTAACGGCTTCGCTGCAGATATTTCGGCTGCATCCGTTATTTTGACTGCTACCTTGACGCATCTGCCGGTAAGTACGACGCATGTCATTACATCCTCCATTCTTGGGGTGGGGAGTGCGAAACGATTCTCTGCTGTCAAATGGGGTATGGCTGGCAAAATAGTCGTGTCATGGGTGATCACAATCCCGATTTCAGCGCTTCTTGCTGCACTCATCTACCGGATCATGCTGCTGTTTATGTAATAATGGAAGAAGACCAGGCATTAGCGCCGTGGTCTTCTTTTGCGTCGCTTGCTTGTTTTGCGCCGTCTCTTCTTCTTTGGCCTGTAAAGATCGAGCTCATCATCGGCAGATTTTTTTTTCTTGGAGCCGAAGGGAATTAACGCTTTAATTAATGGTGCCATTTGCTGAAAAGTGGACACTACTTTTTGCACCTTTTGTACCGTTGAAAGAATGCCGTCCAATCCGCCTAAACGGTCAATGACACCCTGCAGGTCTTTAATATTGCTGCCGAGGCTAGCAAGGGAGAAGCCTTTGGAGGGGGAGGCATCGGCATCCGCTTGCGAATCGACCGGGGTAAAGGTCTGAGGCTGCGGTGCAGGAAGTTCTCCGCCGGCCATTGGATAGCCGTACATTGGAGGTATGGAGGGGGGGACAGCTTCTCCGCCGACCATATTGCGTCCCATAGGACCGTTCCTGGGAGACGGTCCGGAGATTCCCGGTACTTGTTGACGACCTCCTATTGACCGCTGAGAGCCGCCTGCATGCCGATTTTGGTTGTAGCGATAGTCCAAGCGGGATCACAACCTTTTTCTTAATTTGTAATTAGTCTATGGGGTAAGTGACTAACTGGATTGGACGGACGCCCGGTAGACGAGGAAATTTTTCCGCGAATGGCAGTGTCGGGCTTTTGAACATTTCTTCTATTCGGTGAAGCGGTAATGCTTGAAAAGTATGCGGAAAATCGCTACAATCAGACTAATAGTTCTTAAATTAGGGGTGACCTGATCAATGCAGCTTAAGAAGCTAAACGATAAGACGATCGACCAGCTGTTTGAGGCGGTATTGACGCTGAAGACAGTTGAGGAATGCTATATTTTCTTTGACGATTTATGTACAGTGAATGAGATTCAGTCGCTTTCTCAGCGGTTGGAGGTTGCACGGATGCTGGGCAAGGGCAGCACGTACAATCAGATTGAAGCCGAGACGGGTGCCAGCACGGCGACCATTTCGCGCGTAAAGCGCTGCCTGAACTACGGAAATGACGGCTACAAGATGGCATTGGAGCGTTTGGGACGATAAGGACGATGAAGAAGGGTATCTTAATTATAAGCCATGGATCGCGAGATGCCGGGTGGGTCAAGCTCGTTGATGAAGCTGTAAAGTCTGCTGCCGGGCGGATTAGGGGGCGCAGCCGGGATGATGTGCCTGTCGTTTCCGCTTTTCTGGAAATTGTGGCTGGACGGCTGATTCAAGATGGAATTGATGAGCTGGAAGCGGAAGGCGTAACGGATGTGTACGTCCTTCCGTTCTTTGTGTCATCAGGCAGCACGCATGTCGATGATATTGCGCAAGCCTTCGGCTTCCCGCCGGTATCGCCTGCGCGCAGCGGAGAGCTGGCACAGTTCCGGTTAAGCAGCGGCATGCGCGTACGGTTCGGGCGGCCAATCGGCGATGATGAGGCCATTGCCGCTTTATTGCTCGAGCAAATACGAGAGCTGACCGACAACCCGGCGCATGAAGCCCTGCTGCTTGTCGCCCATGGCTCAAGCGAGCCTGCATTTTATGACCGCTGGCAGGCGGAAATGTCGCTGCTTGCCGGAAGGCTGCGGGCGCTGGGCGGATTCGCCGCGGCGGACACGGCATTGCTGCTGCCCGATCAGGCGGCAGGCAAGCTGCTGGCCATGCAGCGGCAGCATCCGGAAAATGCGGTTATTGTAGTGCCGCTCTTCTTGAGCAGCGGTTATTTTACGCGTACAGTCATCCCGCAGCGTCTGGCTGGATTTGATTACCGGTATAACGGCTGTGGCCTGCTGCCCCATGAAGGAATTGTGCACTGGCTGGAACGGCAAATAACAGATGGGCTGCAGTAAAGACGAGATGCGGCACTAGCAAGCGGCCGATTGGCAGGAGCGTTGGAGGTGTGTATATGACGATGAAACGAGCCAGATTGATTTATAATCCAACCTCCGGCAGGGAGGAAATTAAAAAACGGCTGCCGGATATTTTGCAAAAGCTTGACCGCAATGGTGTCGAGGCTAGCTGCCATGCAACGGAAGGCGAGGGCGATGCCACGATCGCGGCAGCGGAGGCGGTCGATCGCGGCTACGATATGATTATTGTTGCCGGAGGGGACGGAACTCTGTATGAGGTCATTAATGGGCTGGCCGGGAAGGAAGAGCGTCCGCCGCTCGGAATATTGCCGCTCGGCACGACGAATGATTTTGCCAGAGCGCTCGGTATTCCGAAGCATTGGGAATATGCTTGCGACCTGATCACACAGCAATATGCCCAGACGATAGACCTTGGACGGGCGGGCCACCGTTATTTTATCAATATAGCAGGCGGCGGCTCGCTCACCGAGCTGACCTATGAAGTGCCGAGCAAGCTGAAGACGATGATCGGACAGTTGGCCTATTATATGAAAGGCCTGGAGAAAATGACACGTCTGCGTCCGACGATGCTGCGTCTGGAGGCTGCAGAAATCGGCGAGATTCATGAGGAAATTATGCTGTTTCTTATTTGCAACAGCAATTCTGTAGGCGGATTTGAGAAGCTGGCGCCGAGTGCGAGTTTGAACGACGGCCTGTTCGATGTGATCGTATTGCGCAAATGCAACCTGGCAGAGTTCATTCGGATTGCGTCAATGGCGCTGCGCGGCGAACATTTGAATGATCCGCATATCATCCATTTTCAGACGAATCAGCTGCAGGTGACGACACCGGATTATGTACAGCTCAATCTTGACGGCGAATATGGCGGCACCTTGCCATGCACATTCACATTGCTGCCGTCGCATTTGCGCATTTTTGTGGATGAAGCGGGCGAGTCGACCTACCGCTAGTGAATAGCAATGCCGGTGAGGAGCAACGCTAGTGAAGAGCAATCAGAAAGTGAGAACGAAACGATGACTATACCGGTTAGCAAAAACGATATCGCCGATCTGGATATTATTGGGATGACACATGATGGAGAAGGGGTAGGCCGAGTAGAGGGCTATACCCTTTTCGTGCAGGGGGCGCTGCCCGGAGAGCGGGCGCGCGTCAAGGTGTTGAAGGTCAAGAAGCAGTATGGCTATGCCAAGCTGCTGGAGCTGCTGGAAGCTAGCCCAGACCGCGTGGAGGCGCCTTGCGGGATCTATAAGCAGTGCGGCGGCTGCCAGCTGCAGCATATGGGTTATGCGGCGCAGCTGCGCTGGAAGCGGCAGCATGTTGTCGACAATCTGGTGCGGATCGGCAAGTTGCACGTCGCGGGCCAGGAGGCTGGAGCGGGGGCTGTGGCTGCTGATGCAGATGGTGCTGACAATGCGGGTAATGCTGTCGAAGTTATCGTACATCCTACCATCGGGATGGATGAACCGTGGCGCTACCGGAATAAGGCGCAGGTGCCGATGGGGATGGGGCCGGGGACGCTGGTTACGGGAGCAGCGGACGGACCAGAGAGCCAGCGGCTGATAGGGGGCTTTTATGCACGCGGCAGCCATCGGATTATCGATATGGACAGTTGTCTGATTCAACATCAGCATAATGATGATGTGATTGCGCATGTGAAGGCGATCGGGCGAGAGCTGGGCATTACGGCGTATGATGAAGAAACAGGCCGCGGACTGCTGCGGCATGTCATGACGCGTGTCGGTTTTGTCACTGGCGAGATCATGGTAGTGCTTATTACGAACGGTCAGCGTATCCCTAACGCAGAGCGCTGGATTGAGCGTATTCGTGAGGGTATACCGAATGTAAAGAGCATTGTGCAAAACGTGAATACACGAAAAACCAATGTAATCTTTGGCGATGAGACACGTCTGCTATGGGGCAGTGATGTCATCTATGATGAACTGGACGGGATTCGCTTTGCCATTTCGGCAAGGTCGTTTTATCAGGTGAATCCGGTGCAAACTGTCGCCTTGTACCGCAAAGCGGTTGAATATGCGGGGTTGACGGGAAGTGAAAATGTTATTGATGCGTATTGCGGCATCGGTACGATATCGCTGTTTCTGGCGCGGCAGGCCGGGCATGTATACGGCGTAGAGATCGTGGCGGAGGCCATTGAGGACGCGCGGCGCAATGCGGCGCTGAACGGCATCGAGAATGCGGATTTCGAAGCAGGCGCAGCCGAAATCGTTATCCCGCGCTGGCGCAAGGAAGGCATCGTCCCCGACATCATCGTCGTCGATCCGCCGCGCAAAGGCTGCGACCCTGCGCTGCTGGAAACAATCCTCGCGATGAAACCGCGGCGAGTCGTCTATGTGTCGTGCAACCCGTCGACGCTGGCGCGCGATCTGCGTGTGCTCGAGGATGGCGGGTATCGGACGGTTGAGGTGCAGCCGGTGGATATGTTTCCGCATACGGGGCATGTGGAGTCGGTCATATTGATGGTTCGAAAATGAGATGTGGCAGGTTCGCTGATATGGATCAGATTATCGCGGGAATTAGCTCAGTTGGGAGAGCGCATCGCTGACAGCGATGAGGTCAGGGGTTCGATCCCCCTAGGCTCCATAATGCAAGAAAAGCCGATCCAATAGGGCCGGCTTTTCGCATTTGGAGCCCCATAAGGGGCGAACCTCGGGGTTCAGTCCGCGCGCAGGATCGTCAGCGACGAGCACGGCGTTTCAATCTACCGCTAAGGTTGTCCTCGTCGAATAGGCTTCGTCAGCAAGTTCAATCAGAGATTGAAACATCCCCCTTGGCTCCACCATACATAAACTTCAAACACGCCAATCCGGCGTGTTTTTTGATTTGGCAATGTTGTTGGCGAAAGAGCGAACCCCATAATGTTCGAGCATCATTTCCAATCACATCCAGGGTTTGACATACATATTATAGTACTATATAGTAGTAATATGACAAACAAAAGATCAAGCATTTCAAACAAAGATATCGTCCTGCAGACCGCATCGACCTTATTTCTAACAAAAGGGTTTCAAGTGACAAGCATGGACGAAATTGTTGCCCTCAGCAAAGTTTCAAAAACCAACATTTATTACCACTATAAAAGTAAGGAGGAGCTTTTGTTAGCAATTGTCGACCAATTAATCTCGCGGTATGAAGAACGAATATCCCGTACCTTGACGCAAGACATGTCCATTCCTGCAAAAATGGAGCGATTATTTCGAATCCTCACGGAGGATAATGAACAAATCGATTATGTTGGTGGATGTCCGTTCCTGACACTTTATACGCAGACTTCCCATTCCTCTTCGGAAGCGAGAGCTAAAATAAAAGCATTCTTCGATAAACAACTACAAGTTGTTGAGAAGCTGCTGGAAGAAGGCATGGAAAAGAAAGAATTGAGCCGGAATCTGCCCGTCCATGAGACAGCGGCATTGATTGTCACCTCCATCGAAGGAGCTCTATTCCTAACCAAGGCCACCAACAATCCAATGCTAGCTCAGAATCTTATTCAAGCTTTTGCTTCGATGCTTAAGTAATTAGTTACTTAAGTCATTTTTTTTGCACCGACTAGCACTATTCAGTACTATTAAATGAATCGAAAGGCAGATGATTCAATTGAAAATATTCCTGACTGGCGGGACGGGTTATATCGGTAGCCATATTCTTGCCGAGTTAATATCCAAACATCACGACATTATTGTACTCGTGCGAAGTCTTGATCGCTTTCAACATACCCTCGGGCGGTTACATTTGCTTGAGGCGCAACACGTTACTGCAGTAATAGGAGATTTGTCGAAACCGAAATTAGGGCTATCCGCGAACGATTACAAACGAATACAAAATTCCGATATCATCGTTCATGCGGGCGGTCCCATGAATATTGAGTTAAGCCAGACTGAGGCAGAGCAAGCTTTTCTTAATCCTGCCATCGAATTGGCCGAACTTTCCGAAAAAATCCATATGAAGAAAGGATTGAAGCAATTCATTCATGTTGTTGGCTATATGAGTCCATATAACGAGCAAAATGCTATTCACAATCTGGATGCCGTTCTTGAGAAAGCTCCCCCGTATGAGAAGATGAAATTTCAAGCGGACTCCTATATACGAAAAGCACTAAAACCGTTAGGCATTCCGCTGTCCACGGTTAATCCCAGTACCGTCATCGGCCATTCTTACTCGGGAATTACGGAGCAGATTGGCGGTCTTAGTATACTGGTAGATTCTGTGAGAAGGAATCTTATGCCACTCGTTCCAGGAGGCAAGGACTACTGGCTGCCGATGGTACATGTTGATCATGTCGCATCATTCATTGTTAACTTAGTACAAACAAAGGAGCTTGCGAGTAATACGTATTTTTTATTGGATCCCAAGCAGGATAGTCCGTCGATCCGTTCATTGATCAGGCAAATTGCGATAGAGATGCGAGCGGCGCCGCCTTTCGGCACAATTCCGCTTGCTTTGTTGAAGTCTTTATTAAGACTTGGCATCGGCAAGCGATTGGGAATTCCCAAAGAATCGATGAATTTTCTCGTGAAATCGGAATTCCCGGTTACCTCGAAGTTTGAACTTGAGCGCAAGAACGGGGTACGGACATCCGTTGTTCCGACCACGCTTCCCTACGTAATCGCTGATCTTGATTTCCGGTTAAGCCACCCCTCATCCGAGCACCGCGAAGGGTTCGTGCAACGCAGAAGATCCAAACTGATTTCGTTGGAAAAAGAGAATCACGGTACACCGGTTATTTTTCTGCACGGAACATTCAGCGGGGCCGATTGTTTCGTTCCAATAGCGAAACAATTGAATGATGTCAATACTTGGCTGGTGGACCTTCCTGGATTCGGTCATTCACCGCGTCATCATCATCCTTCTCTGATGGACGGCTATGTAGAGGCTGTGATCGAAATGATTCACGAGCTGAATCGCCCTGTTATTTTGATTGGTCATTCGTTCGGCGGACTTATCGCTGCTAAGGTCATGGAAAGAATTGAGCAGCAGATCAGGCAACTCTTGCTATTGCAGCCCGTACTGCATCCCATTCATGCCAAATATAAATATGCAGGTGTTACCAGGTCGATTATGAAACTTATATCTCGCTCCGCGTTCAGAAAAACACTGCTGAAAGCCAATGACTTTATCGCGGACAGCGAACGACTGGATCACTACTCGAACTACGTCATTCATGATCTGCAGTCGGCCCGCATTCGTTCTACCAACGCAATGGTCATGTCAGCGTTAACGCAAGTCCAGTCTTTCCAGCTAAAACCTGAATTATGGAACGCCCAAAAAGTACGAATCCATTGGGGTGACCGGGATGCAGCACATCATATTCCGGAACGATTCAAGCACATCGATACAACCTTCATCCCCTATGGTCATCAATACCCTTTGGAAGCTCCGCATCAGGTGGCTGAGTGGCTTCGTCAAGTTTTGGATCTTGAGTTGTCATAGAAGCATATTCTTCGGATGGCCATTCAATATGTCAAGTATAAATTCCATTGAAATTTGGGGCAGTGAAACCGACCAATGCGGGAGAGCGCATCGCTGGCAGCGATGAGGTCAGGGGTTCGATCCCCCTATTTCCACCATACGTAACCTTCAAAACGGCAGAGATGCCGTTTTTTTTGATGACAAGATCAGCTTTAATTGTTGGCTATTTTGCGGAACGCGATAGTTTATGCTAGCCTTAGTCTAGTTTTAGTACTATGGGGTAAGTGTAAAGAAATTAGATAAAATAATTGGAGGAGGTACAGCAAATGACGAATCAAGAGATTAAGCTAAACGAAGCTAGGTATCAATTCAGTGAGATGGTTAAATGGAGTAATGAAAGAAAGATCACAGAGCTACAGTATGCAATGAGTGCATTTGCGAGCGCTGCCAGAAGTGTTATCCAATACACTTTTGAGTCAGCTAAATTACTTGGCGTAGTACATACTGTATACGAGGAATTAGTATCTGATAAGCCCATGATAAAGTTCTTCAAGGATCTCCGGGACGTTAATATTCATACACGTCCTGAACGAGTAGGAACCGCTATGAACAATTCTTTAGCAGCAGTCGTAATTGTCCGAACTAGTGAGACTACTGAGGATGAGTTGGTGGAGTATCGAAGACGAGCTGAGGAACATAAAGATATTTCTAATTGTTATTTGTCGTGTTAAGATGGGAATGGTAAAGTTACATGGCGAAGTTGCTAACTGTAACGAATGAGTTGGAGCCGCTGCAATTATATTTGGTGGACACTTGGGTAGGTGAGAGCTGCCATTCGCGGCTCTCACCTACCCGAACGATGCACAACTTACTCCGGACTACTCATGTAAAAAGCGAAATGCAGAGATTTCTAATTTAGAGAGAATTCTGTGAAGTACGTAAATATGATGTAATTAAAAAATCAATTTTGGGGTAACTCAGTGGAGGTATAGGGCAGTTGATTCAGACATCCCGTGTTGAATAAACGAGTTTATCCGAGTCTGTCCAAGCCTAGGCTCCATAAGTAAAATGGCCGCTGAACACAAGGGATTCCTGGTGTTTGGCGGTTTTTCTTAGCCAGAAACAGTAGCGAGTTTGGGTCGGATATTCAAGCGGAAGTTATTTTTCATCAAAATTTTTCGCCAGGGGACGGGAAGGACGCCGGGCAGCTTTCTTTCCAATGAGAGACAGCCGACGTTCAGTCGTATGTACTTCGACTAATACTTTGGAGCATGG
Organism: Paenibacillus sp. GCM10027626; assembly: GCF_042676285.1. Classification (NCBI taxonomy): domain Bacteria; kingdom Bacillati; phylum Bacillota; class Bacilli; order Caryophanales; family Paenibacillaceae; genus Paenibacillus; species Paenibacillus sp. GCM10027626. The sequence continues at coordinate 211,281 of NZ_JBHTHC010000003.1, read as the reverse complement.
ACCGCAATATTTTACAATCAAATGTGGAGAAAGAGCTGGTGTTATTCGGAATCGTATGATTCTTTGTTTGAGCTGTACGCCGAGTGAGGAGTCGCTCTCGTATAAGTCGATGGCCACTTTTATTTGGATATGTTCGATCGTTGTGACAAGTGGGAAGGGCGGCCGCAGCAAGTACGCTGGCCGGATTGAGATATGTTGCCGCTTGGTCATATCGGAATTCGTTCCGTGGACGGTGGTGGCTCGGACAGGTGAACAAGGTTCACGCGGGATGAGCAGCTTACGATGATGACGCTGTGGACAATAATCCGCTCTCAGTTTATGTTCGGTGGCGAGCTGCGCGACAATGACGAATGGACGTTGTCTCTGCTTACCAACCGAGATGTGCTTCATATGCATCGGCATATCCGGCAAAACGGCTGCGAAAAATCTGTGAAGTGGTGAAGAGAACGAATGGATACCGACTTATAAGCCGGTAGCAGACTTTAAGATTTACTGAATATTCTAGTTATGTATCGAAGCAGCCAAGCATCGCGCTAACGAAGCTTGAATGGCTTGTGTACGCTCAAATGCGGGCAGTGGGTCATTTACGGTCTAAACCAAACTTTGCGGGCTCTTCCCAAAAATTAGTCTGGGAAGTACCGTTGATAGAAGATCGTTTATTAACATTTGGTAACCAGAAGTCAATAATAGTCGCGAGAATACAAGAATTCATATGCACGTCTCCGCAGGGTTAGGAGAACATCGGACGAATTAATAATGATGCCTAAATACAAACAGACACAAAAGGAGGGTTCCCTTGTGAAAGTATTTTCTGCGCTAAAAAACCTGAAAATATTTCCCAAGCTAATTGTTTTGTTCTTGATTACGATTATTCCTTCATTGATTGTTACCCTTCAATTATTTCGATTTGGAGCGGAAAGTGTGCGTAAGGAAATTTGGAGTTCGATGGAGAATCGGGTTCAGTTTAATATTGGTTCCCTGGAAGCGGAGATGGATCGATTAATCCGGTTACACACGCAATATGCGTTAGATATTGATATTGCGAAATTAAGCAGTATGTCGACGATACTGCCCTATTACGAAGTCATGCAAATGCAAAAAAGGGTGCAGAATAAGCTTTGGATTTTGGAAACTTCAAGTTTGTATGTCAGGCAAGCAGAGTTGTACATTCCCCAGATAAGTAAAACCCTCCTTGCGGGAACGGATATCGCGCCTATGACGGATTCGGAAGTTAAAGAACTTCAGAGACTGAAAATTGGACAACAATCACCTCTTGTATATTGGCATGACAAGGTCATATTGAGCACGATCTACCCAGATCCCAACTATTATATGGTTTCTCCTCCATTATATATACTTCAATCGGAAATTGATCAATTCAGCCTGAAAAAATATTTGCACCGAACTCTTGGAGATTCCGGAGGCGGCTCTATGTTATTCAGTGACAATGAAGATTGGAGGCTGGGGGCGGGGAACATGTCCAATGGATTAAATGAAATGATTATTAGCTATGTGATGGAGCAGCCGGGAGGCCGTCTATCGGGCAGAGGCGACATGACATTGGACGGCCATAATTATTATATTGTCTATGAACGTTCTGAATTATTAAACATGACGCTTACTTTATTTATACCAGAAGAAAACGTAATGGGACCTATGCATAGTTACCGCAGCTTGTTTAGCAGTCTGTTTGCCATAGCGCTTATTGCCGTTGTCGGATTTTCGTATTGGATCTTTCGATCGATCCATTCTCCTATTCGCCGGATGGTTCAAGCGTTTCGCACGGTAGAAAAGGGGGAATTGAATGTAAGTATATCGCATCGAAATCAGGATGAATTTCAGTATTTGTATGGGCAGTTTAATCTGATGGTCAGCAGGCTCAGGCAGTCGGTGCAGGATATCTATCAATCACAAATTATGGCGCAACAATCGGAGCTGAAGCAATTGCAGTCGCAAATCAATCCGCACTTCTTGTACAACACGTATTATATGGTGCATCGCATGGCGCGTATGCATGATTTGGATAATTTGGAACGAGCCACGCAACATTTGGGGGATTATTTCATTTATATAACCAGAAATGCATCAAATGAAGCGACAATAGGTCAGGAGTGGAAGCACACTCTTTCCTATCTGGAAATTCAACAAATGAGATTCCAGAATCGAATTGCGGCCACGCTCGTTTGCCAGACCGCTTATTTGGAAGACATACGCATACCGAAGCTTATCTTCCAGCCTCTTGTCGAAAATGCCTATCAACATGGTTTAAATAACGTGATTGAAAACGGAAAAATCATCTTGTCGCTTGTTGATGACAAAGATAACCAGTCTATTATCTTTTCAGTGGAAAACAACGGAGAAGTATTAAGTGCTGAAACCATCAACATTATTCTTCGCCAGCTTGATCAGACTTCATTAGGATCTTCCGATCATACGGGACTGATCAATGTACACAAGCGAATCAGGCTTAAGTTTGGAGAGCCCTGGGGGGTCAATGTAACTGCTGGAGCAATGGGAGGACTAAAGGTATCTTTGCATTTGCCGGCTGACTGGAATTTGAATGGAGGGAAATAACGATGCGGCGTATACTAATTGTCGATGATGAATTCTTTATTTTAAATGGATTGATTGCGATGGTGAAAGAGGCCAATTTTGACAATTTGGAAGTGTTCAAGGCTGCTTCCGCACGCGAGGCTCTGGAATGGCTGCATCGCACAACAATAGACATCGTGCTGACAGATATTTGCATGCCGGCCATGGACGGTTTGGAACTGCAGCGTTATATCAAGCGGCACTGGCCCAGATGCAAGGTCATTTTTCTAACTGGACACAGCGATTTTGAATATGCAAGAGAAGCGATTCAGCAACAGGCTCTGGATTACATTCTTAAGACGGATGGAGACGAGTCTGTTCTGAAAGCGATTAACCGTGCGTTGAATGAAATTAATGACGAGTTCGTCAGAACAGAGCAATTCGATCAGGCACAGTCCCGTTTTTTGGCAGCATTGCCGAGCTTGCAAAATGAGTTTTTGATGGAATTGCTGCAAGGTGAGAAGACGGGGAGACGATTAAAGGAGCAATTCGAGGAATTAAATTTATCGTTTGCCCATAATCGCTCTATCTGGCTTGCAATCGCTCGCGTAGACGAGTGGTCAGATTACATGGAGACGGACAAGCGATTGCTGATGTTTGCGGTACAGAACATCGCGCAAGAATACTTGCGCGGTTCATCAATTGAAAAGTCGTTTGTTTACGAAAAAAATTATATGGCCTGGGTGATTCAATTTGATGAAAGGGAAGAGGAACTGGAACGAATAAATGTATCGCAATTTATTCAGGGCACCTTCGAGCGAATTCAGCAGTCCTGCAAGAAATTGCTTCGCCTGACCATTTCTTTTGCCATGACGAGTTCATGCTTTGAATGGCCGCAGCTTGCTGCTCGGCACGATACGTTAAGAGGATTGTTGCGCAAAGGGTTTAGTCTAGGCTATGAGTTGCTACTGACAGAGGCCGACGGCGTGCACGGTTTTACCGACAACGCGATCGATGACACCAATGATAAAAAAGTAAGAAATATGATCGATGAATTAGGTGTACTTATAGAGAGCGGACAAAAGGAGGAATTTCGAAAAAAGCTTATTGAGCTTTCTAGAGCCAGTCTGCCCAGTGGGAATGAGGAATTGAAGCTGATGGCGGCTTACCGGCTGATTTCGATGATGATGACGGTTTTGGCGGATGAAGGGCTGCTCAAAACGATGATGGCATTGCCGGTGATGGAACCGCTGCTGAAGGCTGATGTATACATGAATTGGGAGCAGACCATTAATTTGACTCTAGAGCTTGGAGATGAAGTTTTTTCGAGAAAAGAGTCTAATAATAAGCAATATGGCAAAAGCATGGTCCATCGCATTAAACAATATATTGAAGCGAACTTGTCGGGGGATTTGTCTCAGGTGCGGCTTGGTGAAGTGGTGGCATTGAACCCTTCATATTTGTCGCGTTTGTATAAGCAGACAGCCGGCGAAAGCTTGACGGATACCATCATGGCAGCACGACTGTCAGCCGCTACCGAAAGGCTTAAAAATTCGGATGACAAGGTGCAGGATATCGCATCCAAGGTCGGCTTCGAGTCGGCTGCCTATTTCTCGCGTTTTTTCAAAAAGACAGTTGGCTTAAGCCCTCAGGAGTATCGCGAGCAATCCCGCATGTAAATGCGGGATTGCTCATCGATATGATCAATTTCACGAAAAAGGTAACGGAAGAGCAAGAATAGTCGAAATCCTCCAATTTCGCTTTTTAACGTTCGCTTCTATACTAAATATCAAGAAGAGCTCTCTTCTAAATCATTCACGGGGGAAAGAACATGAAAAAAACGAAATCGCTTTCTATGGGGCTTGCGGCTGCACTTTTGGTTGTGTCCATGTTGGCCGGCTGTAGTTCCAACAACGCAACGAACAATGCTCCATCCGGTAACGGCGCTTCACAGCAGCCATCTGAAAGTTCGACGCCAAGCCAATCGGCACAGCCTGCCGATCCGCTCGGCAAATACGATCCGCCGATTGAAGTATCCGTAATTCGGCCTTATGACGAAAACATTAAATTCGTTGAAGGTGAGTCTGCCACAGACAATCTGTGGACGCGGAAATACGAAGAAGAACTTGGCGTTAAAGTCAATTACTCATGGACCTTGCAAGGTCCGATTGATCAATATTATCAGAAATTGAACGTGGCGATAGCGAGCAACGACTTGGCCGATATTATGGTGGTGAACAGCGGTCAAATGAAACAATTGGCTGAAGCGGGGCAACTGGCGGATCTGACAGATATTTTCGAGAGCTATGGGTCCGACTTCACCAAAAAAATGTTTGCTGACGACGGCGGTCTGGCGCTAAATTCAGCAACGTTCGACGGCAAGCTTTTGGGTCTTCCCCGTCTTGGAGCGGATATTGATGAAGTTCCGCTGCTGTGGGTTCGTAAAGATTGGCTAACGAAGTTAAACCTTCCGGAGCCCAAAACCATGGCGGATGTTGAGATGATCGCTGAAGCGTTTGCTTCTCAGGACCCTGACGAAAACGGCAAGCCAGATACGTACGGATTGGCTTTGTCCAAAGATCTGAATGGCGGATTTCCCGGTTTTGAAGGCTTTCTCAACGGATATCATGCTTATTACAATACCTGGTTAAAAGACGACTCCGGTCAGATCGTAAACAGCAATATTCAACCGGAAATGAAAACGGCGCTTGCCGCGCTTCAAAAGCTGTATTCGCTCAAAGCCATTGACAAAGAATTCGGAACGAGAGATGGCGACAAAGTTGCCGAGGCCGTTACCAACGGTAAGCTTGGTATGTACTACGGCGCTATGTGGACGCCGATCTGGCCGGTGCAAGACGGCAGAAATCTTGATCCGACTATGCAATGGGAGCCCTACATACTTCCATCTGTAGACGATCAACCGGCGCTTGGCCAAATTCCGTTTGATGTGCCTAGCGGCCAATACTATGTCGTAAGAAAAAATGCCAAGCATCCTGAGGCAGCGCTGAAAATGATGAATTTCTTCTATGACATTAACCATGTGAAGCCGCCGCAGGAAAAAGACCCTAAATATGAAGGCATTGAAACCTTCAAATATGTTATTCTTGCAGGCGCTCCGATTACAGAGAACCTGGATGTATATCGAAAAGGCAAGGGTATGATTGAGGCGAAGGACATCGAAGGCCTGAAAAACGCAAAAGAAGGACAATTGACGGTTATAGCCAAATATCTTGAGGGCGATGAACAGAGCTGGGGCTATTATAAAGTATTTGGTCCAGATGGCAGCTACAAGGTTATCGAAGAGATGATGGAAAAAAATCTGTTCCTGCGCAGTGAGTACTACGGGCCGCCTACTCCAACAATGGGCGAAAAGAATAGCACGCTTGATACGCTTGTAAAAGAAACGTTTACGAAGATCATTATGGGTGCGGCAAGCATTGATGAATTTGATAAATTTGTTTCCGACTGGAAGAAACTCGGCGGCGATGAAATTACGAAGGAAGTAAACGAATGGGCCGCATCGAGATAATCAAAAACAGGATGATAGAAGAGGGAAAGAAATCAATGGTCTCTTTCCCCTCTTCTGTTCTAAGGGGAGAGAACCCATGCAAGCCAAAAGAAAATATCAACAACTGCCGTTGCATTTCATGCTTCTTCCCGGTCTAGTATTGATATTGATTTACAGTTATGTGCCCTTTTTTGGATTATCGCTTGCTTTTGTGAAATTTTTGCCAGGTCGGCCTTTCTGGGATAACCCGTGGGTCGGATTAGCGCATTTCGAGAACGTGTGGAAGATGCCGAACTTTATACGTGCGCTGGGCAATACCTTTTACATAGCATTTGCCAAAATCGTGATTGGTCAAATTGTCCCGATCGTAGTTGCGTTGCTGCTTAATGAATTGCGCAAAAACTGGCTGAAACGCGGCGTTCAAACGCTGATCTATTTGCCTCACTTTCTATCATGGATCATCTTAAGCGGAATTCTGATTGACATATTGTCCCCGTCACATGGCATTGTCAATCAGGTTCTGGGGTGGCTCGGCATCAACCCGATTTATTTTCTCGGGGATAACCGATGGTTTCCCTTCACGATTGTCATAAGCGATGTCTGGAAAGAATTTGGATTCAGCACAATCGTGTATTTAGCTGCTTTAACCTCGATTAATCCGGCACTGTATGAGGCGGCGTTAATTGACGGCGCCAATCGTTGGAAGCAAACCATATATGTCACATTACCGGGCATGCTACCTATTATTGTGCTTTTGGCTACGTTAAGTTTGGGCAATATTCTCAATGCCGGCTTTGATCAAATCTATAATTTGTACAGTCCATCTGTTTATGAAACGGGCGATATCATCGATACCCTTGTGTATCGGACAGGACTCGAGCAAGCGCAATACAGTCTTGCGACAGCTATCGGCCTGTTCAAGTCCGTCGTTTCGCTTGTCATGATATCGTTATCCTATTTGTTGGCGTATCGTTTTGCAAATTATCGAATTTTCTAGCAAGGAGGCGGCTCGGTTTGAAATCAAGCATCAGTTACCGTGTGTTTAGTCAAATCAATATCGTGTTTCTGTCCATTCTTGCACTGGTCTGTATATTGCCGCTTGTGCACGTATTGGCTTTGTCATTCAGCAACAACAGCTCAGCCGCCGCTGGACTGGTGAAACTGTGGCCTGTGGGTTTTACGACGAGTGCCTATGAATTCATTCTTCGAAAACCGGAATTTCTAAATTCTATCGTAGTAACCTTGCAACGCGTAGGCTTGGGAACAGTGATCAACCTGCTGCTTACTTTATTGGTTGCTTATCCTTTATCCAAAGAATCGTCGGTGCTCAAGTTCAGAACGCAGTATGCCTGGATATTTGTTTTTACGATACTGTTCAACGGCGGTTTAATCCCATGGTATATGACCATCAAGTGGACCGGCATCATGGATACCTTGTGGGCGCTTGTACTGCCTGGCGCTGTGCCGGTGTTTAATGTCATTCTGCTGCTCAACTTCTTCCGGGGGGTGCCCAAAGAGCTTGAAGAGTCGGCCGCCTTGGATGGAGCCGGACATTGGACGACCTTATGGCGTATTTATGTGCCGTTATCGACTCCCGCAATTGCCACCGTTACCTTATTTACCATTGTCGGTCACTGGAATTCATGGTTTGACGGTCTGATTTTGATGAAAGTACCCGAACATTTTCCGTTATCGACATACCTCCAAACCATACTTGTTCATATCGACTTAACCTCGATGTCGGGCAAAGATTTTGAAATGTTAAGGGATGTGTCCGACCGTACCGCTAAAGCGGCACAAATTTTTTTGGGAGCGTTGCCTATTGTTGTAGTCTATCCCTTCCTTCAGCGTTACTTTGTAAAAGGCATTGTGCTGGGCAGCGTGAAGGGATAATGACGGAACTTGGTAAGGAATGATTGTATAAAATAATATTAGCGGACCATTGTCAAACATCAAGTTTAAAGGGCTGGCCCCAAAGGATACATGAATTGTAGCCTTTGGGGTGCCGGTCAATTATTCCCTGGCAAACATTCGACCCGGGCTGAAGCAGCCCAGTTTCTAATGAACATTCTTGTGAAGTTAAAATAGGAGACAGCATGGCGGCAAGTGAAATGCAGGTAACCATCTGTTCATTTATCAGTATTAAACTACGAAAAGAGGTGAGTCCAATGTAAATTATTGTTGAGATCAATAATGAAAGCGTTTACAAATGCGTTTACAAATTAATTGGGAGGTATTTGAATGCCAAAAACTATTTTAAAGTTTGTGTTGTTGGTTACTTTAGCTTGCTTTATAGGGATGGGGCTGCCCTCACCTCAGGCGACTGCCTCGGGTGCTAACCCGTTCCCGATAGGAATATATCTTCCTCCAGATAAGCCCACAACCGCTAATTATCAAGAGATAAAAGATATGAATGCAACTTGGGTGCTTAATAATGAAAGTAGCGTGGAATTGAATGATGCCTCATTAGAACAATGCGAAGCGGTTGGGCTGGAATGTATGGTACTCGATACAAGACTCATCATGTATCCATTCACTGTCGAGCAAACCATTGCGGACGAAGAGTGGCTTCTAAGCAATAGCAGTTCATTGGGACAAACGTTTACCACTACGTCGGATCCTTTCACAGCAATCAATACAATCGAATTATTTATCGATAGATCGGATTGGACTGAAGGAAGCACAGCTACATTGAGCATATACGACTCTCCGGCTAAGAAAACTTTAATGGGGAGCTCAACCGTTTCAGGACCGTATGGTGAGGATTATTCCGTTTTTAATATTTACAAATGGTTTTCTCCAAATACAACCTATTATATGGAGCTAACTAGCAATACCCTAACACCTTTTGGAGTGAAACGGAGTGCATCGGATGTATACGAGGGAGGAACGGCTTATGAGGGAGGCATTGCCCAAAGTAACCATGATATGTGGTTCAAGGTAAATTACAATCATAAAATTTATGAAGGTGCCCCTCGTCCCACAACAGTACTTATTGATGAAATTGCGGATCGATATAAGACAAACCCTGCGCTTTTGGGGTACTTCATTGTAGATGAACCTTCGGCAAAAGGAATGACAGGGATTCAGGCTACGATTGAACGTTTCAGACAGGCCGATCCGGATCATATGACATTAGTTAATCTGCTTCCCAACTACGCTTCTGAAGAAGATCTCTTTCGCGAATCGCACTCAGGGGATTATGTAACACCAAGCCAATCCTTGGGTCAAACATTTAAGACAAATGCGGTAACGACATCTATTTCAACTATACAATTATTTATAGGCGATCAATGGGATGCTGGTGAAACGATAACGCTAAAATTATGGGATTCTCCGGCTAAAACAACCCTTTTAGGCGAGGATACCAAGGACAATCCAAACGTAGGCGGCTTCAGCTACCCGAAATTTTCAATTAATGCGGCTGTCAGCCCTAATACAACCTACTATTGGGAGCTTACCCATAATGGAGGAGGGGGGAACGCAGTTGGTTGGGTTGTTCACGGTGAAAATGGATCAGACTGGGAGAAGGATGGGACTGGATATAAAAACGGCACATCAATGAACAGTGACTTCTGGTTTACGATTAATCAAGACATTGCGTACAGAAGCTATGAGGATTATGTTTACCGTTGGGCCAATAAACGTCCCGACGTTCTGATGTTCGATTATTATCCTTTCAGGCTGGGCAGCGGAATAAATGAGAATGGTTACTATAATAATCTGGAGATCATCCGTAGGCAAGCGCTTGCAGCCAAGATAGATTTCTGGTCGTTTATACAATCGGTCGCTGAGCCGGGAAGCCTTAGAAAGCCTAATGAAGCGGAATTAAGGTACCAGGTTTATACCAATCTTGCCTACGGCGCTAAAGGTATTAATTATTTTACTTATAGAACTTTAGCGGAGGCCGGACTTGCGGATGCAATCCTGCTTCCTGACGGCACAAAAAGCCCATTATACGATTATGCCAAAAATCTTAATGCAGGCGTACTAAAACTTGGACCGACCCTGCAAGGATTGAAGTCGGAGGCCGTATATCATACGGGGAATCGACCGCAGGGAACCCAGGCGGTTCCTGCAAATTTCTTCTGGCAGCCGGCTGATTCCAGCCAGCCCATGATAATCAGCTCGTTTACTAATGAAAGCGGCCGTAAATATATCATGGTTGTGAATCGGGATATTGTAAATTCTCGAATGATTTCATTCTCGATTCCGACCAAGCCTGGCTCAGTGAAAGAAGTTTCGAAAATCACGGGAGCAGAAACCAGCACAAATTACAATAGTATGGCTGGAACCCTATCGGGCAGCTTTGCTCCGGGAGAAGGCAAATTGTATGTGCTGGACGATGAGTCCGGCTCGAAGCTCGGCAGCCTGTCTCTCGAGGACGGCGATGGCGCGGCGATTGCGTTGACGCCGGCCTTCGATCCCGGTCTGACCGATTATGAAGTCCAAGTGCCTTATGGCGTAACGGGCGTTCGTTTGACGGCCGTGACGCAGAGCGCCTACGCATCGTTCGATATCAATGGCGATCGCGCCCAATCGGGTGATCCATCTTTGGAGTACGCGCTTGACTTGGGCGACAACGAGATTACGGTACATGTAATTGCGCAAAACGGCGACGAGCTCACTTATCGCATTAAGATTCATCGCTTGGCGGATTTTCCAGGCGTGCCGACCGATGTGTCCGCGGTCGCCGGCGATGGTCAGGCAACGATATCTTTCAAAGCGCCCGCGTACGATGGCGGCAATCCGATTACGGGATACGAGGTGATCTCGTCGCCGGGCAGCTTTGTAGTAACCAGTACGACAAGCCCCATTACGGTCAGCGGACTGACGAATGGGCAGGCTTATACCTTTACGGTTAGAGCGATCAACAGCACGGGGCCAAGCGCGGATTCCGCAGTCACCAATGCGGTGACGCCAAGAGCGGATTCACCGATAGGTTCCATCTGGACGCCCGTTCAGCCGGAAAAATCGGCTGATATGGAAGGGCTTGTGAATGGCAAGACGGCTAAGATCGGCAAAGTGACTACGACGAAGGTCGACAACCGGACCGTGACGACTCTCGTCATCGATCGCGAGAGAATCCAAGACATGGTCGCAACGGAAGGCCCACAGACCGTCTTGACGATTCCGGCAAAGGTTAATTCCGATGTCGTCATCGTAGAGTTGGACGGCCAAACGGTCAGAAGCATGGAACTCAAGCAGACGGTCATAGATGTCGTAACCCTGTACGCCGGTTACACCTTGCCGGTGCAGCAAATCAATATTCAAGCGTTATCCGAGCAATTAGGAAAAGGTGTTGACCTTCAAGAGGTTAAGGTAACGATCGAGGTCTCAAAGTCTTCGGCCGGCACGGTTAAGCTTGTCGAGAACGCCGCGGCTCAAAATCATTATGTTGTCGTGGCGCCGCCCGTCGATTTTACGGTAAAAGCTGTCTATGAGGGCAACTCGATTGAAGTGTCCAAGTTCAATAGCTATGTGGAAAGAACGATTGCCATTCCGGACGGTGTCGATCTGACCAAGATCACAACGGGCGTTGCCATTGATCCTGACGGAACGGTGCGTCATATTCCGACCAAGGTCATTGTGGTCGACGGTCGATACTATGCGAAGATCAACAGCCTGACGAACGGTACGTATTCGGTTATCTGGCACCCTTACGCATTCGCGGATACGGCTAATCATTGGGCCGGCAGCTCCATTAACGACCTCGGCTCGCGATTGGTCGTGGACGGAGTCGGCAATGACCTATTCCAACCAAATCGATCGATAACGCGCGCAGAGTTTGCGGCGATCCTTCTTCGCGGATTAGGATTGAAGGTGGAGACCGGTTCTCATCCGTTCACGGACGTGAACGCATCGGATTGGTACGGCGGAGTAATTCGAACCGCGTATGCCTATAACTTGGTGAACGGTTTTGAAGACGGAACGTTCCGCCCGCAAGACAGAATCACCCGGGAGCAAGCGATGACGATGATCGCCAAAGCGATGACGCTAACGGGTCTGAAATCGAAGCTTCCAAACCGGGAAGCGAACGAGTTGCTGCACCCGTTCGCCGACGGCGACACCTCCTCGACATGGGCCGTAAAAGGCATTGCCGATTGTTTGCTGGCCGGAGTCGTGTCCGGAAGAAGCGGCAGCGTGCTCGCGCCGAAAGCCTTTATTTCCAGAGCGGAAGTTGCGGTCATCGTGCAGAGGCTGCTGCAAAAATCCGCAGTCATTTGATTCGTTTGATAAGTGAAAGAGGCTGAGCAGCATTTTTTCAAAGAGGCGGCCATTTATGCAACTCCGTAAGGTTCCATAATGCATGGGGCTGTCCCCAAGGTCTTATCTTAAATTGACCTGAGGGACAGCCGCTTTTTTATTCAATACAGACGAGAAGACTCCTTCCTCAAAGCGGAAGCTTAGGTAGGAGATGAATCGTCTTCGGACAAGGGTGGCAACTTTGCCATCTCAATTGTCCGACATGATTTTAAAGCAGTACTTCCCGATTTGAAACCGAACTGGTGTTCTGGTATAATGATAGATATGGGGGGATTGGAAATGAGTCAGAATACGATTACGATCAAACTTCCTTTGTATCGGCCCACATTGGTGAAACAAGACATGTATAGAACCATGAGATCCCACTTTTCACAAGCTAGCAATCAAGCCCTTCAATACCTGCAGGAAGTCCCAGTACGTAAGGCAACAGAGCTGGATCGCCTACTTCGTTCCATACCACTACCATCAACGCTTCTTCAAGAAGCAAGAAAACTGGCTGTCAGCCGGTATCAGGATTGGCGGAAGCATGCCAACACCAAGGGTTTTCCTTCCTTTCGAGCGAATATCTCGATCCTGTTTGACAATCAGAACTGGCGGCTCCGTTTCGATCAAGGACACCTGAAAATTGGCATCCCCACCATCGAAGGCCATCTAACCATCGATAAATATGTGCCTGTGAGCGTCAACGATTATGCTTTGTTTTGGGTGAACTATCTTCTGACCGGGGAAATGGATCCAAACAGCAAACACTATAAACCTTCGTACGAAGGAATCTCGAAACCGAAAAAAGGGAATGCGCAGCTTTTTGAGCGTAAGGGAAAGTGGTATTTTGCTTTCACCTTTTCCTTCAAACTTCGGGAAACGCGGAAAACGAACAAAGCGATTGGCGTTGATCGTGGATTACGCCTCATTGCGGTTGCCGCCGATGCCGATACGGGGAACTACCTGACCTTTAACGGGAAACGTATTGGCCATATCCGGAGGCGGTATGCCCGTTTGCGAAGGGAAATCCAGCAAGCGAAAAACATGAAAGCGCTCAAACGACTCGCACATAAAGAGCGGCGCATGATGCAATATTGGAATCATGTCATGGCGAAGAATATCGTGCAATTTGCGCGTGCGAGCGGGGCATCCATCATCATGTGCAAGCGGCTCCCGTTTGTTTCGTTAAGGAGCTGACGCATACATGATCCAATTGACGAACCGCCAGGCACGGCAATTTCTGTTATTGAAGCACGGGCTGTTAGGCGAATATCAATTTACCGGAAAGCAGGGAGTAATGGATTTTGTGCGGCAGGTTGGCTGTATTCAATATGATCCCATCGATGTTTGCGGAAAAAACGCCGAACTGGTGCTGCAGTCGCGAATCAAAGGATTTACCAAGAATATGCTCGACGAGTTGCTGTATCAAGATAGATTCCTGATCGATTATCCCGATAAGAATCTGGCTATTATCCCTGTCGAGGACTGGCCGTATTTTGAGCGATACAGGCAAGCCGCCCGACAACATGCCAAGCGCTATCCCGAAATGGAGGCTTTGACAGCGCAAGTACGGACTCATATCCAAAATCACGGTGCGCTAAGTTCGGATGAACTGAAATTGGATGGAGATTTCACTTGGCAATCTGCCATCCACTGGAGCAGCGGAAACAATGCATCGCGGTCGGTGCTGGAGCAGATGTACTCGACAGGCGAGTTGATTATCCATCACAAAAAAGGAACGCGTAAATATTACGATATTGCGGGGAAGTACATACAGCCAAACCTGTTGAATGCGCCGGAGCCACTGGAGGACGAGCTTGAGCATCACAAGTGGCGGGTACTGCGTCGAATCGGCGCTGTTGGCCTTTTATGGAATCGTGCATCCGATGCCTGGCTGAATATATGGGGATTGAAAGCGGAGCAGCGCAACGAGGTTTTCCGCCAACTGTTGCACGAAGCTCGCATTGTTGCTGTTACCGTAGAACAAATGAAGAATATGCTATACTGCCGCACGGAGGATTTGCCGCTTATTGAAGCCGTCCTGCAAAATCCGGCGCCGAAATTGCGCTGCGAGCTGATTGCTCCGCTGGACAATTTGATATGGGACAGAAAGCTGATCAACGAATTGTTTGGCTTCGATTATACTTGGGAGATTTACACGCCTGCAATCAAACGGAAATTCGGCTATTATGTGCTGCCTCTATTGTATGGAGAGAGCTTCATCGGGCGCGCCGAGATAATCGCGGAACGAAAAGCCGGGACACTCGTTGTTAAAAACATCTGGTACGAGAATGACATAAAGCCAACAAAGCAATTGCGAATAGCTTTGAACAATTGTTTTCAAAATCTTGCATTATTCAACGGATGCGAGACGATTTCGACAGAGTCTATGAACTGATATTTCCAGCTCATGCCCAACTGATCGCCGCTCGCAACAAGACAGCAGCTTTGATTGTGATGGAACTCGTTCGGCTGATTGCAAGCGCAGGCGCGGGCGGAATGCTGCGCATCTCCGTATTCAGGCTGAAGCAATATGTTCCACAGCTTAGGGCATTTAAGCAAAGCGTAGGCGGGGGAGGATGTCAAAAGGGGTTCGAGTAGATATACTGGGGAGATGGAGACGAAAATGGAGACGCGAGCGATTCGCAGTCCCCATTTTTTGCATTTCTATTCGATGAAGGCCGATGATATGTTTCCGCTTTAAGGATGTCCAGTCCAAAAAGCATACAATTCTATTTTTGACATAGCACTCTGTTTCGCGCGGCGGGCGGATTAGGGAGAAAAATAATTTTCCCGGGCGGCGTCAGAGTCGGATTCCGTTCAGGTGCTTGCCGGGTGATGAAATAAAGGCAGAGCCTCAAGGAAGATAATATCGTCCCGCTCCGCAGCATTGCCTTCTGCGAGGATTGCTGCTCTTGCAACGACTTCTCCGCCGGCTTTCGCCACAAGCTGTTCCAAAGCGAGCAGAGATTGGCCTGTGCTGATGACATCATCGACAACGGCAACACGCTTGCCGCGAAGCAGCTCTGCATCGGATTTTTCCAATATAAGCTCCTGCTGCTTCTGAGTTGTAATGGAGTTGACTTTATGGGAGATCGTCTCCCCCATATAAGCCTTGACACTTTTTCTTGCAACGACATAGCGTTTCATGCCTAACTGCTTGGACAATTCGTATACGAATGGAATGCCTTTCGCCTCTGCCGTTACGAGAATGTCTACATCAGGCAGCTTATCTGCTACATCTTTTGCTGCTTGCATGACGAGTTCTGTATCGCCAAGAATGACGAAACTTGCAATACTAAGAGAATCTGATATAGGTATGATAGGAAGCTCTCTGGTCAGCTCACCGATTTGCAAAGTATACGTCTTCATATTCGTTCTCCTCCTCTACATGCCTGTCCAATTCATTAAAGTTTCCACAACAATACCTGACAGCATACCGATGAACGGGTCGGTGATTGCCGTCATAACCATCGTCACGCCGCCAACGATTCCTGAGCCTGCGCCTTCTCCTGTCAGAGCTGCTGCTGCATTGCCGGGCAATGTGACCATTACGCCCAAAACCATAAGAAATCCAGCGATAGATGAACTAGGAACGTATTTACCGATCTTCGGCAATGTTTTGGTGAAGAGGATGATCGCCATCAGCACCATCATAATCACTCCGGACCATACGGCATGCGGAGCGCTGGCTGTTGCGGAAATTACAACTTCCACAGGCGCGCCGCCGAACAAGGCAGAAACCATGTCCGCCAAGCTGCTAATGATCGATAAGATATCCACGTTGACGGATTGGCCGGCAATATCCTCATTGATTCTGCCAAACGCAATATTGGCACCGATGTTCAGGCACGCTAGCGCAAGGGCGCCGCGTAAAACTGAAGAGTTGAATATCAGTTTTTGAAACTTCAGCTTTTCTTCGGGCGCTGATTTGTTCTCTTGCTTATCGGAATCGGACTTTTTTTGCATAATATTATACACAATGCTAGAGAGGATAACAGATACGGTAATCGTATAAACGAGATCCTTCGTCAGCATATACGTCAATAATGCGCTAAAAATCGAGGTTGCACCAATAATACGATTGTTCTTGACCATATCCCAAGCTACCTTGGACAGCATGATGCCCACTCCGGCCATCATTCCGCTCGTAATAACCGGACCGATCCAGTCGATAATGCGCTCCAGCAAGCCGAACAGGCCGATAATAAGCAGGATGCAAGCGCCGAAGAAAACCATGGACAGGCGTTCCCGCATCGATTTGCCCATCGTGCCGGCAAGTGTAATTGTTTCTGCTTGATAGGAAACGACCGCAACGTTGTTCGTAGCGACATTTCCGACTGCACCGACAATGAAGGCCAGTGCGGTCGGGACCGAAGCAAAGCCGAACGCGAGCGCCAAAAGACCTTGCGGCAATCCGTTGAGAACCACACTGAGAGCAGCGAGAATGTCTTGAAGTACTTCCATTATGACCCCTTTCTTTTCCTTCTAAATAAGAAATCGTTTTTCATTATAACTATAAAAAATTATCACAATCCGAAATATTATTCAACATTATTCGACATTTTTAGTGATTCGTAATGTTAAGCCTGCCACCTGGCGGGCTCCAGCTTTCAGCTTGGACATGATGAGCGGGAACGTGAAATCAGACAGCTTCCTGAGGGGAGCAAATACATGAAGTCAGAGGATATCTTGTATGAAATTAAGAAGATACAGCAAACCGCCGTGTTGCGTGAGGGGATCCTGTACGAGCAGATCAGCAAAGGGATGAGCAAGGATCAAGCGGCGGAATATGGAAATTCGTATGCCTTTAAAAAGAAGCTGGAAAACATTCAATTCTCTCAGGAAAAATATTCGAACGGGGAAACCTCCATGCAGTTTTTTGAAGAATATTTGCTTCCCGGCCAATTGTATTTATTGGATGAACCAGAAACGTCGCTTTCTCCTGCCAATCAAATCCGGCTTGCAGAGCAAATTAATGAGCTCGCACGATTTTTTGACAGTCAATTTATTATTGCGACTCATTCTCCCTTTGTTTTAGGTACGCTAAATGCGAGAATCTATAATCTTGATGCAAAACCTTTAAAAACAGCAGAATGGTTTGAACTGGACAACGTACAATTTTATTCTCAATTTTTTCATAAGCATAAGCGATTGTTTGAATGAGAGCGGAGCAGACGCGGCAACACACATAATATATATAAAACGGCGGAAATCCAAAATGCAAAGGTATACACCAAAGGGGAAAGTGTCCTACTATACTCGTATACATGGGAAAAGTTAGCACATCAAATTTGATATATAACGGATGCTTGAACCAGTTGTTATAACCCAAGGGGCTGATGACAATCCACTGGGTGGGTTCGGCATCAGCCTTTGCTGTTGGGGTATGCAAGTAAGGAATCAGCTAGCCATATGTTCCTTCGTCGATGTGCGCCTCCTGGTCGCCCGGTAGAAATTGGCCACATTCTCGACGATCATCACGATAGCGATAACGAGCAACGCTCTATCCTGAACGATCTCCCAAATCCGACTAACGGTCGTATAGCTGTCAGTGCTTGCAATTTCGTTCTTCGTAACAGCACCCGCTGCCAGCAACTCGTTCATGAAGCTCGGGTTCCAGATGGACTGGTCGGCGAACAAGAAAACATACATAATGAATATGATTATATCCAACGCAAGCGTATAGAGCACAAGTCTTTTCGTCCATTGTCCGAATATCAGTTTGGCAACTTCCCGCAAAATATATAGAGCGAGCCAGCCGAAGAAGAAAGGCAGCAGTTGCTTGATGATATCCTGGTCCCAGAATGGGATATAGGTGTAAGCAGAAGACCCGACATGAAGATGGACACCAAACAGGTTCGAATAGACGAACAGCACGAAAAAGAAAATAGTGAACATCATCGACACAACCGTGCCAGATAATCGGATTCGCGCCCCGGTGCCTGGAATAGGGGGCAATTCTGAAGGGTGCCAGGCGCCTTTCTTCTTACGTCCGATATCGGTTGCTTTCACGCCGGTGTACTCAATAATTGCGAAAATAATCGTGACCCATCCGAAAACTTGCATGACAACTGTAAACAAAGACACGCCGATATATTCGATGAACAGTTTAAGCGTATTAGATGGATCAAGAAAAATTTTAATCCCAAAAGCGATCGTGATGCCGACCATTGACCAGAACCCGACTACTTTCATAACAACCCAGTACAAATCGAACAACTCTGGGCCGATCAAGTACCGTTTCTTCTCTCGATATTGTGCTGCAAGCTTCCTGGGATTACCAAGCTCCTTCAGCACCTCTTCTACAATTGCCGCGTTTGCTTCTCGGCCTTGCGCTCGCTCATCCAACATATCCTGGATCAATCCGCGAACGTCCTGCTCAATATCCGCACGCTGCCCTGCGGGCAATATACTGGTAACCGCATATACATATCGGTCGATCAGTTCTTCCTTACTCTTCGTCGCTGCCATCGATTAATCCCTCCATTATACTCGTCATACTCTTCCACTCGGAACATAACCGGTCATATACATTTTTGCCTAACTCGCTAAGCAGATAGTATTTGCGCGGGCGCGCTTCTTCCGTATCCCACTGGCTGGCGAGCAAACCTTGTTTCTCCAACCTGCGAAGCAGCGGATACAGTGTCCCAACGTCGATATCCACTCCCCGGTCTGCCAACACAGCAACGAGTGAATACCCGTATTGTGGCTTGGCTAGCTGACTCAGCACACTGATGATCAACGTCCCGCGCCGTAATTCCTGAACAAGCCCTTGAATCAATTCATCTGATTTTGTTAGTTGATCCATATTCATCACCTGACTTCATCATACTGTATGGCGCACACTATTGTAAAGTACATATTAATTGGCTTTATAAAATAATGTCTATTTTTAGCATTACTCCATGAAAAAGTCCTGTCTCTAATGCGATTGCTCTGTTCAGCAGGACGCTATCCCTTGACGCCCATGACAAGCGATAATTATAATAAAAGAAAGAATGGAGGTTGACAGGATGAGAGATTGGGATGAAGTGTATACCAGCGGAAACTTTCGAGACTACTGGGATCTCCCGTACCCGTCTCAAGAATTGGTCGCGTTCGTGGCTTCCATGGACCTTCCCCCTAACGTTGCCGTTTTGGATGTAGGCTGCGGCGCAGGCAGCGAAGCCATTTTTCTTGCCCAGCGTGGATATCGCGTAATCGGCGTCGATATGAGCGCAGCTGCCTTGAACATCGCAAGGGAACGGGCAAACAAGGCGGAGGTTCAGGTGGATTGGCGTCAGGGCGATGCCTTGAAATTGCCACTTACAAACCGGTGCGTGGATATGGTCAATGATCGCGGATGCTTTCACAGTATCACCGAAGAAAATCGGGGGCGATTTGTGGAGGAAGTCGCGCGGGTGCTCAAACCGGGCGGGGTGATGCTTCTCAGAGGCTGTCGCGACAAGGCAGAAGAAGGACATTTTGTCTCCGTGACCGAACAATCAGTGGACCAGCACTTCAGCCGGTATTTTGAACGTGGCCCGGTGCTGCCGATCCAGATGACGGTCGGCAAAGGTTATAGCGAAGAAGGAATGAAGGGCAACCTGGTCGTTTTGAAAAGAAAGTGAACGTCAACGCAGGGCGACCGCATTAGGGCTACAGCCTTCTTGCGTATGGACCGGCGGGCGAGGCTAGGGCGGCTTCCTCTGCCAAACAGATGATGCTTGGGATAGTCTCCGATTCCCCAGCCTGTAAGCGGATTCAGGTAAACCGTCCCGCTTAGCAAAGAGCATCGAATGGTTTCCGGAATCCCGACAGAACGCAGCCAACGGAACCTAAGTGCCCTTTTTGAAGCAACCCAATGTACCATTTGACCGGTAACATCTACCCGCGCAACAGATTCGAACCTCAGATGTCCTTGTGATCCAGAGAAACCTAATTTATCAACAGACGTTGTGTTGACACAGGCGGGAAGTAACGCGCATGCGCATTACTTCCCGCCTGTATCGATGTCCACGCCGAATTTGCCGGATAGGTCTGCATCGGCAATGACTCTGCGGGACCTGCGACCGGTGACGGAACTGCCGGCTTTCTCCATCATGTCCCTGGACTTCTCGGCAATGGAGCTCGTAATCAGGTCGCTCATCTTGACGTTGCGCATGGTGAAAAACAGGGTTGAATCCTCGTCCAAGCGCGCCCCGATGCCGTATAGAACGGCAGCTACATGCTTGCACATCCAAGCGCCGTCCGGGCAGCTGCAGGAGAATCGGATTTCCTTGGGAGAGGGGAACAATCCCTTGCCCTTCAGCGTGAACAACTCCGCCAGCGCTTTGGGCAGCTTGCCCGCAGCCAATTCCTGCAAGGAGCCAATCTTCCCAGCGCAAGACTTCACCATCTCCTG
The DNA here is from genome assembly GCF_042676285.1 of Paenibacillus sp. GCM10027626. Classification (NCBI taxonomy): domain Bacteria; kingdom Bacillati; phylum Bacillota; class Bacilli; order Caryophanales; family Paenibacillaceae; genus Paenibacillus; species Paenibacillus sp. GCM10027626. The sequence continues at coordinate 190,606 of NZ_JBHTHC010000003.1, read as the reverse complement.
CCAGATCTCTTCGAATAGCGGGGCGATGGTTACCTCCACCCTGTAAGGCTTGGATGCGCTGCCTTGCACAAGCGCAGATATCTTACCTCCGGCTAAGCGCAGGTCTAATACGGCGCCATGGCGGACATAGCTGCGTCCACGGTCAATCCGGTTGGCATAGTCGGCATAGCGTTCCAGATTGCTGCACCAGGATTTGCCCCACCACGTCTTGGCGATCGTTCTTCCTTGGATACGGATTGGGGAAATATCGGGAGTGCCCTTCTTCAGTTTTTCTATTGCCTTCTCAGCTTTCTTCCGCCGTTCTGCTACCGGCACATATTCCGGGAAGTCGCTGTAAAATGCCATTTTTACTCTTCCACTCCTTCTTCAACCGTCATGAGGATAGCTTCATCAGCTCTATCAACTGCGCATTATCCATTTCTGTAATCCAGCTCTCCTGCATGTCCGGCACGATATCCTTCGTCAGCTTGATCTTGTCTTCGATAATCTGATCGATCTTCTCCTCGATCGTTCCTTGCGTGACGAATTTATGCACGAGCACGTTGTTCTGCTGACCGATACGGAACGCTCTGTCTGTAGCCTGGTTCTCCACCGCCGGATTCCACCAGCGGTCGAAGTGGATAACGTGGCTTGCCTTCGTCAGATTCAGGCCGACGCCTCCTGCCTTGATCGACAGGACTAAGAACGGCACATACTGCTCCCCCTGGAATTCTGCAACCATTTCCTGCCGCCGGGCAACAGGCGTCCCGCCATGAAGCACCATGCCCTTGTGCTGGAAGATTTGCTCGAGGAATGTCCGCAGCGGTTCCGTCATTTCCTTGAATTGGGTGAAGACCAGCACGCGCTCGCGCTTCTCCAGAATGGTCTCGCATATTTCCTTCAATCGTGCGAATTTCCCGCTGTCCTCGGCATTGAATACTTCCTGCCCCAGGTATTGATCGGGGTGATTGCAAATTTGCTTGAATTTCATAAGCGAAGACAGAATAAGCCCGCGCCGCTGAATGCCTTCTTCGGCGAATTCCAGCTTCTGCTCAAGGTCTTGCACAAGCTTGCTGTACAAGATGGCTTGCTTCTTGGTTAAGGTGGAGTAGGTCTTCATCTCGATCTTGTCCGGCAAATCCGAGATAATCGACTTGTCCGTCTTCAGTCTTCTGAGGATGAATGGGCTGACAGCTTGTTTCAACCGCTGGTAGCCCTTCGGTTGTTCCCGCATACGTTTCGATAATTCGGTGAATTCCTTCGCTGTGCCGAGCATGCCCTTGTTCAGAAAATCAAACAGCGACCATAGATCGGATAAACGGTTCTCGACGGGGGTGCCAGTCATGGCGATTCTGGCGGCCGCCTTGACTCTCTTCACAGCCTGGGTCTGCTTGGTGCCGGGGTTCTTGATCGCTTGTGCTTCATCCAGAATAAGCGTATCCCACTGCACTTGACTTAGCCAATTGTATTTCAGCAGCATGCCATAGGTGGTGACCACCAGATCGTAACCTTCTGCATCCAGCATTGCGCCGTCCTCGGCTTCGCTAAGGTCTCTGTTCGCCGACGGGTGCCATACGCAATAGTTCAAGGAAGGCGCGAATCGCCCGATCTCGCTCATCCAGTTGCCGATCAGCGAAGCCGGAACAATGAGGAGAGCGTGTTCGCGCCGCTGGGACCTGATCGCATTCAGCATGGCAATGATCTGGATCGTCTTGCCCAAACCCATATCGTCGGCAAGGCAAGCGCCGATGCCCAACGTCTTCATATAGAGAAGCCAGCTGAGGCCTCGTTCCTGATAGGAGCGCAGACTGGCATGAAAGTCGCTGCCGGGTGACGCGATCCGCTCCAGCTTGTCCGGATTGAGAAGCTTGCTCTGCACCGCATGGAACCATTCGCCGTGGGTGACTTCAAGCTCCACAGATGAATCCGAGGCAATATCGAGGACTTGTGAGGCGTTTAACTGCAGCCGCATCGCGTCGGCAATCGTCAATTGTTCATTTCCGAGCGTCTGTCGCGCATTCTCGTAAGCGGCCAGCGCTTCCTGCAGGCGCTTGTGGTTCACTTCCACCCACTTGCCCTTCAGGAACGCGAGCCCTTCGGCTTCCGAAAGGAGTTGTCGTAATTCCTCTTCCGCGATCGCGTCGTCGCCGAGCCATATACGGGCGTCGAAGTTCAGCAATGTATCCGCTCCCAGCTGGGCAGGCTCCTTGCCGCCGATGCTGACGCTGACTTTTACGCCTCTGGATTTGCTCGTCCACCATTTCGGTATGCGGCAGAGGATGCCGGCTTCCTCATATAATGACACTTCCATGAGGAACGTGTAAGCTTCGTCGGACAATAGGCCAATCGGATGGAAAATGTCGCCCGAATCGAGCAGTTCAGCAATCAGGCTGCTGCTTGATGCGGCCTTGTGTACAGTGGACAATAACTGCAACAACTTGTCGTTGTTGTCTCCATACTCCATCAGTGCGTTCTTCAATGGCAGATGCCGTGATTTGCCCGATGCTTCCCCCTCAGCGGCATAGGTCGCCATAAACGAGAAGGGATATTCTTCTGTCTCCTTGTTCTCAACGAGGTGGAAATATACTCGGCCGACGAACTGCACATGCGCGTTGCTGGCCAACAGCAATTGCTTAATGCTGCCTTCCCAGGTTTGCAGCCGGCAGACATAGGCTTCATGAAGGTTGTCCCATGCCTGCGCGATCCATTCTCGGTTCAGGAATGTCTGACCATACATATAGGGTGCGCGATCCAGCAACTTGTCCGTTACATCTTCGTCAAGTTCTGCCGTCGCCCGTTCCCGAAGCCGGTCCAGATCGGGATTGAGCGCAAGCCTGTGAAGGAAAACGGTGGCAATCTCAATCAGATAGCGCAGTGATACCGTCAACTCATCCGGTTGATCAATGAAGGCGAATGAGAAGAAAAGATCCCGGTCGCCTCTGGTAAATCGGGTATAAATATCATCCTGTACAGTCTGAACTCGGGGGTCAAGGGTGTCCCAAACGGATTGCCAATCCAATTCGAATCGTCCATCAGGCTTCAGAATCGCAATCAGCTGCTTATAGGCATTTTCACTCACGGTATTTCAACTCACTTCTATATAATTCGGATGTTGCACATTCTTTTCCCTAATTATATCACAATTCGTTTGGGGAATTTGTTGGCAGACTTTTTTTTGCGCCCGCATTGTACTGAACGATGAAGGGTCCTATAATAGCTTTGTAGCAGTATACAGCAGAGAAACAGGGGGTCGTGGAATGATTTTTAAACGAAACAGCGTCATATTCTCATGGTTAGTCTCTTATATGGTCATTTTGCTCGTCCCTGTATTAACAGGCGTTTTTATTTATTCGCGGACGAATCAAACGATCGTGGAGGAAATTAACCGCTCGAATAATTTGATTCTATCCAAGGTGCAGAAGGATATGAGTACGCTGCTGGAGGACGCGAATCGTCTAAGCGTAGAAATTGCTATTAACCCGCGAGTGCAAGAGCTGCTGGCCATCCGGGAGCCGCTGAAGCCGGAACAATACTTTACAGTCTACAAAGCATTTGAAAGTCTGAAGGTATTCAATACATCCAACAGATGGAATGATTACTTTGTCTATATTAAAGCTATCGATACAATTATTACACCCAATTTAAGCAATACGAGCGATTCTGTCTTTCATAGTCTTTATGGGGCGAGCGGCGTCGGCTATGAGGCTTGGATTGAGTATTTGGGGGGCAGTTATAAAGGCGATTACGTGAGGCTTGGCAACAATCTGGCCTTTATTCGCTCGATTCCAATTGGGAAAAACGGGGCGAGTCAAGGAAATATCGTCATTTTTCTGGATCGGGCGAAGTTCTGGGTGGACAATGCCGAAGAGTATTTGTACAACGGTGCGGCCGCTGTTATCGACAGCAATAATCAAGTGCTTGCCTCGAGCCGGTCCATGGACGGCCCGCTGCCAGTATCATATGAGGATCTGGCCAGCAGCGGCGTAGTCAAATTGCAGGACAGCGGTCAGGAAATGGTCGTTTCTTATATCAGCTTGGGTGCAACGGACTGGAAGTATGTCATTATGATGCCTAGTCACATCTTTTGGGATAAGCTGGAGGGTGTGAAAAAAGCAACAATTTTGAGTTTGATCATTTGCCTGCTCGTGGGCGGCATTCTTACTTATACTTTTGTACGCCGCAATTATTCCCCCGTACGCGGAATACTCGATATGTTCAAGGAAAAGAAATCGGGTGATCGGGCCGGAAGCAAGAAATTTAATGAATATGATTTGATGCAACGGGCGATTCATTCCACCTTGTTGGAAAATAAAGAAATGGGAAGCAAGCTGTGGCGGCAGAAAAGTGTGATGCGCGATCACTTTCTTGAAAAGCTGCTGAAGGGCCGGGAAAGCGCGATCCCGCTGCAACAACTGATGGATCTGCATGAAACCGCCTTCATTTCCGATCAGTTTGCGGTGCTAATTATTAACGTCGAGGATTATAATGACATCTCCCCATCGTTAGTGCGCTTTGCGGTCATGAATGTGACTGAAGAGATGGCCAGACGGGTTCATCAAGGTTATGTGCTGGAGATGGATGATTTTATCGTTTGTTTGGTCAATTTTCGACAGGAGACAGAGCTTGAGTGGAGACGGGAACTGTCTGAAGTGGCGGACAACGTGTTGCAATTTATGGAGAGTAATTACCGGGTCACGGTAACGGTTGCGATAAGCCGCCGGCATCCATCGGCAGCGGAAATCTCGAAGGCGTATTACGAAGCGCTTGAGGTCATGGAGTACCAGAGCATTTACGGCGTGAGTGGCGTCATGGAATTTAGTGATATGGAGATGCCCCGTACGAAGGGCGAGTATTATTATCCTTTGGAGAAAGAGCAGGCGTTGATGAACTGCATCAAGGCAGGCGATTATGACTCTGCCGAAGCGATTATCGACGAAGTATTCAAGGACAATCTGGAGCAGCGCAAACTTCCGCTCAAACTGGCCAAGTGCCTGTTCGTTGATCTAGTTGGCACCATGATCAAAACGATAAATGGAATAAGCGGCATGTACGATAACACATACCTGGAGGAGCTTAATCCGATTGACCGGCTGCTGGGCTGCCAGACGGTTAGCGAGATGAAGGATCAATTGAAAAGCATCTTGCGCAGCATCTGCGATTCTGTAGAACAAAAGCTGGTGGGGAAACGGGCGAATGACCTGCTGCAAACGATAAAAGAGATCGTGGAGGCCCAGTACAATGACTTAAATTTGAGTATTGCATCCATTGCCGAGCAAGTCGGTCTGCATCCGGCCTATGTATCGAAGTTATACAAAGACGGCACGGGAGCGTCACTGCTGGACGATATCGGAAAATACCGCATCGAGCAGGCGAAACAAATTATGAAGGATCAGAAAATGAACATGGAGGCCGTCGCTCTGATGGTCGGGTATGCCAACGTTCGTACGTTTCGCCGGGTTTTTGCCAAATATGAAGGAGTGACTCCGGGAAAATATTCAGAGTTGATTGAGTAAGGAGGAACTACCAGAGGTCGGCCGGGAGCAACTTCCGGTTGGCCTTTTTGCAGTAAAGTCCCTTGATTTTAGTTATTGTCCCCTGGTGCAAGCCCCATTTTTTCCGCCAAAACTGACTTATTGTCCTCCGGTTTCAGGTTTTCGTCTCTACCGTCCCAGGCCAATCGAAACTAAACTTAGAACTGTCGACGTCGACTTCAAAAAACTACAGCCAAATGACACAGGAGGCTTACCATGAGAACAAGTTCAAAAAGGATCATGCTAACCGCTGCCGCGGCCCTGCTAGTCGGAACTATTGCAGGGTGCACGAAAGAGAATCAAATGGATGAAAAAAAAGAAACCGGTAATGAAGCCGGGGCGCCAACTCCTCAAGCTGCCGCTCAGGATGGGGAAGTAACTTATCCGATCAGCGGCGGGGTCAAACTGAAATATTGGCTCCATCTGCCTCCCAATACTTCGGCGACTGTCAAAAATATTGCGGAAACGGAATTCGCTCAGGAACTAAAAAAACGTACGGGCGTGGAAGTGGAATTCATTCATCCTGCGGCCGGCGAAGAAGCAGAACAGTTCAATCTGATGATTGCATCCGGCGACTTGCCGGACATCATTCAATATAGTTGGACCCAGTATCCAGGAGGACCGGAAAAAGCGATCTCCGACGGCATAATCACCAAGTTAAATGATTTGCAACAAAAAAATGCGCCGAACTTGACCAAGTATCTGCAGGACCATCCCGACATCGACAAAATGGTCAAGACAGACGAAGGCAGCTACTATTCGTTCCCGTTTATTCGCGGCGATCAAAGCTTGCTTGTCTCCGCAGGGCCGATTTTACGCAAAGACTGGCTCGATGAACTGGGACTTCAAGTGCCGACGACGATAGACGAATGGCATACGGTGCTTACGGCATTCAAAGACAAGAAAGGGTCAGTCGCTCCGCTTAGTCCATATTATAATTTCCAGTCCACTCTGGCGTGGGGAACATTTATCGGCGCTTATGGTATAGCCAAAGGCTTCTATTTGGATGGCGGACAAATTAAATACGGCCCGATTGAACCGGCCTACAAAGAGTTTCTGACAACCATGAATCAGTGGTTCACCGAAAAACTGCTGGACAATAACTTCGCCACGCTGGATGCAAAAATGGTGGATGCTAACGTCATGAACGGCAAATCGGGCGCAACTGTGGCCAGCGCAGGAAGCGGTGTGGCGAGGTGGACGACGGCGATGAAGGAAAAGGATGCGAAATTCCAATTGATCGGCGCGCCATATCCGGTATTGAACAAAGGCGATCAGCCGCAGTTTGGGCACTATACCTTGCCTTATGTCGGCTACGGGGCTGCCATATCGGCCAGCAGCAAGCATAAAGAAGCTGCCGCCCAATTTTTGAACTTTTTGTACAGTGAAGAAGGCCTGCGGCTCGCCAACTTCGGTATCGAAGACACTAGCTACACGATGGTTAACGGAAAACCTGTGTTCACCGATCTGATTCTGAACAATCCGGATAAACTGCCCATTAGCCAGGCCATGGCCCGATACACGCTGTCGCATGATATGGGACCGTTTGTCCAAAATCCGGATGTTATGCAGACGATGATTCCGGTACAGGCAGAGGCGGTCAAGACATGGGCCAGCACGAATGCGGCCCAGCACTTCTTGCCCCCGATCTTTGTTACCGCCGAGGAGGGGGACGAGATGGCCAAAATCATGAATGAAATCACAACCTATGGGGATGAAATGCTGCTTAAATTCATCATGGGCTCGGAACCGATCGAAAATTTTGACAAGTATGTGGAGCAAATGAAAAAGTTGGGGATCGAAAAAGCGATCAGCATGCAGCAAGCCGCGCTGGAACGCTACAACAAGAGATAGTGAGAAGAAACGGCTCACGCCGTCCTTGGCGCGAGGCAAGTTTCTTCCCCTGAAATTTTATAGAATTTATCGAGATGAAACTTTTGTAAATTCTATAAAATCAAGTAAGCTGGAGGCCGGGGAGGATGGAACTTCCGTTATCCTGCCTGGCTTATGATTAGAAAGCAGGTGAACGCATGAGAGTGCAGGTCCGCGAGACGCTGCGTAGTAAAATCCGCAAGGACTGGCTGAAAAATTATTCGTTGTATCTCATTGTCTCGCCAGTACTGCTCTACTATATTATTTTTCATTATGTGCCGATCTATGGCGCCATTATTGCTTTCAAAGATTATGTGCCGACGAAGGGCATATGGGGCAGTCCATGGGTTGGGTTTAAACACTTTCAGGACTTTTTTGACAGCTACTATTTTTGGCGCATTCTTAAAAATACGCTGGTCATTAGCCTGACTTCCCTGATTTTCGGGTTTCCGGCCCCGATCCTGTTGGCTCTGCTGATTAATGAAGTGAAGAGCCGCTTCTTCTCCCGTTTTGTCCAGACCGTTACTTATATGCCGCATTTTATTTCGCTGGTTGTGGTATGCGGCCTGATCATTGATTTTACTCGCGATACGGGACTTATAAATACGATTATCGGTCTGTTCGGCGTTGATACAGAAACGATGCTGAATAAGCCGGGTTACTTCGTCCCCATTTATGTATCGTCAGAGATTTGGCAGGAAATAGGCTGGGGATCGATTATTTATTTGGCGGCGATGGGGTCCATCGATCCGCAGCAGTATGAGGCGGCGACAATTGATGGCGCAGGACGATGGAAGCAGACGCTCCATGTTACATTGCCCGGTGTTGCTTCGACCATTATGATTCTGCTCATTTTAAAAATAGGCGGCATTTTAAGCGTAGGCTACGAGAAAATTATCCTGCTTTACAATCCGGCTATCTATGAGTCTGCGGACGTGATCTCAACCTTTGTTTTCCGAAAAGGCTTGCAGGAATTTGGCTGGAGTTTTAGTTCCGCCGTAGGTTTGTTTAATTCGACGATCAATTTCCTGCTGTTAATCGGAGCGAACCGGCTCAGTAAAAAAATCAATCAATCGGGTTTGTGGTAGGAGGCGGGCAAGGTGAAAACAAGCATTGGCAGAAAAGGTTTTGCGGGCGCGAACATCGTGGTGCTCTCGTTGCTTTCATTAGTGACCGCCTATCCGATCCTGTATGTATTGTTCGCATCGTTAAGCAATCCGGCCGATCTTATGGCGCATGAGGGGCTGCTGCTGATGCCAGCCGGCTTCTCTTTGGATGCCTACGGCTTGGTGCTGGAAAATCGGATGATTACAGGCGGGTATTTGAATACGATCATCATTGTTGTCGCCGGGGTTACGCTTAATTTGCTTATGACCTCGCTCGGCGCCTATTTTTTGTCGCGCAGAGAGGTGCTGTGGCGCAATGCCATCATGATGATCATTGTGTTTACCATGTTTTTTGGCGGCGGTCTCATTCCTTATTATTTGACGGTTAAGGGTCTTCATCTGGACAACACGTTGTGGGCGCTCATTGTTCCGACTGCGGTCAGTACGTTTAATCTGATTTTGATGCGCACGTCCTTCATGAACATTCCGGAGGAGGTAATAGAATCGGCTACTATGGATGGGGCATCACATTTGACAGTCCTATTCAAAATTGTGCTGCCGCTGTCCCTGCCTGTTGTTGCTGTTATGGTGCTTTATTATGGAGTTGGCCATTGGAATGCCTGGTTTAACGCGATGCTCTTCATCCATGACCGGGATTTGTATCCCCTGCAGCTTGTCCTGCGGGAAATTCTCGTGCAGAACAATACCGATGCCATGCTGATCGGATCCGATTCGTTCGACAAAGGTTTAGTTGCGGAGACGCTCAAATATGCGGTAATCATCATCGCAACGGTTCCCATTTTGGCGCTCTATCCGTTTTTGCAAAAGTATTTCGTGAAAGGCATGATGATCGGCGCTTTGAAGGGATAAGGCTGCCGGCAGGAGGAGACAAGGCTATGAATGAAAAAATGGAGCAGGGGAAGTCGATCTTCAAAGAGGGGGTTGCAGACCCCGCCGAGGTGATTGCTCGCGTAACAGAGCGTTTACTTGAGACCCGTCCAAGAGAAGAAATCCGTTTACGGCCTTATATGGAGCAGCCGATCAAGCAGCATACGCCATTCGGCCCATATCAAGTTGATTTTGCCGCTTGTTGGCCTGAAGCCGAGGAAGGCTCTGTCGCTTATGCTGCGGCACGGTTTCATGCCGGCCGGGATCAAGACGTCATCATGACCGTACGAGGCTGCGCGAAATTGTGGTTTAACGGGGAGATGTACGCCGGCACAGAGACGATACCCGTCAAGATGAAGCAGGGGTGGAATGATCTGCTGCTGCAGTGTGTCAGGGACAGCCATCGTTGGGGCTTTGACCTGCTTATTGGATTTCCGAGGTATCCGAACATGTGGGCCAAAGACTATTTATTTTCCACACGTCCAACGTACCCGCAGCAGGCTCTCCGGGGGGAGGAAGGCTTTGCGTACATTGGTCCTATCGCTCCGGGGATCGGGGGGCAGAATCGCTGTGCATCGCTGGAAGCGGAAGCGCTGTCGGGCCAGTTCGTTTCATGGCAGCCGGATGCGGCAGCAGAGCCGGAGCCGCAGTTCGCGGACTTTGCAGCGATGTACGGCCCGGACGCCGTGTGCGCTTACGGGATGACCTTCTACACAAAGCCGGACAGCGCCACGCTCATGCTGCAAGTCGAACATGAAGGCTTGATTAAAGTATGGATGGACGGCAAGGAGGTGTATCGGTCGGCTTCTGCCGGTCGTACTCAAATAGCGGTTCAATCGTCGAATTCAAGCGGACAGGTGCTCATTAAATGCGTTCGCCGCAAGGAGGCCGGCAGATGGGGATTTAAGGCGGACATAACCGATATGGCAAACGGGCAGCGCGCGGACGGCATACCCGATCTCGAATCGAGTCGTGGAGATAGCTCGCGATGGCTGTATACAGGGCCATTTTCCAGTCCCGGGGTGGAGCCGGAAGCGCTGCTGGATTGCAGCTTTGCCGTAGAATCGGCGGCTGACGGCTTTGAACACCTGTATGCCACAGGTGAAGGCGAGGCTAAAACGTATTGGCGGCTTTCTTCTCCGAATACTTATGTCAGACCTTATATGGAAGGTTTCTTTTTTGGCCAGTGGTTTTATGCCATTCAGGTCGGACTGTACGGGCTGTTGGAAGCAGCTAAAACGTTAGGGTTAACGGAGGTAATTCGTTACGCGACCGATAGCATGGCAGTGATGGCCCGGTATCATGAATATGCGCTTTGGGATGCCGAGCGCTACGGAGTCCCCTCCTTAATTCCACGGGCTCAGCACCTGGAAGAACTTGATCCATGCGGCACGATCGGTGTAATGATGATTGAAGTCTACAAGCGTACGGGCTGCAGCTTCATGCTGCCGGTCATAGAGCGGATAAGCGAAGCTGTCATGAACGCGGTGCCGAGGATGGATGACGGGACGTTTTATCGGATCGAGACGATGTGGGCTGACGATTTTTTTATGAGCTGCCCGTTTCTAGTGCGTATGGGTCAATTAACGGGAGATACCCGTTATTTTGAGGAGGTCATCCGTCAGGCAAATGGTTTTCATAGCCGCCTATGGCTCGCGGACAAGCGCTTATACGCCCATATTTATTATCCGGCGGAAGGGGTGAACAGCGGTGTGCCATGGGGCAGAGGGAACGGATGGGTTTTGTTCGCCTTGACTGAAATTCTGCTTCATCTCCCCGATGATTATCCGGGACGCGATATGCTGCTGCGCTCGTTCAAAGAGTTTGCAGCCGGTGTCGCCTCTTATCAGAACGAATCGGGAATGTGGCATCAAGTGCTTGACGAAAGCGTTTCCTATGAGGAAACCTCGTGTACGGCCATGTTTGTGCTGTCTCTGGCCAGAGGCATTCGTATGGGATGGCTGGGGGACGAGTTTTTGGAGGTGGTCACCAGAGGTTGGCTGGCGCTGCTGCGCTATTGTGTAGATGCAGAAGGAAATGTATACGGAGTCTGTCTCGGTTCGGGTTTTGCGAAGGAAGCTTCCTATTATTTCGATATCCCCACGTACATGAATGATGATCACGGCACAGGCGTTGTATTGCTGGCAGCAGCTGAAATGATTGCGCTGGCGGATGGCGGAATGAAGATCATATTATGAAAGGGAGAAGGAAATGGTCAAATCCCAAATAAAAATTTCTAAATTAAAGCATCTGCACTTTTTGCTCATCATTGCGCTCTTTATGGTCTCCGTTATCCCGACAGGAATGGTACAAACCGCCGCTGCAGCTCCGAAGGATGAGTTGAGCTGGACCGATGATTTTAACCGGCCGGACAGCAATGATGTGGGTAATGGCTGGGCCCCGTTGCGGGGGGACTGGTCGATTGGGGGGAACACCTTGCAAACAAATGGCGGACCAGCGGAGCGGGTAATCGCTCAGACCGGTTTCGAGCTGGGGAAGACGTTCGCAGTGGAAGCCACTTTACGTAACACGGATTATGGGCGCTGGAACGGTGTAGCGTTCAACATTACCGACAACGGCGACGGTACCCAGGACTACTACACCCTGCGGATGGTGACGTACCCCGATCAGCGTCCGGCGACCTGGCAGTTGCTGCAGGTGACTAGCTCCGTGATTACCGGTGCGGGCCTGATTGCTAGCGGGGCCGTCCCCGTGGAGGTGGGCAAGGACTACACTGTTCGAGTCTCATCGTCCTCCGATGGAGAGTTGAACGTTGCGATTTTTGAAGATGTGAACCCACTGCTTGATCGTTCCGTGGTCTTGCCCCTTGGCAAGCTTCTTGCGGGCGGTTATGCGGGTATCTACTCGTTGGGAGGAAAGTTGCAGGTTAGCAATGTCCGTATCACGATATCAAACGATACGAATGAGCCCGGCAACCCGAACCCGGACGAGTTGAGCTGGACCGATAATTTTAACCGGCCGGACAGCAATGATGTGGGTAATGGTTGGGCCCCTTTGCGAGGTGACTGGTCAATCGGGGGAAAGGCCCTTCGAACGAATGGCGGACCGGCGGATCGGGTAATCGCTCAGACCGGTTTCGAACTGGGGAAGACGTTCGTAGTGGAGGCCACTTTACGCAATACGGATTATGGGCGCTGGAACGGTGTAGCGTTCAACATTACCGATAACGGCGACGGTACCCATGACTACTACACCCTGCGGATGGTGACGTACCCCGATCAGCGTCCGGCGGCCTGGCAGTTGCTGCAGGTGACGGGTTCCACTATTAAGAGCGAAAGTCTGATTGTTGGCGGAACCGTCCCACTCGAAGTGAACAAGGATTACACGATCCGGGTTTCATCGTCTTCCTATGGAGTAGTGGACTTTTCAATTTCTGAAGGCGCTGACAAATTGCTTGACCGTTCCGAAGTCATTCCCCTTGATAAGCTTCTCTTGGGCGGGTACGCGGGTTTCTACTCGTATCAAGGAAGTTTGCAGGTCAGCAAGGTCCGTATCACTAGATCGGTCATGCCTCCCGTAGCGCCAGTATCGGGCAATCTGGTATGGACCCCTGCTGAGGGAGCGGCAGATGCATACGAGAATTTGGATAATAACGAGGTAATTATCGAAAAAAGCGTAATTGATACTACATGGGCCGGACATTACGTAGGGCAAGCACTGCTCACCAACAGCGATGATCAGTATGTCGCTTATTATAATGCCAACCGCCAGATGGTAGTCGCCCACCGAAAGCTTGGGGACGATACATGGGTACTTCAACCGCTGGATACGTTTGTCCAATGGGATAGTCATAACTATGTTACCATGGCGGTTGACCGCGCGGGTCAGCTACATGTGTCCGGTAACATGCACGACGTTCCGCTCGTTTATTTCCGTACGACGACCGCCGGAGACGTGACCACGCTTACCCGGATCCCGAACATGGTTGACCCAGCGTCCGAAACGAAAGTAACGTACCCTTTCTTTTTACGCACCTCCGATGGCGGTCTAATTTTCCGGCATCGAAATGGCTCAAGTGGCAACGGTGTTGACCTTTACAATATTTACAACGAGGAGACACAGCAGTGGCAAAGGCTCCTAGAGCAGCCGCTGCACGACGGAGAAGGCCTGCGCAGTGCCTATGTCGATGGTCCAATGCTCGGCCCGGACGGTTATTATCATATGGTATGGGTTTGGAGGGACAGTCCTAATGCGGCGACCAACCAACACCTGTCTTACGCGAGAAGCCTGGACCTTGTGCACTGGGAAAAGAGCGATGGAACTCCGCTCACGTTGCCGATCACTTATTCGAGCAGCGAGGTTATCGACAAGGTTCCGATGAACGGCGGGATCCTAAATGGCAACACGAAGATCGGGTTTGATGCGCAGGGGAGAGTGATGGTCAGTTATCACAAGTTCGACCCCCTTGGGAACACACAAATCTATATTGCGCGGCTTACGAATGAGGGCTGGACGATTAATCAAATCAGCAACTGGGAAGGCCGATGGATGATCTGGGGAGGTGGAAGCCTGATCACCGAGGTGACGGTAGGTCGTGTCTCCGTACTCCCGGACGATAACCTCCGCTTGGATTTCAGTGTTCACGGTCTGACGCGTACCTGGGTCCTGCACCCGGACAGTTTGAGGCCGATCGCCGAGATCAACACACCGCAACTGCCGAGCGAGTTAACTAGTGTCCGTTCAGATTTCCCTGAGATGGGGGTTTACGTGAGTGCTGATCTTGGGTCGTCCGGCAATGAGCAGGAACGGTACATTCTGCGGAGGGAGAGCCTGTCGCAGAATAGGGATCAACCGCGCAATCCTCCGCTGCCGGACCCGGTACCGTTGGAGGTGTATCATCTGCGTGCAGCAAGCAAACCGAATCCAGACCCAGATCCAAATCCAAAATCCAAATCCAAATCTAAATCTAAATCCAAACCCGAACCTGCGCCAACGGGAACGAGAGATCAGTCTGATAAAGAGGATGTCAAGAGGTAACTGCATCTGACTTGTTGGAGAAGGGCGAGGATGTTGTTCGATTTACGCTGACTTTTGAGAAAATCCTTATAAATCAAGTCTTTAGTGTGCCGCGGCAGATGGGAACCGAATAATAACGGGCGCATTAAGGCGGCCGAGCAGGGAGAGAGCACCGCAAGGGTGCTCTTTCGTTTTTCGTGGGAACAGGATTTTGCAGGAACACGTAGAAGCGCATAAATGGAAAATGATATAAATCAAATGAACATGCTGCCGATTGTGAGAGAGGGACGATATCACTTGAGAAAGCTGCCAACGGTCAAATATCGGTACTGATACGGTAACAAAGGGCAACTGGGTTGGCAAGTACGGCACAGAAGGATATTATGTCGACGGCGGCAGTTCGACTGCACAAGAAACAATTCGTTTTATTGGCTCAACGAGTCAACAATTTGCGTCTTCCACTACGAGCAAGAGAGCGCTTTTTGCTGATGAGAGTCAAGCTTCGAGAGTCGCTTCGGCGCAAACCTCGGAGCTGCATCAGATTGTAGATGTGAACACTGGAAGTGCGACACAAAAAATCAGTCTGTATTTCCTTGACTGGAATAACGCTGTGTCCCAGACACTTGTGGAAGCCATTGACCCCAATACGAGCAATGTTCTGGCTGCAAAATATGTTAGCAATTATGAAAATGGCGTATATGTGAGTTTCAATGTAACGGGACATATGCAGTTCAGAATGACCCGCATTTACGGGGAAAATCTGTCTCAGGCAGGACCGGTATATTTGTCGGGCGTGTTCCTCGACGGCGAAGGAACGGTTACGGAAACGATGCCGTCGCCTAATATATACCAGCAGCCGAAACTGCTTACGGACAGCGAGATTGATTACAGTGTTCCCGTATCGGGCGGCGCAGCTCCCAAACCGCCGATCTATGATCTTATCGGCACGAGAGTGGCGATCAATATGAAAGCCGTATCCCGCAATAACGGTATATTAGCTTACAGTTGGCAGAAGTCCTCGGATGGAATCAATTGGACGAATATCGCAGGCGCCAGCAAAGTCACATATATTTTCGATTCGCTGACAAGTCAGGATATCGATTATCAGTACCGCTGTATCGTGACCGATAATCGGGCCGGCTGGGGCGCAGGAACAGCGATCAGCGGTAACTTCGATCTTTCCGGCCATAATATCAGCATTTTTAATGGTATATCTGACAAGGTGAGTGCGAAAGCCGGCGATCAAGTCAGCATTTCAGCGGACTCGGTCTCGGGAAAACAATTCGTCAAGTGGACTGCAGATGATGACAGCGTCGTGTTTGCCGATGCGTCACAATCAGACACGACCTTCACAATGCCGGATCATGATGTCGTTATCACCGCAAACTTTACCAATATGCCTGCAGGCAACTACAAAATAAACGTAACGTTTGGAAAACCGAGCGCTTATTCGGCGGCGCCCGGGGACATTGTTACGATAACCGCCAATGCGCCGCCGGCAGGCAAGCAGTTCGCCTATTGGACGTCGTATGACGTGTCTTTCGCAAATAGAACATCCGCGACGACGACGTTTGTCATGCCGAACAAAAACGTTCGAATCGGGGCTTCATTCAGTGATCCTATGTAAATCCGAATCTAAAAGAGAGCATCCGTTGGATACGGATGTCTCTCATGCATGAAAGAACACCGATCATGTATGTATTTGCCGGTAATAATGGCAGCGGTATTACTAAAATAAGCTTATTCGATCAAAGATGTTGGATCTACATACTCTCCGTCCTTTAGAATTGAAAAATGAAGATGAGAACCTGTTGATTGACCGGTGCTGCCCATAAGCCCAATCCGTTCACCGGATTGCACGTTTTCTCCTTCTTTTATTGAAAATTCGGCTAAATGTCGATATTCGCTTTGCCAGCTATCATTGTGCTCTATAACGACGGTGAAGCCATTTTTACCATCATACTCTGCTTTGATAACATTACCGGAAGCCGCAGCAAAAACGTCGGTTCCTTCTTCATTGGCGATATCAATTCCGTCATGCAAAGTTTTATCTAAGCTTTTCGGATGAGTTTGGTAACCAAATGAGGATGTAACCATACCAGAAGTTGGCGATATAAACATGACATCTTCAGATAGCTGTGGCGATAGAGCTTCAGTGTCTCTCTGTTCATCGTTTGGATGAACGGACATTAAGTCTGTTGTCTCTGAGATTAACGATTGATTGATAATCTTGTCTTCTTCTTTAGCGAAAGCCGAGGGCAATGCGAACAACGCAACGGCGATCAATAGACTTATTCCAATGAAAGAAACTCGTTTTTTAGTAGGCTCAAATGAGCGAATCATAACAATTCTCCTCGCTAATTGATTTTTGTATCCGGAAAATCTGACACTACCCGCAGCTGTTCTTTGTGATGAGCCGATCTCCAACATTTTTATAATGCAGGTTGCGTAGGTTTCTTTTAAACCTGAGACAGCCAGAACCTTGGTATCACATGCCATTTCTTGATCAATCCGCATACGATGCATAGCATACCAAATTGCCGGGTTAAACCAATGCAATGAGGTCAACATCGCAAAGGTTATATTGATCCATATATCTCCACGTTTGTAATGCGATAATTCGTGGCGCAATATACATTCCCACTCCGATACATTCAGCTGTCCTACTAAATGTTTTGGAATCAATACGATAGGTGAGAACAATCCGAATAATGTCGGTGACGATACTAAGCTGGTTAACCTCAGGCTGACATTCGCTCTAACTCCACTGTCTCTACAGATGCTGGCGAATAGATCATGTAGTTGACTGGGGACCGCTGTTCTATCTTCTTTCCACATAGCGACTGATATTTTGATATAACCAATCATGATGTAGAGCACTACTGCTGCAATACCCAAAAGCCATACAAGCGATGCGATCTTTATAGCTAGTAAATCGGAGCCTGTCCCAACTTCTTCATTCGTTAAAATAGAGAAGTCCTCTTTATCCGTTTCCAGCACTGATATTAAATTACTTACTTTGGGCTGATTAGAAACGTTTGAATACTCAACCGATATCACGCTTTCTCCTATAGAGAAGAGATTCCAACGGAGTTCGTTCTCCATGTTTCCTGGGAGCATAGGCAACAACAACTTTACGATAAGCAGTATCCAGAGAGCATACTGCCACACAGGCGTCAGTTTTCTCCTGAACATCATCGTAAGCAGCAACAGAAGCACGACCATGAGAGCAGCTTCCAACGAGTTGATTAGCGTAATCTTAAACAGGTGGATGATTGTATCCATTTACTTCTGTTCCTTTTCCTTGATCATGGCTTTCAGATCTAGAATATCTTCAGGCGTAAGCTTCCCATTCTCGATGAAATGTGCCATCATCGGTTTAAGTGAACCCCCGAAAATTCGGTTAAGAAAAGATAGGCTTTCCGCTTTGACACATTCACTCTCTTCAACTAAGGGGAAATATTTATATTCCTTGCTGTCTTTATTACATCCCAGCGCCTTTTTTTGTACTAGACGGCTAATAAGTGTTCTTACCGTCTTTGGGTTCCAAGTCTTACCGCTACTTAATTGTTCGATTATTTCCGCTGAAGTTAGCGGTGATTGTAACCATACGATCCTCATGACGTCCCATTCCGCGTCAGAAATGTGCGGTACCCGCATCGAATTCCCTCCTATTCGATTTGATTTATAATCCAAATAAGTATGCGCATACTTATTTGGATTACGTATGTAGTCTACATTCAAAGATTACACTTGTAGTCGATATCTGTCAAGCCTAGTTGTGATGACAAACGCGCTCGGCACCACTTTTCGCGCATAGGAGTCCTTTGAAGGAGGGGGGAAACTCTAACGGACATAGCAGTATAAGCGTTCATAGTAGTGATTCAAATTTTGCAAGATTAAAAACTTTTACTAGTAATTCCGAGTAATCCGATGTAAAATTAGAGAAATAAATTTTTCGGAAGATGCTGTAGTGCATAGAAGTTTAGGAAGGGTTGGGCATCATGATTACTTTATCCAATATTCAAGTTACCTTTGAAACTGGATCGCAGTCGGTGGCAGCCGTTCAGGATGTCAGCCTGCAGGTCGATGCAGGGGACGTATATGGCATTGTCGGTTACAGCGGGGCCGGGAAGAGCACCTTGGTCCGCGTAATAAACCTGCTGCAGCGGCCTGCGTCGGGAAGCGTAGAGGTGAACGGTCAGGATTTGCTGGCTTTGCGTCCCAAGGAGCTGCGCTTAGCGAGGAAGAAGATCGGGATGATTTTTCAGCATTTTAACCTGATGAATTCCAGAACGATCTATGACAATGTGGACTATCCCTTAAAAAGCTCCAAGCTCTCCAAGCGAGAGAGGGACCAGAAGGTCAAGGATTTGCTTGAGCTGGTAGGTTTATCGGACAAACTGAACGCTTACCCATCTCAATTGTCAGGGGGACAGAAGCAGAGGGTGGCCATCGCTAGAGCGCTGGCGAATGATCCGGAAATATTGTTATGCGATGAAGCGACAAGCGCCTTGGACCCTAAAACCACACTATCCATCCTGGAATTGTTGAAGAAGTTGAATCAAACTTTGGGCTTGACGATTGTTATTATTACGCATGAAATGCAGGTGGTAAAAGAAATCTGCAACAAGGTTGCCGTAATGGAGGGCGGCCGGATTATTGAGCAGGGCGATATCGTCTCCATCTTCAGCCGTCCGCAAAATGCGTTGACCCGCGATTTCATCAATACGGCGACTCACATTGACCAGACGCTGGAGAAGCTCGCATTGCATCCGTCACTCGTGCATCTGAAAGATAACGATATGCTATGCAAGATTTCATACATTGGCGACAGTACAAGCGAGCCGGTCATTTCGGCGCTTACCGCCCGTTACAGGGTGACGACTAATATTCTATTTGCTAATGTGGAAATTTTACAACAGACGCCTATTGGCAATCTGATCGTTGTTCTGTCAGGCTCCGCCAGCGATTTGGAAGAAGCGCTAAAATATTTGCAGTCGGCACAGGTATCCGTTGAGATGATCGATTCCCAACTTCTTCAGAATAGTAAAGTAGGTGATCCTGTATGAGCGAGTTTTTTATGAAATATTTCCCGAACATCTGGAATTTAAGAGAGGATATCCTGCTAAGTACCTACGAAACGATTTATATGGTAGTCGTTACCTCGTTATTTTCCGTGTTGTTTGGGATGCTACTCGGCGTCATTCTCGTTGTAGTGGACCGGGGCGGGATTCTGGAGAACAGGCTGGTCTATAGTGTCTTGGAGAAAATCATTAACCTCTTCAGATCCATTCCGTTCATTATTCTTATCGCGGTTGTTGTGCCGCTGACTCGTCTCATTACGGGCACATCGATCGGCATGAATGCCGCAATCGTACCTTTGGTCATCGGAATCGTGCCTTTCTATGCCCGACAGATTCAAAATGCGCTGGTAGAGGTGGACCCCGGAATCGTTGAAGCGGCCCAATCCATGGGTTCGGGACCGATTGAGATTATTTTCCGCGTGTATTTAAAGGAAGGCTTAACCGGGATTATCCGCGCTTCCTCGGTGACGATTATCAATCTGATCGGACTGACGACGATGGCGGGAGCCATTGGTTCGGGTGGCTTGGGCAGTCTGGCGATCAATAAGGGGTATAACCGGTTCCAGTCGGATATTACGTTTGTAGCTACAATCCTGATCTTGATTCTAGTGTTCGTGTGCCAATTCATCGGCGATTATTTCACCAAGAAGACGACGCATTAACATGGGGTTTTACTAGGGTTTATACAGTATGCCGCCTTCAAGCGGAGTACTGAATGAAATATATAACACTATAAAAAAGGACTGAAGAACAATGGCAAAAGTAGAAAGTTTCCAATTAGACCATACCATCGTAAAGGCGCCTTATGTCAGAGCAGCAGGGCTCGAGCATGATGAGAAGGGCAGCACCGTACAAAAATATGATTTGCGCTTCCTGCAGCCGAATAAAGACGCGATTCCTACAGCAGCGCTCCATACGCTTGAGCATCTGCTTGCTACCTATATGAGAGACGAGATTCAAGGTATCATCGACATCTCTCCGATGGGATGCAGAACCGGATACTATCTGATTCTCTGGAATGAGTATGACCCGGAAGAGATTGCATCGGCTCTGGAAAGAACGCTGAAGCGCGTACTGGAGACAACGGAGGTTCCGGCTGTGTCCGCGCTGGAATGCGGCAATTACAAGGATCATTCTCTGTTCTCTGCGCAAGAATACGCGAAGATTGTATTGGAAGCCGGAATCAGCAGAGATCCTTTTGAAAGAGTACTTTAAAGTCCATGATTACGTTGGATTTATCTCATCAAACGGCGGTTGTCACCGGCGGTCATTCAGGGATTGGACGAGGCATCGTGCAAATTTTGCTGCAGAGCGGGGCCAGGGTCATCTCCGCCGACCTTGCTTATGAAGATGACTATAAGGAAGTAGACGGACAATTATTCGAGTCCCGATTGGATCTGTCCAAGTCAGAGGATATCTCCCGATGGTCGAACGTTGTATTAGAACAGGCGGGGGTTCCGGATATCGTCGTGAACTGTGCCGGGACTTCCACCATGGATTATGTGATTGACAGCAAGCTGGAGGACTGGGAGAAGGTATTCTCCATTAACTCTACGGGGCTATACCTGGCATCGAAAATATTCGCGAAGGCGATGGTCGATGCTGAAAAACCGGGCAGGATCATCCAGATCGCTTCCCAGGCCGGGAAGAACGGTTACCGGGCCATGGGCGGATACTGCGCCTCCAAGCATGCCGTGCTTGGCTTAACGAAAGTCATGGCGATTGAACTGGCGCGGCATAACATTCTGGTCAATGCCGTATGTCCGGGCATTGTGGAGACGCCGATGAAACATCGGGAGCGCATTGAAGGCGGCTTAATCCGCGGCATGACCGCTGAAGAGATTTATGCGGAGGACTGTTTCCAGGTTCCACTGGGTAGGACCGCCGAGGTTCAGGATGTTGCCAACGTCGTGCTCTTCCTGGCCAGTCCGTTGTCTTCGTATATGACAGGCCAAGCGATCAATGTAACCGGCGGCATGACCATGCATTGAGATATAAAGGGGGAGAGATCATATGAAGAGTAAAAGCAAATTATGGGGCGGATTAGCGCTCGGTCTGGTATTGACACTGGCGATTGCAGGCTGTGGAAGCAAATCATCGGGCGATGGCGAGAAGATCGTCATCGGCTCCCAGGGCTCCGATGCCCAGATTTGGAAGCATATCGCTGAGTCTCAGGCAGCCAAAGATGCCAAGCTTAATATTGAAGTCAAGGAGATCAATGGCGGCGTAGAGCTGAATAACGCTACCAAAGAGGGAGAAGTCGATGTGAACGCGTTTCAATCCTGGGCTTACCTGGTCAGCTACAACAGAGACAGCAATGCCAGTCTTGTTGCGGTAGCGACGACTTATCTGGAGCCGATGGGAATTTACTCTCAGAAAGTCAAGGATATCAACGAGGTTCCGGACGGTGCAATCGTCGCCTTGGCGGACAATCCGGCCAATACGGCCAGAGGATTAAGCCTGCTGCAGGCTGCTGGGCTCATCAAACTGAAGGACGGCTTCGATCTGGGTACGGGCACGGTTAACGATATCGTCGACAATCCCAAAAGTTTGAATTTCAAGCTGATTGATGACACGACTGGCCCGAGAGTCATTCAAGACGTAGATCTGGTTCTGATAGGGAATACGATCGCTTTGGAAGGCGGATTGAATGTGTTGAAGGATTCCTTGTTCTATGAAGAAATTTCCCAGGATACAAAGCATAATATCAACATACTTGTGACTACCTCTGATAAACAGAACGATCCCGGTATTTTGAAATTAGGGGAATTGTATCATAACGAGGATACGCAGAAATATATAGAGCAGGAGTTCGGCGGCACCAAAGTGCCAGTAGACAAGCCTGTCTCTTATCTGGAAGAATAGAGAGGCTGCTTCATGAGGATTGCTATTATTACCGCTATGGAGGAGGAGATGGCTCCTTTTCGCAGCCAGTCGCAAATTACGGCAAAGACACAGGTAGGCAAGGTCATCATCGAAGAAGCGATATGGTCCAGCAGCTCCAGTCGGTGTATGTAAAGAGCTGAATCAGAACACCTGAATACAATTCTGATCCGCAAGCGGCATGCTCATAAAGGCATGCTGTTTGCGGTTTTTTGTGTAAATTCATATAGTACGAGAAATAACGAATTCAGGATACGATGCAAAAGAACATCCTTCTCAATTCTACGGTAAGCTTTGTTTGCAATGCGGCCGATATGCCATGCTTTTTTCAGATTGTGAGGATATTGTGAGAATGCTATGATATTATTCAGCATATAAGCAGCTCGGAACAAATTTGACAAACTGAAGGAACAATCAGGAGGGCGGTGATGCGAAGCTTGAGTGTACGACAAGGAATGCGCTTCGGATATCGGGCGGCGGGGCTCGGGGTGATCCCACTGATCTCGTTCGTTCTTCTGATGGCTATTTACCAATTTACCATTCCCAACCGGGCGGCGCCGGAAGCGCGTCAGGGCGTGCTTGATCTGAGCCGGTGGGATTTTGACAAGAAAAGCTTTATCGCGCTCAATGGAGAGTGGATATTTTACCCGAATGAGCTCTTTACGCCGAATGATTTCCGAAATGGGCGAGCAGCAAACGCGTCTTCCTATTACGCCGATGTACCGAATGCATGGTACGGCAGCCGGCCTGCCGACAAAGCAAGCCAGGCGAAATACGGAACCTACCGGTTGATCGCGAAGCTGAAAGAGACCGGCGGCAACTACGGCTTCCGGATATCCAACGTCCACTCGGCGCATCGGCTATACGTGAACGGCCTGTTACTCGGCAATGGAGGCACCCCCGCTGCCGAAACCCATAACTATACTGCCGAAAACAAGCCTTACAGCACTTTTACCTGGGCACAAGGGCCGGAAATGGAAGTCGTCCTGCAGGTTGCCAATTTTACACTGTCCAATGGCGGAGGCTTCGAGGATTTGTATTTCGGATCGCAGACCGACATTCTCCGGCTGGACCGGATCCTGTTTGCTTTCGAATTTTTCGGACTGTTCATCCTGCTTCTGTTTGGCGGGTACCACCTGAGCATTTATGTCATGCGCTTGAGAGACAAGGCGTATCTCTACAGCGGACTTTACTTCCTTACCTTCCTTGTGCTGGTCGTGATGGATGGCGACAAGCTCGTACTGCAGCTTGTACCTGGAGTTTCAAGTGAAGTTTATCACAAAATTTATAACTTGGGCGGATTCTCGAACATTGCCGTGTTGGGGCTCTTCCTTCATCACCTGGACGGCAAGCTGCTGACGCGCAGGCACCTTGCCATACTCCTTTCTCCAATCGCCATCTATTTGGGGGCCGTCCTTTTGCTGCCTTACGAGGTGTACTCCAAGGCCGGCAATCTGCCTTGGGATTACGTCACGCTGGTAGTTGCTTTCTACTTATACCGAGCCTTCAGACTTTACCTGAAGAAGGACGGACAGATGGAGCGCAAGGAAATCTTTCTGGTGATCGGCGTGCTGGTCTCCGTCACCATGATCCTGCTCGTCGGTTGGCTTTATTCTCTCGGTTGGGTGCAGACCGACATGGGGCGAAGGATGGCTTTTCTCGCAGTCATTATGTTCATAAACACAATGCTCGCGCTGCGTCTGACACATGCAACGGAGGAGACCGAGAGGCTGACGGAGCAGCTGCTTGTCCGCGACAAGCTGAAGGACGAATTTCTGGCGAATACGTCGCACGAGTTGAAAACGCCGCTGCATGGCATTCAGAACATCGCCTCCTATTTGCTGGACGGCAAAGCCGGCGCGTTATCCGAAAGGCAGCGCACAGAGCTGTTGCTCATTCAGGATACATCGACCAAGCTGTCGGCGCTCGTGGGCGACCTTCTCGATGTTGTCCGCTTGAAGCATGGCGATTTGCAGCTGGAGCAGACAGCGGTGGATCTTCGCGTCGCCGCCGAGACTGCGTTTCAGGTACTGGAATTCGAACTGGCCGGCAAGGAGGTGCGCTGGGAGAATCGCATTCCGCCCGGCACTGTAGCCGCTGCGGATGAGAATCGGGTGCGGCAGGTGCTGTATAACTTGATTCAGAATGCCATTAAACATACGAAAAGAGGCCGTATCGAAATCAGCGCCTCATCGGCGGACGGCCTGGTGATCGTGTCGCTTGAGGATACTGGGGTTGGCATCCCGCCGGAAAGCCATGAAGCGATATTCGGCTACTTCGAACAGGCGGATCAGGCCGTGCCAAACGATGGCTATACGGGGATGGGGCTCGGTCTTTATATCAGCCGGCAGTTGATCGAGAGAATGGGAGGCCGCATTTTCGTCGAGCGGTCCGAGCCAGGGCAAGGCACGCGGATGACCTTTACGCTTCCGGTCGCTCGAGGCCGTACGGAAGCAGCAGCCGTACCTTCTTGGTTTTCAGCGAAACCTAGAGGCGAGATGGCCTCCGCGGCCCATACGCCGCTGGATATCGTGGACCCTTTGCGGGTGAATACCGTGCTCATTGTCGACGATGAGGCGTCCAACGTGAGAATTTTGCTCAATTTGCTGTGCGAGGAGTATAACGTGCTCACGTCTTTTTCCGCAAAGGAGGCACTTGGCAAGCTTGAGGCTTATCCACGCATCGATCTGATGATCGTCGACGTCATGATGCCCGAGATTTCCGGCATCGACCTGTGCAGGACTGTGCGGGAAACGCGCTCAGTACTCGAACTTCCCATCCTCTTCGCCACAGTGAGGGATTCCCTGCACGATATTGAGCTTTGTTTTCGGGCCGGAGGAAACGACTTCATCGCAAAGCCGTTTGATGCGAAAACACTGGCTGCGCGGGTTCGGACGTTATTGTCGATGAAAACCTCGATGGATCAGGCAATCCGCAATGAGATGGCGTTTCTGCAAGCGCAGATCAAGCCGCATTTTCTGTACAATGCGATCAGCAGCATCATTTCATTCTGCTATACGGACGGAGAGAAAGCCGCTTATCTGCTCTCCATGCTGAGCCGCTATTTGCGAATGGTGTTTCAGCGGGAACTTCACACATCGCATGTACCGCTCAGCGTGGAGCTGGATCTCATTCAGGCTTATGTGGAGATCGAAAAAGCGCGTTTCGGCGACCGTCTAATATTCAAGCTGCTGCAGGATCCCGGATTGGAATCGGTTATCATTCCATCTCTCACCATCCAACCATTCGTCGAGAATGCGATTCGGCATGGCATTTTTGAAAAGGACGGCCCCGGAACCGTGACGTTATCGATTACGGACGGGAACGGGTACATCCGCTTTGAAGTGCTCGACGACGGCGTAGGTATGGCGGATGATGTGCTCTATCAGCTCAAGGCAGGCGACCGTCCAGATGGGGCCGGCATCGGAGTGACTAATGTCCGAAAACGGCTGGCCGCCATGCCAGGTGCGAGCGTATCCATTGATTCCGCCTTGGAGAAAGGAACAAGGGTCACCGTCTATTTGCCGAAACGAGAGACGGCGGCAAGTGCGGCCGGATAGTAATTGTCGTGTTGCATAAAAGATGCCGGAGGGGGAGTAGGTTTGCTTCGCGTCATGATCGTGGAAGACGAGAAACCGATTTTGGATTTGATGGAGAGACTTATCGGAAAGCATCCCATGCTGGAAGTCGCCGGAGCGTTCGCCAGTCCGATCGCCGCGCTGCAGCGCTATGAGGAGCTGAAGCCTGACGCCGCTTTCCTCGATATCGAGATGCCGAAAATGGGCGGCATTGAGCTCGCTGACAAGCTGAAAGCGCAGAATGAAGAGCTTCAGGTGGTTTTTACGACGGCCTATCCGGACTATGCGGTAGAAGCGTTTCGCGTCAGTGCGGTCGATTATTTGCTGAAGCCGGTCACCCCGGAGGCGTTGGAGCGGGTTGTGGCGAGATTATTGAAGCTTCACACCATGCGTTTGGCGTTCAAGCCTGTTATTGCGGCGGAAGAGGAAATGACCGTTCGCTGTTTCGGCACATTCGAAACCAGGGGGCCGGACGGAAGCTTGCTGAGCTGGCCAACCCGAAAGACGGAAGAGCTGTTCGCTTATTTGCTCGCGTATCCGAACCGGCTTGCAGGCAAATGGCAGCTAGCCGACCTGCTCTGGCCGGATCTGGATGAGGACCGAGCACTCCATAATGTGCACAACACGGTTTACCGGCTGAAAAAAGCGCTGAAGGATGCCGGGGTGGCTATCGATTTATCCAATAGCAATGAAGGCTACTATTTGCGGTTATCTCCCGGTTTCTCGGATTTGGAGCGGTTCCGGAACTTCATGATCCGTACGGCGGAGATCGATGAACAGAACGCGGCGGAAGGGAACAAGCTGCTGCGGCTGCATGCTGCCCCCTTGTTTGGAGGCAAGGATTATGTATGGAGCGCGGGTCTGGCCGCTGAGATTTCTGCGCAGCTAGCAAGTCTTGCCCGTATGGTGACTGCCTATTATCGTCGAACCGGGGATCGTCCGGCGGCAAAGGAGACGATGCGCGTCTACTTGTCCTATGCCCCGCTGGATGAGGAAATGATGGGCGAGCTTCTTCGCCTGTATGCCGATGACGGGGAGTCGGGTTCGTTTCGCGCGCAATATGAACAGTATGTCAGAAGGCTGGAAGCCGAGCTTGGCGCAGCGCCTGGGAAGGAGCTTCGGAATCTGGCGGCAAAATTTTCAACATGAGCGACAGAAGTGAAATATTTGATGAGCAGAGGGAACGGTATCTCTCTGTTTTTTTGAATTTTATAGGATAAATATATATTACTCGGTAAATTGTGTAAAATTTTCAGAGGAAGAAACTTGCTTCGCGCCAAGGATAGGCGTCAGCTGTTTCTTCTTATGTCCGCCTATCTTTGAGAGTATTTTGGGAGTACGGTGTGGTATTCTGTCGTTAATTGGCATACATTGGCGATTTGCGTAGGGCGTTAGTTTATCAACGATAGCGGAGACGCCTGGTATTCCGAGAATCTTGCGCACTTTTGGGAGGTAAAAAATGTTCAAAAGAATGAAGAAAGGTTTAAGCTGTTTAATGGCAACGGTAATACTCCTTGGTACAGTGTTCATGACAGCCGTGCCAAGCGTATATGCGGACGAGCCGGCGTTTGCAGGCGGGGACGGTTCGGCAGATGCTCCTTACGAAATTCTAACTGCCGAACAACTGAACCAGGTAAGGAATCATTTGGACGCCTATTTTAAGCTGACCGAAAATATCGACTTAACGGACTATCTCGCAGAGGGAGGTGCCGGATATAATGGCGGCAAGGGATGGGAGCCGATCGGAACGGAAGGTGAGCCATTTGACGGAAGATTTGATGGAAATGGGAGGACGATTCACGGTTTAAAAATAAATAGACCTGATGAAGATACTCAAGGGTTGTTCGGATTTGCCGGAGAAGACGCTGTCTTGAGAAATGTTGATTTAGCAGATGTGAATGTAAGCGGCAATAACGGCGTTGGCGGCCTTGCGGGAAATAATAAGGGTTTGATTATAGGTTCCCATGTTTCAGGAACCGTAGCAGGCAAATACGCTATTGGCGGGCTGGCAGGTTATAATAACGGGTCCATTACCAATTCCAATGCCACAAGTACATTAATAGGCAGTGGTGAGAATGTCGGCGGACTTGTGGGAGAAAATTTTTCTTCCATCATGACTTCCTATGCAGGAGGAGCAGTAACAGGCGCCAAAGATCTCGGCGGGCTAGTGGGTAAAAATAATGGGACAATTGAGCGTTCCTACGCCACAGGTGCCGTAACCAGCAGTCAATATGGCGCCGGCGGGCTGGTAGGCTACAATAATGGCGGCAGAATCTCGGAATGCTATGCTACAGGAGCGGTAAAAAGCTACGGGGTCGGAGATAATGTCGGCGGCCTGATGAGTGTGAATAGCGCCGGTATCATAACAAGCTCCTATGCTACAGGAAGTGTGGAGGGGAGCGATCACGTCGGCGGCCTCTTGGGGCATAACTCAGGTACCATTTCTTTCTCCTATGCTTCAGGTGATGTAAAAGCCAGGAATGAAGCCGGCGGGCTGGCGGGCTGGAATAATGGCAGCGGCCATATCGATAATTCCTACGCCACCGGTGCGGTAACCGGTCAAAAAAACGTCGGCGGGTTATCAGGTATTAATGAAGGTTTCACTTTGAAGTCCTATGCCAGAGGAGCAGTGACAGGCAGCGAGAATGTCGGCGGACTCGTGGGGTATCACAAACAAGGCTATATTGAACACACCTATGCTACAGGTGCCGTAACGGGACAACATGATGTCGGCGGGTTAACGGGGCTTGCTAACGAAAGTTTGTTTTCTTCTTATTACGATAAAGAAACAACCGGAAGTTCGGATCAAGGCAAAGGGGAAGGTAAAACATCAGCTGAAATGATGACAAGAAGCACGTATGCAGAATGGGACTTTAATAGTACGTGGAGAATCGGTGAAAGGAAAAATAACGGGTACCCTTACTTGTCCTTAGTTCCATTGATTATGGTAATATATGACGATAATGGCAGCACCTCCAGTTCAGTACCCGACTTTCAGTCATACCCGCCTGGATCGGTAGTTACCGTATCAGACCAAGGCGATCTGACGAATCCGAACCTTACATTCGTTGGCTGGAATACGCAGTCGGACGGACAAGGAACGCATTATGCGGCGGGCACGACTTTTAAGGTCGGAATGTCAGATGTCATACTGTATGCGAAGTGGACAGCCGATCCGACTTATACGGTGACGTATAACGGCAACGGAAGCACGGGAGGCAGCGTGCCGAGCGATAACAATGCCTACGAGCAGGGACAGAACGTTACTGTACTGCGCAACTCTGGGGATTTGGTGAAGAAAGGCCATACGTTTGCAGGCTGGAATACGCAGGCGGATGGACAAGGAACGGACTACGCGGCTGGCGCGACCTTTGCGATGGGAACGGAAAACGTGACGCTGTATGCGAAGTGGACGGCGAGTCCGACCTATACGGTGACGTATGACGACAACGGAAGTACGGAAGGGTACGTGCCGATTGACAACCAGGCCTATGAGCAGGGAGAGACCGTTACCGTACTGCGCAACTCGGGTGATCTATGGAAGACAGGCTACAGATTCGCAGGCTGGAATACGCAGGCGGATGGACAAGGAACGGACTACGCGGCTGGCGCGACCTTTGCGATGGGAACGGAAAACGTGACGCTGTATGCGAAGTGGGAGGAGAAACCGACCTATACGGTGACGTATGACGATAACGGAAGCACGGAAGGGTACGTGCCGATAGATAGCCATGCCTATGAGCAGGGAGAGACCGTTACCGTACTGCGCAACTCGGGGGATCTATGGAAGACAGGCTACAGATTCGCAGGCTGGAATACGCAAGCGGATGGGCAAGGAACGAATTACGCGACGGGTGCGACCTTTGCGATGGGAACGTCAAACGTCACACTTTATGCAAAGTGGGAGGCGAAACCGACCTATACGGTCACGTATGACGATAACGGAAGCACGGAAGGGTACGTGCCTACAGACAGCCGCGCTTATGAGCAGGGAGAGACTGTGACGGTACTGCGCAACTCGGGGGATCTATGGAAGACAGGCTACAGATTCGCAGGCTGGAATACGCAGGCGGATGGGCAAGGAACGAGCTACGCGGCTGGTGCGACCTTTGTGATGGGGACGTCAAACATCATACTGTATGCAAAGTGGATAGCGAATCCAACCTATACCGTGACGTATGACGACAATGGAAGCACGGATGGCGGCGTGCCGAGCGATAACAATGTCTATGAGAAGGGCCAGACCGTTACCGTATTGCGCAACTCGGGGGATCTGGTGAAGGCAGGCCACACGTTCGCAGGCTGGAATACGCAGGCGGATGGGCAAGGAACGGACTACGCGGCTGGCGCGACCTTTGCGATGGGAACGGAAAACGTGACGCTGTATGCGAAGTGGACAGCGAAGCCGACCTATACCGTAACGTATAACGGCAATGGAAGCACAGGAGGAAGCGTGCCTGCGGATAGTGGCGCATATGAATCGGGATCAACGGTAACGGTATTAGGCAACACAGGAAATCTGACGAAGTCGGGCCACACGTTCGCAGGCTGGAATACGCAGGCGGATGGGCAAGGAACGAGCTACGCGACGGGTGCGACCTTTGAGATAGGCACGGCAAACGTGACGCTGTATGCGAAGTGGACGGCAAATCCTACCTATACCGTGACGTATAACGGCAATGGTAGCACAGGAGGAAGTGTGCCTGCGGATAGCGGTGCGTATGAATCGGGAGAGACAGTAACCGTATTAGGCAACACAGGAAATCTGACGAAGTCGGGTTATACGTTCGCAGGGTGGAATACGCAGGCGGATGGACAAGGGGCGGACTACACCGCCAGTAAAACGTTTGTAATCACGAAGGATACAGTGTTATATGCCAAATGGTCAATTGTAAACGACAATAACGGTAACGGCAATAATAATCCGGGCAATATCGGTTATATTCCACCATTCCCAAGCGACAATACGGTTACGTCCACAGATGGTAAATTAACGCTTCCTGCAGGCAAAGCAGGCCGAGTCAGCTTGGGGGATGAGATCGTGATCGTGGTTCCAGCGGACGCGACAGACAAAGAGCTGATTATATCTATAGAAAAATTGCTGGACACGCAAAAACTTCTAACCCAAAAAGAGATTTTAGTCAGCCCGGTCTTTGATGTTAAGAAAAACTTCCCGGAAAATTTCAACAAACTGGTAACGCTGACCATTGCTTTCGATCCTAAAGGCTTGAAAAATAACCAAAAGGCAGCTGTATTCTATTATGACGAGGCGAAGAAGTCGTGGGTGGAAGTTGGCGGCAAGGTAAATGGCGATCGCATCACCGCAGAAGTAAATTATTTTGCGAAGTTTACGGTATTTGCTGTCGACACAGCAGTAAAGGATCCTTCGACAGATACGAAACCGAACATTTCCTTTAGCGACGTCTCTGGTCACTGGGCTGAGAACAGTATCAAACAAGCGGCAACAAACGGAATCGCGAGCGGTTACCCGGACGGAACGTTTAGGCCGAATACTGCCGTGACTCGGGTAGAATTTGCGGTGATGCTGGTAAATACGCTGAAGCCGCAAGGAGAAGGCGCCGCGCTGACTTTTACAGATACAACGAAGATTGGCACATGGGCACAGAAAGCGGTAGCCCAAGCGGTTCAAGCAGGTATTATCAAGGGTTATGAGGATGGAAGCTTCCGTCCAGATGCGGTAATCACTCGATCAGAGATGGCAGCCATGATTGCGAGGGCGCTCCAGCAAACCGATGAGCTGAATGCCGCAACCGGCTTCGCAGACGACAAGGACATTCCGTTATGGGCGAGAAGCGCGGTGGCGGCAATCAAGAAACTTGGCATTATAGAAGGCAGGAGCACAAACAAATTCGCTCCTGATGCCAAAACAACAAGAGCTGAAGCCGTAACCGTTTTGCTGAGAATGTTGGTGCATATGAGCAAGTGAAGCAAGTAACCCGTGCGTTAGAGCATAATGAAAGACGCTGTCCATTGGGCAGCGTCTTTTTCGATATTAGTATGGCCTAATCTAACGGATCTCACGGCCGCTATTTTTGAATATTCGACCGATTTGAAATTGTAACGGAACTATGCGCCGCTATTTGAGGATCAGGAGTACGATTTCGCCAAAAAACGTCCAATTAAGATCGCTCAGATCCGTTAGATTTAAAAAAGGAAGGTAATTGGCGAAATAACGTCTGTAGCTTCCCTTAGATGAAATCAAGCCTTGAGCGCCTGCGGCAGGAGAGCAAACTCCTTCTGGAGACCGATACCAAAATACATCGGCTGCAGGATGCAGCCTTTTTCATTTGGTATATTATGGAGAGTAGCACAGAATAGACGATACAAGGGGATGTCATAAGTGAAAAAGTTAATCGAATTCAGAAAAGTAACGAAAGAATACAAAATAGGAGAAGTGCAAATCAAGGCCCTGGATGGAGTTGATTTTTCCATATCAGAGGGAGAATTCGTCGTTATTTTGGGCGCAAGCGGCGCAGGTAAAAGTACGATTTTGAATATACTTGGCGGTATGGATACAGCTACCTCAGGTCAAGTGTTGGTTGGTGATCAAGAAATAACTAGATTGGGCGAAAAGAAATTAACCGCCTATCGCGGAGAGAAAGTTGGCTTTGTATTTCAATTCTATAACTTGATTCCGAATTTAAACGCGCTGGAAAATGTTGAATTTGCCACTGAAGTATGTAAAGACCATCTGGATGCTGAAGATATTTTACATAAAGTCGGATTAACGAATCGTTTGAAAAACTTCCCTTCCCAGCTCTCTGGAGGAGAACAGCAAAGAGTGGCAATAGCTAGAGCTGTCGCCAAAAATCCTTTGCTGCTGCTGTGCGATGAACCAACTGGAGCTTTGGATTATGTTACAGGCAAGTCCGTCTTGAAGCTGCTTCAGGATTTGAACAGGGAAACGAGAAAGTGCGTCGTTTTGGTCACCCATAATTCCGCAATCGCTCCTATGGCCGATAAAATTATTAAGGTTAAGAGCGGAATGGTCGAAAGCGTTACGATTAATGATGAAAAACAAAGCGTCGAAGGGATCGAGTGGTAATGATGAAATTATTGTTGAAGTTGTTAAGGGACATTAAACAATCTCCCATACAATTTATAGCTTTAGCTTTGATTATCGCAGTTGGCGCTTTTTTCTATTCGGGACTGAATAGCTATAGCAATAAGCATCGTGCGTATACGGAGGCTTATTTTAAAGAACATCATTTAAGCGACTTAAATGTATTTTACGGTCAAATTTCCAAGGATGATGTGGCTGGTTTAAGTGCCATTGAAGGGATCAACAAAATAGAAGGGCGCTATACCTTTGATGCGGAGCAATCCTTTGCAGATTATAAAGCTTCATTAAAAATTCATTCGATCCCTGCGAACAATGAAATCAATACGCCTACGATAATTGAGGGCAGTATCCCGTCAAAAAAGGATGAGATCTTATTAGATTCCCATTATGCCAACGAAAATCATTATCAGGTTGGTGATCAAATAAGTATAAATACAAATGGAAGAGATGTTAAGTTCACCGTTAGCGGCTTGGGTGAGAATGTTGAATATGTAAAAAAGAACGCCACTCAAGACCATAAAAACTACGGGGTCGCTTATATTGCCGAAGAGGCTATCCCTGTGATCTCAGACAGCTTTCACTATAATGAACTTATCATTGATGCTAAAGAAGGATATGATATTGATAAATTAGGCAAATCAATCGAAGAACAATCCAAACAACTTCCTTATTTAGACCAAGTAAGTAAAGAACGGTCTTACGGTTATTCGCAAATTAGTCAAACGATTTATAATAATAATATGATGAGTAAGGTTATACCTCTAGTCCTCTTTTTGATTTCGGCTATCATCCTGTTTCTTACCATGTCGAGGACGATCGATTCTGAGCGAACTCAAGTAGGCATTATGAAGGCTTTGGGTGTAAAGAACAGAAACATTATGCTTCATTACATGGGATACCCAGTGCTGGTAAGTATAGCAGGCTCAATCATAGGCTGTGCCATTGCCGCTGCTGTATTTATTCCGCTAGTCACTGCATCGAGTGCAAAGTCCTACTCTCTGCCTGGCATTACATTTTCACTTGCTTGGTTTTCGATCATACCGCCCATCATCTTTTCCAGCGCTTTTGGACTCCTGTCCGTATACTTAAGCGGCAGAACCATATTAAAAGAACGCGCGGCTCAGGCAATGCGTCCTAAACCGCCAAAGAAGATGAAAAAGCTGCTCATAGAAAGAGTTCCGGGTATTTGGAATCGCATTTCCTACAGCTACAAACTCATTTTGAGAAATATATTTTTAAATAAACAAAAAGCTTTAGCGAGCTCCATTGGCGTTGTTGTAAGCACGGTTTTATTGATAACTGCTTTGAGTACGCAATCGGCTTTGCTAAAAATAGCGAACCAAACTGAGGATGTTTATACCTATGATCTACGAGTAGATTATAAAATCGGAGCATCTTCCGATACGCTGCAATTACCCACCGGCATTAAAAATAGTTATTTGTTATCCACCTTTCCTGTTGAACTCATAAAAGGGGATGAAAAAGAAAATGCCACTTTAGTTGCGACTGAAAAAGAAAACAACCTCATTCATTTCTTTGACGAAAATGACAATAGAATATCTTTGGAAAATAACGGTGTGCTGGTACCCGAATCTTACGCTGACCACTATCATATTTCAAAAGGGGATATCATCCAAATAAAGTTCACAACACCAGAGCTTAAAAATAAATCTGTGGATATGAAGGTTCTAAATATATCTAACCAATATACGAACCCGTCATTTTATATCACACCAGCCTATTTGCAGAGCTTTGGCATCGACTACAGTCCAGCCTCGCTTTTGGTTGAAGCGGGTAACGCTGCAGATCTTACAAGCGTTCGTAACTTCTTTGAACAGGATCAACATGTAGATACAATTGCAGACAAGACTGACCTGAAGAAATCAGCGCAATATATTTTGAAGCAAAACAGTTTTATGTTTATTATGTTTATCATTTGTGCCGTCATACTCTCCTTTGGCGCCATCTATACGATATCTTCCATAAACATTTATGAAAGAAACCGTGAGCTTGCAACACTTAAGGTATTAGGCTATCAGAAAAATAAAATAAACAGACTTATCTTTTTTGAAAACATCATCCTAACCGCATTTGCGGTCATTGTAGCGTTACCGGTCAGCGGTTATTTTTATGCACTTGTTGTCAAGGCGCTGTCCAGCACCCATCAACAAATCCCGAACAATTTAAACATTTTTATTATGCTGGTATCTGTTCTTCTTGCATTCTTGCTTACCATTCTGTCTAACTTACTTCTTAGAAGAAAAGTAACCAAAATAAATATGATTGAATCATTAAAGAGTGTAGAATAGAACTTTTAAAGAGAGCAGAGGCATGATTGCAGGAATGCTGCAGCATAAATGAGTACAGTTTCTAATTCAGTATGGACGAAGTCCTAGTAAATCTTGCGCGATTTTTTCTACCTCCTGCGCGGGCCCGACGAAATAGTAGACTTGAGAGACGTCTTCCGAAAGCCCTGGCGCTTCGAGCGCGAGAGCAGGTGTATGGTATTCGAGCTCGGCGAAATTCCCCAAGCTGCCCCCGTCGAAAAAGAATTGCATGCACGACCCCCGGTATCGGGGATTATCCGGAGGATAATCCGGATAGACGGCGGAGGGGCGTACGCTGAACTGGCGAATGACGAGGCTGCTTCTGTTATCGTCCAGACGGCGCGCGTATCCGAATCTGCCCGTGGATGAGAGGGCGTCGACCGAAAGTTTGAAACTATAGGAGCCTTCGCACGGAATGCGAAATCCGTGCGGCAGAGGCTCCGTCTTCACGCTTTCCGTCGAGGCGAACATCTTCAGG
The DNA here is from genome assembly GCF_042676285.1 of Paenibacillus sp. GCM10027626. NCBI lineage: Bacteria > Bacillati > Bacillota > Bacilli > Caryophanales > Paenibacillaceae > Paenibacillus > Paenibacillus sp. GCM10027626. The sequence goes on along the minus strand of NZ_JBHTHC010000003.1, from coordinate 154,816 downwards.
GGAGTTACGGAACCGTACGTCGGGACGAGAATTTTTCCCCCGGGCGGCACTTGCATGATGCTCCAAAGATTGCAGTATCCGGCAAGGGAGGCGGACACTTCGGCAGGATCGGGACTCGAATCGCCAGGAGTCAGCTTCAGGCGCGTATGAACTTCGTATCCGATATAGAAAACGGCCGGGTTTCCCGGATTGGCCGAAGAGGAATTCATGGCGTAAGGATTCGGCGCGAGCTCGAACCGTTTCTCCAGCTCCAGATCGATCGGCCGGCGGGACGGATGGTGAATCAGCTGGCAGGCCATATTCGCGACGACGCGGGAAGGGGAAGGCCGAGAAAGCTTCCAATCGCCCGGATCGAGCTGCGAAGGAACCTCGTATTCGCCAGAATCGTTCGCGAAAAACGCCTCTTCCGGGCTAATCCACGTCCGATCGCCTCCCGTGTTCCAAGGATTGTCCGGCTGAGGGACGCTGCCGGCGTACCAGAAGGCGGAGTCGTCTTCATCGGACGCCCATAACGCCAGCGCCCGCGCGCCTTGCTCCCGAATCAGCAGGCCCCCGCCCCGGCCGTTAGCGAGGAGCTCGTGAGAATGGCCGGACGAGGGAAGTTGGTCCAACAGGGACGCCTTCATCTTAGTCTTCCTTTCTCTCCGCTTCGTCCATGAAGCAGAGCAGGCAATCTTTGTCTTGGATATGCTGCGTCCATAGCATCTCGATCTCCTCTTCTTTTCCGCCGCGTAGCGCGGACAACAAAGCGGCGTGATCGTCGGCGACTTTCCCAAGATCGTCGAACCGGCTCGTATTCTTGATAAAATGCAGACGCAAACGGTTCACGATGCCCGACCAGATTTGAAGCGTATAGGAGGAGTCATCCAGGGAAAGCACTTGCTCGTGAAACTGGATGTCTTCCTCGACCAACGCGGACAAATCCCCTCCATCCGCGAACTCCCTCATCCTGGCCACGATTTGTTCCAGCTTGTCATAGAATGATTCATCACGTTTGGCTAAGCTATGCCGCAAGGCGAACAGCTCCAGTTTCAACCGGATCGGAATCAGCAGCTCGGCCACTTCCTCCTTGCGAACGTCCGCGACGGTCGTTTCCCGGTAGGGAGAACTGACGACGAGTCCCAGCGCCTCCAAATCCCGCAATGCTTCGCGTATAGGTCCTCTGCTGACCGACATTTGCTTGGAAATGTCCAGTTCCTTCAGTTTGTCCCCCGGTTTTAAATGTCCCTTGATAATCGCGTTCCGAATATCGTTCATCACCCGCTGGCGCAGGGAAAGGTTTTCTTGACTCTTGAATTGAAAGGTCTCCATCGCGAGATCTCCTTTTTCGATGGCGTTGCCGTCCATTCGAAGCTTAATGGTTTTATCGTCATTATAGTGCAACTCGACATGTTAATCAACAAACGATTCTTAAAGATCGATTGTTGACAATTTTCAATATCGAATGTATGATGGGTTCAAATGGGATTGGAAAAAAGAGGAGGCAAGAAACATCATGAACGTTCTGGCAATATGCGCACATCCGGACGATGCCGAAATTTGGGCTGGAGGAACGCTGGCGAAATACGCCGCTCGGGGAGACCGCGTGACGATCGCCATCGCGACGAACGGAGAAGTCGGTTCGCCGACGTTGCCGAAAGCGGAAATCGCGGAAGTCCGCCGCCAAGAGGCGCTTGCCGCCGCGAAGCTTATCGGAGCGGATTTGATCTGGATGGGCTATCCGGACGAGTTTCTGTTCGACACGGAAGGGACGAGGCTCGCTTTCATCGAAGCTATGCGTGTCAGCCAGGCTGAGGTGGTCATTACACACTGGCCGGACGATCTCTACAATCCCGATCATACGATCACCGGCCGGATCACCAACGACGTGGCCATCATGACCACCGTGCCCAATATCGTAACGGCCAGTCCTAAGCTCGACAAGATTCCGATCGTCTATTTTATGGACAGCGTCGCGGGTCTGGGGTTTCAGCCGGAGGAATACGTGGATATTACGGATACGTTCGAGACGAAGAAAAAAATGCTGGCCGAGCATGTCAGCCAAGTCGGGGACTGGCTGCAGGAGCAATACGGCTCCAACGCGATGGAGATGATCGAAGTGACATCCCGTTTCCGCGGCATCCAAAGCGGGGTGCGCTATGCGGAGGGCTTCATCCGGGCCAAGGCTTATCCGCGCAATATTACCGGGACTTTGCTTCCCTGATTCTATCCGAATAGGAGCGAATGAAAATGAAGCGATTCAATAACCGGACGGTCGTCATCACGGGAGGAGCGACAGGAATCGGCCTCGCGACCGCCAAGCTGTTCGCAGCCGAAGGAGCGAACGTGCTGATCGCTGGGCGCAACGTCTTCAACGGGGAGCAAGCCTTGAACGAACTGCGGGAGATCGGCGGCCATCCGCTATTCGTTAGAACCGACGTCTCCAACGAAGAGGACGTTAAACGCATGATTGAAGCCGCTGTCGAACATACCGGCCGGGTAGACGTCCTGGTCAACAACGCGGCGATGTTTTACGAGAGCGATTTTCTGAGCGAAACGACGGACCGGTGGCGCGCGGTATTCGACACGATTATTAACGGCTCCTACTGGGGATCCAAATATGCCGCCCAAGCCATGATCGACCGAGGCATTCGCGGGGCGGTCGTGAATGTCTCCTCGATCAACGGTTATCGCGCCTTGAACCGATCGAGCCATTACAATGCAGCCAAGGGAGCACTCGATCAATTGACCCGATGCACGGCTTTAGAGCTGGCTCCGCATGGCATTCGCGTGAACGGAGTCGCTCCCGGTTTCATCGACACGGGCTTGTCTGTAGTCGGCGGCGTGAACGAGCTCGAAACGGAGTGGTTCAAGGACTATTACGTAGGGATGAGGAAAATCCCGCAGGCAAGGGCCGGACAGGTAGACGAGGTCGCTTCTGTAATCGCTTTCCTGGTTTCCGAGGCAGCCTCATACGTGCAGGGAGTCACTATCCCGGTCGACGGTGGTTTGTCGGTTACGTTTTAAGGAGGCGGCAAGATGTCGAATCAAGGAGAATGGCAGATTTACTCGCAATATTACAAGTATGAACCGAAACGGAGAGGGAATCATGAAAATTACTGAAGTGGAAGCGATACATTTAAGACTGCCCGATCTGGACGCCAAGCAATGCGACGGGACACAAGATACGCTCGTTATCCGCATTCATACCGATGAAGGCATCGTTGGCTTAGGCGAGGTCGATTCCTCCCCGCTAGTCGCCAAAGCCGTCGTGGACGCCCGCGCCTCGCACTCGATCGCGACCGGTCTCCGGAGCCTGCTGATCGAGGAAAACCCGATCGAGATCGAACGGTTGTGGGATAAGATGTATCGGGGGACGATCTATTTCGGCCGAACGGGTCCGGCGTTGCACGCGATCAGTGGCGTAGACATAGCGCTGTGGGATATTTTCGGCAAGGCCATGAACCGTCCCGTCTGCGAGATGATGGGCGGTATTTTCAACCGCAAGCTGAAAGCCTACGCGAGCGCGCTCATGCCGGAGACGATCGAAGAAGCGGCCCGAATGGCGGAGCTATACGCGAAGCAGGGCTATAAAGCGATGAAGTTCGGATGGGGGCCGATCGGCCGCGATCCTAAGTTCGACGAGGCCCAAATCAAGGCGATTCGCGAAGCTGTCGGCGACGAGATCGACGTCATGATCGATGCGGGACTCGCTTGGGATCTGAAAGGCGCGTTACGCATGGCCGACATCTACGAGAAATACGGCGTGTACTGGCTGGAAGAGCCGGTGAATTCCAACGATATCGACGGATATCGCGAGCTCGCGGACCGGGCGAGAATCTCCATCGCAGGCGGCGAGCAGGAAAGCGGCAGGATGGCGTTCCAACGGCTGCTCGACGAAGGACATCTGGACATCATTCAGCCTGATCTGGCCCGCGTGGGCGGATTGACCGAGGGAAAGAGAATCGCTTATCTGGCCTACGACCGTCATAAGAAAGTCGTTCCGCATGCCTTCAAGACGGGAATTCTGGTTGCAGCAAGCACGCACTTCGCGGCCGCGATCCCCAACGGCTTCATGATCGAATACACGATGTCGGAATCACCTTTGGCGCGGGACTTGGTTAGCCGCGAGGTGGAATTCAAGGACGGATACGTGACGGTTCCCGTCGATCGGCCGGGACTTGGCATTGAAATCGACGAAAACGTGTTGAACCGGTATCGGGTCGAATGAGGGGATCGGGGTCGAAAGGGTGGCCCAAAGTCTGGCTAAGAGTGGTTGACCAAAAATCAACAGAAAAGAGGTTGAGAAGATCATGAAAACAAACGTTGCTTTGTTATGGAAGCGGTTACCCTGCCAGGTATTCGTCGAAGCGGTAAATGGGACAGTTTTGCAAGGCCTGGTGACTGAGGGAACCGGGAGTTTCTCTTCGGGCGAATTTCGGATAACGGAGGGGAACCAGAACGGTATGGGAAGGCTGGAGCTTGAGATCGAGTCCCAAGAAGGTTACGGCCACCTTCCTGTCGTCGTTACGGTACGCACAGATATGCATGCCTTCAGCTTTTTTCTTCGGGATGTGAACACTCAATATCCGATCTATATTCCCGCATACGGCGCAGCCGCTGTTCCAGCCGAAGACGGACGAAGTTATGAGGAAATCGAAAAAGAGGTCCGCAGCCGCGGTTTGCAGAGCCAATATCAGCGAATAAACTCGGAGCCTGAAGAAAGTTACGAACAGGCCGCAGCACATACGAGGGAATTACCCGGCCAAACCTGGCTTGGTCTGTCGCGCGATATGCGGATTTTTGGTGTCGGATTTCGCGGAGTCGGCGGGGAAGAGCTGTACTGGGACTGGGTTCAGCCAAGGTTCCACGGTTCTGAAACACCGCTGCCCGAGAACAAGGACGAGCCTGTTAAATACCGCTTCCTCCTCGGGCGCGGTATCGGCTGCACCGAACAGATTGAACGAAGATTGGAACAAGGGGTTCTGCCAATTTTACATGCCGCGTTGACCGACGATGATATTACGTACCACACCACTTCATTCGTGTCCTATGAGCGCAGCGAATTGAATGAGCACACGCTTCGGGGAACGCATTATTTGGTTGCGGACGGATACGGCTTCGGACATATGCTGACGCCGGAACAGACGAAAGAGCGTGACGCACTGCTGCCGCAAGAGATGAACTGGGAAGAGGAGACGGTGCTTTATTTCCGGGCTGAAGCCGTTAACATGGGGAGCGTGCCGCGTTATGCCTGGTTCAAAAATATTGTGCCGAACGCTTTTGTCTTGAATAACGACAACCATTATGCTTTTGACGGCAGTACTGGGTTTGTCGCATTTTCCGAGGACCGTGTCTGCAGCGTATCCAAGATGAATGGCAAACCTTTGTCACAAGAGGAATCCGCGATATTGATTCATCCGGGCGAGTCAGCCGTGTTCGAGTTTTTCCTGCCGCATCGCCCCATTAGTCGCGATCGGGCGGAACGTCTGTTGGAGCAAAGCTTCGAAAAGAGGCTGGAGGAATGCCGGGCTTTCTGGAATCGCAAGCTCGATAACGCTTCCCGCTTCCGGTTGCCGGAAAAGCGACTGGACGAGATGGTGAGAGCGGGGCTGCTTCATCTGGATATAGTCGCTTACGGGCTGGAGCCAGAAGGAACGATTGTTCCGACAATCGGCGCTTATACAGCTATCGGATCCGAAAGCTCTCCCATCATTCAGTTTATGGATTCTGTCGGTTGGAACGACGTGGCGAGAAGATCTTTGATGTTTTTTCTCGATAAGCAGCATGAGAATGGGTTTATACAAAATTTCGGCGGTTACATGCTCGAGACGGGTGCAGCTCTTTGGTGCATCGGAGAGCATTACCGATACACCAAGGATGAAGCATGGATCGCGCAAATCAAGCCTCGCCTTGTCAAAGCGTACGAATACATTGCTTCTTGGATCGGCAGAAATCTCCGGGAGGAGCTTAGAGGCAAAGGTTACGGCATGCTCGAAGGAAAAACCGCCGATCCGGAAGATCCGTTCCACTCGTTTATGCTGAACGGTTACGCCTATATTGGATTAAGCAGGTTAGCGGAGATTCTGGCTGATTCTGATCCGGCGCTGTCTGCTAATATTCGATCACAAGCCGAAGAACTCAAGGGAAATATCCGAACTGAGTTTCACGGTTCAATCGCCCGTTCACCTGTTGTGCCTCTCGGCGACGGCAGTTGGGTACCCACTGCGCCGCCATGGGTGGAGTATCGCGGTCCGGTATCGCTGTATGCCGAGGGCGGCAAGTGGCTGACCCACGGTTCGGCTGTTGCCCGCGACTCGCTCCTTGGACCGCTTTACCTTGTGTTTCAAGAAGTAATTGCGGCAGACGAGATTGAAACGGAATTTATGCTATCTTTTCACGGCGAGCTGATGTGTTCCCGTAACGTCGCGTTCAGCCAACCATATTACAGCATTCATCCATGGGTCCATCTGAAGCGCGGTGAAGTCAAACCATTCCTGAAAGCCTACTATAACGGATTTTCTGGACTTGCGGATCGCGAAACTTACTCGTTCTGGGAGCACTTCTGGCACGCCAGTCCTCATAAAACGCACGAAGAAGGTTGGTTCTTAATGCAGACGCGCTGGATGCTCTACATGGAAGAAGGCAACCGGCTTAAGCTGCTGCCGGGCATTCCAAGAGCGTGGCTTGAGGACGGCAAAACGATCGAACTGCAGGAAGCGGCATCCTACTTCGGTCCGATTACGTTGCAGGTGGAATCTTTATTAGAGAAAGGGGTGATCAAGGCTAAGGTTGTATGCAGCACAAACCGCAGACCGCATACGGTATGGATTCGTCTTCCGCATCCGCAAGGCATGCATCCCAAATCCTTATCTGGCGGCAGCTATGTCAGAGAAGAAGAAGCTGTTCAAATCGAAGGTTTTACTGGTTCGGCCGAAATTGAATTGTTCTTTTAGCTTAACATCATTCAGGGTAAATCCGATGTTGGCAGCCACATACTCCAACAAATAAGCGGCGCTTCGCACCTGCAGTAAGGGGGTGGAAGTGCCTTTTCATTTTTTCATACTTCACGAGAGTCGGATGCGAAAGGCAGCTGCGCAGCATCATCAATCTTATAAGATTTGAAGGGCCACTAACGAACCTGACAAGCCTTATTCGGCTCAAAATGGGACATTGTGGGCTGTAACGAATCTACCGATCGTTATTCACCGAAAATCGGCGGCTTCCCCGCCTCTTTTCCATCAATAGCGTGTCTCAGGTTCGTTACACGCGGAGCAAGCCGATTTTTCGGCCAATAGCGTGTCTCAGGTTCGTTAGCCGGGCATCCAGACCACGATCCGCGGGCGTTTTTCTCATTGTCACTAAGTTGCAAAAATGACGGATATTTTAAGGAAAAACTAACCGGTTTCCGGGGCAGCACTAGTAAGAGATTGAGGCTGCATAAGATAGTCGCGCAAATGATAATTATTAAAGTTCTAAAAAATTATTAATGTCGGTAAGGGTTGGGTTTAGTTGAATGGGCTTGTCGCAGTATGCTACATTATTGGCAGCGCAGCATGCGGCTGGATAATGTTTTTCTTTTCATTCTTCCCCGTAGTGCGCTCCTTCTTGGAAAAATTTGTGGGCCGACGACGATTCGGTTGACCCCCTGAAATAAATCTTCATTTCGAATGGTATATATCATTGCTAGACTTACAATTAGATTACAGACATGAGGAAGAGTGCAATGAAAAAGTTATTCAAAAGCGGTTTTGTCAAATTAGGACTTGTTGTTGTAATCGTGGGCGGAGCAGTCGCTTATTGGTTGATGCCGCCTGTTGCTAAGGTAGAAAGCGCCGAAATCGGTAAAGGATTTAAGGTGAAATTTAAAACGAACGGGACTCATATTGAACAATTTCAAAACCAATCATGGAAACCTTATTTTGCCAAAGGGGTCAATATGGGAGCTGCTGTTCCCGGTCATTTCCCCGGCGAACTTGAGATTCCGAAAGATGACTATATGAGATGGTTTGAAATGATTCAAGAGATGGGTGCCAACGTCATTCGCGTGTACACCATTCTCAAACCGGAGTTTTACGAATCTTTGGTTCGATATAATGCGAAGCATCAGGATAATCCGCTCTTTTTTATTCAAGGGGTATGGAGTCCGGAAGAACAATTGATTGCAGGTCAAAACGCCTTTGATCCGAAAGTAAAACAGAAATTTGAAAAAGAGGTTCAAGAGGCTGTAGAAGCGGTGTACGGAAATATCGACCTTGAAGCCGAGGCGCATTCCGGAAAAGCCAGTGGTAATTACGTCTTTAATGCAGGGCCCTATCTCATGGGATGGATCGTCGGCACAGAATGGGATCCTGTTATGGTGAATAAAACGAATAAGAACAATCCGGGTGCAGCAGATTATAAAGGAGAACATTTCCAAAGCAAACCTGGGGCGAATCCCTTTGAAAAATGGTTGGCTGAGATGGTCGACATAACAGCCAGAACAGAAGCTAAACACGGATGGCAGCATCCGATTGCATTCTCGAATTGGGTGACCACCGACCCGCTTGAACATCCAGGTGAGCCACTGGTTGCTGAAGATATGGTCAGTGTCGATCCGACGCATATCGCAGCCGTAGATTGGGATGCAGGTTATTTTGCCTCCTATCACGTTTACCCATATTACCCCGATTTCTTTACCTTCGATAAATCGTTTCAAACGATGAAAAACGATAAAGGTGAAGTGGATAGCTACAAAACCTATCTTCACAAGCTGAAGAAATACCATAACAATATGCCGGTTATGATTACCGAGTTTGGCGTTCCTGCCTCACAAGGCATTGCCCATACAGGCATGCTGGGGCGCAATCAGGGAGGGCACGACGACAAGACACAAGGGGAAATGGATGCGGATATGTTCCGGCAAATCCACCAGGAGGGATACTCCGGCGCGATCTTGTTTACATGGCAGGACGAGTGGTTCAAGAAAACCTGGAACACGATGCACTACGACATTCCTGACCGGCGGGCTTATTGGTATAACACGATCACGAACGAATCCCATTTTGGCGTACTCGGCATGTATCCAAGTAAAGATGATGTGATTCACATTGACGGGGATGCTTCTGACTGGGACAAGCTCGATGACGGGGATAAGACTAAGCTTGATATGCAGATCGAAGGCTTTGATGAAATATGGGCCACGCATGATGAAGGATATCTATATCTCTTGGCAAAGTTATCGGAACCTTTCGAATATTCCAAAAATTTCATCTATTTCGGCTTCGATACGTTGGATGGCGGCAATCGCCATGCACCGCAGCTTCAAGGAAAGACGCTGGATGAAGGGTTGGAAACCATACTTGAACTGGGAAATAAGGATAAAGGGCAGATGATGATTGCCTCCAATTATGACTTCCATACCCGATACTATGGTAAGCTATCGAACATATTAGCTTATGATCCAAAAGAATTGCAGGACGATAGCGGAATCTTCAAGCCATGGAAATTGGTCGTCAATTATTTGCTCGAATATCCGGATTCCCGTGTCGATCATCCCTTCGGCGATATCGAAGTAGGAGACTTGCTGAGAGGAACTAGCAATCCGCAAGATTCGAACTATAATTCAAAGGCGATGTGGCAGGCAAAAGGTAATGTATTGGAAATTCGTATTCCGTGGATGCTGCTAGGGTTCAGTGACCCAAGTTCCCTCAGCGCCATTAGTTACAAAGATACGGGAATGAAAGAATTTGAATCCGTGAAAGTCGAGGGCGTTCGCATTGTTCCATGGATCGTCCGCAAGGATTCGAAAGAAGTCATCGGACTTGAAGGCAGCAACCCATATCCGGTATCAAAACTTCCGCTTTACACTTGGAAAAGGTGGGAAGATCTCGACGTCAAATATGTGGAACGGCCAAAACAAAGTTATTCGATTATGCAAAAAGCGATGCGTGAAGTGAAGCAGCCGGTATCCGAGTAAAAATGAATGAAGGAAGGATTTTATTTGTGTATATCAACATCGAAGTAGCGCTCAAATTTTTGTATGTTCTCATTATTTTGAATGTTGTATTCGCCGTCGTGGTTTATGCCATGAAAATCAAAAGGTTGAGAAGAACCAGAATTGAACGCAGGTTTGAGGTCAAAGCCAAAGATTATCTTACCTATGTCCTGGTCAATCTCGAAGGAAAAGAACCGCTGCACGCACCGCCGTTTTCATTGAACAAAGTAGAACAAGAAGTGATGCAAGAACGCTTGAATGATATGATCGAAAACTTTACCGGCACGCCTCGCGAAAAATGTATAGAGCTGTGCAAACGCTTGGGACTGGTACAATACCATCTGGACCGTTTGAAAAAAAGCTCTTATTCGGTGAAAATCGATGCGGCGTATCACTTAGGCTGCATGAGAGTGCAGGAAGCCGTTCCGCCTTTGCTCGAGCTTCTTAGGACGCATAAACTGAATTCTTCCCTCTTTGTCATCGCCCGTTCGATTGCGAAATGCGCTCGCGATGAACAGGATGTCAAAGAAATGGTGCAGATTCTGCTGAGACATAACAAAGGATTTTATGATTTGCTTGTAGATATGATTAAAGAAGCGGATATCGACCATGGGGCGCTGTTTGCCGAATTCATTCAACGGGAAAGCAATGCGTTCATACAAATCGGTTTGTGCGGATTGAAAGACTATACCGAGCCGACGGTGGCATCGGCTGTCTATCGTCTCATCGATTCCCCGGACGGAACGATTCAATATAAAGCCGTGGAAATCTATCTGAAATCTGTTCACTTTATACCTAGAAACGTCGTGCAAAAGCTGCTTCAGCATCCGATGGATGAAGTGCGAGTCCTCGCGGTGCAAGCGATCGCCGATCTGAAACTGGTTACGTATATCGATGTCATGAGAAACGCATTATTGGATGAAAGCAAGCGAGTATCCGATGCCAGTGCGAAAGGGTTATTGCTTCTGGGAGAAGAAGGAATAGCCACATTGTGCGGAGCCGCCGCAGAAGTAAGAGGGTCGGAGCATGGGAAATACCTCCAAATGCTTATTGAGGAAGAAATCAAATCGCTTTCGATACAGCTCCATGACCTTGACAAACTAACACGATATAATTCGCTAACCTACCATTACGAAAAAACGCTCGACAAGAGCAAACGAATCTATCGTGTTGTGTAGCTTATCGGTTTAGGAGGAAACAAAGCATGAGGATGCTGGATTATTACTTACAACAAGCAATGAACTTCTTGCGCGAGTTTTTATTGGGATACGGCTACTTTGCCATGTATTATGCACTCATTATTACGTTCATTTATTTCCTGATCTTCGGTCTATCGATTCGTCATACTTCCCCTCTTCAAAGGGGGATAAATTATAATCGCGTACAGAAATTATCCGGTTCTGAGCACGTACCGCCAGTGTCAATATTAGTCCCGGCGTATAACGAGGAGTTAACGATTAAAGACAATGTGCGAAATTTGTTGGCCTTGAATTATCCGGAATATGAGGTCATCGTCGTGAATGACGGCTCCAAAGACAATACAGTCAAAATTATGATCGAAGAGTTTCAACTAGAAGAAATCAAGCCTTTTGTGGCCAAACATATTAACACCGAAAGGGTAAGGGGATATTATCACAATCCTGAATATCCGAACTTGTATTTCATCGATAAAGAAAATGGCGGCAAAGCGGACTCATTGAATGCAGGGATTAACCTTTCTCACTATGCTTTGATTTCTACGATTGATGCGGATTCACTTTTGGAAAAGGATGCTCTGACAAGAATCGCCAGAGTGTATATGGAAAACCCCGAAGATACTGTGGCGGTCGGCGGAAATGTGCGAATCGTTAACAGCTGTACGGTAGAAGACGGGATGGTCAAAAACATCAAATTCCCCAAAAAATTGTGGCCTGCTCTCCAGAACGTAGAGTATATCAAAGCTTTCTTAGGGGGCCGGATCGGCTGGAGCGCCATTAACGGATTGATCATTGTATCCGGCGCCTTCGGCGTTTTTCAAAAGGATAAAGTAATTGCCGTAGGCGGTTACCGTGGCGGATACCCTGGGGAAGACATGAATATCGTCATCAAGCTGCATCGTTATTGCCTGGAGAACAAAATACCTTATAAAGTCGCTTTTTGCCCGGATGCCGTTTGTTGGACGCAGGCGCCGGATACGTACCGGATTTTAAGCAGCCAGCGGATGCGTTGGGGCCGGGGGAACTTGAAAAACATGATCGAAGAAGGCATCCATATGATCTTCCGCCCCCGTTACAAAGTGTTCGGGCTTTTAACGCTTCCTTATAACGTCATATTTGAAACGTTAAATCCTTACTTCCGATTGAGCGGTTTAATCGCCATGCTCGGTTATTGGCTGCTCAATATGGCGGATTGGAAAACAGTCGTTGTCTTTATGCTGGTGAACTTTTTCTCTTGTTTCATTCTTAGCCTAGGTGCTTTGTTTATCGAGGAAAAAGCTTTTAGCCGTTATCCTAAGCTGAGTGATCTTCATAAAATGATACTCTACTCTTTCCTCATGTTTCTCGGTTATCGTCAAGTTGGCGTTCTGTGGAGATTCTTGGGACACATCGACTTCTTCCGCAACAATAATACGTGGGGAACGATGGTTAGAACCAATTTCAATAAATAAGATCAAGTAAATAGATAAGAGGAGTGGAGAATATGGCCGTTGTGATTCGCAACAGCATTCAAGAAATCACGCTGCAGCTCTTGCAATTCATTCATTTGGCGACCAAGAAGAGCACTTCGTGCGGAGTCATTTTGGCTCCTTGCGCGAATGTGAATCAAAAAATGCTTGAGCAGGCGAAATTACTTATGAGCAAAAACGATCTATCGGTCCAATTTTTCTATGACGATCCGAATCAGGTTTTATGTACTGTTTTGGACGGTGGGACCTTGGGCAGTACCCATTATGCGTCTTTGGTCTTCAAAGATTTTCTCCAAAATCAGCATCTGCTGCAAGGGCAATTGATTGTAGCCAGCTTTCCGGAGAGCGGCAGCCCGACCGAGTCTACGATCGAGAAATTCATTCAACTGTCGATCCTGAGCAAAGGGAAGGAAGGAGACATTCACTTTTTTTCGGCGGCCAATGCTGCGACGTCCGTTCTTATTGCCGATACCGACGATATCGTTCGCGAATTCATCAAGATCCGGTTGGAGTTAAAGGGGTATCGCGTATATGAGGCCAAGGACGGACAAGAAGCTTACAATGTATTCGTTCGAGAAATGCCGGATCTCGTCATAACCGAATTGAATTTGCCTATCATCGATGGTTACCAACTCATCCGCAAGATTCAAGACAATGATGCGAATGAAGGCAAGGTGATCGTTTTGACGGACAAGCAGCTCACAGGAAACATGAGTCGCGCTTATGAGTCAGGGGCTGCCGACTACGTAACCAAGCCGCTTTCGATCGCTGAATTGGAATGGAAAATTAAGAGACTGACAAGAAGTGAGAGTTAACAAAAGACGACTTTTTAAACAACCTCAAAAAAGTAATTAAATTTTGAATTCGAGGAGCGGATACTACATGAACTACAACATTTTAAAAGAAAATCTGCAGAATAAAACGGCGAAGGTAGGCGTCGTTGGTCTGGGGTATGTAGGATTGCCGTTAGCGATGGAAATGGTAAAAGGCGGTTTTACCGTATATGGTATCGATTTGGATAACCGTAAAGTAGAGTCCCTTCTCGATGGAAAATCCTATATTCAAGATGTGCCAAGCTCAGTGGTGGCCGATGCTGTGGGCAGCGGGAAATTTGTGCCAACAACTGAGTACGAAACCATTCGGGAATTGGATACGATCAGCATTTGCGTACCGACTCCACTCAGCGAAAACCAAGATCCAGACACTTCCTTTATCGTGAGCGTTGTGAATGAGATCAAGAAATATATCAAAAAAGGAACCTTGATCGTCCTTGAAAGCACGACATATCCTGGAACGACGGAAGAATTAATTGAATTTGAGCTTGAGTCTCTGGGACTGGCGGCAGGCCGGGATTTCTTCTTATGCTTCTCACCGGAACGCGTGGACCCGGGTAATGCCAACTACAATACTTATAATACGCCCAAGGTTATTGGCGGAACGACCGAGAAATGCAAGGAACTCGGGGTAATGCTTTATACCAATGTGGTCAAAACCGTCGTTCCGGTCTCTTCTCCTAAAGTAGCGGAGATGTCCAAGCTGCTTGAAAATACGTTCCGCAGTGTCAATATCGCGTTCGTCAACGAATTGGCCATGATGTGCGATCGAATGGCAATTGACGTGTGGGAAGTCATTCGGGCTGCTTCTACGAAACCGTTCGGATTCATGTCCTTTTATCCGGGGCCGGGAATCGGCGGTCACTGCATTCCGCTGGATCCGATGTATTTGTCCTGGAAAGCAAAAGAATTCCGTTTCTATAGCAAGTTTATCGATTTGGCCCAATCCATTAACGATAATATGCCGGAATATGTGTTGAACAAAACGGCTCAAGTCTTAAATGAATATGCGAAATCCATCCGCAACTCGAAAGTATTGATATTAGGCATGTCCTATAAACCGGATATCGACGATCTGCGTGAATCTCCCGGCTTGGAAGTCTATGAATTGTTCAAAAAAAGCGGAGCGAAAGTCGAATATTACGATCCGTATGCGACTTCGTTCAAAGACGAGCATGGCCATACCGTGCATACGGTCAAATACGATCCGGATGCATTTTCCCAATACGATTGCATGGTGTTGATCACCAATCACCGCAGCTTCAGCTATCATGAGTTAGCCGAGATGGGCGTTCCGATCATTGATACGCGCAATGCTTTTGCAGATATCAAGTCGGATAACATTCACAAGCTGGGAACCGGAATCAATCAAAGAGACGCGAAAGTTCTTGTTGGTGCTTAAGCTCGTACCTCCAAGAAAGCAGACATTTGTTAAAATCATCATGATCACCTTGCTATGCTGCATGGTGATCGCAACGGTTCTTATGGTGAAATGGGGATCCGAAAAACCGCCTGTTAAAGCAACCTGGGTATGGGATACAACGACTTTGATGGAAGACAAAAGCAAAATGCTCGCTTTTGCTGAAGAGCAAGGAGTGAACGTAATCTTCCTGCACATCGACCGCGAAAAAGACTTTGAACCGTATCGGGCCTTCGTCGAGGAAGCACATGGATTAGGGATTGAAGTCGAGGCGCTCGGAGGAGATCCGGCTTGGGGATTAACTGATTATCAACAGGAAATCGAGTCTTTTATCGGATGGATTGAGGATTATCAGCGTGCTGCGGTTGAACGAGCCGCCTTTGACGGCGTCCACGTGGACATTGAACCTTATCTGCTGAAGGAATGGGAACAGGATCGTGACGATATCGTGCGCCAATGGATGGGGAATATGGAGTTTTTGGTCCAAAAGGTGAAGCAGGACGTATCCTTGCGGGTATCGGCCGATCTTCCTTTCTGGATTCATAAGATTCCTGCCCGCGATTACGGGAGCGTGGGTGCTTGGATGATCGAGCAGCTCGACCGCGTTGTGCTCATGAATTACCGGAATTTTGCCGTCGGAGAGAACGGCATTATTGCCAATGCGCTGCCGATGATTAAAGAAGGAACTCGAGCAGGGAAGCCTGTTATTATAGGTCTGGAAACGGCCCCTACAGATGAAGGGGAGCATACCACTTTTTATGGAAAGGGCATTTCCAGCTTGAATCGGCAAATGCAGCTCAGCCATTTTGTCATGCGGTGGTATAGCGGATATCAAGGCTTTTCCATCCATGACTACAAAAGCTGGAAAGAAGCCTCGGAATCGTAAGGGAATTATGAAAGGAAGGGACGATTCGGATGGGGAAATATTTTGGGACAGATGGGGTACGAGGTGTAGCAAACAGGGAGTTAAGTCCTGAATTGGTATTTCGCTTAGGCCGGTCAGGCGGATATGTACTAACTCGGAATAAGCAAGGGAAGCGCCCTAAAATTGTAATCGGACGGGATACCCGCATTTCAGGAGAAATGCTGGAAGCGGCTCTTGTTGCAGGCTTATTATCGATCGGTGCAGATGTTATACGTGTAGGCATCATCTCTACGCCAGGCGTGGCGTATTTGACGAAAGCAAGAGGAGCGGATGCAGGGGTGATGATTTCCGCTTCGCATAACCCTGTGGAGGATAACGGGATTAAATTTTTTGGAGGCGACGGATTTAAGCTGTCGGATGAAATGGAAGCGGAGATTGAAGCGCTCCTTGATACGGATGAAGATCAGATTCCTCGCCCGATTGGCGGCGATGTGGGCAGGGTACAGGATGATCCCGAAGGCGGACAAGCCTATATTTCTTATTTAAAGACCACGGTTAACAACCGGTTCGAAGGGCTCAAAGTGGTCGTGGATTGTGCCAACGGGGCGGTTTCGATGCTTGCCCCCCAGCTTTTCCGCGATTTGGGTGCCGACACGATTGTACTGGCCCATCAGCCGGACGGGTTGAATATTAACAAGGACTGCGGCTCTACGCACCCTGAAGCGGTTCAACGGGCTGTATTGGAGCATCGGGCGCATTTGGGCCTTACCTTTGACGGGGATGCGGATCGGCTCATTGCCGTCGATGAGCAGGGAACGATCGTTGATGGGGATCACATTCTCTTTATCTTGGCCGAATTCATGAAGAAGAATCAGCGGTTGAATCACAATACGGTTGTCTCTACGGTGATGAGCAACCTGGGCTTCTATAAGGCGCTGGAGAAAAACGGAGTGGAGGCCAAACAAACTAAAGTTGGAGATCGCTATGTATTGGAAGAAATGGTCCAAGGCGGATATAACCTGGGCGGGGAACAGTCCGGTCATATCGTGATGCTGGACTATAATACGACCGGAGACGGCATGCTGTGCGCGATCCAGCTGATGGATGTGATGAAGTCCGAATCCGAGTCGCTAAGCGGGCTTGCCCAATGCATGACCAAGTACCCGCAGCTTCTGGTGAATGTGCCAGTAGAGGACAAGTCGAAGCTGGCAGGGAATGAAATAATCGAAGCAGTCATCAAGTCCGTAGAGAAAAAGATGGGTGGGAGCGGAAGGGTGCTGGTTCGCCCTTCAGGGACGGAGCCGATTGTGCGCGTCATGGCAGAGGGCCCGGATGAACAAGTGCTTGCCTGCTTTGTAGATCTTATTGCCGATGTCATTAAGGAAGAATTGGTTTTCAATCTGGTTTAATCGAACTATTGAAATGAACGAAGGGGCGCGATAAGATGAGGTGAATACTGGAAGGCCGATTGGAGGAGAACAACAATATGAAGCTTTTACATCTTTCGGCAGTTTGTATGCTCATGTTTCTATCCGCTATTATGACTGGATTCTCTTCCCAGGATGATCCGCGAAGAGGGACATGGCTTTGGCAATCCTCCTTGATTGTCACCGAGCCTGATCAAATCTTATCGTTTGCCAAGGAACATGGCGTGAACCTGCTGTACCTCAAGATCGATCCAACCAAGAAAGCCTCTTATTATCAGCCGTTCATTAAAAGGGCGCGTGCTGCAGGAATCGAAATTGAAGCTTTAGGCGGAAAAGCAAGCTGGGGTTTAACGGAAAACAGGAGTCAGATTATCGAGTTGGCAGATTGGGTGATCAAGTATAACCAGACTGTCACGAATGCGGAAACCATTAGCGGCATTCATCTCGATATCGAGCCGTATACCCTTGATGCGTGGAAGAGCGATCAGCAGGAGGACGTGATCAAACAGTGGATGGGAAATGTAACGGCTTATGTTGACTACATCAAGCGCAACTCATCGCTTCAAGTGACTTGCGATATTCCTTTCTGGCTGGACAAGACGCCTGTCCCTAACGATTCGAACACTTCGATCAGCAAATGGCTCATCTCCAAGCACGACAGCGTAACTGTCATGGCATACCGGGATCATGCCGATGGATCGAATAGTATCTCAACCCTTGTTCCTCCGGTCATGACCGCAGCGGACGCATTAGGCAAAAAGGTGTTGATTGGCGTGGAAACAAAAAAGAGCAACGAAGGGGACTTCGTCACCTTCTACGAAGAAGGAAAGGCCTATATGGAGCAGGAGTTAAATAAATTACCCAAGCTAATGTCGGCCTACCCTTCGTATAATGGAGTTGCCGTTCACTCTTATGAATACTGGAAAAATCTAAGAAATTAGTTTGTCATCAGCCACCTGAATTGACGGAGAAATCGGGACCGCCAATGACGGTGGCTTTTTACTTCACTCTGAGGTGGTAGGTTATGAACAAATGGCTATTCTGTATTTTGATTATCGCCCTAAGCGCAGCTAGCTTCGTACCCGCCGCTATTCTTGCTGCTTCTGAGGTCCAAGTCGTCGTGGATGGGCAGAATGTGGTTTTCCCGGATGAACCTCCATATGCCGATCGCAAATCCAACCGTATACTGGTACCGGCAAGATTCGTATCCGAAAAACTGGGTGCAAAGGTAAAATGGAATCGAAAATTAAACCAGATAACTTTTTCGTTTAAAGATAAAACGGTCATCTTAACGCTAGGTCAAAACCATGCGCAAGTGAATGGCAAGGCGGTAACTTTCGATACGCCGGCGGTGATCAAAAATAACCGTACGATGATTCCGCTTCGATTTATCAGCGAGGTCTTTGGAGCTCAAGTGAAGTGGGATGCGAAACGCGGTGTGGCCGTCGTGACAACTTCAGCGAAAATTCCCAAAGGAACGTGGATTTGGGATGGCCGCATCATCGAAAAGGAGCAGGATAAAATTTTAAGCTTTGCAAGCGATCATAATGTGACGGCTATATACCTGCAGATTAATAGGGATATTGCGCCGAAGGTGTATAAAGATTTTATTCGCAGCGCCAAACAAAAACAAATCAGCGTCGAGGCTCTGGCTGGCCGTCCCGAATGGGCCTTTAAGACGAACCAGGAGCAAATTGATAAATTTATTGCATGGACCCTGCAATACAATGCGTCCGTTGGACTCAATGAACGCTTTGATGGCCTGCATTTTGATATTGAACCTTATCTTTTAGCTGAATGGAAAACAAAAAATAAGATGATTCTTGACAATTGGATACATAATTTGAGATTTATTGAAAAAGAAACCAAAGGAAGTGGCTTGAAGGTCACGTTGGATGTCCCTTATTGGCTGAGTAAGGTTAAGGTACCCGGTACCGAATACAGCATTAGCGCATGGTTGCTGGAGAAGTTCGACTGCCTGGTAATCATGGATTATCGCAACCACGCATTAGGGAAGAACGGGATCGTTGAAAATGCCTATGCGATGCTGCGAGAAGCATCCACGCTTAAAAAGCAATTGATCGTTGCCGTGGAAACCGCTAAAAATACAGAAAGCGACCGCACTTCGTTTTATGCCAAGAGCCCGGCTTTCATGGAGCAAGAGCTGCAAGTCGCTCATCAACAGCTTTCCAGATATAAGAGTTATGCTGGGATGGCGGTTCATGATTATGAAAGATGGGCGGCAATGGGCGGGGGACCGAGGTGATCGGTTATGCGGCATGAAGCGACTATAACAGGGTGCCGCGGCAACCAATTCGTAAAAAAGAAGTACATTCGAGTGTTTACATAACCGCTTGCTGAAGTGCTGTCCAGGTTTGCGTGGTACGAGGCAGCTGGCTATAATTAATATGGATAAAAGTCGAGCCTCCGAAACGGAGGCTCTTTGACCCAAAAGGGGCAAAGCAGAAATCTACACGTATGTCGGCTGTACCCCTACTTCATACGATTAAAATGGGACAGTTTCTCCGGATTCATCACGGTATAAATGTTAGTTAGCTGATCCTGCAAATATTGAAACGTAATCACTGCGAAAATCATCTCTCCGACGACTAACCGTATTCCCGGCATGCCATTGATTTCGCAAGTTTCATATCGAGTTTCTGCTGGAATCTCATGCGCAATACCGACGAAGTAACGAATAATTCTGTCCGAACCCATTATTGGACGGAGTGCCGCTTTTACCTTGCCGCCTCCATCCGTGTAAAGTACGGTATCCGAAGTTAAAAGTTCAATGAGCAGCCCGATATTCCCGGTCATCAACGCCTCGGCAAATCGTTCAGCTAATGCAGTTTTTCTCTCCATGACTTCCGGGCTCCGATCAGGCAATTGACCGATACCTTTCTTCGCCCGATGAAAAATTTGCCGGCAATTTGCCGTGCTTTTGTCGACGATCTCGGCAATTTCATCAAAACGATAATGAAACACTTCATGCAGCAGGAATACAATCCGTTCTGTCGCGGAGAGTTGCTGCAACAATAATATCCCTGCAGTAGAAAGGGATTCTTTCCATACCATTTCCGCGAGAGGATCGTTCTTCTGAAGTTTTCCGGTATCAACAGGCTCCGGCAACCATGGACCGACATACGCTTCTCGGTTTCTGCTCGATGATCGAATGAAATCTATGCAACGATTATGAATCGACTTGCACAAATAGGATTTGACATTGCGTACTTGCTGCGGCGGTTTCTCCTCCCACGACAGGAACACATCGTGGACAATATCTTCCGCATCTGTGATGCTTCCCAGAGTATGATACGCTAACGACAAGAGCAATGGTTTTAAATCGCTATATAACTTTCCCCTCTCCAACGCGCAGTTCTCCCCCTCTAGAACGATTGTCGGCAATGATCGCTTGAGCCGCTCGTTTGGCACTGGCAAACGACGCATCAGCCAATAGTTCTCCATGCCCCGTCCAATCTCCTGCCACATACAGTCCGTGTATTTCCGGAATCGCCGGACCGTGATAAACACCGCTTTTATCTACCGTGTTGAAATCATGGGCAACCGTTAAATTCGGCAAAAACTGCCTGGCTATCTCCTCTTTTCGCCATCCGGGTTGAACGAGATCCATTGCTTTTTCCAACTGCAACAGGTCCGCTTCAGGTTGGCTTTCATTCATTCCAAGATGTTTGATCAGGTGGATAACGACAGAGCCGACATCGCTAAGCTTCGCAACAGTAGACGGGAAGTTATAGAAGATAGGTTGATCCAGCCAAAATCCGGCAATAAAGTTGGAACCTTTATCAGGCAGACGGTGCAAAACGAGATCGAGACACGCAGCGCGGATCGGTTTTGCGGCGACTTTCCATTTGGCAATTGATGTGCTGTCCGCGTTTTTGACCAAATCGTACGCCTCATTCGGACCAGCAGTGATCACGACATGAGAAGTTTCGATCGTATCGCCGTCTGTACACCGGATACGTCGAACCGTCCCGTCATGTTCAACTTCGACGGCTTTTTTCTGCCGAATAATCGCGACGCCTGCGCGGACGGCCCGCTCTCTTAAATCGTCGACTAGCGCTCCCCATCCCCCGTCGATATAGAAAGCTTTTCCGCCAAACGTTTGCTGAAGCTGCCGCACGGCAGGACCCGCAAGATGAAGTTCAGGGTGAGGAACGAAAGAGTTTGCCCGGCTCACTGAATAAACAACGTGCCTCAGCATCGGATTCCGAATTTCCCTTTCCGCCCACTCCTTCAAACTGATCTGCCCGATCTGCTTCGGATCAATCTTGCCCAGCTTGAGCATTAGACAGGCAAGCTCCATCTTTTCCGAGAATGAAAACAGCCTGGATGTGATTAGTTCCAATGGTTTTGATGGCAACGTATAAACCCGGTTATTCCACATAGCTCCCGCCGAGGCGGGCGGGTAGGCGCCTTTCAGCTCCACACCTATTTCGCGCAAAATCTCCTCCCCTGCCCCGTCCCGATATAACGCGTGCACGCCCAAATTAAGCGTTACACCGCTTTTTTTGACGGTAAGCGCACGACCGCCAAGTTGATTTGCTTTTTCCAGTATCATTAAGGATAATCCAGCCCTTGCCAAATAAATCGATGCGGTTAAACCGGTAAGACCGCCGCCAATGATCACGGCATCATACTGTCCCATGTTGGCCACCTCACTTTTTTACGAACAAGACGTTTCCAGGGAGTAAAATGTGACACTTTCATAAGGGGGCCCGCTACATTATTGGCCGACATCAAGCATATGATTTGAAAACACCTGATGACCGCTAATCTTTTTTGACTTCGGAAGAGCTGGTCGAAATTTTATTTGAAGCAAAAAAGGCCAAAGAGGAAGTAGTGAAAGGTGAGCATGCAACGAGAATTCCCTATGCGGTTTTAGCGGCATGCGTACCTTGCTGTACAAACTTGGCCCCAACTTAAGCCGAAGCTAATGGGAGCCTTTTGAAGTATACTTCTCCACCATTTTATTCAAATAAGCTCGAAATTCTTCAACATAGGTTTTCGGCTCTACTATTTCCAGATTTGTCCCGAAGCTCGCTAAAAATTGAAAGCCAATACTGTTTTGAGGAACATAGATGGTGGCTAAGAAATATTCAGAACTGTAGTTTTCAATACTCTTTCTACCGTACCTTTCAATGAATTGATCTGTTATGCTAGGCGAAATCAACGCCTTAATAGCGACTAGTTGCGGTTGATAACTTGCTTCATGTTCTTGTTCCAATAAATCATCTCTAGGGTTAAATGTGTTTTCATCCATAATAAGATGATCGATCCTGGATAATTTAAATGTTCTATATCTCTGACGATGTAAACAGAATCCCTTCAAATACCAACTCGTTTCGCTAAAATGAAGCTGGTAGGGCTCGACAGTTCTTTTCGTCGCAGTGCCATTCTTATCTATATAATCAAATGAAACTAATCTTCTCTTTAATATGGCTTCCTGACATGTCTTCAAGATTTGACGAGTCTCAGACCGACCCTCCCAACCATAAAAAGACAGTTGAATTGAACCTTTCGAAGACAATGGGCTAACCATGGCTTCTATTTTTTTGATCGTCATTTCAACTTCTTCACTAATTAGAATTTGTTCGAATCCACTGAGCGCAGTCAATATATTCTCCAAGTCGGTGCTGCTTAAAAGACGTTTATCAACCTTGTATTCATCCATAATGCCGTAGCCGCCATTAATTCCAATGATAGAATAGATCGGGATGTTGGATAAACTCAGGGTTTCCATATCGCGAAGAATCGTTCTTTTGGAAACGTTAAATAATTGTGCGAATTCTTTGGCGGAAACGACATCCTTTTTCAGTAAGATCATAATGATAGAGATTAATCTCTCAACCTTTTCCATCGGTTCCCCTCTTTTTTCTACTTCAGTATAAAACGGTGACATACAGCTGTCACCTCTTATAAATTATACTACATTTATAACAAGAAGGAGGTTATGCTTTATGGCAGCTATTGCATATTTAAACTTTGATGGAATTGCAGAACAAGTGATTGAATTTTATACGGAGGCTTTAAGCGCAATTGAAGTAAAAAAAGTGAAATTTGGGGATATCCCGCAAGATCCAAACTACCCAATGCCAGAAAATGAGTTAAATATGATCATGGAGTCTTCCATAGAATTTGCAGGCGGGAAAATCATGATGTCGGACATTTTACCTTCAATGAAGGCGGTAACAGGCGAGCTGGTGAAAGGGAATAATATTCTGATTAGTCTGGTCATGGATGATAAGCAAAAACTGGAAGAATACTTTAATCATTTGTCCCTTGGCGGCCATGTCATCATGCCGTTATCCAATACTCCTTGGTCTTCGTGCTTTGGAATGCTAGTTGATAAATTTGGGATAAACTGGAAATTTAATAGCGACGCAGATCAGTTTCTTGATAACGTAATATCCAACAAACAGTAGCTCATTCTGAAAAATGGTCTTGCAACTGAAGGCCATTTTTTTATGCACCGATGTAGAAAGGAAATTCTTTTTCAAATATGGAAATGGATAATTTAATTCCGGTAAAATCGAGAGAAGAGTTGAGGTTTTGGCTACAGGGAAATAGTAAGACTGAAAAATTTTGTTGGGTCTTGGTTAGTATGACGCCCAAATCGGATACGCTCTTATATTTGGACGCGGTCGAGGAAGCTTTGTGCTTTGGATGGATCGATGGAGTCAAGAAGAAAATATCTGAAACGGAGCTTGCTCAGAGACTGTCCCCTCGAAGCAAAAAAAGCTCATGGACAGAATTGAATAAAGAACGTGTCCGCCGCCTCGAAAAGTTGGGGTTGATGACAGACGAAGGAAGAAAGGTACTTCCTGATATGAATTACGATTCTTTTCGAATCGATTCGGTTATACAGCAAAGGCTGAAAGAGGAAAAGCAAGTATATGAGAATTTCAAGGCATTTCCGAATCTTTATAAAAGAGTTCGGATCGATACGATACAAAGCATAAAAAATCAACCGGAATTATTCGAGAGCAGATTAGACAAATTCATAGCAAACACGAGAGAAAACAAAATGTACGGTCAATGGAATGATAATGGACGTCTACTAGATAATTAAGATGGCATCCAATCCGTCTTCAATTGCGCGTTCACATGAGAACATAGAGGCAATCCGGTCGAGGAGGTTACCTGTATGCCTACGAATGGACACCCCCGTTACAATGGTGCGATCATCGCTATATTCTGCGCAAGGGACTCAAAGAATTCACACCGCGCAGTCTTGTCCTCTGATTGGCATCCAGGGGAGTAACGAAACTGAGCTAAGAAGGTTGGCAATTATGTGCCGCGGCGGATTTTTCGCCGATAGACCCGCTAAACTGAACCGTACCATAAGTGACGACAACGTTTTTTTGGGGAAAGTCGCAGGAGTTTTTTTAAAAGGGCGTTAACCGCAGTTTTTCGTAATAGGCAAGAACGTTGGCTGTTACAAGCCGCGGCGCCTGTTCGTTTTATTAAGCTAAGGGGGCAGCAAGGGCCGCTAACGAACCTGACAATCCTTATCCAGCTCAAAATGGGACCTTGTGAGCTGTAACGAATCTACTGATCGTTATTCACCGAAAATTGGCCCCTTCCCCGCCTTTTTTCCAGCAATAGCGTGTCTCCGGTTCGTTACACGCGGAGCAAGTCGATTTTTCGCTCAATAGCGTGTCTCAAGTTCATTAGCCCTAATCGTCAGCATAGGGAGGATGAAATGGAGGGCAGCCAAATCACTATCCCCCCTGATGATGCCGTGCAGTAGTATGGGGTAGCAACTGCATTTTATGTAGTTAGTTGCTAGGGATAAGCAGACGATTCACGATCTAAATGCAAAACCTGCATTTAGTTTAGCCGATTTGAACGGGATTCGTGATTTTGCTGCAAACTAAAG
This sequence comes from Paenibacillus sp. GCM10027626, assembly GCF_042676285.1. NCBI lineage: Bacteria > Bacillati > Bacillota > Bacilli > Caryophanales > Paenibacillaceae > Paenibacillus > Paenibacillus sp. GCM10027626. Next base: position 129,751 of record NZ_JBHTHC010000003.1, on the reverse strand, counting down.
GGAGAAAATGCATGTAGTGCCTCTTGATTCCTGAAAGACAGAGAAACTAAATGCAAGAAATCCCTTTAGTCGTCCTATAAGAGGCTGTCGATTGGCCGTGTGTGCTTTTAACCAAGTGAGAAGCAGATTGTGAAATGGTCCACAATGAGCGGTATTTTTCTTATTGCAGTAATTATCCAGTTACTTTTTTTAATCTGCTCTGGGCTGAACGAGTTTAATGAAGTGCGAAAGTTGAGTTAATGATATTATTGGTTTAGTTGTGAATAGGTGGAGGTTGTGAACATGGAGATTAAAACTGTATATAAGGTTACAGCCTATATAACCCGATTGAATAATAAAAAACAACAGTTGTTAGTGTTTAAGGAAAAAGGGTTTGAACATCTAGGACTTCAAGTACCTGGGGGAACAGTTGAGGAAAATGAGGATTTGCTTAGAGCTATTCAGAGAGAAGTTAAGGAAGAGACAGGTATCAGCAATGTATCAAATATTATTTTACTTGGCGAATACTCCTACTACTCAGAGAAGCTTAAGAGCAACGTTAAGCGTTATTACTATCAAATGAATGCTACATGCCCAGACCAATTCACCCATATAGTCCAAAGTAACGATGAAGATAATGGTTGGATTTATGATTATTTTTGGTTTGATATTGATGAGAATCCAACACTTTTTAGCTACTTAGGCATTCATTTAGATAAGATTAAATAATAGTTAATTAAGCTAACGGCTATGCTCGGATTCAAGGTTGCTGACTAAATGTCGAAAGGTGGAATAGCGATGGGATACATACAAAACATACGAAAAAAAATTGGTCATGACAGGTTAATTGCTGTGGGTGCGGGTGTCTTCGTTTATAAAGATGGGAAAGTGCTTTTGCAGAAGCGAAAAGATAATTTGTGTTGGGCATTGCATGGTGGTGTTGTTGAAATGGGTGAAGAAGTCGAAGAAGCCGCAAAACGTGAGCTATTTGAGGAAACAGGCTTAGTTGCCAATAAACTCGAGCTCTTAGGGATTTTTTCAGGCGATGATAGGATGTATACATACCCCAACGGCGATGAAGTATACTTAATCGGAATCGTTTATGTGTGTAATGATTTTTCAGGGAAGTTATTATCAGAAACCGACGAAACTTTAGAACTTAAATGGTTTGATATTGATAATTTGCCAAAGGAAATTAGCCCATCAAACATAAAGCCTTTGGAAACATTTGTTGATTATATTAAATGTACATAGCATTTATTAGTTGAGCCTCACTGGAGACCTTTCTTCATTTTTCGTACGAGGTTTATCACGCTAATTTGAGGACGAGAAATCCGCAGCACGGAGGATAGAGATGAAAGTATATCAGAAGTTTGTCACTTATTTTTTGGATGCCCCGACCTGGGAGAAGCGAAAAGACGGGCCGCCGCTCGAATTGTTCGACCGCATGACAGCGGAAGAACGTCGGGCAGCGGAAGAAGAGCTTCTCCGCATCGTAAGCCTGCGTGACAACTGGCCGGTCATGGCGCTTGGCTATTTGCGATCGCATAAGGCGAGAGACGTTTTGTACGAGCTACTTCCTGGAGCCGAAGGGGGGATGAAGGTTGACATTGCACTTGCGTTATGGCTGATCGGCCGTGATGAAAATCTTGTGGACATCGCAGTTAACGCAAGCCGTACAGAGGCGAGCCCTTTTTCGCTCATCAACATGCTCTATAGTCTGGCGCAGTTTGGAGTCCCCGAAACAGAAGAACGGATCGTACAACTGCTCGACCACAAAGACGAACTCGTTGCCTACAATGCCAAGCAAGCGCTGCGCCAGCTTCGCAAGAAACGCTCCCCTGCTGAGAGCTGATACTTATTTCTCAGTCCATATGAATGATCATTTATAGGGCTCCTAATGGGAGGTAGACTTTGCTTGAAATATATTGAGGTAGGCTTAGGTAATACCTGGATAGTTCGAACGGAAACAGAACTTGCTGATGGGTCAGAAATTGAGCAAAAGGGAATTATTAAGCCAGTTATATTTCACTCCATCTATTTAAGAATTTGGTTAGGAAAGACAGTGTTAATTTGGGACTCCAAAGAAGGCTTGAAAAAAATGAAAAAGTCACGGAACGCGTTTAAGCCGATTTTTGGATTAACTAGCTATCTAAGTGAAAGTGAAACTCGGGGTTGAACTAACGGAAAACGATAGTTTAAAATGAGCAGGAGCCGTGGCAGCCTGCTCATTTTATTAATACGAACGGTCAGTTTAGTTGAAATATTCTTAGAATCGTCACCTAATCCTCCCTAATTTTATGTAATAATTCAACTGATATACACTTTTATCACCATATATGGGGTTGGAAGAATATTGGCCCATAATCTTGCGGCTGGAATCGTGATTATAAAAGATGACGTGGTGCTTTTGGTAAAAGATAAATCAGGGTGGAGTTTGCCGAAAGGTTCAACGCTTAAGGAGGAACAAATGTTATGAAATCTCATGCCACTGACCTTATTAAGATGCCCCTAGGATTTTGGGCAGGCTTACGTCAATTAGGGATTGCGGCCCACGACGTAGCACGTAGAGCAAGACTTCCGCTTACCATTGTCAATGAACCGGTAGTCACTACCGCGCAATATTTCGCGATTTGGCAGGCTTATGCCGATCTTATTGGTGATACTGCCAAAGGCATCATCCAGCTTGTGAGTATATTCGAAACAGCGAAGTACCCACCACCTGTCTTAGCAACTTACCATGCTCGTGATTATCGCGATGCTCTACACAGAATGGCTCGATACAAAATTCTGTGTCCCCCCGAAAGCTTAAGCATCAACGAAGAGGGAGAACAATGTACCATTGAAATGGAATGGCTGCACGCCGAGCAGCCCGGTCCGCCAATACTGGCTGGCATTACGCTGGCTTTTCTTATGGAACTGGGGCGCCGGGGCACAGGTCAACGTGTGACGGCACAATCGGTCGAATTTATGCACCCTATAGGTGATGTGCAGGTCCTTGAAGCATACTTCGGCTGCCCAATCCAGCTTGAAGCCCCAAATAACCGGTTGACACTGCATCGAAGAGATCTGGACCGCTCTTTTGCCTCATACAACGAAGAGCTGCTGGAGATCTTGACCCCTGCTCTAGACCAATCGTTGGATGGACATCAGCGGAATCGCTCCATTAAAGAGATGGTGAAATGGATCATGAAACGCAGCCTCACAAGTGGACGCCCCGACATTCATTCTGTCGCGAAAGAGTTGGGGATGAGCGATCGTACCTTGCAGCGTAGGCTTACTGACGAGAACACCAGCTTCAAGAACTTGTTGACACAAGCCAGACATGAGCAGGCACGAGCGTACTTGGCGGACTCCTCGCTTGATATTAAGGAAGTGGCTTTCTTGATTGGGTATGAAGATCAGAACTCGTTTTACCGCGCTTTTCGCATTTGGGAAGGCGAGACTCCTACCAATTGGCGTAATCAATATTTAGATACAACCTCGCTTTCAGAAGGGCGGTTAAGCATCCCTACGATTAATTAATAGATCCCCTTACCCACCCAGCCCATTCCATAGTGAGCTAGTATGTTACTTGTTTTTTTGTTTGGCGTGTTATACAAGAATTTTGGCGCAGTGTACTAGTTACTGAACCGAACAGACAAGGTAATATAATCACTACCCGGAGCACAAAGGAATGGGAATATTTTGATAAGAGGGGAAATGTCCGATGGATATGGGGTTAAAGAATAAAACAGCGTTAGTTACAGGATCTACGAAAGGCATAGGCAAGGCGATTGCAATTGAACTTGCTAGAGAAGGTGTCAACGTACTTATCAATGGCCGGAACTACGAAGAAGTCGAACGAACTGTAAACCAAATCAAATCCGATTTCCCGGCTACCTCCCCTCAGAATGCGGCTGCTGATCTTGTGGATATTCAACAAAGAGAAGCGTTGTTTGTAAAATTTCCTGATGTCGATATTCTGGTTAACAATATGGGCAAGTATGAGATTATGCAATATGACGATGTTAGCGACGAAGTATGGGAAACCTATTTCCGTACCAATGTGCTTGCTGCAAATGGATTGTGCAAATTTTATCTACCCAAAATGCTGAAGAATGACTATGGCCGGATTATCTTTATCTCGAGTGAAGAAGCAGTTATGCCCTCGGGACTAATGCCACAGTACTGCATAACCAAATCCATGCTATTATCCTTATCCAAAAGCTTATCCAAATTAACAAAAGGAACCGAAGTTACAGTCAATACAATCATGCCAGGCCCCACGCTTTCTGAAAATGTGCTGCAAATTATTGAGGGGATCTATTCTAACGAAGATATGACGTTTTCAGAAAAAGAGAGGAACTTTATGGAAACGAACTTGCCTCAGTCTGAAATCCAACGATTTATCAAACCGAGCGAAATAGGCAGACTGGCTGCATTTATATGTAGCCCTTATGCATCTGCATTTAAAGGATCCCCAATTCGAATGGATGGGGGCTTGGTACCAACTATTTTTTAATATTTAGATTCTCAAAGAACCCTGAGTGCGGGCCATCGTTTTTCCCAAAGGCGAACATAATGACGAGGAGGCTCTAAGGGCTCTCGTCCGCGGCGCCGTGCACTGAACACGTCATCGGCCCGAGTCTAATCGGAAAGGTCCCGAATTCGGTAATGATTAAGTCAACGGGAAACGATAGTTGAATAACTGACAATCAGGCCGCCGATTACTTCGGTAGCCTTCTGTGCATGTTGGTCGTAGCCTTGAATCGGGTAAAAGGTTGGCTGTTATGCGCCGCGGCGCTTTTTTTCGTCTTATTATTGTTTCTTAGATGAACCGCTGTCCCCGTCTGCCAATTCCACAAGCCTCTGGATGCCTTCTCTCAATAGCTGCTCATTCAGATAGGAATAGCTGAGGCGTATCCATGATTTGTACTCCTTGAGCGGATCGCAAATCGCTCCGGGCACAAAGGTGATTGATTGCTTGATGCATGTACTGAGTAAACGTTCAATCTCCACCGTTTCCGGAAGCTTCACCCATAAGTTGAATCCGCCTGCAGGGGAGTTCCACTGCCAGTCGGTAGCGGACAATTCCTGTTCTACGATATCCTTGCGGACCGCAAGCGCAATGCGAAGCTTCTCCATATGCTGCTGCAGCCGCTCAGAGAAAAAATAATGCAGAAAAATTTTCTGATTCACCAAAGGCGTCCCACTGTCCGACAACAATTTGGCTTTTATCAGGTAGTTCATGATAGAAGGGCGGCACGCAGCGATGGCGATGCCGAGGCCGGGAGCGATATATTTGCTGAAGCTGCGAAGATAAATGACCCATCCTGCCGTATCGTAAGCAAAAAGAGGCATTGGCGGCTCTTCGCCAAAATAAATGTCGCGGTAAGGATCATCCTCTAATAGCAGACATTGATACCGCTCGGCAAGCTCAACGAGCCTTTTCCTTTGTTCGGCGGGTACGATATAGCCTGTTGGACTTTGAAAGGTGGGATTCAGATAAAACAGCCGCGGCTTGTAGGCTTGCATCAGCTTCTCTACTTGCTCCAGATCGTAGCCGTACGGGTGGATCTCGACCGGAACGATAGCTGCGCCTTGTCTTCTGAAAATATCAATCGCCGTGCTGTAGGTAGGACGCTCCAACATAACGGCATCTCTCGGCTTGATCAGCGCTCTGGCAACCAAATCCATGGCCTCCTGCGATCCGCAAGTGATCAACAATTCGTCTGCAGACAAGTGAAACCTATGGCAATCGGTAAAGTAATGGCACAACGCATCCCGCAGCTCCTGGTCTCCTTGCGCGGTAAAGTAGGTGCCGAGCATTTTGGGATACAAATCGAACACTTGCTTCACATATTCCGAAAAATAAAGATTGGGGAGCAGGTTCGGGTCGAGCAGCGATCTCGACAGTACATATTCGGCTTGCACCTGATGGATTTCAGAAAGATGGCTTTCATGTACGTAAGCGGAAATGATCGGATTATTCAGCGAATCTACAGGAAGACTGCTGTCCGGTCTCACATAATAGCCGGATTTGTCCTTCGCTTCGACGATCCGATTCTCCTTCAGTAGCTGATAAGCTTTAAAGACTGTCAGTCGATGCACATTGAATTCCATCGCCAGCGAGCGGATGGAGGGAAGCTTCTCCCGCGGCTTCCATTCTCCTCGACGGATCCGATCCAGAATATAGTCATAGATTTGTTCAAACAGTTTGCCTGCACATCCGCTTGAAAGAACTGTTTTTTTCATATGTTTTGCCCCCAGTATCATTAACCCGTAAATACGCACTTGCCCATGTGTCTCTATTATACAGGAAACTTCCGCCTTCTGTTCTAGTCCACTCGATCTGTTCTATTCACATTCGTTTATGATGGAAAAAAAGGAGGTTCTGATCAAGTCCGCCGGAAAATCCGCGCAGCACAAGAAAGAAGGTTTTGAGTATGAACAGAAACACTTTACTAACGGGTATCACCTATTGTTTGATTCCTGTGCTGGCGTGGGGAGGCATGTTTCCCGTCATGCAAGTTGCTTTGAAGGTTCTCGATCCGTTCTATTTCACTACGATTCGCTACATATGTGCGGGCCTCATTCTTCTGGGAATGCTGATCGTTTTCGAAGGGAAGAACGTTCTCCGATTGGAGGGGAAATCCTGGAAATTATTGTTTTTTGGCGCTGCAGGGTTTTCGGGCTTCGGTTTTCTTACCTTTGTCGGACAACAGCTCAGCGGACCGTCAGGCGCAATCATTGCCTCCGTTATCATGGCGTTAATGCCACTAATGACGACGTGCGTAAATTGGGCTATGAATAAAAGTAAACCCAAGCTGTCTACTTTTATTTCAATTTTCATTGCGCTTTCAGGCGCACTGCTAGTCATAACAAATGGAGATCCCTCCCTGATCGTTCAAACCAAAGAGCATATTGGCGCCAGTCTGCTGATTATGCTCGGTGCTCTATGCTGGGTCGTCTATACGATGGGTGGCAGTCAATTTGCTGGCTGGTCGCCGCTTCGTTACACCGCTTTGACAACGTGCTTCGGATCCTTGATGAATATTTTAATCGTGCTGTCGGCAACGGTTTTCGGAGCCTTGACGATGCCAAGCGCGGAGAGGATCGGAAGCGCAGGGTCGGAACTGCTGTATATGATCTTGATCGCAGGTGTACTTGCCGTGTTCACGTGGAACGTCGGCAATAAAATTTTGAAGCCGGAGAACGGCATGCTTTTTATGAATATCGTCCCTGTTACGACAGTCGCGATCAGTGCCCTCCAGGGCGTTGAAGTCGGAAGGTTGCAGTTGGCAGGGATCCTCATCGTGATCATCGCGCTGGTGATGAATAATTTGATTCAGAGACAGAGGAAAGAAGCAGGTGAATATGCAAAATGACCATTCTTGAGCATTATCGGAAAGTGCTGAACGGAGAATTGGAGCAGTCTCCCGTTGAGCGCCTTATGGGACTGAAGCTAATTAGCGTAGAAGAGGGCGAGGCCACGTATGAAATGCAGGCTTCGGAACAACATGCGAATCCGCAAGGCACATGCAACGGCGGCATCATCGGCATTCTTGCCGACATGGCCATGGGCATTGCCTACGGCTCTACCTTGCAAAAAGACGAAACCTTCACCACGATCGAGATGAAAGTAAACTTTTTTAGACCTGTGTGGAACGCCAAAATTAAGGCCCAAGCTACGCTGTATAAGCGAGGACAAACCATCGGGTTCATCCAATGCAATATTACTGACGAGAACGGTAAACTCATCGCTCATGCCTCAAGCACTTGTATGACATTAAGGGACGAAAAGGCGCAAGGCAGGTAGGCCCGCAGGACATGCCCATGAAACGAGCGGCGATGGCTTCAATGACTCTATTTAAAAGGAGCTGCTAAACCTTAGCAAATAAAAATAGGGCTTGATATAAGAGACCAAAATAACACACGGGATACGTGTTTCTTTTTGTGTCTCCTTTTTTTTGCCCAAAACAGGTAAGTTTATCATAGGGAAATCCTCTTTTGCAATAAGTTGAAGAAGGACTAAAGATAGATATATAATAGTGAGCACGAATGGAAATGAATGTCGAGGTGTAGCTCAAACATGAAGAAAATACTAGTTATTGAAGATGATTTCGATATACAGGAACTGATCAAGGAGTTTTTGAGCGCTAATAATTACCGAGTGGATGTAGCGGACGATGGACTGGTGGGGATTCGTTTATTTCAAGATTTTGAATATGATCTTGTCATTTTGGATGTCATGCTTCCTAAGTTGAACGGGTATCAGGCTTGCAAAATGATACGGAACCTATCTCCTTCCGTACCAATAATAATGTTGACGGCTCTTGCTGATGAGAATGATGAAATTAAAGGTTTTGATCTTGGGATAGATGACTACATTACGAAGCCATTCTCATATAATATACTTATTAAACGAGTGGAAGCTTCATTAAGGAGAGTGAATGTAAACAAATCTGATGTTCTTCGATTTAAAGAAATAGCGTTAGACAAAAATGGGTATACTGTTTTAGTCTGCAACGAGAAGATTGATTTGACTACCAAAGAATTTGAAATTCTTCGCTTTCTTTTGGAAAACAACGGCCGTGTTGTTACACGGGAAGCTTTACTGGATCAGGCTTGGGGACTCGAATACTTAGGGGACGATCGGATCGTCGATACGCATATCAAAAACTTGCGCAAAAAAATAGGGGTTCCATACATTAAAACAGTAAAAGGAATAGGATATAAATTTGATGAGTAGAATAAGACGCAAAGGAATTACCTATAAGATATTTATTATTACAAATGCGTTGTTGATTGCAAGCACGTTTCTCATTTTCGTCATTTTCTACTACTTTCTTCCTACTTTCTATCATCAGTATAAAGTGAACACGCTCAATAAGGCTCTGGATCAATTGATTTCGGAAACGGAGCAGATGAGCTTACTTGAGGCAAAAAAGGATCTGGACAATTTTACGCTGCAGCAGAATGTTTCATTAGCCGTGGTGAATGAAAGCAAACGTATCGTTTATCTCCCTTCAATCATTGATGTAGTCCCTCTATCTTCTATTGTAACTGGGGATGAGGATCTAAAATTTGATGTAGTCCCTTTCTCTTCTATTGTAACTGGGGATGAGGATCTAAAATTCGCAATAAATATCGATAAAATAAAGCAGACCGCGGAAGTTTATAGCTCAGAAAGACAAATTTCCCTACAAGAGGGGACATATACGCTGCTCATGCTTGCTACGCTTCAGCCCATAAATGAGGCTTCCCAAGCGATGCTTCAGTTCGCGCCTTATGTATTGGTGCTCATACTGTTGATCTCGATAATGGGAGCTGCGATATATTCCCGATTGATTTCCCGACCATTGCTTAACGTGAATCGAGTGGCCGAACGGATGGCCAATCTTGACTTTACCCGCACCAGTACGATTGATTCCGATGATGAGATTGGCGAGCTGTCCCGCAGCTTGAACCGGCTGTCGTGCAATTTGCAGGAATCGATGACAGATCTTCGGCAAGCGAATCAACAATTGTCCATCGAAATTGACAAGGTGCGAGAATTAGAAGGCAAACGCAGTGCATTCATCGCCACTGTGTCCCACGAGTTGAAAACACCGATTACTGCTGTTTCGGGACAAATTGAGGGGATGATTCATAACATTGGTGCTTACAAGGATCGAGACAAGTATTTGCAGCGTTCGTATGTCATTATGAAAGATATGGAGAAGCTCGTTCATGAGCTGCTGAACATTTTCAAGCTGGAATCCGCTGGATTCGAACCTCAATTGGAGTTAGTAAATATATCGAACCTCGTACAGAATAGTATGCGTCGTCTTGAATATGCGAGCAATGCCAAGTCTATGGTGGTTGAAACGAATATCGTGGATTCCTTATGGGTTCGAGCAGACCGCAATCTTATTGAAAAAGCAATAACGAACGTCATTCAGAATGCTATTCAATATTCAACATCCGGGGAGCGAGTGGCCATACGTTTGGAGAGTGTTAGGGATCATGTTGTTTTTCAAGTACTGAATACAGGCGCATCGATTCCTGATAATCAGCTAAGCGAAATCTTTGAACCATTCCATCGAATTGAGAAATCCAGAAACCGCAATACCGGCGGAAGCGGACTTGGTTTATATATCGTGAAGCAGATCTTGGATTTACACCATATTGAATATTCCATTACAAATACGAAAAAAGGCGTTTTGTTTCAAATGAAGTTTCAAAGAGAAGATTCCTGACTTTAGGGCTTCTCTTTTTTTTATGTTGAAATGAACTCCACATAACCCCCACATATACTCCATATGAACTCCATGTTGATCCCTTATGCTAATAACAATAACACCACCCGGAGAAAGAAACATCATCTGTGAAAAAAAGAAGGGGGGGTTCGCATGAGACTTCGACAGTGGCTTAGCAAGGATACGGCGACCGCCTTATATTTCTTGGCACCAAGCTTGATTGGTTTTTCGATCTTTTACTTGATTCCTTTTGGAATGGGCGTCATGTACTCGTTCCAGGACGCTAATACAGACGGTTCCTTTGCTGGTTTTGCGAACTATCAACAATTGTTCGCTAGTGCATCATTTAACAAAGCGGTCAACAATACGCTTTTGTTCACCGGTATAAGCGTACCGCTAATTCTTATCATTTCTCTCGTTATCGCGATACTGTTGAATCATAACGTGTACATTCGCAATTGGCTGCGTACGGCATATGTCATGCCTCTTGTCGTTCCAGTAGCCTCCATTATTCTCGTGTGGCAAGTGCTGTTTGATTGGAATGGAACTCTCAACGCCATCTTGAATAGCTTCGGGATTGATCGCATTGACTGGATGAAGTCGGAGTGGGCCCGTGGTGTGATCATCGTAGTCTACATTTGGAAGAACATTGGGTATAATATCATCTTATTTTTAGCCGGTTTGCAAAATATACCAAACGATTATTACGAAACGGCTGACGTGGAAGGCGCGGGGCCCATCCGCAAGTTCACGAATATTACGTTAGTTTACCTGCTACCAACGACTATCTTTGTTGTTCTGATGTCCATTGTGAATTCCTTTAAGGTGTTCCGGGAGACTTACCTGATTGCCGGGAATTATCCGCATGACAGTCTCTATATGCTGCAGCACTACATGAACAATATGTTCTTATCATTGGACATGCAGAAGCTGACCGCCGCTGCCGTTGTAACGGCTGGCAGTATATTGTTCCTCGTAACTGTACTTTTTGCCATGGAACGCAGATTTCGAAATTTCATGGATGGGTAGCGAAAGGAGGAATTTATGAAAATTGCACCAATGCTTATCAAGCAACTGAAGACGTTTTTTCTAGTCGCCTTTGCGCTTATACTGCTTACACCAATCGTGTTGACTGTAACCAATTCATTAATGACGGAACAGGAAATCAGGTTGAACTATGACTCGCTTGGAAAGACTGCCAATATTGCCGATCAGTTCGCCAACGTTAAGCTGATTCCAGATTGGGTATCACTAGAGCAATATGGAAAAGTATTAATCCATACACCTACATTTCTACACATGTTCTGGAATTCCGTCCTTCTTGTCGTACCGATAATAGCAGGTCAAGCGATTGTTGCCTCGTTAGCGGCTTATGCGTTCGCCAAGCTGCAGTTTAGAGGTCGGGACAAGCTGTTTCTTGTTTATTTGCTTACGATGCTGATGCCGTTCCAAGTGACATTGGTACCAAACTATATCGTGATTGATAAACTCGGACTCATGAACAGCAATGCGGCTATCATTTTGCCGGGGATTTTTGCAGCGTTTGGCGTATTTTTGCTCCGCCAATTCATGCTCAATATTCCTTATTCGTATATCGAAGCGGCTAAAATTGATGGAGCCAGTCAGGCTCGGATTTTTTTATCTATTATCATGCCGATGGTAAAGCCAGCGTTTGCAGCACTCGTTATTCTTTTGTTTGTTGATAATTGGAATATGGTCGAACAACCGCTAATTTTTTTGCAAGATGGGCTCAAGCAGCCGTTATCGGTATACTTGTCGAAGATTAGTGCAGATGCACGTGGTGTAGCCTTCGCTGCTTCAGTTGTGTACATGATGCCGATGCTGCTGCTGTTTTTATACGCAGAGCGTTACTTCATTGAAGGCATTCAGTTGTCGGGAATTAAAGGGTAAGGGGGAACGAGATGCAGGTTCATAACGAAAAAAATGCTGCCAAGCGAAATCGGGTAATTGCAGTCATTTTTGGGGTTTTTATGAGTGTGCTGTTGCTGCTGACGCTGCTCAGCAATACGCTCCAAACGGTGGCGCTGCCGAAAGTAACGACAGATAGAGCAGTTAAGAAAGCATTATCTAATAGCATTGAAGGCAACGGGGTAATTGTTCCACGGAGGATGAAGGAATTGAGCAGCGACAGCGGTGGGAGGGTCGCCGCCCTGCATGTCCACGACAATGACACTGTAAAAAAAGGACAGGTGCTTATTACATTCGACAGTACGGAGGCGGAGCAACTGCTGCTCGATGCGGAAGATCAATTGAAGAAACAGAACTTGAACCGTGATTTGTTGAAAGAGCGATTTGTTTCGGCACAGTGGAGTGGGAACGAGGAGGAGATACATAAAGCTAAACGAGACTTGGAAATCGATCAAGTGGATCGGGAGATGGCACAGCGTAAAATTGAAAGCATGAAAAGGGATATCGCTCGCAACCGGACAATCACTGCTCCATTTGACGGAAAAGTGGAAGATATTAAGGTTGAGAAGGGCGAGAGGGCTTCACCAGGACAGCTGCTTCTGAGCCTTGTCAATAGTAAGGAAGGATTTCAAATCACGTTCGAGACGAATGCAGCTGCAGCCGCTCTATTGCTAATAGGGGATAAAGTTGACATTGAAATTAAGGGAAACAAAACTCAGCGCTTGGAAGGCTCGATTGCCGACATCCAATCAGGTCCGCCGGGAAACAGTGGCGATAAAAAAAGTAGCCCGGGAGGTGAAACAGTTGGTAACGGAACCTTGACGCAAGCGTCCATCAAGGTAGATGTATCAGGAGGGGAGCTGCAGGGAGGCGAGCAGGCAAGCGTGAATGTTATGAAACAAGCGAAGGAGCAAGGTCTTGTCATTCGCAAAGAATTGCTTAAAAAGGACGGACAGGGGAGCTATCTATTTATCGTTCACGCAAACCGAAGTCCGCTCGGCAATACGTATACAGCGCAAAAGGTATATGTGCAGACAGGAAAGGAGAATGAGGATGAAATAATTATTCTTGACGGACTATCACCTGATGAAGACATCATTGTAGAATCGAGCGATCCATTACAGGATGGTAATCGTATACGATTGAATTGAAAGGGATGATCGATATGAAGAGATTAGTAATTATTTTGTTAGGTACATGTTTATTGTTGTCAGCATGTGCAAGCGGCAGTTCTGAGTCGAGTAAGGATGTCTCGGGTGAGAAGAAAACAGTTACGATTTCCGTAACGACAAAGGATCGATTCCTGGAAACGGCAGCACTTAAGTTCGAGGAGACACATCCGAATATTAACATTGATTTCAAAGAAAACCTTAGCTTGCCGTCAGGGGGTGGGGTCATTGATTTGAACAAATACGTTCAAACGGTTACCACTGAGGCTCTTGCAGGGAATGCTTCAGACATCATCGCGATGGGATACCTACCTGTCGATAAGTTCGTTCAGAAAAACATGTTGGTCGATTTATATGGGCTAATGTCAAAAGATTCGGCGTTCGATAAAAATCAGTACTATAAAAATATAATGGAAGCTTCACAAACCGGTGATGGACTTTATGCGATGCCGGTCTCTTTCTCAACCTCCGCCATGCAAGGAAAATCCGATCTGCTAGAGAAAGCGAACGTATCCATTAATGATACGTCCTGGACATGGGATGATTTCAAGAACTTTACATTGAAGGTGAATGAGAAAGCCGATTCAGATTATTTCGGGATGATCAGTGCATTTCCGACGCAATTGCTGAACGATTTTTTTGAAGAAAACTACTCAGAGCTGGTTCAACCGGTAGAGCACAAAGCGAAGTTTGATTCTAAGATGTTCATAGATAAAATGAAACAAGTCAAATCCATGTACGATGAGGGAATTCTTAGTAACGGAGAGCTTGCAGATCTTGATAAAGGGCTATTCACCGACCTTAATCTTAATAGTCCGAAAGAATCTTTACCCAAACTTCTTAAGCCTAATACGCAGCTGTTGCGGAAACCGACCGAAAGCGGCACATTTCGAGGAGGTTCGTTCGATTCATATTCAACATTCGGGATTAACAGCAAGTCGAAGGTTCAGCAAGAAGCTTGGGAGTTCATGAAATTTTTATTGTCGGAGGAAATGCAGTCATCCCCTGAAATGAGTGGATTCCCTCTTAATAAAGCAGTGACTGAAAAGGAGCTCAATACAGTGAAACAACAAATCCAGGATGGTAAAATCGAGCTCCCCGATGGATCAGACGAGAAATTGTTGGATGAGCGTATCAATCTACTGAAAAGGTTCCTGGAGGAAGCGGGGGTAAATACAGCGGGAGATATAAAAATTAAATCGTTTGCCATGGAAGAATTACGAACCTACATGAGCGGACAGAAGTCGGCGGAGGAAGTAAGCAAGTTGATCCAGAACAGGGTAATGACGTATTTGAATGAATAGTCATTGCTGTCTCTCGTTTTTATTCGGAAAGAACAATAGTTGAAAAATGAGCAGGAGCCGCGGCAGCCTGCTCATTTTATTGAACGAATGGTCAGGATAGTTCAAATATATATATTATTTCCCAACGAATCTCTATCAACAACTGATACAATGTTAGTGATTGTTTTAGCATATGAAAGAAGGAGAAGAATATTATGATTAGTGAAGCAGAGAGAGTATAATTACACTATTCTTTGATTGAGCCAATTATTGAATTCATTAGGCATAATGAAAACATTACTTTAAAATAACAAATAAGCCCGACAACAGAAGTTACTTGTTACGTATCCACAAGCCAATATCAGGCGGCTTTCAGGATTACAGCATACACGGAATGGATTAAGAAAACATTGATCAGATTATCTATAAATTAGGAGAAAATTTAGCCGAATTACATGAGTTTTCACAAACATTAAAACCATTAGAGTTACATAGGCCAGTCTACAATGCGAATAGGATTGATGAGGCGTTGACAGAACTTCAGCAAGGAACTATCACTTGCCCAACCTGCGTTTAGATACTGGCAACCATGATATTTCTGTGCAAGATTTGCAAGGCTCTATTTTCCACCATTACCTATAATTATACCATATCATTACCTTAGTGTTAGGGGGCGATTTCCTATGGAAAGTGTGAACAGAATGGATAATGAAATCATTGCGCAGCATGCGCTTGCACAGTACGATCTAAACGTTGTATCCGTATCGCCAATAGCTCAAAGCGGTGCTGCGGTTTTCAAAATTGAAGATAACTGTCGGGGATTATACAGCCTGCGTGTTCACGAATCTAAAAGCAATACGCTTGAAAAGATGTGGACGAGCCTAGATGTGCTGGATTCCGAGTTGGTATGGCTGGATGCGCTTAATCGTGATACTAGCCTCACCCTCCCTGTACCTAAACGCAATCAGCAAGGGTCGTATGTTACGCAGGTGGGCGATATGAATTGCACGATGATCAGTTGGGTGGCAGGCGAGCAAAAGCCGTACTTTACCAATGAACAAGAATTAAAATCCACTGCTGAAATGACAGCAGCTTTGCACGATCATGCCAGTAAGTGGCAGCCTCCTTCATCCTTTATCCGTCCAACGGTTAATCGTGAACGCATACAGAATGCTCTGGATTTGATCAGGCAGGGGGTGCGGGAAGGGCTATTAGATGCAGATGATGTTCAGATACTTGAAGCCGCTGGGGAAAAAGCAATGGACCTGCTCGACACTCTTCCTAAAAATAAGTTGACTTGGGGCGTATTGCACGGTGATATCGTTCCTCCCAATATTGTATTTATAGATGGTGTTGCAAATCCCATTGACTTTGGCGCGAGTGGATTCGGTTTTTTTCTCACTGACTTGGCCATCACATTCTCTTTTATTCACCCCAATGCTAGACAGCAGTACCTTGATTGGTATGGAGAGCACTTTCCGTTACCGAATGATCATGTGACACAAATAGAAGCATCATTTATTGCACTAGTGCTAATCGGGATGAGGAACGCTCTCGGTGTGCCTGAATCGAACAATTGGCTGCCGACGCATGTGAAGAAGTGTGCAGCTCGTGAATTTGGCAGGTATGCAAATGGGGAAGAGTTTTTATTTACAGGCACACCATTTTGGGAATGATAAGCCATTTTATTTATTAGGAAAAAGATCACTTGATTTTGCTAACTGAAAACATTAATTGAAATAACGAGAGTTCGAAGAAAGGGCCATCCCACAAAGGATGGCCTTAAAACTTGCCGTTAAAGACAGCACGGAGAACCGTATCATAAGCGATGGCAAAGGTTTTTGGGGCGAAACTCGCCGGAGTATCTTAAATGGGCGTTAACCGCAGTTTTCGAAATAGGCAAGAACGCTGGCTGTTACGTGCCGCGGCGCTTGTTCGTTTTATAGATAGGCTCTACAACAGGAAAACTAATAATAGTGGAGAACGATAATTGGGCAAAATCATGGGGAAGTGTCAGGGGAAAATAAAGTATTAGACTGGATGTTTTTATTCCACGCGGCTTTTCGAATTGCCATACCATCAGACTCCATAAAATAAGTATTAGACTGACCCTAGAAATTGAAACAGCGACAGCCAAGGACGAGAAAATAAAGTCCTAGACTGTCCTGTTTCATTGAACTAACGTTTCCCTTTAGCTTAACAAATTGATGTGCTCAGCCATGTAATTTCCTCTCTTTGTTTAATTCACGAAGTAATAAAAATAAAGGAAGGCCTAACGATACACCCACTACAAGCGTACAGACAATCGGCAACCATAAAAACCTCATACCACTTCTTTTGCCTTCAAAGAAAATGAACCCGAAAAGTACAATTGCTGATACTAAAACATCCATCCATGCAAATGATCCAATACGCGTTTGTGTTATTTCCCCTATTAATTGAGACAAATCAAGACCATTCTGTATGATCCAAGGGAGAAATTGCGAATACGGTATCACAACTCCCAAAACCGCCATTATTCCATAAAAGTACTTCAATGAAAACCCTCCCCGAATACGAACCAAATTTCATAGCTTATATTTTCTGATTGTCTTCTTTAGTACTTCTCTATATTCCACTAATCCCCTTTACTTGTAACTAAATTAATCTGCCCAATAGCTGAACAGGCTGCCGATTATCCCGGCAGCCTTGTGTCTTGTGTTATCATATTCGTTAGTTGATATTGTAAACTCCAATATGGCTGCACGACAGAACCCTAGCCACTTCAGCTCAGATAATCGAGTCAAGGCTTCCGCTCGGTTGCAGCTCGAATGTAAAACAACATGAGGAGTGCAAGCACTAGCAATACGAAGGGCAATACCGCAGACGCGGCTCCCTGCCCCGAGACCAACGTAGAAACGACGGCTCCGGCCATGTTAATCACAAGAATGCTGGAGGAGAAGACCACAAGTTTAGGCCAACGGTAACCGCAATCAAACCAATGGCAGCAAGCGACTCCACCACGCCTACAATGCGCATGAATCCGACTTCGTACCCGAGCGTTTCCGTATAGAGGGTTCGGATCTCCTCGCTGCTTATGAACACCTTCATTAACCCGGACATAAGAAAGACGGAGGCTAAAAGTCCTTGCAAGATGCGAATGAACCATTTCATGGTAAATACCTACGAGGAATGCTTGGCCAGCAGAACAGCGAAGCGATCCATCAGCTCGATTGCACCCTCAGTCATTCCCGATTGTAGTACACCGTCACGAATTTCTACCGACGGGTAGAGAGACGTCCCTGTGAGCTCCGTTTTTCCGCCTGGCAATTCCTCGAAAGTTACCGTGACCAGCCCGACAGACGGAACACCTTCGAATTCGTACGTATGGATAAGTCTTTCCGGCGCCGTGACCTCGTGAAAAACACCGTTATGCGCGTACTCGTTTCCGGCCGGATCGTGCTGGACATAACGCCAAACTCCGCCCTTTTTCGCATCCAAGCTGTCCACGATCGTCGTCATTACGCTCGGACCCCACCATTCGGGAAGATATTTGGCATCCGTCCACATCCTGAATACGAGTTCCCGGGGAGCTTCAAACTTCCGGCTGATGATAACCTCTTGTTTGTTCGGTTCCGCAACAATCGAAGTTTTGGGCATGTACAATTCTCATCTTTTCGTCATTTAGGTTCGTTCTGCTCTTCCTGTACTTTGCTAAGAAGAGCGTCCAATCGGCTGAATTGCTCTTCTTTGGCCTCCAGGAACGATTGCGACCACTTGTCCAGTTCGGCAAACCGCTCCTTACGAATCTTGAAAATCCGCCTATTCGCTACGGCCTCCACATCGACGAGCCCGGCTTCCGTCAACACCCGGAGATGCTTGGACGACTGGGGTAACCGAAGTCCGAGACGTTCAGCGATTTCCCCGAGCGTGAGGGCTCCCATGTCCCGTAACAACTCCACGATGTTCACCCGGTTTGGCTCGGCAAGCGCGCTTAACGTCGCAGCATTCATCGACCGTTCCTCCTCCTTTCTAACCCGGTAACCAAATCGTATTCGACTTACTGAGTTCAATATACCACACGACGAACTTTCCTATAAAGGAAATTTCCATTTAAGGAAACTACACTTCGTCTCTGAGCGACTATGGTAAGCTATTTTCATAGTAGTTGAAGAAGAAGAAGTGTTATAATTTAAGTAATAAAACCTTTTTTTCATAGTTGTCTAAACACCATCGAAGCTTCTTTAATATATCAATGTTAATTTGTTTGTCCTCATAGTCAACTTCTTCAAAACCAAATTTTCCATAAAAATGCTTTAACTCTTCAAAAGGTAGACAGTAAACTTCTTTTAAATTACTTTTCCTAGCTTCTCTTACTAAGTAATCAACTAACCCATTTGCAAGCGATAGTCCTCTGAACTCATCCAATATATATATACCGCCAATTTCTACTTCCTCTTCATTAAGATAAACAATTCTTCCTACGCCTGCATATTTATCCTTATATGTAACTATTGCAATTGTTTCATTTTCTAAATTACTCGGCATAAAGCCTATTTTTTGATACTGTTCATTTACCCATTGGAGTTCATTTTTAGTTGCTAATATTATTTCCATTTCTTTTCTCCTCCCTATTTATATACATAGTATAACAAAGAGAAGTTATTTAACTAAACTGCCCGTTAGTTCAGCGCCGCCATGTCAGTCTATTACTTTATTTTCACTGTACATCAGGAGTAACCCGGACCGCAACTTCCCGCCGGATCTGCTGCGATTCGACGTGAATAATGTAAAGTATGCTTGACATTGAATTAAAAGTAAAGTATCCTTTACGTAAAGCTGGTTTTACATAGAGGTGGGGTTGGATGGAACATCGCATTAAAGATTTAAGAGCAGCTATAGGGCTAACACAGGAACAGTTGTCCGAACGAGTCGGTGTTTCGAGACAGACGATCATATCCATTGAGAATGGTCGTTATAATCCATCCTTAGAATTGGCATATAAAATTGCCAAAGTGTTTGATCGTTACATTGAAGATGTATTTATTTTTGACAAGGGGAGTGAATAATCATGAGTTTGGATCAGGTTGGAGTCTTACTGATGATACTGCTCGCCGTTTTTGGAGGATTGCTCGGGTTATGGTGGGGTCGCAAGCAAGCAGCGCGTCAAAGGGGACTTGATGAAAGATTTCATATCATTTCAAGTAAATCTCAAGCAGCCGCATGGAAAATTACGCTGGTAGTAATCTATATCCTATTCATCATGATGGTATGCGGTGTGAAATTGTCTGCAGCTCCTGTCCTGGGGATTGTATTGCTCGTTCATATGGCAGGATGGGCGTTCTCGAGCGTGTACTACAATATTAAGCTATGAGATGATAAGCTATTGCAAGGAGAAGGGACAAAGCAATATGTGCAGCGGTATGAAAATGCGGAGGATATAGACGGCCAAATATAGGCGAAAGGAGGATATGATTATGCCAAATGTGGCATGGTATTGCATATCATCCACAAGGGTTATCGGATGTACAGATGGAATCCTTCCGTTCTGCGCTTCAAGTGATTTATCCCCAGTTGAAAAATAATGATGTTAGGGAGTCAATCGAAAAAGCGTTTCGCCAGTTGGATTGAGAGCGTGGCATAGCAAAAGGGGCCCCACATGAACTTTATTGACGAAGTTTTGAGCAATATTAGCGTCATGAGCGCGGACGATGTGATACAGTCTATGTCCCGGATTTACGATGAACCGGTTGACCGTGACGCGCTGTCCGCCTATCCACAATTCATACAGGATATTATTTGGATCATCGACATGGACACCGAGTTGGCGATGAATGGGATTGGCGGTCTGATGGAAAACGGCACCGGGCGCTATGCTGACAAAATGATCGACGCGTTACGCCATATTTCAGCGGATAAAGAAGCTGAAACCCTGGCTCAAATATACCAAATCTATCAAAGTGACCTTGGCAGTGAGAAAATAGACGAACTGGCTGGCAGTCTATACCTTTATACCGATTTTGATATATGGCCGCTATTGGAGGCTTATGTCGAAGCGGAGAAAGGAAAGGAAGATACGAGGCAAGCAAATGATCGACATTTCAAAAAACGGCGCGACCGTTCGCATGGATATAACTAAAGGTCACAAGCACGGACAATTTGGACGTTTCGGCAGTTAATGAATGGTTCGTTTCAGGCTGCGTAATCGATGACTTTTCTTTTTTGAACACCATGCCGGCCAAGGATCGGCTGCCTTCTGTCGTTGAAGTAACGGGAGGATAGTCCGAAAATCGCTCTTTACAATCGAACATACATTCGGTAAAATTAAATTGATTAGATGCTTTGTCACTTATTTTTTGTGATGCCCCGACCTGGGAGAAGCAAAAAGACGGGCCGCCGCTCGAATTGTTCGATCGCATGACGGCGGAAGAACGTCAGGCAGCGGAAGAAGAGCTTTTCCGCATCGTAAGCCTGCGTGACAGCTGGCCGGTCATGGCGCCCCTTAGCCAATACCGATGAGAATATTTATATTTTGAACAGAGGAGGATTTTCAATGGATATTTATAAAGACGCAACAGGCTTATTTGAGGACTTCAACTTTAAGTTGGTTGTGATTGATTCATTATTAAATCAATCTCCATCTTTTGAGTCGGAGTTAGAAATTCTAAAAGAGAAATATGACAAGTTTGAATGGTATAGCGCTTCAGATCCAATCGAAGAAATGTTGAAATTTTTCAGCAATTTGAAATTGGAGCTTCAAGATTTGGATAAAGTTATTGAACTGTGTTTTGATGGCGGAAATGAAATTTATCACTTAATCCAGCCAGGCTGGGATGGTGAAGACGGCCAATTTGATGTTCAATCGGTAAGCGGATTTGAGCATTTGAAAAACCTCAAACGCGTTTGCTATATCAGCATGTGTGATGAAGAAATTTTAAATCCATTGAGCGATAAGGGGATTGAAATAACATAATTTAACGATCTTCCGAAAGAAGACTCCACCTTCAAGCATGTGAATGGCGTAGCCTGATGATAAGGTGGAGATGAATTTCGGTTTGGCGCAGCCCGAAAGCATTGCTTTTTATCGTTGGTTTGTGATAATCAGTCCTATCAAGTATAGGGACTGATATAACAGTGAAATTAGACAGTAACAATCATTCAGTGTTCTTGCTGTATTACCATCTGGTACTCGTTGTGAAATACAGAAGAAATGTATTCAACGATGAAATATCTGATTATGCAAAAGATATGTTTGTGCGACTGGCGGAGGGCTACAATATCACCCTCGTCGAGTGGAATCATGATCAGAACCATGTCCATGTTTTGTTCAAGGCCCACCCTAACACTGCAATGACGAAGTTCATTAATGCATACAAGAGCGCAAGTTCCAGGCTCTTCAAGAAAGAATTCCCCCAGGTGAGAAAAAACTTGTGGAAGGAATACTTTTGGTCAAGAAGCTTTTGTCTCCTCACAGCAGGCGGTTCGCCTGTTGAAGTGATAAAGAAGTAAATCGAAGACCAGGGGATGAAGTGAGGTGAAAGGGGATGGCCAACAAAGCTTATAAGTTCCGCTTGTATCCAACGGAAGAACAAGCCTCCCTGATCTGTAAAACGTTCGGTTGCGTTCGCTTTGTGTATAATAAAATGCTAGCTGACCGCAAGGAAACATACGAACAATTCAAGGACGACAAAGATGCCTTGAAGAAACAGAAAGTCCCTACTCCTGCCAAGTACAAAGAGGAGTTCGGTTGGCTGAAAGAAGTCGATTCGTTAGCCTTGGCAAACGCGCAGCTCAACTTGTAGGAGGCTTACAAAAACTTCTTTAGTGGGACGGCCGACTTCCCGGTCTTCAAAAGCAAGAAGGCGAGAAAATCGTATACAACCAATGTGGTCAATGGAAACATCAAGCTTATGGACGGTTATATCCAATTACCCAAACTGAAACAGGTGAAGATCAAACAGCACAGAAAAATTCCTGCTGAACACATCATGAAATCATGTACCATCTCGATGACAGCGACGGGAAAATACTATGTGTCCATTCTGATTGAATATAAGGTTGAGACCACGCCCAAACAAATCGAATCAGTAGTTGGAATAGACTTTGCCATGGCTGAATTGTATGTCGATAGCGAGGGTGAGAAAGCCAATTACCCTCAATTCTATCAGCGGATATTAGAGCGACTAGCCAAAGCACAACGCATTCTATCCAGACGCAAGAAAGGTTCCTCACGTTGGAATAAACAACGGATAGCCGTTGCCAAGATTCACGAGAAAATCGCAAACCAACGCAAAGACTTTCTGCACAAAAAGTCCTGCCATCTCGCCCAAACCTATGACGGAGTGGTGATCGAAGACCTGAATATGAAGGGCATGTCACAGGCGCTCAACTTCGGCAAAAGCGTTGCCGATAATGGGTGGGGCATGTTCACCACATTCCTTCACTACAAGTTATCCGAACAGGGAAAGCAGTTGATCAAAATCGATAAGTGGTTTCCATCGTCCAAAACTTGTTCCTGTTGCGGTCAAGTAAAGGAATCCTTATCGTTATCCGAGCGTACCTTTCGTTGTGAATGCGGTTTCGTTTTAGATCGGGATTGGAACGCTGCGATCAATATCAAAAATGAAGGATTACGGTTGTTGACGTAATTCATCTCTAGAGCATGGTTCAGGCTCGATAGCTAAGTCAATTTCGTACCGTTAGATGCGATTACCTTAGAAGCCTCCACCTCTAAGTGTTAGCGTAGGTGGGGGTAGTTCACTTTGGATTGCTGGAAAGAAGGAATTAATAGGATTAACCAGGATGTTTTCGAGGGATATGCAATACAGTTATTAGAATGGCTTGGAAACAGTTATAACAAAGTATTTATGATTTCACATGACGGCACAATAACGAATTATCGGATAATGCTTGGAGAAAAAGGACTGACAAGAAACGATTTCCTCGGTGAGGCTGGGGTATATCTGATGATTTTATAGTCTTTTCGCGCTAAGCCAACGGGGACGATATTTCAATAAAACAGCAGAAGAATCCGCCGCGGCGGATTCTTTTCACGTCCCCCTCGTCGATTGAGCTAACGGGCAGGATAGTTCTAATATGTGGTATTGGTGGATATTGTCGTGTGAGGAGGATATCCATGGAGAAGTTCTACGAAAGCCTAAATCAATTAGGTGAAAAGGACCTGCGGCTGTTCTTTTACAATTTATTGAATACAGTAGATCGCTATTGTAAGGACGGTAGCATTGAAGAAAAAAAGTTAGCAGAAGGACTCGTTAACATACTTCAAGGTCATATAAATGTAGTTCGCAACCATCAATTACAAACGTATGAACTCCAACAATATGTCCATCTTGTTTTCAGTCTCTCTGATGCAGGTTCGTTAAAAGTAACGCTCAGTAAAATCGACAAACGGAAGCATGTCAAGTCTTAGCATTCAATGAATGGTTTTCAGTCGGACCAATATCTCACTTAGATACAACAACTGGACAGCAGAATAGGCTCTTTTGGTTGATGGAATACGATGGGGATTTCAGATATGGTCAACATTCCAACCAAGAGCATCAGCTTGCCAATATGGTAAAAGCAGTGAAAAACATTCCCGAAAATAAAACCATCGTCATTTGGTGCGCGGATAATGCACATGATCAAACAGGCTTACGCTTCGTGTTGTATTTGTTGAGAGAACGAAAAAAGCCGGTTAATGTTGTCAATGTGACGGAGCTCTTTAATGCTACTGGGCTTCAAAACAAAGAAGGAGTTATTCCCTATGCTAGCGGTTTAATCGATAGAGAGCATTTTCAGGCAATCGTAAGAAAATATTCTGAAGGCGTTCCACTTGATCCTAGCTAAAGAAGAAGGTATGAATCAGAATGGGTAATGCTCGCGGAAGAAAATCATGTGCTTCGTTTGTGGGAAGAAGGCACTGTTAGAGGCAGTGATGAAAGTGCCCTAGACGAGGTGATAATAAGGTCAGTCATTGAACTAGAGCAAGAACAAGATGAGAATGGGTTTATCAAGGCCGGGAGTGTCGTCGCTAGGGTGTTTGATTTATCGCGGCAACTCGTAGGGTATTCATTTATTTCCTATAGAATTTGGATATTAGTTAACCAAGGAATTTTAATGTTTAGAGGACTACCGGGGGCTTTGCATCAGTTTTCTGTTAAACTGGGCACCCATAGATTAAGCTAACGGGATACGATATCTCAATAAACCGCCTTTTCACCAAGGCGGTTTTCTTCTGATTAAATATCAACGTTAGAATTTAACATAGCATAAAGTATAAATTTAATCGTAATTACTCAGAATAAACACCTTTTCCCATGACTTCTTCTTCTCGGCCGTCCTGATTGGACGGTCTTTTTTTGTTTTAACGAGTCATTCAAAATATGGTAATATTTCGGGAAGAGGTGAAATACGATGAGCAGATTTATGAAGCCCCTGACTTCCCCAATCCATTTCCATTCAGCAATGTTGGATCTGTGGCCGTGTTTATGGGCCGAGAGATGATCGGCAGTGGGGAGATCGTCCAAATAACAGATTTCGTTGTGAAAATAGGTGACGAGTTCTATGTGCGCGAAAACTGCACTTTTAAATATGCGAGCTAAACTATAACAGTGTGAAGACTGGATCGCGAAGGAGCCTTGCCTTGGTCCAGTTCCTCATTTTCACCTGAGCACGAATCCTTGGCTCCAGGTAAACAAAAGTCTTATCCTCTCCGGAGACAATCCCCTTGCTGACCCCTATAAGGCTCTCTTTTCTTTAGGCCCTGGTCCATGATCAATGATTCCAGTCGGCCGCCACTGCGGAAACATCGCCGAATAGCTGCACCGTCTGGGAGTGGCCGATCGCCAGTGTGCACGATGGCATAACAAGTTCAGTAAAGACAGGCGAGGGGCGTTCCGCCGAAATACCTAAGATTATCTCATAGAACTCGACGAGACGATAATGATGTGTACAGAAGCAAAATTCACGAGACACCATCCTTCCTATAATAAGTGATACAATACCGTAACATATTATTTTGGGCCAAAATATTAATCCCTTTACTTAAACGATGATCGAGGCGTATAATCCGTTAAGACATCGGAGTGAGAAGAGGGAAATTGATTATGAACAACGGGTTGGTCAATGCTATTATCGCGTATATCATGTGGGGGGTTCTCCCGCTTTATTGGAAGTTGTTTAACGATGTACCGGCAGGCGAGATTCTGTCACATCGGGTTGTCTGGTCGTTCGTCTTCATGGGTATTCTCGTCGCCGTCCAGCGTCGCTGGGGTGACATGAAGCGGATTGCGGCTAGCCGCTCGCTCCTGCTGTCGCTCACCGCTAGCGGACTGCTGATCGCTGCTAATTGGCTCATCTTCATCTGGGCGGTCAACAACGACCATGTCGTCGAGACAAGTCTCGGTTATTATTTGAACCCGTTGGTGAACGTGCTGCTTGCGGTTGTCTTCCTTCGTGAGAAGCCAAACCGTGGCCAATGGCTCGCGATTGCCATCGCTGGCGCCGCGGTGCTCATCATCGCCATTGACTACGGACGGTTCCCATGGATCTCAATCTCACTGGCCACGACGTTTGGCTTGTACGGCCTCGCGAAGAAGAAGATCGGACAAGACGCTTCTGTAGGCTTGCTGTCGGAGACGGCTGTAGTCCTGCCCGTTGCGCTCAGCTACTGGGCCTATTTGGCCACCGTGGGAAAGACGACGGCATGGACGCTACCTGTATCCACGTTCGTCGAACTGCTTTTTTCCGGCGTGGTAACAGCGCTACCGCTGCTTTTCTTTGCGCGAGCGGCCGCCCGGATGGCGCTGTCCACGCTCGGCTTCGTACAATACATCGGGCCGACGATCATGCTGTTACTGAGCGTATTCGTGTTCAAGGAATCGGTCTCGCCGGCTCTTCTCATCGGCTTCGCGCTCATCTGGACAGCGCTTGTCGTATACGCTGCGGCATCGGTTCGCGGCACGAAACTCGCGAAGGCGCGCTGACGGCAAACACGTCCGCCCGGTACCGTCAAAACAGCCATTTCCGTCCGCTGAGGAGGAGATGGCTGTTTTCTGTTTGGGGTTAAGCTAACGGGAAACGATAGTACAACAATATACAATAGGCTCCCCCGGTGGCCTGTTGTTAAGCTAACGGGCAGGTTAGTTGAACAAGAAATGGAAATGTGATATTGTAATTTTGTAATAAATAATACAAACGGAGATCTTTATGAAAAATAAAAAGCAGAGTGTAGTTATATCTATCCGCTTAGATGAATTATCTTTACGTGCTGTTGATTTGTTAATTGAATCGGGATTAGAAACAAATCGCTCTCGTGCAGTTTCCTATTTCATTAATGCTGGTATTAAATCATCAGAGGATCTGCTTATGAAGGCTCAGCGTCTTGCAGATAATGTTCATCAACTCAAAAATGAAATGATTGAAGCTGTAAAAATAAACGATCTTGAAAAAGTTGCTGAGCTAATAAATAAAGATTCGATGCTTGTAAATGCAAGAAATGACAAGGGAGAAACAGCAGTTCTCATGTCCGCCTATTATCGAACAAATGAGATTAAAGAGTTGCTTATTAGTAATGGTGCTGAACTAAATGTTTTTGAAGCATCAGCAATCGGAAACATACCCCAACTGAAGAGGTTATTTAAAAAATCACCTGATTTTTTACATAGCTATAGTAATGATGGCTTTACTCCCCTAGGGTTAGCGTCCTATTTTGGTAACGAGGAAACCGTAAATTTTTTGCTGGATCATGGAGCAGAAGTAAACGCAAGGAGCAAAGATAATAACTTAAATAACATGGCGATACACGCGGCGATCGCTGGGAATCACGAGCATGTTGTAAGGACTCTTATTGCTAATGGAGCAGATATTAATGCTAAATGTGAAGGGAAATGGCGTTTAGGGTTTACTCCACTTCATGTTGCTGGATACTTTGGTAGAGAATCGATCATTAAGCTTCTATTAGAAAATGATGCTGACAAAACCGCTTTAAACGATAATGGGGAAACAGCATATACAGTAGCCATATTAAAAGGGCATCCAGAGTCAGCCCAACTCTTAATATAATTTAAATCAGAGGAGATTATTAATGGAAAACAAACAATCTATCAAACCCGAACTTGTTCAAGAGTTCGTAGGTAATGCCCATGGTGACTTAGAACGAATTAAGCAACTACTCGATCAAGAACCAGGTCTTGTAAATGCATCGTGGGATTGGGGAAATGGTGATTGGGAGACTGCTTTAGGGGCTGCCGCTCATATGGGCAGAAAAGATATTGCGAGTTTTCTTTTAAGTAAAGGGGCTCGCATTGATCTATTTGCAGCTGCTATGTTAGGGAAAATCGACATTGTCAGAGCTGTACTTACTGATAATCCTGATCTGAAACATTCACTTGGACCTCACGGTATCCCACTTATAAATCATGCCGAAGCTGGTGGAGATGATTCTATCCAGGTTCTTGAGTTCTTAAGACAATAAGTATATTACGAAGCTGGATTGATTTGTTCTAATCCTGCCGTTGTTACGCTAACGGAACACGTTAGTTGAACATAACACGGAACAGTTTGCCGCGGCAGCTGTTCCGTGTTTTATTAAGCTAAAGGGCAGTATACCGCGATAGGAAATTAGTGGTAATATAGTTTTATTAATTTAAAAAGGGGAGGACGATGAAGTGGCTCCAAAGCATATAGTTTCTGCGGCAACAATTGTAGTTAATGAGCGTAACGAAATATTATTGATAAAAGGTCCTAGACGAGGATGGGAAATGCCAGGAGGGCAGGTTGAAGAAGGTGAATCATTGAAAGATGCAGCGATAAGGGAAACAAAGGAAGAGAGCGGTATAGATATTGAAGTTACAAAGTTCTGTGGTATTTTTCAAAATGTAAGTGGTTGTATTTGTAACACTTTATTTTTAGGCAGACCAGTTGGAG
Source organism: Paenibacillus sp. GCM10027626 (assembly GCF_042676285.1). NCBI lineage: Bacteria > Bacillati > Bacillota > Bacilli > Caryophanales > Paenibacillaceae > Paenibacillus > Paenibacillus sp. GCM10027626. The sequence continues at coordinate 101,260 of NZ_JBHTHC010000003.1, read as the reverse complement.
GAGAATTAACAACTACTCCTGAGTCTTTAGAAGTAGGATTTTTTCCAATCGAAACAGCATTAGAGATGGTAAATTGGGGAAATTTTAAGCAAAGAATTGAGTTTTGTTTGAATGAAGAACTTCATCCTTTTTATGTTGAATTTTCCATTCCGTCAAAGGATTGCTAGAGCGCCATAAGTTTTTTCCGTCGGACCGCGTTAACCTAACGGGCAGGATAGTGATATATAGTGAAACTAAGAATGACAGGAGCAGGTGCCATGGCGACCTGCTCTTTATATCCGGGTAAAGCTGGGCTGCTTCTATCGTGCTTGGCAAACGCTTGACCGATTCACCTAGAATCCATCCTGGGTCATACTTCGTACTCGTCGTGTAATCGCCACCACGTGTATGGAGGTGTTTGCGGCCACCCTTCAGGTGAATCCTCCCAATCCTCCTGCCGGCCGTAGGGCGTCAGATCGAGGAAATTGAAGTCGGCTCTGATCCTGTCTACACCGCGTGCCGTCGTATAATAGGTTCGAAACACGCTATGGTCATTATGGAGGAAGATACTCAAACCAAATCCTTTGCCTGCACCGCAGTCGATATTGAAATTATCGCCGTTTGAAGAAAACCAAGGGATTGTCCAGCCCATGCGCTTTCGAAAAAGTTCGATCTGTGTAAAGGGTGCTGGCGAAACGAGAATGAAGGAAGTATCACGGGCGTGCAGATGGGCTAGGTGACCAATGTTGTCAACAAAGGATGAGCAGCCGCGGCAGGGATGGTCGGAGCCTGGAGCCATCATGAAATGATAGACGATGAGCTGGCGACGTCCGTCGAAAAGATCAAGCAGGCTCGTTGTGCCGTTCGGTCCCTCGAACACGTAATCTTTTTCAATTCGCACCATCGGCAGCCTTCTGCGCTCCGAGGCAAGTGCGTCCAACGCGCGGGTGAGTTCCTTTTCTTTGACGAGCAGTTTTTGACGAGCAATCTGCCACTCTTCTTCCGAAACGATCTGAGGCATTGAAAATGTGCTCATGTAATCCATTCCTCCCTGCGTGAATTAGAAATTTTAAACAGGCTACAATGATCCCAGTATACGATTATCACTTTTATAATGCAAGTAAAATTGCTTTTGTTATGCAAGTATGATAAATTGGTTCTTATGAAACGTTCAGATACTAAATCACACTGCCCGATTAATTTTTCTTTAGAGGCTTTTGGCGATAACTGGTCGTTGCTGATTATCCGAGACATCGTATATTTTGGAAAGAACACTTACAGGGAGTTCATAGAGTCTGAAGAGAGAATTTCATCAAATATACTGGCCAGCCGCCTTGCTCATTTAGAGTTGAAAGGCATTCTCGTTAAAAAGCCCCATGCTACAGATAAGCGCAAAGAGGTTTATTTTCTTTCGGACAAAGGACTGGATTTAATACCAGTATTGCTTGAGTTAGCCGGTTGGGGCGCCCAGTACGACCCTGAGACCGATGCGCCACAGAATTGGATTTCTGCGGTGAAGGCCGATCGAGAATCGATGATAAGACTTATTCGCGATACCGTTCGCAACGGCGGGTCCATTTTTTCTGGTCCCGATAGTGTTGTCAGTAAATTAGCTATCACTTAAAGGAAAACGATTGTGAAATGAACAAGAGCAGGTGCCGCGGCGGCCTGCTCTTGTTCATTTTGGGATACTAAAAACTACAGCAATTCCGTAACTAATAATCTAACACAACTTGGTTATGAAGGGTTCGGAGAAACTGGTGTAAAGGGAAGATTATATTTTCGAAAACGCCAAGAACATGCCTATAATCTTGCTGTCGTCATTTGAAATGGCGAGCAATGGGTAAATAATCTTCTCATTAGAGATTACTTAAGAGAAAACCCACATGTAGCCAAGCAATATTGTGAAAGAAAACTCGACGCCATCAAGAAAGGATATACTACACTGCTGTCTTATTCGGACGAAAAAGCCGATTATGTATCGTATTTACTCGAACAAGCTAAGAAAAGTATTGGATAGGGACAGACAGAACAATGGTTCCAAGGTAAGTGCTCAAGACCAGTGAACGGCTATTTATTATCGCTCTCGATTTTGTCAGAGTAACACATCCGCTTCACCTACAATATAATGAGTCTAGAAACCTAAAGAGGTGAGCCAATGGCAGTCGTAAAAGCTAGGCAACAGGATATTAATATGTTGGCAAGGTTGCTTCGAGCCGAAGCTGAGACCGAAGGCGAAATGGGCATGCTCCTTGTTGGAAATGTTGGCATTAACCGAATAAGAGCGAATTGCTCCGATTTTAAAGGACTCCGGACAATCCCCCAAATGATCAACCAGCCGCATGCGTTCGAAGCGTTGCAACATGGTTTGTACTATCAAAACGCAAGAGACAGAGAACGCCGTCTGGCGCGACGGTCTGTGAATGGGGAGCGGAATTGGCCAGGCAAATTCTCCCTATGGTATTTCCGTCCAGGAACGTTCGAAGCTCCCGGACCATGTCCGCCAACTTGGTATAATCAGCCGCTCGCAGGACGATGGAAGAAGCACTGTTTTTATGAACCGACCGCGGAAGAATGTGAAAATGTGTATAATACGTTTTAATTTTATAAACGAGAGGAGCTCAGGATCTCTTAACCTGACTTGTCACAGCCATGTCTCGGTTGACAAGAACTTTATCTCATTAAGTGCCGCGTAAATCGCGGCTTCTTTGGGTTTAGTGGAATAAAGTTGTTGTCACGGTCTTAAGGATACAGTTTTTTCATCCCTTCTATTGGCAGGATAGTTTTAACGCTTCGCGAATAACTCCAAGTATGGAATTAATTGCGAAGTTCGCAAATTAATCGTTTGGTGAAATTACTGTGAATACTTTAAGGAGAGTCAAATGAAGAAAAGAAAAATTCTATTTATAATTCTATTAATCTACGGTTTAATTTATTTTGTTTCAGATTACAATAGGTCATTTAAATCTATAAATGATGTACTCTATAACGAAGAAGGTTCCTCAAATTTCATGCAGATAAATCAAATTATTGGAGGGAGTGAATATGGAAGAAAAGCCTTTTATTTTTTCTTGAATAAAGAAAACCAAATAGTTGGAGTAAGTTTAGATAAGGGTATTTTCGGATGGAAATTTGATGGATCATCCACTGGGACTGGTTTAGAAATTGATATAGAACAGAAATTATCAATGGCGAGTACTGGTGCATCGAATGACTCAAATAAATTCTATTTTGGTCTTACCTCCTTTGATAATCTTGAAAAGATTATTATAAATGATATTCACCAAGAGACATTGAAGAACTTGAAAGAAAGTTTAACGGATGTTAAGGACGTTCCTAACACATATTTATGGTATGGATATTTTAAAGAGGAATCATCTGACTACGTAGTAGAAGTCTTTGATAAACAGAATAATTTAATCCATAGTCAGTAATTCAAAGAAGGCAGTAACAATAGCCACCTAATCCTTCTTAATTTTATTCCATAATTTAACTGAAATGTACTTTCATCACCATAAAAGGGGTTGGAAAAACATTGGCTCATAATCTTGCGGCTGGAATCGTAATTTATAAAAGACGATGCGGTGCTTTTGGTAAAAGATAAATCAGGGTGGAGTTTGCCGAAAGGTTCAACTGAAATGGGTGAAACCTTCTTAAAGGCTGCAGAACGAGAAGCATATGAAGAAACAGGGATTAAGGTAGCTGTTGAAGATGTTGCTTTCGTTACGGAGTATACCTCAGAGAAATATGGACAATATCTCCAAGTTTATTATGCAGGGAGCTTGCAGTCAGAGCAAAACGAAATTAGCGATCCTGACCAAGATGTAATAGAGGTGCAGTTTGTGAATATAAGAGATTTGCGTAATTTCATAAAATATCGCCCGTGGATAATACCCTTGGAAAATTGGATTCAAAATAGGAAGTTGAAATACCATTCGTTCGATTTAGATGTTGAAGGGTTTTATATTTCATAAATTATTTTTCACAGACTCATTGGAGTAACGGGAGATGTGAGCTCTATTTGCTCTTGGAGAATAAATAGCATTGTTTCAGGGCAGTGACGAAACTGAGCTAAGAAGGTTGGCAATTATGCGCCGCGGCGCTTGTTCGTTTTATTAAGCTAACTGTCAGACTAATGTAACAAATCTCTTCCAGTACACGTTATCAATGTAACGGGGGGATTAGGATGATAAGGACACTTTTAGCGATAATTATTTCATTGTTGTTCATTTCTGGTTGTGGTCAGAATTTGGATTTAGAACACAGATCGGATACAGAATCCAAGATTAGTCAGGAGAATAAAATGCCTAAGGAAATGCCTGAGGATTTTAATTTCTCGGTCAGCTTCGGGTATGGTGAGGTAAACAAAAATGAAATAAACACCTATGACAATACGGTTACAAAAGATTTGATTATGAAAGGTACGGCAACGGCAAACTTCGCATTTACCAAAGATGAGATGCAAAGTATTTATGAAAAGATGAGAGAAATAAATATCATGGGAACAAAAGAATTTTCACAGCAAGGCGGCTGTTTCAAGACTCCAAGTAATACGGAAAGCTGGAAAATTACTGTCGATGGGGAAACGAAAACCTTCTCGTGGACAGACCAGAATTGTAGTGTGACCAATGATGCAAATCAATTAGTGGAATTAAGAACAGATATCCAGCAGATCATTGAAGGCAAAGACGCATATATAGCGTTACCTATGGCAGAAGGTGGTTATGATTAAGAAATGCGAAAGTTTGTTGTGATAACTTTATTACGCAAACGGGTAACGTTAGTTGAGTCAGCAAAGCGGCAGCCTAGGACTTTATTTGTCAGTCCAAAGCTGCCCTGTTTATTTTTAGAACCTAGCGCTTTCTGGAATGATAATCCGTATGAGATCAAGATAGCGAGTCCAATACTTTAAAATCGGTCGGCGGCTAAAGTGAATATTTTTACAATCTTATAAGCTTATACTTGATAATATCATTATTCAATCGTATAATAATCAAACAACGAATAACCCGATATTGGAGGTCATAACTGTGGACGAAAAAATAAAACGTTTAGGTGACGCTGAACTGGAAATCATGCTTGTTATATGGGACGTTAAGGAGTCTGTTACATCAAACTATATATTGGAAAATTTACATAACCGTCGTAATTGGAAGTTATCAACGCTAATGACGATTCTTGCAAGACTGGCAGAGAAAGGCTTTGTTTACTGTGACAGAAGTACACGGACAAATTATTATTCCGCGCTCATTTCTGAAAAGGACTACAAGGCAAAAGAGAGCAGTTCGTTTTTAGAAAAATTATATGGGAACTCTTTAAAAAATTTGGTAACAAATCTTTATGACAGTAATGCCATAAATGATACGGATTTATCTGAATTACGGAAAATGATTGATGAACTGGGAGGGAGGAAAGACAATGATTGAAAATCTATTTATTACATTAGTTGGGATATCTGTCACTACAGGCTTAGTCATTCTTTTGCTTAAATTGTCGTCGGGGCTGTTCAATAAGACGTATGCCGCGAAATGGAAATATTGGATATGGCTCATATTAGCATTACGACTTATTATCCCGTTCAATTTTTCGTTTCCGGCTCCGCCTATGACCGTAAATATCCCGAACACGCCAATGCCCGCGTTTGTAAATACAGTATCTATGCAACAAAACACCACAATGCCCCCCGCCCAAACAGAGCAGGTAATGACAAACATCCCTGTGCCTTTAACTCAAACAAACCCGATTACGCTGATAAATATACTTATATTGATATGGGCAATTGGCGCTGTGCTATTCCTAACTTATCAATTTATTGGCTATTTATTATTTAAGAAAAAGGCTCTGCGTTGGAGCAAAGAGCCTACAGATGCACGAATTATGAATACACTTCGCGGAATAGCGGCAGATATGGGAGTGAAAAAAGAGATTCCTGTACTTATTAGCAAAAGTATTTCAAGTCCTTTGATGACTGGCTTCTTAAAGCCGCTTTTATTTTTGCCGAATGAGAGTTATTCCGACACAGATTTAAACTTCATTTTACGTCATGAACTGACCCATTATAAACGACGCGACCTTTGGTATAAGCTGTTCTTAATTATTGTGAGTGCGGTACATTGGTTCAATCCGTTTATGTATCTTCTGTTTCGTGAAGCAAGCGCCGATTTGGAATTATCGTGTGATGATAAAGTAATAAACGGTTTATCCAATGATGAACGCAGGTCGTACAGCGAAACCATCCTGGCTTCGATAACCGCGCAAAAATCACTTCAAACGGTATTGTCAACCAATTTCTATGGGGGGCAAAAAACGTTGAAAAACAGATTTGCAAATATCTTTAATACAAAGAAAAAGAGAAACGGCGCGACTGCTCTGCTTGCAGTTATGCTGACCGTTGGCATTTTAGGGGGTTTAATCACCTCTAAAGTGGATATTAGTGAAAATAAGCTTTTGACAAAGTTAGGATACACAAAAACGCTTCTCACAGATATTCTTGATAATAGAACAACCTTTTCACAGGACAATGAACATATAAACCACATTATAAAATCATTACCGCTACAGGACGATTCTGAATATAAATCATTTTCTTTAGAAGATGGTCAAACGAAAGAAATCAACTACGCATACGAGTTTGATGGCGGCAGCAGGAACGCTGCAGACCCTTTTTACGGGATGATCTGGGAGTACGACGCCTTACTTTTGTTCGCCTCCGTAGAAGGCTTGGAAAAAGTAAACTTTTTGCATTATGTTGATCAGACGAGACTTTTCAACACTGATTCCTATACCATTGATGATTTAGCCGCGCGTTTTGGGATTAACAAGCCTTGGGATTTGGGTTTTTCGGATTTGTTTAACACTCTGGCGACAAATGTCCTATGGTCCGAAGACTATTTCGGATATCCTTCCAGAATATTTTTGGGTTATTCTTTTGAGAATGTTTCTGACCGTTACGGCGATCCGGATGAAATATGGCCGCAGCCAGATGGTTCCACCGTATTGAAATATACAGAATACAGTGTGCTTACTCGTAAATCGGACATTTCTATGGAAAAAAATGAGGGATACACCGCTATGTATTATTTTAACAACCCAATAGCCGAAACAAATGATAATCTTACTGGGCTATATGCCACAAGGTTTGTTCGTGGTACTACTTATGGAAAGACTTACGGCGATATTACGGAGCAATTAGGTTTACCACCCACAATCAAAATCATGGGCGACGGTGATAAATATATAGCTTACCCGCTTAGAGAAGGGCAACAACGACACGCATACTTTATTTTGCATGATGACGAAGTAGTTGAGGAAGGTCTGATGTACGGAAATGATTACACAATATTAGACTTTAAGCAGAAAACTTCTGAAAGTGATGCAACCAATAATGGTTGAGATGAGTTTACCATCGATAATCTTTAAGTTATCAATTCCGACACACCAACGTGTTTTCGATAAATGCTATCCTCCAATTTCTTCTGCATGATATTGTGATTCAATCAGCAGAAGGTAATCAAGTTGTTCTGATTTACTGAAGATATGAGATGGCTTGAAAAAGTAAGAGAAGTTTGTTTATCTGTACAAAGCTTTAAATTATCACTTGCTAAGCCAGCAACATTCGGAACTGCGGTTATATTCCTTTGCGTTCAATCGAAAGAGATTTATGATTTTCACATTAAAATTTAATATACACTGTAAATGGATCAACACAGTGTACCTCCCGCTCGCTTCGCAAAGGAAATGCTTTGGCTTGCTGAAAATCAAAAGAATATGTCCGCTTTGTTAGGAAATATTTGGATAATGCGAAACTATAATATGAATAATGTAAATGATTAACCTTTTTTACGTTAAGCTAACGAGCATAATGTTAGTTGTAATTGATCTTTATCACGCAAATTTGGGGAGGAAAAACCCAATAGCAGGAGGTTAGCGATGAAAGCATATCAGAAGTTTGTCATTTATTTTTTGGATGCCCCGACTTGGGAGAAGCGAAAAGACGGGCCGCCGCTCGAATTGTTCGACCGCATGACGGCGGAAGAACGTCAGGTAGCGGAAGAAGAGCTTCTCCGCATCGTAAGCCTGCGTGACAACTGGCCAGTCATGGCGCTCGGTTATTTGCGATCGCACAAGGCGAAAGACGTTTTGTACGAGATTCTTCCCGGAGCCGAAGGGGAAATGAAGGTTGACATTGCGCTTGCGTTATGGCGGATCGGCCGTGATGAAAAGCTTGTGGACATCGCACTTAACGCAAGCCGTAAGGAAGAGAGCCCTTTTCAGCTCATCAACATGCTCTATAGTCTGGCGCAGTTTGGAGTCCCTGAAACGGAGGAACGGATCGAACAACTACTCAATCACGAAGACGATCTCGTTTCCTACAATGCCAAGCAAGCGCTGCACCAACTTCGCAAGAAACGCAAATAGTTTTTGTTAAATGAGTCAGGAATCGATCATTTGGGACTGACCCGGGAGGCTCCTTAAAGTCAACTTTTTTATGAACTAAACGTAAAAGATTAGAACTGCAAGGAACAGGATATCAGTGATTACACTTACGGGTACGATAGTTCAACTACAAGCAATAGGTTGCGTTGCCGCGGTGTCCTTTTTCAAAAGGGGCTATAGTTATTATTTTTAATAATGAAATTCGAAGGGTTTATGGAAAATAAAGTGAAGTCGATGTTCGAAGTGCTCCAGAATGATGAAAAAAATGGAATTATTCACCCCACCAATCCGGTATTGGGATCTGTTTTAAATCCTTATAGCTTTTGGTGATAAGATTGTTAACTGCTTCTCTTCCCTTTCCAGCTTCCAGAATATAGCCATCATACAGGGTATATATTATGCCGTTTTCGGTAATAGCCAGACAGGTTTGCGTATTTTCCCTTCCAATTAGCGCCAGTTTATCGCATCCAATGGCTTTGGGATAATCTTCAACTATCAGGTCCTTTTCGTAAAACCAGGCATTCAACAGGGACCATTCAATATCAAAGCTGATAAAAATATTGACACCAAAGACATTATCAAAATTTAAATCCAAATCGCCGAACTCCTCCAAAAATTCCTTTAGTGTATCAAAAATAGGATATCCAGAATTTTTTAATAACGAAATATTTTTTTCAGTCGATATTGCTCTCCCTTCATACCAGCCTGCCTTTTCCAACACAATTTTTGCAGCATTAGAAATTATGTCCATAATTTACCTTTCATTTTCATGTTATTTACTAAAGTTCTACCTGCTCCAAAGGATGAGGCTTTCCCCTTTCCGGAGATGCCGCTTCAGCTTCGGCATCGATTTATTCAGAAGGTGCTCGCACCAAAAGATTGAATAAACCGACTAATCAGCAGCCATTCAACAGACAAAGTTAGGTTATGCCTAAAGAAAAATTGACTGAATTACGGAATCGGGGGTTTGCACTTGCTTAATCTGGAAAAGGTAACATGTACATTCACCTTGCCAAATTGAAAGAACTTTATCCCATTTCCGACGAGCCTCTTTGAGGTGAAAGAGGAGAATATAAGAAATCGTAGGCGCCCCCCTACGGATTAAGCTAACGGGAACGTTAGGCCATGACATAAGCTGCCGGCCTTCCGGCAGCTTGTTGAGCTATCTGGCAGGATAGTTTAATAAATAACCGGCACAAATATGTGCCGGTTATTAGTAATTTGTATGACTCAATAATGTTTGAGCACTCCGAGAAAATACCATAGATACATAATATTCTATAAAAAATTTAAACATAAGTCTATTGTTTTTTTCAACTATGCGTTAAGTTTGTTATGGCGACCGCGGCGATAAATATTATTGATGAATTGCCATCGGTGTTCGGACAATGCAGGCGGGCATCTGATTGCAGAAGGAGAAGTATGATATTGACCTACAATCAAGAAGGGTAGTTCATATTTTCAAATGAGATCTGAGTACAAATCGTTCAACTAACGGGACACATTAGTTGAACATAACAAGGAACAGTTTACCGCGGCAGCTGTTCCTTGTTTTATTAAGCTAAAGGGCAGTATACCGAGCTTTGTTTGAATGAAGAACTTCATCCTTTTTATGTTGAATTTTCCATTCCACTAAAGGATTGCTAGAGCGCCATAAGTTTTTTCCGTCGGACCGCGTTAAACTAACGGGCAGAATAATTCCAATATGTGTTAGTATGGATTCGTCGGTTACAACATTCTATAAAGGGGTGTGTCCCATTTATGAAGTTTGATAAAGACCGCACAAAATTGGATGACATGTCGAAAAAACACCTCTGACCAAATGATTAAACTAACGGATAACAGTAGGTTCAAGTAATCGATGAGACGAAGAGGGGGAAACCGAAATGAAGACGATCAAGCGCATGATGGACCACCTGTACTGGGCGGACGGACGCATCTTGGACGCGCTCGAGGAGAGTGAGACGAAGAACATGGACCTTCTGAAGCTGGTTCGGCACGTCGCTGTCGCGGAACGAGTCTGGCTGTCCCGATTGCAGGGCAAGGGCAGCGCGCAATATTCGTTGTGGGAGGAAGCGGAAGACCTGACGGCAATCCGGACGATGTTCGAAGAGAACGCCGAGCAATATCGCGTCTATATCGAGGGGCTCGAGGAATTCGAGTTGGACGAGATGGTTGACTATGCGAACCAGAGCGGGGTTCCGTTCCGAACATCCGTCCGTGACATCCTGTCGCAGGTCCTCTTACATGGGCAATATCACCGGGGACAGATCAACCGGGCACTTCGGATCGAATCGGCAGAGCCCGTCCAAGTCGATTACATCACGTTCGCGAGGCTCTAACGGGCAGTTTTGCGACAAAACACAGCATGTACAACATAAAGCAAACGCTAGCCCTCAACAGCGCGGTTCCTCTTAGGCCGCGTCTTTTGCATTTATTCCCTCCATAACGAACGACAAAATGCATTTTACCCGGGTAATATTGACTTTTTATTTTTACCCGGATATAATTGGTGATGCATTCAGAGGAGGAGGTCAGCATGAGTAATGTCCTAACGCGCTTTTACTGCACGGCATTTTTGGGTGTGGGAGTCGTCGCCAGCGGTTCGTTACAGCACGTTGTTACTACAGTGAAGGAAGCTCTGGATGACAGAGACCTCACACAGTTGCTTATATTTGACGATTCCACAGGGAAGCCAGTAGATGTTGATTTTCGTGGGAAGACAGATGATGTGCTCAAACGATTAGGAGAACAGTTTGGTGACTTACCCGGTACGGAAGTGAATCACCAGCCTACACGGCGGGTCGGTCGACCCAAGCTGGGGGTTGTATCCGGTGAGGTTACGTTATTGCCACGACATTGGGAATGGCTCAAGAGTCAACCTGGAGGGGCGTCGGTAACATTACGAAAACTCATTGATGAGGCTCGCCGTGCTGGAGAAAAACAGGGCAATATCCGAGAGTCACAAGAAGCAACATATAACTTTATGACAGCTATGGCCGGGAACTTCCATCAATACGAAGAAGCTCTGCGGGCACTGTATGCTGGTGATTTGGATCGTTTTTACCACTTCATCGATGACTGGGCACCTGATATCAGAAACCATGTCAAAAGATTAGCCGCTAATGCATTCCCTGAAGGGAACTTATGAATGAAAGCATGTAGAGGCGTAAAGAATTAAAAAAAGGAACTACGAAAGGAGCCGCTATGACAGAGTTTGAATCTATTCGTTACATCGAACCATCGCAACGCGCTGGCATGAGGTTCATGCAACGAGGCATTGAGGGCAGCATCGTCATGTTGAACCTGCTGCGTTTTCGTGATGTTGCCGATTACACAGCCAATCCTGAACTAACACCGGAGGACCCCATCAGCGGTGCGGAAGCTTTCAACCGCTATATTGAGCACACCCTCCCATTTCTCCGTGAAAGCGGAGGTGAAATCATGTTTCTTGGCGATGGCGGAGAGTTTCTTATCGGACCCGAAGACGAAAGATGGGATCTTGTTATGCTGATCCGCCAGAGCAGCCCGCAGTCGTTTCTTGCTTTTTCAAGTCATCAAGACTACCTGGCCGGTATCGGGCATCGGACTGCAGCGATCGAAGATTCACGCCTTCTGCCTATGACAGAACTTCCGATACCGAATTAATTGGAGGAGAACAAGATCATGAACATTCTGAAAGTCAACGGCGTTGATTTGGCCTATGACAGTTTCGGTAACGAAAATGACGAGGTTATTATCCTAATCGCCGGGCTTGGAACCCAGATGATCCGATGGACGGTTCCGTTTTGTCGGATATTAGCAGCGCGGGGCTTTCGCGTAATCCGCTTTGACAATCGAGACGCAGGTTGCTCGACACACTTTAGCCATTATCGGGCGCTGGATTTTGACGCACTGGCGACTGCTCTCATGTCAGGACAGCGACCGGACATCCCTTACACTCTCGATGACATGTCCAACGACGCTATCGGACTGCTCGACGCCCTTTCAATTGACCGGGCACATTTCGTTGGCAGGTCGATGGGCGGAATGATCGCCCAGATTGCAGCCAGTGAGTACCCTGAACGGGTTTTATCACTCACTTCCATTATGTCCAGTTCCGGTAATCCCACCCTTCCGCAAGCTTCCCCGGATGTCATGGCGATGATGACTAAACCGGCGCCGAACCCCTTTGAGGATGAAGCAGGATTTTTGGCGCACAGCCTCTCTTTTGCCAAACGCATCGCCGGCACTGGCTATCCGTTTGAAGAAGACGCTTATCGGGCACTCATTCTGGAGGAAGCCCAGCGAGCCTACGATCCAGGCAGTGTCGGACGACAAATTGCTGCGATCGCTGTCTCCGGTGACCGTCGTCCGCGGCTAGCGACCATAAAAGTACCAGCACTTGTCATTCATGGGATGGACGATCCCCTGTTCGTCCCGGCGTGTGGCGAGGACACAGCTTCTGCCATCCCGGGCGCCGAGCTAATGTTGGTTGACGGCATGGGACACGACCTGCCGCACCAACTGTACAAAGTAACCGTTGATGGCATAGAGCGAACGGCTCGTCGCAATTGACAGGCGCTTCCTGAATAGCAACACTCTAAATAACGATTTTTCTTTATATCGAACAGGTCGATTATGGTAGATACCACCATAATCGACTTGTTTTTTTGTTATCCTCGTTTTCTCAGACGGGAAAGCGGCTTTCTATTTGGCATTAACTTCTTTTTGTGAAAAGCATTTCTTGATCAAAAAATGGATAGGGTTAATCCTCAAATTTTAAAACGGCTTGACAAACGAGAAAATCCGAGATAAGATTGAGCAGTGATTTAGTAAATTACTAAATTAGTAAATGGAGAGAAGGGATTAAATGAAAATTCCTACAACGTTAAAACATAAGCCTGTTGTTGTATCGGAGAATTATGAGAAGGTTGATGGCCGATTGGCCAGAAACACGGACGCGAAAGGCCTTTCCCTGGGATTGGCCCAGTGGAATGATCGAGGGAAGGTTGATATTTCGGCTAAGGTATGGAGATACACCGGGGAAAAGTGGTCAAGGCAATCGGAAGAGCTCCCTCTCCATCGCGCTCTGGATTTGTCCATTTTGATCTGTCGGACACTGGCTCATTTTCAAGAAGCTTATCGATATGAGCACCTATATGATCCGCAGCAGCCGGTTATCGATCGCATTGCCCTTCAAGGCGATGCCATGACTGTAGCCGTTTCTATGGACAATGAAAAAATTAATGAAGATATTAAGCTGTTCAGCCAGGCTTTGAGCGATAATGATGAAATGTTCGGCGAACGCCTGCGCGCGTTATCCAAAATTTTAAACGATATGGGGTATTAAAATGTTTGCGAATCGATATGTTCGAACGATTATCCTCTCCCGGGTGCTGCTTCAGCTGGGAATATGGATCCGGAATTATGCCGTCCTTCTGTATGTTTCCGAATTGACGCATAATAATCCGGTTGATGTATCACTGATTTCGGTTGCGGAATTTGCACCGATCTTTTTATTAGGCCTGATTGGCGGGACCTTTGCCGACCGTTGGCGACCGAAGAGAACCATGGTATGGAGCGATTTGTTGTCCGGCTTGTCCGTCGTGGCCGTGCTGCTGGCGGTCATGAATGGCGGCTGGGTTGCACTTCTGATTGGATCCTTTGTCTCTGCCAGCTTGTCGCAATTTTCTCAGCCTTCGGCGATGAAACTGTACAAGCGGCATGTGCCCGCTGAACAATTGCAGGGCGTCATGGCAATGTCTCAAACGCTGGTCGCTATCTTTATGGTGTTGGGGCCGGCCATCGGTACGTTTATTTTTCTTAAGTTTGGTATTAACGTCTCTTTGATTTTGACAGCAGTGATGTTCCTTGGTTCTTCCTTCATCTTATCGACCCTTCCTCGTGATGAGGAGGAACCGAAGACAAGAGAAGCCGGCGGCTTCATCAAGGAGTTGACAGATGGACTGCGCTATATCGGGTCCAATAAGTCCTTAAGAACGCTGAGTATGACGTTCTCGGCAGTCGGTTTGGCATCTGGATTGACTCAGCCGCTTCAAATTTTCCTTGTCATCGAGAATTTGGGACGGGATAAACAATTTCTGCAATGGCTCGTGATGGCCAATGGGGCAGCCATGCTGGTAGGGGGAGCCGCCATTATCGCGGTCGCCAAGAAGGTAAAGCCACAGTTATTGCTGTTGGTCGGTTTACTTGTCAATGCTATCTGTACGGTTGGCATGGGTGCGTCAAAACAAATCTGGCTGACGATCGTTCTGCTTGTGATCAGTGGATTGTTCTACCCTTGTATTCAAGGCGGAATTCAGACGCTTCTTGTGCGAAACACCGAAGGGGCGTTTATTGGCCGGGTATCAGGAGCGATTACGCCTATTTTTATGGGAATGATGGTGGTCGGCATGTTCATCTCCGGCTATCTGAAAGATACGTTTTCCTTACTAGGGGTATTTACGGCGAGTGGTGTGTTTGTGGTGATCGGTGCGCTTTTGCTGCTCCCTATTGTGGTTAAAAAGAGAAGTAAAGCTGAGGTAGGTCCGACAGCATGACGGGCAAGGAGGAGAAAAAATAATGCAAGAACAAATAGAATATTATTTGTCACCTGAGAGACAATTAACAGATGCAGAAGAAATGCTGGTCTGGAAAAAGCCGGCATCTCATAAGACCAGCGAGGAAGAACGGCGCATTAGTCAAGAAGTAAAGCGGAACTGGAACCGCGGGGAAATGAAAATTGCCAACATTCTGTTAGAAGGGGATGCCGGTTCCGGCAAAACCCAATTAGCGAAAGCATTATCAGCTAATTTCGGGTTGCCCTATACGAAAGTGACCTGCTTTGCGGATATGGATAAATCGGATATTATTGGCGCTATTTTGCCGGTCATTACTTCTGAACAATTAGAGAAACTGGACCCTGTAGAGCAAAGCGTTCTCAAAGCTCTATATGAAAGCGATGGTTTTCAAAGCACGACAGAAATTTTAATGGAAGCAATGGGGCTTACGCAGGAGCAAGCGGCCTTAAAGATGAAGCAATTGCTGAAGCTTGCTGCGGAGCAGACTAACGGTGAAGCCGTGGAGTACCGCTTTTACCCATCGGAGATCGTCAGGGCCTATCAAAAAGGGTATCTTCTCGAAATTCAAGAACCTAACGTGATTCGGGATGCCGCGGTACTCATGGCGTTAAACTCTGCGCTCGAACTGGATGGCAGCATTAATCTTCCTACTGAAATCATTCGCAGACATCCGGATTTCATCGCGGTCATTACAACCAATCGCAGTTATGCAGGGGCGAGGCCGCTCAATGAAGCGCTGCGGGACAGAGTCCAACACTCGGAGAAGATGGATCTGCCCACCAAAGAAGTCATGGTTGAACGGGCAAAAGGTAAAGTCGGTTATCAGGATGAAAAGGTACTGAGCGTGTTGGCAGATACGATAATGATTTTGGATGCAACAGCCCGAGCCAATGCGATCAAGGGTGTGGCGGGCATGCGTTCCTTTTTCTACTGGACAGATGCAGTTGCAGGAGGAGCCTCGGCCAAAGAATCTCTGTATCATAAGGTCATCTACAAAATAACCACGGATTCAGAGGAAATCAGAATTTTGGAGGAAGCACTCGAAAAGCACGGTCTGATTACCAGTTTAGAAACCGTGACGAGTGAGGTAAAAAAAAAGAATCTCGCGATGATGCCATAGAAATCAAGACATGGGGGGATATAGGCGACAATGCTGCCAATGATGAGAACATTGAAGATGAAAAGGCGGTCGCACTAAAAAAGTCTGCCGATAGTGAAGAAAGCTCTTCCCGTGTATCCGATGACTCAACCGACATGAGAAGTACGGATACCGGAGAAAATGGCTCTCCGCAATATCATCAGGCCAACCCCGAACCCATGCCTGAAGAGGCAAAACAACAAGAGCGCGATTTTCGTAAAAAGCTTAATCAGGCCGCAAGAGAGATCGTGTCCGATTCCGTTCACGAAAGAGTAAAGCTCATCGTTCACCGTCCAGATTACGATCAGGAACTCCAAGCGGAATATGTCCGTCTAAGCAAGGAGCTTATGCCGGTCGTCCAGGAAATTGCCCGAAAGACCCTTCCGCTACTGGAACATGAGACGTCTTCCGAATTTGAGCGAAATCGTTACTATGGCAGTAAGTTTCAGGCAGACAGCGTGGCTTACAGGGATTATAGGTATTTTGCCAAAAAACGGCCCCCATCCGAATCCCCTTCACTTGTGGTTGGACTAAGGGTAGACGAATCTGCATCGATGGCAGCTTTTGGGAGATTGGAAGCAGCCAAACGAGCCGTCATTGCGGTATATGAATTTTGTCAAATATGCAATATACCTGTAATCATCTATGGCGATACTGCGGATGTTTCTAAAATGGAACAAATGTCGATCTTTGCCTATGCTGACTTCGATAAACCGGATGCTGCCGATCGATTCAGGCTGATGCGGATTCAGGCTCGGAGCAATAATCGTGATGGAATGGCCCTTAGAATTATGGGGGAACGGTTAGCTGTTTCACCAGAGCAGACCAAGCTGTTGATTAGCATCAGTGATGGACAGCCTAAAGCAATGGACAATTATACTGGAAGGTATGCCGTCGCAGATATGCAGCAGACAATCGAGGAATATGAACGGAAAGGCATTACCTTCCTTGCGGCTGCAATCGGCCAAGATAAAGATGTGATTAGTGAAATCTACGGTAATGAAAAATTTTTGGATATTACAAATTTACGTGAGTTTCCTGCAAAATTAGTTCGGATTATCGCCAGGTATTTGTAGTCTCCATAAATCTTCATTAGCCAGGATGAGGAGAGAAAGATATGGATATGAACAAAAAGAGAAGGCTGCTTGCGGAATTCAAGCAGATCAAAACGTATATGGGCGTTGCCCAAATCAAAAATGAAGTCAATGGGAAAATCTTTATCGACAGCTATCCCAACTTGAAAAACAAATGGTTCACCCTGCAGATGCAGCTCAATCAAGGCAGATTCGCCAATGCCGAGTTGCAAAAGGATTGGAAAGAATTCGGAGCGGATGCGTTCACTTATGAGGTCTTGCAGCAGAAGGAAACCGATAAGATCACGGATATGCGCTGGGAACAAAAACAAATATTGAAGCCATGGCTTCATAAGTTACAGCCCTACGGAGACAGAGGATATAATAAGCCTCTAAAAGATTAAATGAACGACAAATAAATGAAGCCCGTCAATGTTCCATTGGCGGGTTTTGTGATTTACTGGGCCTAATCAAAACGGATTTGACTCGCGGTAAAATTCAAGCTAAGATGAAACCATCGTTCAGTAAATTAGTTAATAGGCAAACGGAATGAGGGAATAAAGATGAAAATACCTACAACGTTAAAACATAAACCTGTTGTCGTCTCGGAAAATTATGAGAAGGTTGATGGACGAACGGCCGGGAACACGGACGCGAAAGGTCTTTCCCTGGGATTAGCCCAGTGGAACGATAGAGGCAAGGTCGATATTTCGGCCAAGGTATGGAGATACACGGGTGAAAAATGGTCAAGACAATCGGAGGAACTGCCTCTCCATCGTGTCCTTGATTTGTCCATTCTAATTTGCCGGTCTCTGGAACATTTTCGCGAAGCCTATCGTTACGAGGATTTATATGACCCGCAAAAGCCCGTTATCGACCGGGTTGGTTTGCAAGGGGATGCCATGACCGTAGCCATATGTACAGACAATGAGAGAATTAATGAAGACATCAAGCTGTTCAACCAGGCGCTGAGCGACGATGGTGAAATGATCGGCGAGCGTTTGCGCACGTTATCCAAGATATTAAAGGATATGGGATATTAAAAATCAATATCGAGAGAACAAGGTTCATTCAACAGCTTGAGCGGCTGGATGAACCTTTTTTTGCGTTTGAGAACCATGAATTAGGGCCGAACCCGCGGCATACCGATTTATTATGAAACCGAAGGGAAAGGATTTCCTTTGATCGGCATTCAAGGTAAGGACAGCAATCTGGATTGATGGCATCCGGCAACGAGGAGCGCGCTGGCGGACAAGTGCCGCTTCATTATGCTGGACAATCGGGGTTCGGGACGCAGCGGCCATCCGGCGGAGGAGTATGGGATTGCGGACATGGCCACGGATGTCGTGGGGTTAATGGATTAGCTGCAAATAGAGAAAGCCTACGTACTTTGCTCACAAATCCAAGAAGAGGTGTCTCACCGGGCGAAGCCGATACTTGGATGAGTAGAAAAGGCGCTGAAATGTTGCAGTTTGTGCAACAAGTCGATTGGAGGAAGGAGGTTTGCTCCAAATTGTTGTATGAAATGCAACAAATCTCTCCTCCAGGGCGCTTAAAGAGCGATGATTGTTGCACAACGTACAACATTTGCGACTAAAACGGTAGAATGAGGGTTCGAATGTTGTATTTTCTACAACAAATTGTACCGCAAACCTTCAATGTGAACTGGACTCGATCCCCTTTGCTCCGCTAACGGAACGAGCTCAAGAATAAACAACAGGTGCCGCGGCGGCCTTTCAGACTTTTCGATCCGCATTTGAAGTTGGGGACACGACTGATTTCCTCGCGCTTGCTACAGAGGATTTTTATTTCTCAATCCCATTACCATACGATGATTGGAAAGATAAACAGGTTGGTAAGCAACGGTTCATACATTTGAGCCGTTTGGGGCATGGAAATGTTTTTTAAATCATAATCAAGCATACAAACCTCACTTACCACATCCACATTTTTTTCGTCTTGTGGGGTATGGAGACGTGGAGTTATTTTCAAAACCTCAAATTCCAGATGATGGCGAGAAAGTGAGCATTCGAAGGCACCAAGTATGGCTGCCCGAAAATGGGTGGCGAACTTGAAAAGGTGTTGCTCTAGGGGATGCGGTATAGTTTCCTTAAAAGGAAATTTCCTTTACAGGAAAGTTTGTGCGTGGTATATTGAACTCAGTAAGTCGAATACGATTTGGCTACCAGGTTAGAAAGGAGGAGGAACGGTCGATGAATGCTGCGACGTTAAGCGCGCTTGCCGAGCCTAACCGGGTGAACATCGTGGAGTTGTTACGGGACATGGGAGCCCTGACGCTCGGGGAAATCGCTGAACGTCTCGGACTTCGGTTACCCCAGTCGTCCAAGCATCTCCGGGTGTTGACGGAAGCTGGGCTCGTCGATGTGGAGGCCGTAGCGAATAGGCGGATTTTCAAGATTCGTAAGGAGCGGTTTGCCGAACTGGACAAGTGGTCGCAATCGTTCCTGGAGGCCAAAGAAGAGCAATTCAGCCGATTGGACGCTCTTCTTAGCAAAGTACAGGAAGAGCAGAACGAACCTAAATGACGAAAAGAGGAGAATTGTACATGTCCAAAACATCGATTGTTGCTGAACCGAATAAACAGGAGGTTATCATCAGCCGGACGTTTGAAGCTCCCCGGGAACTCGTTTTCCGGATGTGGACGGATGCCAAGTATCTTCCCGAATGGTGGGGTCCGAGCGTCATGACGACGATCGTGGACAGCTTGGATGCGAAAAAGGGCGGAGTTTGGCGTTATGTCCAGCGCGATCCGGCCGGAAATGAGTACGCGCATAACGGTGTTTTTCACGAAATCACGGCGCCGGAACGACTTGTTCATACGTACGAATTCGAAGGTGTTCCGTCTGTCGGGCTGGTCACAGTGACTTTCGAGGAATTGCCAGGCGGAAAAACGAAACTAACAGAAACGTCTCTCTATCCGTCGGTAGAAATTCGTGACGGTGTACTACAATCTGGAATGACCGAGGGTGCAATCGAGTTGATGGATCGCTTCGCCGTTCTGCTAGCCAAGCATTCCTTGTAGGTATTCTCCATGAAACGGTTTGCTGGCACTGCTCATGTTGTTTTACAATCGAGCTACCTCTGAGCGGAGGCATTAACTCGATTATCTGAGCTGCAGAGGCTAGGGTTCTGTCGTGCGGGACAATATCAACTAACGGACAATAGCTCAATATGAACAAGATGAGGCTGCCGGCATAAAGGGCCTGTTGACAAAATACCTTTTCAACGAAATTGGCTTTTGACAACAGACCCACAAAATCGGCAACCTCGTGTACGAACGGGCAGGATAGTTTAAGAGTATACGCGGTGAACCGTAGCACAAATAGTGGTAAAGCGCAGGGTGGAGGTTGTCGTAGACGTATGTGAACTTAATCTTTTAGCATAGTTAATTAAGTAATGACCGGATGGCAATTGCTATCCGGTCATTTTCAATCTGATTACAATCCTGTATGTTTTAGTAGACGATATCATACTCAATACAATTGGTGTTGTTATTGGTATCATTTTTACGGCTCTATCAGATGGTTATTAGGCGCTTGCAGAAAAAGAAGCACAAAGTCTGTTCTGTTGATCTAACCTATCGTTTTTCGTAGTTGGATAATTCTCATTTCATGGTTTATATCGTCTCGCCTTGATGACAAGCATGCTCAAGTGTCTGGAGCACAGATAATAATTCCTGCTTTAGTTCTGGATCTGTAATAATACCTTCTTTATTTAGTTTCAAAGTGATGTGCGGTATTATCAATGTTCCTCTTTCTACAATATCAGCATTAATCATTTTAAGTGTAAGCAGAAGTGAAGCATTAGCTTTATCACCGCCCATTGGAGATGGTGAGGCACTGATTACTGCTGTAGGTTTATTCATGAACTCGCCTGAAGATACGAGCCAATCCAAGGCGTTTTTTAACACACCAGGCACTCCATTCCCATATTCCGGTGTACATATAAGCACACCATCTGCATCCTTAATATGTGTCCTTAATTCTCTGACCGGAACAGGTTCTTCGACAGCATCGATGTCTTGATTAAAATGCGGCAGGTCGCCCAACCCGCCATAGATGGTAAATTTAACGTTCTCCTTGGCTAATCCGATGATGGCATTCATTAGTGCTTTATTTGAAGAGTTTTGACGAAGACTTCCCGAAATAGCCAAGATTTTAATTTCTTTATCCATTTAACATCAGCCCATTTCTTCTGTGATTTGATTATTCGCTAAGGAATCGTTGGTGTCTTCGGTAGAGGAGTTTAACCACTTCACAAATTTAATTATTACTTAATTTCGATATCTTTAGCAAGAAGCAACCAACATATTCTTTTTATTCGACGTTGTGTTTTCATATTTCTTGCTGTCTAAGTAACGGAACCAAGCCAGATAATGTTGTAAATACTTGGTTGAAATGCCGTTAGAGCGGTCAATCCATCTTTTCAGATTACTGTGGTAACTGTAAGAAACTTAGTCCCTCCTCAATGATTCCTTTTTCCTATCAATATGGTCCGTCGAAATCGACTCCTTTAATTTTAAGGATTTTCTCGCCAACTAACTCGTTTTCCTTTGTTTTAGGGTAGATATAACTTGAATGCTTTATGTAAATCACTGTACTTAATATTTATAATAAACTCACAATAGTAAAGTGATCAAGGCTTTAACTATTGAGAAAGGATGATGAAAGTTGAGTAAGAAATTGGATACAAACATGGATGAAGTTATCGAGCGTACTCTTGCCGATAATCGGCTGGTTGGCGCTGTTGTTAAGGTGGCGGTAGACGGAGTGCTGGTTTATAACGGTGCTGCCGGTTTTGCCGACCGTGAGAGGAACATTCCGATGCAAGAAAATGCCTTGTTCAGGCTTGCCTCTGTTTCGAAACCGATCGTTTCAACGGCTGCCTTGGTACTCGTATCGCAAGGTCGGCTCCAATTAGACGACCGCATTGATCGATGGCTTCCATACTTTCAGCCGCGTTTGCAAAATGGTGAAATCGCGGAGCTCACGATTCGGCATTTAATGACGCACACGGCGGGGCTGACTTACCGTTTCTTTCAGGAAGAGAATGGTCCCTATCACCGTGCAGGGGTGTCGGATGGGATGGACCAGGCCGGCATCACATTGGAAGAGAACCTGCGTCGTATTGCCTCCGTTCCGCTCCTTTACGCGCCAGGCACTCAGTGGAAATATTCGATCGCGACAGATGTGCTGGGCGCCGTTATTGCCAAGGTTACTGAAATGCCTCTTCAAGAAGCCGTTCATTCCTTGGTGCTGAAACCGCTTGGCATGAATGATACCGGGTTTTCCGCCGTTGACCCGGAGCGGCTGACCACTGCTTATGCCAATGATGTTCCTGTGCCGCGGCCTATGTATGATCCCGACAGCCTGGCATTCGTGGAAGGCACGGCGGGCTTCCGGCTTGCCCCTAGCCGGGCGCTTGACGAATCGGCTTTTCCTTCCGGCGGAGCCGGCATGGTCGGAAGCGCCTGTGACTTTTTACGGCTCCTGGAAACATTGCGCAAGGGAGGAACGCCGCTGCTGCCTGAGCGGCTGGTTCGCGAAATGACGACAAACCAGATCGGCGATCTGCCGATGGCTTATTGGCCGGGCAGAGGCTTCGGTCTTGGATTTACGCTGCTTAAGGATCCTGTCGCCGCAGGCACGCCGGAATCGCCGGGCACCTGGCGGATGGGCGGGACCTACGGCCATTCGTGGTTCGTTGATCCTGAGCGGAAGCTCAGCGTTGTGGCATTTACCAATACCGCGCTGGAAGGCATGTCGGGCCAGTTTACCGTTGATCTCTGCAAAGCCGTTTACGACGGAATCAAGGCATAAAGAATCGTTTAAGAGCCTAGTACGGAATAATCCGGACCAGGCTCTTTATGCAAGGGAGTGGAGAGGTTGGTTCAATTCAGTTCAGTTCCGTAAAAAAGACCTTGAACCCTATATTTTTCATTGCACTGGGTTTATTTGGCCTTGTCGGGATACTAGCGCTCTCTTACTTTTTGAAGGGGGAGTTTCGATGCTCCATATCGTCAACGGAGATTTTGTCGGCGATAAGTTGAGGAAGGGGACTATCCGCGGAGATAGCCTGGTCTAGAGAGAAGTGTACCCGGTAAGTCCGGTATTCGTTGAAATGGACGAGCCCCATCAGAGGTCACCCAGGGTGGAATATTTGGAGAGAACCCTGGGCATTGCCTTCTACTTTGTCCATTTTAAGCTCTTCTGAATATGCTTGAGGACATCGGAATTATTCTCGTAATAGTCAGCCGGCATATCAAAGGACACTTCTAGAACTTGATCGGCGCTCTCTACAAGGATGATCTGTATCACATTAGAAGTCATTGTGCTGCTTTGCGCGTCATCGGCATTGGCTTTGAAAGTCATCAGCGTCATATTCTTTTGAAGCTTCGTTTTATCACTGAGCGCATAGATGCCTTTGTAGGTCTCCTTTTTCCAGTCGATAAACATGCTTTTATAGACTTCCCTTGGATAAGGAAAAGAGTAGATGTAGAAAAAACCGACTTTCTTCCCTTCGAAGTTCAGTTTGTACTGGATTTCGTCGCTCATTTGCGATAAAAAAGTCCATTCGTCCGGAATCTCCAGCTCGACTCCCTTAAACGCGACGGCCTGATAATTCCCTGCTGTCTCTTGGGAACTACAGCCGCCCATAATTAGCGCAACCATGAGCAAGCCTAACAATAGGGTGTATCTTTTCATTCAGTATCGCTCCTTCTGCAAGATTCTAAGTTATTGAGCCAAGAGCGAAGCCTCGTCTCCCAGTCTTACCCCTCCTCGTATATTCAAATATAATCTCTATAGTACTTTCGGTACTTTGAAAATGATTTTTTAGCTTTTGTTCATTTTCTTTACATTGACCGTCCACATTATAGGCTAAGATAGCGTATTCGGTCGCCCCCGCGAATTGTCATGATGACCCGCGAGGACCCGAATATTCCGCTGGCTCGATTGCGAGTTCGGGACCAATTGACCGAGTTGCGCGCAGCCGACATGAGATTTACTCTCTAAATCCGAAGATTTTTTTAAGGAATATGCAGAGAAGGGGCTTACAGACGATATTGCAGAAAAGTGTGCAGTGTTTGACTTTGGAGACTATAAGGTACTTCAACAAAAATTGGGGATGGAATTAAATCCCCTAAAAAAAATCTTCCGAGTATCACTATGGTTATCTTTTTGTGTTTACATATGGTTTTTGGTAATGGTCTTGTTCATTGGTAAGTTTGATAAAATGTATGAAGAAGACTTCGGCAGAGGGGTTACATTAACATTTCAATGGGGAGATTATTCAACTAACCTGATTCCCTTTAAAAACTTCGATCATGAAATCTACGAATCTATATTTTGGGTGGCAAATAGAAATACTTTTGATATCACCTTTTTTACAACAGCGTTAGGTGTAAGCTTGTTATTTATTCCATTAGGTTTTTTTCTGCCGATATTATTTAAGGTTTCAACTTCGACCAAATTAGTTCTTTATACATTAATAGTAAGTATGTTTATTGAATTGGTGCAATTTATAACCAGGACAGGAGCACTAAATGTAAATGATATCTTATTTAATGTAAGTGGCTCATTCATTGGATGGTTAGTTTATTCCTACTTTCGAAATGTAAAAGTATCTCGATTGGGGAAAATTGCAGCTTGATTTATTTCAAGAACGTTGGCTGTTATGTGCCGTGGAGTTTATTTGATTTATTAAACACGGTAGTTGCATTTTACTTCCATAGAGTATAGAATAAGTTAATAAAAAATAACTGGAAGGGGTGGGAATATGAGGTTGAAACAGAAGGGTTACAATCAATGGACTGTTACAATTTCATATTTTCGTTCCATTAAAACACTAAAGCATTCATTGCTCTAGTGTTTTTTATTTGAGCGGAGGTGTAAAAGTTGACAAGGTACAAAAGAGTTCTTATTAAACTAAGTGGTGGAGCAGTCGCTGGAAACACGGAATTTGGTTTTGAGCCTGGAAGGCTAAATCATATCGCTAATGAAATTATTTCAGTTGTGAACCTAGGTGTTGAGGTATCATTAGTTATAGGTGGTGGGAATATTTTTCGTGGCAATATGGCGGAAGGTTGGGGAATAGAAAGGGCAGAAGCTGACAACATTGGGACACTCGCAACTGTTATTAATAGCTTGATGCTTCGTGGAGTTCTAAAAGCCAAAACAAACAAAGAAGTTCGTGTAATGACAGCAATACCTATTACATCAGTTGCTGAACCATACATCAGACTAAGAGCAGTTCACCATCTGGAAAAGGGCTACATTGTAATTTTTGCGGGAGGAAACGGGCAACCATACGTTACCACAGACTATCCTTCCGTTCAAAGGGCGATTGAGGTAAATTGTGAAGCTCTGTTAGTTGCAAAACAAGGTGTTGATGGTGTTCTCAACGCAGACCCTAAGTACGACAAAGAAGCAAGGAAGTTCAGATCCCTTCACTACAACGATGTCTTGAAACATAACTTAATGGTGATGGATCAGTCAGCTTTCATCTTAGCTCGAGACTACAATTTACCAATGCATGTTTTCAATTTTGACAAACCAGGCACAATGAAAGAGATATGTGAAGGTAAAAATAACGGTACGATAATTAGTGGTGAATCGGTTTTGGAGTTGGAAGCAGAAAAGGATGGAAACCTAGGGAAAAAGATATAGTATTAAGTTTTAAATTTCAGCAAACAAGCTCACTTCGTTAAACTACTATGAAAATTAACTCTAATTTTCCTGAAGATTTGGTGTATAATTCCAATAACGCTATGCTTTCCTCCAAAATCTAAGGGGGCACGACACTTATTGTGTTGTGCCCCCTAGAGACACCAGAGATTCTACTGATCGATGTGACGATCCAGAGTGAAAGTTTTCCTGTTTCATTTATTAAGGATAACACTGCCGTTTCGGTTATTTTAGTGGATAAGGCAGGTATTGTGAAGTATCAAAACATTGATCCTGAGTCTCTTCGCTCGCAACTACATACTCAATTGATGGAAGCAAAAGGTATTTACAATCAAAGAAGTCGAGCGGTCAAATATACGAAACGCGGTCTTTTTTTAGAGTCGTTGATTTACTATCAAAAATATGTTTTGAACCCGCTTGTAGATGTACTGCGAATCATCTATACACCTTACCAGGCTGACTGCTTTTTAGTTCATGCGACGCGGGATTTTCCTGACGAAGTGTTGTTAATCCTGGAAAACTTATATGGTGTGAGAACCGTACAAGATATAGCTGAACGAATTAGTGTTGCAGACGAAATGTTTCGTAATGTCTTTGCCGAGGCAGAAGTCATGCTTACCAAATCATCCTTCCTATCTCGGGAAGGGAATATGTCTAACCAACGGAAACAATAGTGAAATTGACCATCGGCAGCAATACATCGATGGTTTTCTGTGCATAATTTATGAAGGCTTGATCAAGGCTCTAGGATTGAGCTGTTGTTTAAATGAGCAAAAAAAAAGGTTAATGATTATGCGCCGCGGCGCCTGTTCGTTTGATCAAAGGGCAGGATAGTTCAATGAAGCAAATATAATCTGCAATTTGAACCAACGAAGAAGAGCATAATAAACTTGAACCTTAAAGAGCCCGTGGAATGTGGAGGTTTTCTATGAAAAGGACAATAATTGGTGGAATACTTCTGTTTACAGGAACTTTGATATCTTTAGCTATTTTAATCGTAGCGGCTTTATATATACCAAATATCACAGCATGGAGAGGCTCAAAGCTATGGTTCGCTATTTTTGGTGCAAACGATATGGGGCACGAGGAATCTCCTCGGCTTCAAGTAAGTTGACGATGGGTTTCCAGAAAACGCCGGTACTCTCCATGGCCACGTGTGTACAGCGATGCTGCTTGATCCAGTCGATCAAGTCGAGCAGGAAAACCGTATGTGTACGAAACGTCTTAATCTCCTTTCCTTCGGGCGTCAAAACACAAGCAGTGATGGACTTCTTGTGAACATCCAAACCACAAGCGCGTTCGATCAGGACATCCATAACATTCACCTTTCTACGGCAACGAAAATTGAGGACTGGTGCAACAACCAGAAAATGAAGCGTCATGGACAAAGACAAGAACGAGTGATGAAGTTCGAGAGATGATTGATAACTCGTATATATTTGGTTTATGTGATTCTGAATCAGATCAACTAATAGGATTTACGAGAGTTGTGACTGACTACGTTTTCCGAGCAACGATATATGACGTTATCGTTTTGAAACAATTCCAAGGCGAAGGATTTGGAAGGTTGCTAATCGAAGCTGTCGTTAATAGTACATTAATAAAGGGTATCGAACGCGTTGATTTATTTTGCGCAGATAATAAAGTGATGTTCTACGAAAAATGGGGGGTTAAACAAGTTCCAATAACCACCAATTACATGAGCTTAATTAAGTGAGTACAAAGGATTAATGTGAATTGCACAAAAGAAATGATTTATTCTAATGAATGAAGCTTTCACTCTTACAAACTGGTTGGCTGTGCGATTGAGCAGTTTATATCATATTGTTCAACTAACGGGACACGATAGCTCAATAAACTACACCACAATGCTGCCGCGGGATCGATCGGTAGCCTTGTTTCGTTAAGGGTATGATAATACAATAGCGTCAAATAGATTCTAACATGATAAAATAATATATATATAATTTCATGACGAGGGGATGAATCTTGTACGCCGAACCATCGTGGTTGAGATTGAGGCTTGCCAAGCCTCCCGATCATAACTCGGGGCTAGGTGTTGGTATTATCATTATCGACGACATTTCGCCACATCCAGCGCTCAGGCACCTAGCCAAGCACCTTAAGCACGTGGTTGTAGCAGACGATTTTTCGGTTACGTGTTGTGATATTGCTGACGAGAACTTTAATCCTAGTATACTGGACCGTGGTATGCAGGGGTTGATGACATGCAATCGGTAACCAAAGCAATTGCCTACATAGAGGCCCGACTGTCCGATGAGATTATAGCAGATGAAGTTGCGACAGAGGTAGGATACTCCTCATATCACTTCCATCAAATATTCCAATCTGTCACACGAAGCACCATTTCGGAGTACATAAGGGGGCGGAGATTAACCTATGCGCTCCAGGACAATTCCGCAAGCAGAAGGACATGAAAGACACACCGTTCCGGGCAATGGAAAAGAAGGCATTGGATGAAGTCAGGCTACGGCATTTGCAGGAAGGCGTAACCCTTGATCCCGTAATTATATCCATGGGCGAACTTTATCTTCATTCCAACCAAATTGGGAAACTGTGGAACTTCTTCAGAAAACGCGTGGCGGAGATAGATAGAAGGCAAAATCACGAATCGGTTTATTATGCTCTAACGGAGTGAGAGGTCTCTTACACCGCTTGCGTCGAGGTTAGCGGAGCCGGGCGGACGCCCGAAGGAATGATCGATAAAATCTTGCCGCGAGCGACTTATGCTGTATTCTCACATAAGGGAATCAGGGGAAATTTCACTTTCTTGACGAGGACCAAGAACCGATGATGCCGGTGTATAAAATCGTGGAGCGGATCAAGCAGGCATGCGATGAATTGCAAACCGTTGGCTTTATCGACGCCTATATCTTTTCAGGCAAAAAGCAAGGCCTGTTCGGCCGATTCCTAACCGTGACGAAAAATCCGGTCTTTTTGAATGCACCGGTTCGTCCGGTCCGTGAGCTGCCTCAGCCTGTCCAAATGGATCTCTTTAGCGGCAACGAAGAATGAACGGGCAATCGGAAAAGTCGAACGATTATTCTGCCGGCAGCACATGAATGTAAGTAAGTCATTTTACGGAAGGAGGGCTCTTATGTGGTTATTCCCCGTCTTGTCCGGTGTACTGATCGTGTTGTCGATTTTCATGTCCAATAAAAAAGAGAGGAAAGGCCCTGTCCCACGGATATTTCTTGCATTCAATGGGATTTTCCTTCTCTCTCTAACGGGTGCCTGATCGCGCTTCTATTGTAGAAAGGCAAGCGTGAATCGATGAAACGGAGTGATTACAAATGGCTTGGAGCGAATTGCAAAAAATTCCGGACGAATACAATGATGAGTTCAGAACGATTGACGAAACAATTCTTAAGTTGATTCAGAAAAGGAAAGACCTTTCTTAATGGCAGAAGAATTTTTCCGCCTCAGGATATCATTCATGAGTTTGCAGCTCAGTATTACCTGGATATTGAGTATTGGTTAGAGCTAGTGAAATAGCAGTAAATCGAAAGAAGGGATGTTAGATGAGAGTTTTATTAGTCGACGACGAACCGCTAGCGTCTATTGAACTTCAAGGAGCCCTTGAACGCGAGGTCAGCGAAATACAGATCGTCGCCGCGTATTCAAATCCGACAAAAGTGATTGCTGGCGTATTAGAGCATCGCCCCGATGTGGTGTTCTTGGATATTGGAATGCCCGAGATTGACGGGCTGGAGCTTGGTAGGCAGATCCAGGCTGTCGTTCCCGGCATCTATATCGTGTTCGTGACCGGTTACGACCAGTATGCCGTTCGTGCTTTCGAGCTTTATGCCTTGGATTATTTAGTAAAGCCGGTGAACGACAGTCGTCTTCGCAACACCGTCATGCGGATTCAGGAGAAGCTGAACTTGAAAGGTTTGAGGAAAGTTCCGGTTCGGAATGCGCCACTGATAGGGTGCTTCGAACAGATCCTTTTCCACCCTCCGGGCATGGAAGCACAGACTGTGAAGTGGAGGACGAGCAAATCGCAGGAATTGTTCGCTTTTTTGCTTTACCATCGAGAGCGGGTCGTCGGCCGAGACGTACTCCTCGAGCTGCTATGGCCGAATATAGAGGAGGCGAGAGCGGCTCAAGACCTCTATACGGCTATCTATCATATCCGTCAAACTCTGAAATCCTACAAGATGGAATCGATATCCATACGCATCGGCGAACTGCAAGCAGGATATCAACTGGATATCGGGGGAGCGCAGGTTGACACGGAGCTATGGGAAAGCGAATTAAAGCAATTGGGTTCTCTCGATGTGAGTACCGCCGACGCCTATGAACGCGTGCTAAGGATGTACACGGGCCACTATCTCGGGTATTACGATTACTTGTGGGTGGAGCACGAACGGGAACGCTTGCAGTTGCTATGGCTATACCAGATGAAGAGATTGAGCGAATATTACGAGGGGCAATGTGTCCTAGATAAAGCCATTCAGATTAACCTTGACATTCAACGGATATGTCCGGATGAGGAAGAATGCTATTTTTCGCTGATGAAGCTCTATCATGCGGTAGATAATCATATGGGCATAGAGGAACAATACTATCTCCTCAAAACGAGAATGGAACGTGAGCTGGAGCTTCCCATTAGCGAGGACATCGTCCGTTGGTATGAACAATGGAGATTGGGCCAACACAAGCTCATCGGAGAATTAAAGGGAAATTCGACGCTTTTATCAAAGTAGGCTATATCTGAAGCGAATGCTCATTATTTCATGTTTAAAGGCTGCTCCGCTGGGGGAATTCGATTCCTCTTCCACGAGCGGCCTTTTTGTCGTTTCGGGAGTTGTCTAGGTATTGTCTAGGTATTGTCTAGGTGTTGTCTAGGAGCGTGTGCTAAAGTTATAAGCGTTTATTGTGGAAAATTGACGTATTATGTCATTCCGTAAATGCCTTGCGCTTGACCAAATTTCCGAACCTAATTTTCTGCATTTTTCTTTGATTATTTCACGATTTCTCTTGTCTATTGCATTGTTCAGCAAGCCCTAAATAGCAAGAGTGAAGGGGGGGATAAATAAGCGCGGTATAACAGTACTGTTCTATGGATGCATCATTATGTTGAAAGAAGATGAAATAAGCACTGCGTATGAAAGGCAAAAGCAAAAAAGACAAGCGTGAGAAAAGTCCAACGGACTAGCACACCGTTGGCAAGAAGACCAAGTCACCTGTAGGGTGATTTTGTCCATTGTGATCAATCGGATGGTGTTTTCAGAAGTTGTTTAGTTTCAAACGTTAATATTTAGCGGAGGAATTATGTAGAGATTTGCCAGAAGATGTCGCTAGAACACTAGTTTTCTATAATAGAGAGGATGAAGAGACGTGTTGTTACAAGGGGATTATTTCAAATGGAGAAAGCAGCTTATGGTGATGCTCATCTTTGTGCTGGTATTCTGGAGCTTCTCAACTACATTCGTACCTAAGGTATCAGCGGCTAGCGGTCCTACTCCAGGTGGTTTGAGTGGATCTCAACCTGTACTATGGCTTAAAGCAGATTCTGATGTAAATGAAAATAACGGGCTATTGACGGGGTGGGCAGATCAATCTACTGACCCTGTGCAGTTTACTCTTGATGTTCCGTCGGCGGAAGTAGCGAAGACACCAAAGTATAATTCAAGTGGGGTGAATTTTAACCCAAGCATTAAATTCGATAATACGATGGCCTCTAATCACTATGCAAGTTCGGTGAAGCTGATTGGAAATAAACAGATTACATTTCAGTCTGGATATGCTGTCTATAAATGGCCAGCTGCTGGCAATGCAGGATCACTTGTCGGATCAACTGAAGTAATAAATTACGGAAGTCAGATTTTGGGTGGAAATGCGAGTTTTGCAGTTGGGACTGGCGCGAACTCTAAATGGCGTGGTTTTAAAGAGCCTGACAGAGAGAGATTCCAATTGGCCAATTATGAGATCATGGATGCAACGAACCATAGTGCAAGAGTTAACGGGAAAGCAGCAACTACTGGTACGGCTACTTTTGATCCCTTTACATTCACTCCTGTAATTGGTGCTACTGCAGGCAGTAGTAGCAGCAACTGGTATGGTCTGCGCGCTGAAGTTGCTGAGATTATCTTGTATGATAGCGTAACAAGCGATGATGCCGCTAAAATTGAAACATACTTGGCAGTGAAGTATGGGATTACGCTTAACAATGGTGAGAGCAATTATATTTCCACAAATGATTATCCCGTGTGGACTGCAGACAGTACCTACAAACACAACATTGCGGGTATAGGTCGAGATGATGCAGAAGCATTGGTGCAAAAGCAAAGCCGCAGTGTTAATGCTGGAACGCAAATTGCAATTGGTGTAAGTACCCTCGTGTATTCAAATGCGCTTAATACGGGGACACTGTCCGACCAACAATACTTAATCTGGGGCGACAATGGACAAGCCTTGACGTTCGACCAACAGATTGGCAGCACGAACGAGTATCATTCACAGCGCGTTTGGAAGGTACAGAACACGAATGGCGTTGGTGAGGTTCAAATTGCGATTCCGACATCCGCTATTCCTGCAGGGAAAAAACTGCTAGTTAGCAGCAGCGGTACGGATTTTACTAGTGCAACTCAGAAGGAATTAGAAATTATTGATCTTAACGGTGTACCGCATTACGCGGCTAAAACAACACTAAACAATGGACAATTTTTCACATTTGGTGTATTGGCTCCAGAAATACAAAGCGCAAAGGTTGAAGAAATAACAGCTGCTGGGGACGAGATTATTCTTACCTTTGATCAAGAAATTGATCTAGCTGATCAAACTGGCTTCAAGCTTGAAATCAACGGTATAGAGGTTACGATTGATAGCTTTGAAATAGGAGTAGATGGCAAGACATTGAAGCTGAAGACGAGTGAGGAGATTACACAAGTTGATGCTGTTAAAGTGTCTTATGAGAAATCAGTTGGAAACTTAAAAGGAAAAAATGGTGCTCCTGTTCACAGCTTTGATTATCTCATTGCACCACCAGCTTTAGTCATCACCGAGCCAAGTGGTGATACAGTATTCGTGAAAAAGCCTGAAATCAAGGGCACGACCACTCCAGGTGCCACGGTATCCGTAGAAATCAAGGATGGAAGTGGTGCTGTAATTGCTACGCCAACTGTCACTGTAAATCAAGATGGTACGTGGAGTTTCATCCCTTCGGCTGATTTAGTAGATGGCTCTTATACAATTGAAGTGACGTCTACGAAAGATGGTAAGACAGCTAAAGAAAACAAAATCATTACGGTAGATACCACAAATCCAGCTTTAACTATCACTGAGCCTAGTGGCAGCACAGTATTCGTAGCAAAACCTGAATTCGAAGGTGCGACTACCCCGGGTGCAACGGTAACTGTAGCAATCAAGGATGGAGCAGGCCAAGTGGTTGGATCAGGACAAGCAACGGTAGATGGAAGCGGAAACTGGAGCTTCACTCCAACCACTGACTTGGTAGATGGCGACTACACAATTGAAGTGACAGCTACGAAAGATGGCAAGACATCTCCAATAGTAACAAAGAACATCACGGTTGATGCTACAAATCCAGCTTTAGTCATCACTGAGCCAAGTGGTGGTAAAGTATTCGTAGCAAAGCCAGAAATCAAAGGCACAGCTACTCCTGGTACCACGATAACAGTAGAAATCAAGGACAAAGACGGTCATGTAATAGATACACCAACCGTCACTGTAAGCCCAGATGGTACGTGGAGCTTCACTCCAACCACTGACTTGGTAGATGGCGACTACACAATTGAAGTGACAGCTACGAAAGATGGTAAGACATCTAAACAAGATAAAACCATTACTGTAGACACCACAAATCCAGCTCTAGTCATCACCGAGCCAAGTGGTAGCACAGTATCCATAGCAAAGCCTGAGTTCAAAGGCACAGCTACTCCAGGTGCGACAGTAACAGTAGCACTCAAAGACAAAGATGGTCATGTAATAGACACACCAACCGTCACTGTAAACCCAGATGGTACATGGAGTTTCATCCCATCGGCTGATTTAGCAGATGGTGACTACACGATTGAAGTGACATCTACGATAGACGGCAAGAATTCTACTGCAACAAAGAACATCTCTGTTGATACAGTAGACCGATCTGGGCTTAATGATTTGAAACTGCTGGATTTGAAGGGGAATCCGATCGGGCTAACGCCAAATTTTGATCGGAATTCACTGATCTATGGGGCTTCCGTAACGAATAGCGTCTACAGCGTAGCTATTAATCCAATGACGCTTGACCCGAACGCGAGAATTGAAATTTCTGTAAATAAGGGTGCGTGGCAGGATGTGGCCAGCGGCGCAACAAGTGATGAACTTCTGCTGAATGTCGGCACGAACACTATCATTGTTAAAATCACAGATCAAGCTGGCAATGTGAAAGAATATACATTAACGGTGACAAGAGCATCCAGTGGTGGTAATGGCAACAACAGCGGGGGTATCACTCCGACTCCAACAACCCCAGATAAGACCGGTATTAATACGTCTGTTAACGGTACGGATGTTCCATTTGCGACAGGAAGCTTAACGACATCGGGAGACCAAAAGCTCACGTCGGTTCAAGTCGATGTTGATAAGTTGAAAGAGATTTTGGCGCAAGGCAATGGACAGAGCCTGGTCATCCACTCTCCGAATGAAGGCAATGTACAAGTGGATGGTTTAACGGCAGCAACGGTCAAGCAATTGGCTGATAAGGGTGCGAGTCTGGAAATCGGAAACCTGCTGGCGATCTACCCTGTTCCTGGCGGAAAGATGGACTTAAGCGGTGTGTCCAAGCAATTGGGAAATGCAGCACTTGAGGATATTGCAGCCCATATTGATATCCGAAGGTCTTCGAAAGCACTGATTGACAGTGCGCGGAGCAAGGCAAAGGCAGAAGGGTACGAGTTATTGGTTGATCCGGTCGATCTTGACATGACCTTTACACATGACGGTCAGACGGTTAGATCGGGACAATTAAGCGGATATGCTCCGAAATACATCGCTCTGCCTGAAGGCATCGATCCGAACCGTATTACAACAGGCGTTATCGTGAACCCTGACGGTACTGTGTTCCATGTACCAACGGTCGTTACGAAGATCAACAGTCGCTACTATGCTCTGATCAACGATTTGCGTAGCCACGGTTCCTACTCTGTCATCTGGAATCCGCAGGACTTCGCCGACGTGAAGAATCATTGGGGCAGAGCAGACGTGAACAACATCGCCGCAAGGCTCGATCTGGAAGGAACCGGAAACAATACGTTCTCGCCGGATCGTAACGTCACGCGCTCGGAGTTCTCGGAGATTGTCGTAGCTGGTCTCGGCTTGATGTGCCAGAACGTGCCAAACAGTATTTTCCCGGACGTTCCGGAATCTGCTTGGTACCAGGATGCAGTCACGATCGCGAATGAATTCGGTATCGTTCGCGGCTATGACAACGGCAACTTCTATGGCGACCAGCAAATTACAAGAGAACAAGGAATGGCGATGATCGCCCGGGCGTACAGCCTCATCGACCCGAAGACCGAGCTAAGCGAGGAGCAGATCACTTCCCTGCTGGCGGGTTACAAAGACGCAGCGAGCGTATCCGGCTGGGCGAGAGAGGATGTCGCTCTGCTGGTTGAAGCGGGAATCGTGAAGGGCAGCGGAACGGAGTTGCTGAGCCCGAAATCCAATATGACACGTGCCGAAGTAACGGCATTGATCGCAAGATTGCTCAAAACGACTAATCTGATCGACAAGTAACATCAATTACCCGACAACCATTGCCGACTTTCAAAGTCCTCGATGGTTGTTTTTTCTTGTACGAATAGCTCTGACTGGATATCGGTTAAGGGGCAAAACAAAAGACACCCAAGCGGATGCCTTTAGATTTCGTTCTATAAATGATACGGTGGCTGTGGTCAGATACATTCTTAACTATGCAGTACCTGCAGGCAAGAACCCTGGATTCCCGGGTTCACATAACGAGAATCCATTCCAGTATTTATGCGGTTTTTAAGGATATCTCAAGCCTCAAGTTTCGAATCTGACTTGTATCAATATCAGACATTACTTATGAGGCGATTTTTGTGTGATTCCTCGTTACGTATCTTCGGGAATCCAGGAAGAACGTGGCTGCCCCAAGGAGTTTGCTGAACAAACCCGAGGTTGTCCAAGAGCTACTTCAATATCTGGAACGAAACGATTGTTCCTTCGTTAAGTCTGCTCTCAATACGCAGCCCTTGTCCGTAAAGCTGCTTCAGCCGCTGGTCGGTATTGATCAGCCCGATCCCCTGCTGCAGCTTCGCGGAACTGCGAATCAGAATGTGCCGGATGGTCGTTTCGTCCATTCCCACGCCATCATCCTCGATGTAAACCTCCGCTCTATCCTCATATTCGGCAATCCGGATTAGGATGGTGCCTCCGCGAGCTCGTTTCAAAATCCCGTGCCTTGCCGCGTTCTCAACCAGTGGCTGAATGGATAGAGGTGGTACAAGCATCTCCAAGGAAGCCTTTACGTCCCACTGCACCTCGAGGCGTTCATCAAACCGTTCCTTCTCAATCGACAAATAGGCTTGGACTAGCTCCAACTCGCTACTCAAGGTCACGAGCTTGTCCGAGTTCTTGAAGTCGAAGCTGGCGTGCAAATATAAGCTGAATGCATCTGCAAGCTTGCGCATACGGAGCGTATCGATCCCGCTGAGCGCGATGATGGCGTTGAGTGTGTTGAAGAAAAAATGAGGCTTGATTTGCGCTTGCAGCCACGCTGCCTCCATGTACATTCGATCGCGGACAGCCAGCGTCAGATCGGTAAGTGCTCGAATTCTCGATTTTAGCTCCAGCGTGTTCGTGGGCTTAATAATGTAGTCGTTGGCCCCTGCGAGAAAGCCGGAATGAATATCTTCCGGCTGACTGCGGGCTGTAAGCAGCAGCACGGGGAGCTCAGCTAGCGAATAGCGCTGTCGGACTCGCTGGGTCAGCTCGTAGCCGGACATTCCGGGCATCATGACGTCGATGATCATAATGTCCCACTTGACCGTATCCAATAGCGAAATAGCTTCGTTTCCGCTTATTGCTGTGCCGATAATATATGGCTCGGAAGCCAGTGCATGAGTCAACACCCGCAAGTTGACCGGATCGTCGTCCACAACCAGTATACGAATTTTGTCGATGGCCGGAGACGGCGGCTCGCTGACTGCCGGCAATTCGGTAATTTCTGTCGCCTCGGAGGCTGCGGCAATTGTGTCCACTGCGTGCGCGGGCAATGGTGCGACATCTGGCGGAGGATCATCCCTCCTCGTTGTGTCTGCCGTCATCGCAAGCGGCAGCGTAAAGATGAAGATCGATCCGTGATTGGGAACGGATTCGACAGAAATGGTACCTCCCTGGAGCTCGACGAGCTGCTTGCAGACGCTCAGTCCAAGCCCGATGCCGCCGCCTAACGAAGTTACGCTCGAATCGGCTTGCTCGTAGGGGAGAAAGATTCTTTGTATCGTCGCTTTGTCAATCCCGACACCCGTATCACAGACGGTTATGCGCGCATATCCATTCAGTACAGTGGCGTGGAGTTCGATACGGCCGCGCATCGTAAATTTGACCGCGTTATGCAGAAGGTTGAATAAAATTTGTGTCAGCCGATTCTCGTCCGCCTGCACCCGAGGGAACGATTCCGGGATTTCGTTAATGATTCGGATTGGCTTGCCTTCCGACATGAAGCCCAGCATGTCGATGACGCCGGACGCCACCGCCTGTATGCGGATGGGAGCAGGGTGAATGTGAATGGAATTCTCCTTGAGCCGGCTGATGTCGAGCAGATCGTTAAGCAGAAACGACATACTTCGGCCGACGGAAATAAGCAAACGCAAGCTTTCCTGATGTCTGCTCTCTTTCCGGGCGGCTTCATCGTCGAGCACCGCTTGGGCAATGTTAAGCATGCCGTGAAGCGGGTTGCGAAGCTCGTGGGACGTATGGGCAAGAAAATCGTCCTTACGCTTGTCGGCCTTCCGCAGCTTCTCGGTGAGGAGCCTCAACGCTGTCGTGGAGTTGATATGGCGTTTGAACCAATATGAGGCTATAGCCAGCACGGCGAATATAAGGTCAAACGGATAATAGCTGATTTCGGGAAAGTAAAATGTGTTAACGATGCCCCATATCGCGTTGATGGCAATCGTTATTCCTCCGATCAGCAGGAACATCGCATCCCGGTTGCCTTGTTTGGCTGAGCGAAACGTCAAGGTTGGAACGGCCACAATCGTGAACAGGTATAAAGGAATGTTGAAATAACCCAATTTCAACAGCGGTTGCAAAGGCAGAAACAAGACAATGCCGGCATAAAGCAAGCAGATATAATTGAACCAGCGGTAACGGCTGGATGATGTGCGTTCCACCGTAAGCAGCATTGCATTTTTGAACAAAAAATAGATGATGCCAAGATAGGATAGATGGAACAGCCGGCTTATCCAATCATAGTTTATCGGCAGCCAGATTTGCAGCAGTCGCTCATCATCGATAAGAATCGAGATAATGGTGCTGACGATCAGCAGAAAGAAGCTTAATAGTCCAGGAATCCGACCGCCAATGAACAGGAGCAGGCAAGCATAGAAGGCGTGTATCAATAGGACGGCGCAAACGAGCAGCTGCATGCTGCGAGAGAACCATATTTTCTTTTCAATCGCATGTTGAGTGCCGATCAGGACGGGAGAAGTGAGGCCTCCCTTGAAATAGTCGTAATAATTGGCAACTTGGATGACAACTTCTATGGTTTCTCCCTCGGGATAGAAATTGGCATAATAAGGCACTTTGCGCGCTGTGAAAGAATCGATGTCCTTCCCCGGAGTTCCGGAATAGGCCAGCAATTGTCCATTGATATACAGCTCGGAAGCGGTGGGAATGGGCGGCACCCGAATGCCGAGCAGCTGCTTCTCGTTTGCGTGAATGTGAATGAGAAGTCGGTATGAGCCGTAGCCGATCGGCGAATGCCCTGCCGGATTTAACGTCTGTCCCCAGTTGCTTGGCACGTGAATATAATCAGGATTTGGCGGCGTTGGAAGCTTTCCGTAATCCTTCATATAGAATGCATGCGTGTAAAACTCCCACTCCCCATTCAAAGGAATCGCCTGGTTCGACGAGTAGTCCCAGGTGGTGAGATCAATGGTACCTTGAGTGGCATTGGGATGGGGCGGTGGAAATTTCCATGTGACCCATATAAGACGGATACTAGTTATAATCAGCAGGTATATGCCGAGAATGAGTAAGATTTGTTTTGTTTTCATAGATTATCATATTCGACAATTAATGATCATTTCCTTTTCAAGGGATGGCGTCGTCTATGGATATACCTGCCTCGGGCTTCCCATGTCTGAAAATCGAAAGCGCAATGTCGTGTTGGTGAAAGTAAGAGGAACCGGTTTTCGATATGATGAACTTATATTTACTTGGAGGGTTCATTCAGGGGAACCTTCCCTAATAGGGGGCTGAAACTGCGATATGAGACGATTACAAGAGGTTCTTAAAGGACAGGAAGGCAACTATATCCTGCCCCTCTTTTGGCAACGCGGGGAGGAGGAAGGGATACTTCGTGAGGAAATACAGCGGATCCATGAGTCCGGAATACGGGCCGTAATCGCCGAGGCAAGACCTCATCCGGATTTTCTGGGGCCAAAGTGGTGGCGGGACATGGACGTCATTATGGAGGAAGCACGCAAGCGCGGGATGCAGGTATGGGTGCTGGACGACGACCATTTTCCTACGGGCAGGGCGGCAGGCAGACTGAAGGACGCACCGAAAGAGTTGCGTCGTTCATTCCTGTCCGAGAGGCATATCGATGCGCTGGGTCCAGCTCCGCACGCATCGTTTATTATCGATCGACCGTATGTGCCCTTCTTTGCCGAGAGCGGAGGGGGAGCTCTGATTGCCGTCGTCGCAAGCAAGCGGGATCCGATATCCGGTGAATTGACAGGTGAATCGATAGATTTATCAGCAATCGTAAAAGACGGAATATTACACTGGAGCGTGCCGGAGGGGTACTGGCGAATTTTCATTATGACCATATCCGATAAAGGAGGCAGCAAAAATCATGAGGATTATCTGAATCCGCTCGCAGCCGAATCAACCCGTGTGCTGATCGACACGGTCCACGAAGCATTCTATGAGCGGTACCGGGACGATTTCGGTAAGACGTTCGCCGGGTTTTTCTCCGACGAACCCGCGTTCTATAATGACAGCAATCAATACAACTACGAATCCGCTCCTGGGAAGAAAGACGTGGCGATGCCTTGGAGTAAAGACGTTCCTGAACGACTGAAAGAGGTAATCGGAGAAGACTATCTCAAGCAGCTCCCGCTATTATGGCATGATCAGGGAGTGAATCCGCCTCCAATCCGTTACCACTACATGAATATTGTCAGCAGTCTCTATGGGGAGAACTTTACCTCGCAGATCGGAGATTGGTGCCGCGAACACGGCGTTGAATACATTGGACATGTGATCGAAGATAACAACGCACATACCAGGCTTGGCGCGGGAAGTGGACATTTTTTTCGCGCGCTCTGGGGACAGGATATGTCCGGCGTTGACGTGGTCCTTTGGCAGCTCGCCCCCGGCTTCGATGAGATTCCGTTTAAGTGGTTCTTCGGTGAAGCAGACAGCGAGTTTTACAACTATGGTCTGGGAAAAATGGGTTCTTCTCTTGCACATCTCGATCCCAAAAAGAAAGGTCGTACGATGGCGGAGGTGTTCGGCGCATACGGTTGGGCAGAGGGTCTGAAGTTGATGAAATGGCTCACCGATCATATGCTTGTACGCGGCGTCAATCATTTCATACCGCATTCCTTCTCCGCCAAGGCGTTTCCCGACCCGGATTGTCCGCCGCATCTCTACGCCAGAGGGAAAAATCCGCAATTTCGATATTACCGCTATTTGAATCATTATACGAATCGTTTGAGCCACCTGCTTTCAGGCGGAACGCATATCGCTTCGGCGGCCGTATTGTACCACGCGGAGGCTGAATGGTCCGGTAAGGCGATGTATTTCCATAAACCGGTCAAGGAGCTGTTAAAAAGACAGATCGATTGCGATGTGCTGCCAGTCGATGCGATCCTGGATTCCGTAACGCTTGAAGGGAAGAAGCTGAAGTCACGTGACGAGACGTTCGATTGTTTCATTATCCCGTACAGCGAAGCGCTTCCGGCAAAATGCCTGGCGAGAATTGGAGAACTAGCGGAGCTCGGTTTGCCGGTAATCTTCATCGATGCGCTACCTGTGCGTGCCAGTGAGGGAGAAGATGGCTCCGAGTTTTTGAAACGACTGACGGTATGCCGGAACGTCTCCATCGTTCCACTTGCTGAGGTTGCCGAACATCTAGCCTCGCGTGGATTTTATGAGTTGAAGACGGACGGCGAATATCCATATTTGCGTCATTATCATATACGGCATGAGGACGCTGACGTCTATTTCTTCTTTAATGAACATCCGCAGCTTCCAATCGAAACAAATGTTGAACTGCCCGCATCCGGCCATATATGTCTGTACGATGCTTACAATAACCGAGTAACCCGCGTTATTGAAGTTGTTGATGGGGAGGATGCACGGGTCCCGTTGCGCCTGGCGCCTTTCGAGACGGTTGTTGTGGTAGCCGGAGAACTATTCAAGGATCTGACTGTGCAGGACGAGGCAGTAATCGAGCGTGAGCAGCTGGAAGTATCCGCCGCCTGGTCGCTATCAATCGTATCCTCCGAGCAGTACCCGCGCTTCGAAACGTACGGCAAGCTGGAACGGCTGGTGGATCTGAGCCGTCAGGAATACCTGCCGAGATACACGGGTACGTTCCGCTATGAGACAACGGTGGAATGGAATAATGCGTTGCCGAAGAATATGTGGTTGGACTTGGGAGAAGCCTACGAGACCGCGGAAGTGCTGGTAAACGGTCGTTCTGCCGGCGTAAGAATTAGCCCCCCTTATCGATTCGATATCTCGGGGCTGCTGGAGCAAGGCGCAAACATTTTGGCGGTTGAAGTCACGAATACGCTGATCAAGGAACATCGAGATATGTTTTCGCTGGTTGCCCAGCAAGAGCCAAGCGGTTTGTTGGGACCGGTACGGTTGCTCTACGGGGGGGAGAATGCTTATAATGAGCGATAAAGCGTATGCTTTGTTCGAAGAAAGGCAGCAGGCGAGAGGGATAGATCTGAATGTCGTAAGGACGAGGCTTAAAATGCTGAAGATCGAGCTCCCGTCGTGGGGCTTTGGGGATTCCGGAACCCGGTTCAAGGTATTTCGGAACAAGCAGTCGGCGAATACGCCGTACGAGAAGCTGGAAGACGCCGCGGAGGTTCACAGGTTAACCGGACTGTGCCCATCCGCAGCTCTTAATATTCCTTGGGACAAGACGGATAGCTACGAGAGGCTGCGTCTGCATGCGGAAAGTCTGGGCATCGGGATCGGAGCGATTAATCCGAACCTCTTCCAGGAAGATGAATATATGCTCGGCAGCGTGACGAACGCGGATGCCGCAATTCGCAGAAAAGCGACCGATCATCTTCTGGAATGCGTGGAGATCGCCAAGCTTACAGGCTCGCGGGACATCAGCCTTTGGTTTGCCGACGGCACCAATTATCCCGGACAAGGGGACATTCGCGCCCGCAAAGCGTGGATGCTCGAAGCGTTGACGGAAACGTACAAGGCGCTGACGCCGGAGATGCGGATGCTGATCGAATACAAATTTTTCGAACCTGGCTTCTATCATACAGATTTGGCTGACTGGGGCATGGCTTTTAATCTCGCAAACAAGCTTGGGCTACAGGCCGAAGTGCTAGTGGACACCGGTCATCATGCGCAAGGGACGAACGTGGAGCACATTGTCGCGTATTTGATCGATGAATGCCGACTCGGAGGCTTCCACCTCAACAACAGAAAATATGCCGACGACGATCTGATCGTCGGCGCGATTAATCCTTACGAGTTGTTTCTAATTTTCTATCAAATTATCGACGCGTCGCGAGATGCTGATCCGGCTATTCGGGAGACGGTCGACAATATCGCCTACATGCTCGATCAATCGCACAGCATCGAGCCGAAAATGGAAGCGGCAATCCGCTCCGTTTTGAATGTGCAAACGCAATATGCGAAGGCGCTGCTTATTAATCTCGATGAAGTAAGGGACGCGCAGCGTCGGCAGGATGTGCTTGGCGCAGAGGCGGCGGTGCGAAGCGCATTCGAGTTCGATGTGGCGCCGCTACTGGAATCGCTGAGAGA
This sequence comes from Paenibacillus sp. GCM10027626, assembly GCF_042676285.1. NCBI lineage: Bacteria > Bacillati > Bacillota > Bacilli > Caryophanales > Paenibacillaceae > Paenibacillus > Paenibacillus sp. GCM10027626. The sequence goes on along the minus strand of NZ_JBHTHC010000003.1, from coordinate 58,113 downwards.
AGAGCAGGGGCTAGCCAAGGATCCGATGGAGGCTTATAAGCACGGAAGCTATGCGAAACGGGTAGCGTCCCGGGGGTAATCGTCTGTTCCAACGCCAAGAGGTCTAAAATTCAAAAACAAAACATCGGGTTTTCAAAAGACTTTACTTTCGATTTCCTATAAGATTTAATCAGAGCGATGCCGATGCATGGTGTCGCCGACTTTCGGAACAAGTACAGGGGGGTACCGATGAAACGGCAAAATTGGCTTATCGTATGGGTATTGTCACTGGCCCTGGTAGTAACGGCTTGCACATCGGGCAATTCAGGTTCTGATGCGGGTTCGAGTAACAACGCGGGGGGCAAGCAGGCAAACGCAGGAAATAACGTCGCGCAAGGCGGATCTGAGAGCAAGCCACCTGTCCAGGAGTTGGAACCGTATGAACTAGTTGTGGAATTTCCATTGTATACCGAACAGAAAGATATGCAAATGGTGGAAAATGCATTAAATGAAATTACCAAGAAAAAAATAAATGCGACGGTCAAGTTAAGATCCGACAATCTGGGTGCATATAAGCAAAAGATGCCCTTGCTGCTGTCAGGCGGCGACAAAGTTGATTTGCTGTTTACCGGTCTTGGCCTCTACAATGCGCAAGTGGCCAAAGGGCAGCTATACCCGATGAATGAACTGCTGGAGAAACACGGACAAGGGATTGTAGAGGTGCTGAATGATCAGAGTCCCGAGTATTTGGAGGCAACGAAATCAGCGGGTGAAATCTATGGCGTTCCGAGTATTCGCGATCTGGCTTCGGACTACGGCTTCATCATGCGCAAGGATCTTGCAGACAAGCACGGAATCGATGTATCGAAGATCAAAACGTTCGATGATCTGGAAAATGTGCTCCAGATATTGAAAGAGAAAGAACCGGAAATGACATTGGCGAGAACCGTGGGGACCACGATCGGGTTATACTTTGAAATGGTATGGGACACGATTGGGGATAACCTCGGTGTGGTGATGCTGAATGATGACAATCTTAAAGTTGTGAATGGATTTGAGACGCAGGAATACAAGGATATGGTGACTCGACTTCATCGTTGGTATCAAGCTGGCTATATCGCCAAGGATGCAGCAACGACTTCACAAGCCAGCTCGTTTAACGAAGTGAAGGCAGGAACGGCCTATGGTTATTTAGCACATATGAAGCCAGGATTTGAGGTGCAGGATTCGCGATCGGCAGGATATGAGATGGTTGCAACACGACTGGCGCCTGCCGTTGCCACAACCGGTTATGTGACCAACATTATGTGGGCGATTGCTCATCAGTCAGAAAATCCGGAGAGAGCCATGATGTTTCTGGATATGATGTTTACGGATCCTGAAGTGGTGAATCTGCTTGATTGGGGTATAGAAGGAACCCATTATGCCAAGGTCGAGGGAACAGACAATATCATTGACTTCGCTCCCGGTGTGGATGCGACCTCGATCGGTTACAGCCCGGGTATGGGGTGGATGTTCGGCAACCAGTTGCTTTCATATATTTGGCAAGGAGATGATCCGGAGCTGTGGAGCAAGCTGAGTGAATTCAATCGAACGGCCTTCAAGTCTCCGCTCATGGGATTCAACTATATAGCGGATGGTGTGAAGACCGAGATCGCCGCGGTTACCAATGTGCTGGATCAATATCGTGTTGCTTTTGAAACAGGCACGATCGGTCCCGACAAGCTGCCGGAATTCAATGCAAAGCTGAAGGATGCCGGTCTGGATGTTATTATCGCTGAAAAACAGAAACAAATCGACGAGTGGAAAAGCAAGCATTAACAAGTAGCGAGAGCCTCTATTTGCCGGTCGGCAGACGGAGGCTCTTGCTACTTGCATGTCCCCGCTCGTACTTGCCATAATAGTAAGATATAGTAAGGTAAGAAGGGGGCGGAGACATGCGACGGAATAAAACGATTGTTCATTCGATTCGCTTCAAGCTGATTGTGGGCTTACTGCTCATTGTGCTTCCCATCCTGATCTATTTGACGTACAACAATAAATATTCGATTCAGGTTGTCCGGAATCAGGTGGCGAGCGCCAGTGTCAGCACCGTGACTTTGTATATGAACATTGTTGATAATATCTTGCAAGCGGCAGACAGTTATATTTTACGATTGATTAATGAACAGGATGGCTTTCTGCCGTTGGAGATATCTTCTGCCGAATTGACCGATACCTATGCTTTGCAAAAACTGTGGGTGTTCCAAAAGCTGCGGGAGGATTCGCAGTACTTTACCTCCCATGAATTCATGTTTATTTATTCGACTGTCAATGACGAGCTTCTCTTCGCCCCAAATGTTCGGATTACCGGAAATGACAATTTGCGCGAATTGCAAAATGCGGTGGAAGCCTACGTGCGCACTGACCTTGTGAAAATGGGCAAAGAGCTGAAGTGGATCGACGCCAACATTGGCGAGCGCTCCTTTGTGATGCGTGTGATCAAGTCGGGCCGCTTGTATATCGGTCTTGCGATCGATGTGAACCAATTACTAGGTCCATTGAATTTGTTGAATCTCGGCCAGGGCGGGAAAGCAGTTTTTACGAATGCTTTGCATAAGCCGCTGCAGGAGACCGCTTTTTTTGAAGGTCGGAAGATCGATCTGGCGTTTAATGAAGATGAATACAAGCTGACCGGGGAACAGGAGCAGTATCTGCTCGTCGGCAAATCGTCGACCCTGAGCACGCTTCGCTTGATTGCCTTGATTCCGGATGATGTCATTCTTGAGCAACTGCCCTACCTGCTTCGTATCACCTATGTGCTAGTCGGCATCTACGCGCTGATCGTAGCTGCTGCCTTCTATGCCTTGCGGCGAGTGGTGCTACTGCCAATTCAGCGTATTTTGTTTGCTATGCGAATAGCCAGAGAAGGGATTCTTGAACACCGAATTCCCCGGTATCCCACCTCCAGTGAATTTGAGTCGATGAATGAGTCGTTCAACGGCATGGTCAGCCAGATTCAACAATTGAAAATTGATGTATATGAGGAGCAGTTGGCCAAACAACAGGTTGAGTTCAGGCAGCTGCAATTGCAGATCAATCCGCACTTTTTCCTGAATTCCTTAAACATTGTTTACTATTTGGCGGCGGATAAGAAATTTACCCTGATACAGGAGCTGTCTCTTGCATTGATTCATTATTTTCGATTTGTGTTTCAAAACGGCGCGGATACGGTGGCTTTGCAGGATGAAATTGGACATGTGGGCAATTATGTGCGCATTCAATGCTTTCGTTTTCCCGGAAATCTGACGTATGAGGCCGTCATTCCTGAGACATTGCAGACGGCAGGCGTGCCGCCGCTTATGATTCAGACGTTCGTGGAAAATGCCATTAAGTATGCGATTGATACGGATCGACGGACGCATATCCGGATTGAGGCCAGTACGTTAACCAGAGGTGATATATCCATCGTGATTCAGGATACAGGTCCGGGATTCCCGGAAGACATTCTCGAGTCGCTGCAAGCGGGCGTTCTTATGGCGCCGGACCAAGGAGAACGCATCGGCATCTGGAATGTTCAGCGGCGGCTGGAGTTATTATACAAAGGCAAGGCGCAGGTAAAATTTGAAAATGACAACGGTGCGCGCGTCGAAGTCATTTTGCCAAGAAAAGATACTCCATAGATAACCCCCTTGTCAGAGCTTCCCATGTCTGAAAATCGAAAGCGCAATGTCGTGTTGGTGAAAGTAAGAGGAGCCGGTTTTCGATATAATGAACTCATATTCAAACACCGGAGGGGGAATCCAATTGTGGAACCGACATCAGCACAAGAATTACTGTTGAATACAATGTTAAGGAAAAAACGGTTCGCCGTGTTTCGGAAAATAGTCAAATACAGGGCGCTCTTTCTGATGACGCTGCCCGCTGTGCTTTATTTGCTGATTAATAATTATTTGCCTATGTTCGGTGTGATAATCGCGTTCAAGGATATTAATTTTACGAAGGGAATTCTGGGAAGCGATTGGATTGGACTGAAAAACTTTGAATACTTATTCAAAACCAAGGATGCTTTTATCATTACGCGAAACACCTTGCTGTATAACTTGACCTTTATTGTGCTCAACACTTCGTTAGCCATCGCCTTGGCGATTTTTTTGAATGATATCAAAAACCGCTTTATATCCCGCACGTATCAGAGTCTGATTCTGCTTCCCCATCTGATTTCGATAATCATCGTCGGCTATCTGGTCTTGGCCTTGCTGGATGTCAAGAGCGGCTTTATGAACAAGACGCTGCTTCCGTTGCTCGGTATGGGCGAGGTTTCCTGGTATATGGAGACTGGTCCGTGGCCGTATATCCTAACGATCGTCAATATGTGGAAAGGCGCCGGCTATGCATGCGTGATATACCTAGCGGCCATAATCGGGATTGATCAGGAATATTATGAGGCGGCAACGCTGGACGGCGCAAATCGATGGCAGCAAATCCGGCATATTACGTTACCGATGATTGTGCCGGTTATTACTATTCTGACGCTGCTTATGATCGGTCGCATCTTTTACTCCGATTTCGGCTTGTTCTATCAAGTGCCGCTCAATTCGGGCCCACTGATGCCAGTGACCAATACGATTGATACGTATGTGTACCGCGCGTTAATAAATTTGGGCGATTACGGCATGTCTTCCGCTGCCGGTTTGTATCAGGCGCTTGTCGGATTCATACTGGTCATACTGTCCAATAGCATCGTTCGCAAGGTAAATAAAGACAATGCTTTATTCTAAAGGGAGGGTGAAACATGCAGACCAATAAATTGTATCAGGTGGTTCTCCATATCATCATGACTGTATTCACTCTTTTTTGTATACTGCCGTTCTGGTTGCTAGTCTCCGCTTCTTTGACCGACAATGATACGATCTTGCGTGACGGTTATGCTTTTATTCCCAAGCAGTTTGATCTGTCGGCGTATACGTACTTGCTGGATAATGCCGCGAATATTGTACGCGCTTACGGGATAACGATCTTCATAACCATAATGGGTACAGTGGTGGGGCTTGCTTTCACTGCCCTGATTGCGTATCCGCTATCGCGCAGGGACATGCCTTTCCGCAATACGATTGCTTTCTTCGTGTTTTTTACCATGCTGTTCAATGGCGGTTTGGTTCCAACGTATTTGTTGTATACCGATTTTTTCGAATTGAAGAACACGCTATGGGCGCTTATTATTCCCAATTTGCTCGTGAATGGCTTCTACATCATTATGATGCGTACATTCTTTGCGACGACTATACCGGTGGCGCTTATAGAATCGGCCTATATGGACGGGGCGAAGGAAGGCACGATCTTTGCCAGGATCGTGTTGCCGTTGTCGCTTCCAGTACTTGCCACAGTCGGGTTATTCTATACGATCAATTATTGGAACGACTGGTTTAACGGCCTTATCTTTGTCAGTAACAGCAAGCTGTATAGCCTGCAAAATTTGCTCAACCGAATCTTGCTGGATGTACAATTTCTTCAGTCCAGCAGTCAGTTAAGCGGTCAAATGTCCGATGCGACAAGCCGAATTCCGCTTGAATCGATGCGCATGGCCATGGCTGTGATCGGAATTGTCCCGTTAATTCTGCTGTATCCGTTCTTTCAAAAGTTTTTTGTCAAGGGCTTGACGATCGGAGCGGTGAAAGGATAGCTTATTGGCAACAGTCACAGAGGAGGCATCATTATGTTTCGGATCCTGATTGTAGACGATGAGGCCATTATCGTGAATGGCATCGAGGCAAGCGTGGATTGGCGCAGGCTGGGTGTAGGGGTTGTGGAGACGGCCCTCAATATGCGGCAGGCGAAGGAAGCTTTCGCCAATCGCATCTTCGATGTCATGATTTCTGATATTGAAATGCCGCAAGGCAGCGGATTGGAGCTATTTGCCTGGGTGCGAGCACATTACCCGAAAACCGAATGCATATTTCTGACTTGTCACGCCGAATTCATCTATGCGAAGCAAGCGATTCAGCTAGGCGGCTATGATTACCTACTGAAGCCGGTTCCGACGGAGGAGCTGGAGAGAACCGTGTTGAATGTGCTGTCCAAGATCCGCAAGGAACGGGATGATGAAGCCAAGTTAGTGGAGCGATTCTGGCTTGCTGTATTGCATCAGGAAGAACCCGCTCGGCCCGATTCCATTCTGAAGCAGGCAGAGAATTATGGGCTTACCTACTCGCCAGCCAGTCGTTTACTGCCCGTATTGATTCAACATCATGATTGGAACAGGGAGCTCGACGCCCAGGATGAGAATATTATGTTATATGCCTTGCGAAAAGCCGCGGACGAGTTGGTGACCGATCACTTTGCCGGGGCGTACACGGTTCGAATGGGGGAGGCGGAGCTGATCCTGCTGATTCCCTGCGGAATCAATAGCGATCAGGATGAGGCGGGGCTGCTTCCGAAACTTCGTCATCGTTGCCGCGAGCTGCTCCAGGCTTGCCAGTCCTATTTCTATTGTCAGCTAGCCTGTATGATTGGCAGACCTGCTCTACTGGGCGAGCTGGCATCGATGTACGATAAATTGGGAAGTACGCTTTGCCAACAGGCCAATGCGGCCAATCGCGTGCTGCTGATGGATGAATACGGACAAGCGGGGCGATATGCCCATGTGCCCGATATGAAGCTGTGGGCAGAGCTGTTGCGCAGCCGGGAGGCAGCTCGCCTGCTGGGCGAGATCGGGACTTTGCTGTACCGATGGAAGCAAATGAATGATCTGAATACCGGAACGCTTCGGCAGTTTTATCAGCTTTTCATGCAAATGGTAATGCATACTTTGCAGGAAACCGGATTGAAGGCGGATGAAATCCTGCATGAACACCTGTCACCCGAGCGCGGCTTGAGCGCCACCCGTTCGGTTGCATGGTTGCAGGAGTGGGCGGAAGAAGTGATTGAGAAGGCCGTTGCGAGCATGAAGGCATTGGAGTCGAGTGAATCGATTATCGAGAAGATCAAACGATACATTGAATTGCATCTAGACGAGGAGTTGTCCAGACAATACATTGCCGATTATGTCGGGCTTAATCCGGATTACGTCGTTCGCATCTTCAAGAAGTCAACTGGGGTCTCCATATCGGATTATATCTTGCAGGAGCGGATGGAGCGGGCGAAGGAACTATTGATCAAATCCGATATGTCGATCAGTCAGGTGGCGATCTCGGTCGGATATCCGAACTTTTCGTATTTCTCTACGTTATTTCGCAAATCGACAGCCATGACGCCACAGGATTATCGAAAAATACATGGTTAACACCAAAAGTGATTTATCGGACAGACTTCTACGGCATGATAACAGGGAGGAATCCGTATGGCCATTCCGATGTTAGTGAAGGAAAATGGTATTTTTAATCTGTATGTGGATGATAAACCCTATATTGCGTTAGCAGGTGAATTGCATAATTCCAGCGCTTCCGATCTCGGTTATATGAGCAGCAAAGTTTGGCCGTATTTGCGGGAGCTGCATTTGAATACCGTTATTTTACCCGTCTATTGGGAGTTGATTGAGCCGAGTCGGGATGAATTTGATTTCCGGCTGCTGGACGGGCTAGTGGAGCAGGCGCGGCGAGAGGGCTTTCGCTTGGTGCTGCTGTGGTTTGGCTTATGGAAGAACGCCGGGCTGATTATTGAAGTTACGGAGGATGAATTTATTGTGGCAGGCGTCAGCTTCGAATTCGAATTTCTGTTGAAGCGGGGCGCGCCCGGGAAGCTGGGGATGATCCGGGCTGAGGAAGGGAGCTTCTCCGAGAATCAATGGATACGGGGCAGGGTGCTGAATGGCGACCAAAGCGCATACAACCTGAAAATCGGCCGTAAACCGGCTGCCATGCGGGTTGAGGTATATTGCTATCAATAACGAATCTGGATGATGGAATGGGAGGATGTGTGAGATGGCCATGGATAAGGAAAGCCGACTTCGATATACACAGAAGGCCGAAACGCTGGTTGCGGAAATGACACTGGAGGAAAAAGTGCATCTGATGAGCGGGCAAGTCTCAGCCGAACAGATGCTTCTGGATTTTATCATCGCTCATTACAATCATGTGCCTTATCCGGCAGGCGGTATCGAGAGACTGCAAGTGCCAGCGATGAAATTTGTGGACGGCCCTCGCGGAGTGGTGTCGGGCAGCAGCACCTGCTTCCCGGTGTCGATGGCACGCGGCGCGGCATTCGATCCCGAGCTGGAGCACAGAATCGGCATCGCGATTGCCAGAGAGATCCGGGCGCAAGGCGGCAACTTGTTTGGCGGAGTGTGTGTCAACCTGCCTCGCCATCCGGGGTGGGGCCGCAGTCAGGAAACCTATGGAGAGGACTCTTTTCATTTGGGAGCGATGGGTGCGGCTCTTGTTGCGGGTGTGCAGTCAGAGCAGGTGATTGCCTGCGTGAAGCACTACGCGTTCAACAGCATGGAGAATGCCCGCTTTAAGGTTAATGTCACGGCAGACAAAAGAACGGAACGCGAGGTGTATTTGCCTCACTTCAAAGCGTGTATCGATGCCGGTGCCGCTGCGGTGATGAGCGCCTATAACCTGTATGATGGCGCGTACTGCGGACACAACGATTATTTGTTGAATCAGGTGCTCAGGCAGGAGTGGGGCTTCGACGGTTTCGTCATCAGCGATTTTGTCTGGGGCATCCGCGACACTGTGGAGGCGGTGCACGGCGGCATGGATATCGAGATGTGCGATACGAAGTACTATGGACAACGACTGGTGGATGCCGTCCGCGGCGGCCAGGTGGCCGAGGAGAAGATTGATCAGGCGGCAATTCGTATTGTACGCACCTTGCTGGCATTTACGACGCAGCCGGAACAGGGGGATGGGCCGAAAGCGGTTGCTTCTGCCTCGCATATTGCATTGGCGCTTGAGGCGGCTGAGAAGTCCATGACGTTGATGAAGAATGACCATACCGTATTGCCTTTTTCCAAATCGGCTCGCAAGGTTGCCGTCATCGGCAAGTTGGGCAAGCAGGGGAATATCGGCGACCACGGGTCGAGCAGGGTGCTCCCGCCGTATGTCGTCACCCCGCTGGAAGGCATACAGCGATTGCTTCCTGAAGCTGAGGTATGCTATGACGATGGCACGGATCTGCTAAAGGCCAGTGCGCTGGCCCAAGAATCGGATGTGGTGATCTGCATAGTCGGCTACAACCATAATGATGAAGGGGAATATATCACCGATGTTGGGAGCGAGGAATTCAAAGCAAAGATGGCGGCGCTTGTCCGCAAATATCCCGAAGTGGCGGCGAAGCTGCAAAGCCGTACCCCGATGGAACGCAACGCTACGGGGGGAGACCGAAAATCGCTGGGCCTTCGCGCGGATGAAGCGGCATTATTGCGTGCGCTCGGTTCGTTGAATCCACATACGGCTGTTGTATTGATCGGTGGCAATACGATGATGATAGAAGAGTGGAAGGATTATGTTCCGGCCATCTTGATGGCCTATTACCCTGGAATGGAAGGCGGTACTGCCATCGCCAAAACCTTGTTCGGGGATGTTAATCCCGGAGGCAAGCTGCCCTATGTCACGCCTGTGGATGAGCGACATTTGCCTGCTGTGGATTGGGATGCCGGCGCTATCGAGTATGGGTACTATCATGGCTATACGAAGCTGGAGAAGGAAGGAATAAGCCCGTCTCTGCCGTATGGATTCGGCTTATCCTATACGACATTCCAGTTGGAAGATCCACGTTTTGAGCTCCAAGGCACGGATGTAGTGGCAAGCTGCACGGTGCATAATACCGGTGAGCGGGAAGGCGACGAGGTCGTTCAGCTCTATATTGGATTCAGTCAGTCACAGGTTGACAGGCCGCACAAGTCATTGAAGGGCTTCAAGCGGATCACCCTCAAGCCGGGTGAGCGGCAGCGGATTCAACTGAGCTGCCCGATAGCTAGCCTGCAATGGTACAATCCGCAAACCGACCGGTGGGAGCTGGAGACCATGACGCACGAAGTCTATATTGGCAACAGCAGTGCCCGTGAGAGCTTGCTAACGGGAACGGTTGACCTGAGATCATCTGAATAGGGGGATGCGCAAGATGCTCTATATGTGCAATCCGCTCAATATCGATTACAGATATCAATTCATTGATGAACATGGCAAGCTGGTGGTGAACAGGGAGGCCGCAGACCCTACGCTGGTTTTGTTCAAGGATCGTTATTACATGTTTCTATCCATGACGGGCGGTTTTCTGGTCAGCGATGACCTGGTGGACTGGACATTCCATGCACTCAGGGGCGTGTCGATCTACGACTATGCTCCCGATGCAAGGGTGATGGGAGATGATCTGTACTTGTCCGCCTCTCATCTGTCGCGCATGGGCACCTTCTATCGGACGACCGATCCGATAGAAGGCGAGTTTGAGGAGATGGCAGGCACCTTTCCTTTCTGGGACCCGCATCTGTTCATGGATGATGACGGCAAGGTGTATTTTTACTGGGGATGCTCCAATTACAAGCCGATCTACGGCGTGCAGCTGGATCCGGCGACTATGCAGCCCCTCGGCGAGCCGCAAGCGATGATCAGCGGCAACCCGGAGCGGCATGGCTATGAACGAAATGGTGAGGACCATTTTCCGAGCAAGACGAAGGAGCAGATTGAACAGCAGGTGCAACTGACTGCCAGCAAGCTGCCGAAGGTGACAGAGGAGATCATGAATACGCTGCGGGTGGTGTTAGGCAATGATCCGTTCATCGAGGGTGCCTGGATGAACAAGCATGATGGCGTCTACTATCTGCAATACGCTTCGCCGGGCACCGAGTATAATGTTTATTCCGATGGCGTATATGTATCGGAGCATCCGCTGGGTCCGTTCAAACTTGCGCAAAACAATCCCTACTCCTACAAGCCCGGAGGATTTATGCCGGGAGCCGGACAAGGATCAACGATGAGCGATCGCTTCGGCAACTTGTGGCATGCGTCTACGATGCGGATCTCCGTGAATCAGCAATTTGAGCGACGAGTCGGCTTATGGCCTGCGGGTTTTGACAACGATGGGGAGTTATTCTGCAATCAGCGCTTTGGTGACTGGCCGATGAAGATCGCACAGGAACGGGTGGACCCATGGGCCGATCCCGAGTGGATGCTGCTCTCATATGGCAAGACTGCGAAAGCGTCTTCTTATATCGAGGGTTATGAGCCTGCGAAAGCGACAGACGAGAATGTTTGCACCTGGTGGAGGGCGGCTGATCCGACGCCGGATCAATGGGTGGAAGTGGATCTGCAACAGGAATATGACGTACATGCCATCCAAATCAACTTTGCCGATGACCAACTGTCGGTTGATTTGCCAGAGGGAGTGACATTGCAGCAGTGCGGGCTGTTATCCAGATATATCGATATGCGGCAGCATCATACCCGCTGGATACTGGAAGGCTCGCTGGATGGCCAGAGCTATTTTGTGATCGAGGACAAGCTTGAGGCGATGACGAACCTGCCGCATGATTTGATCGTGCGGGAAGCGGGGTTCCGCGCTCGCTACATCAGATGCACGGTCCGGGAGTTGCCGTATGGGCAGATCCCCTGCGTATCAGGCCTTCGCGTGTTCGGGGCAGGCGATGGGGCGTTGCCCGACCTGACGACAGGAGTTCGTATCGAGCGACTGGGCGAACTTGATCTGCATGTTGCCTGGAATCCGGATCAGGCGGTGGGTCATAATGTATTATGGGGTTATGTGCCGGACAAGCTGTATCACAGCTATATGATATTGGGCAGCAGCCATGCGAAGATCGGGGCGCTGATCAGGGATCATCCGGTATATGTCCGAGTGGATGCTTTCAATGAGCGTGGCATCGTCGAGGGCGAGGTTTATCCGGTTGTCTGAGCAAGGGCAATAAAGCGGTCCGCCACCTTGCGGTATATATCATGTCCGGATAATACGGCAAGAGAGGGCGTCTTTCGAAGACGCCCTCTCTCTATCTTAATTATTTCAAAAATACGGGTTAAAACTGAACTCCCAGCTTGATGCTTAGGTACGGCTCCTTGTCCACATAGATTTCGTACGCCTGATCCGACTCGGCGAATGGAACTACAGGGCAAATAATATCTTCGCAATTGAGCTGTCCTTTCTTCAACATGTCCCAGCAAGTCTCGACGATGCGGTTATAGTTCCAGCGCGGATAGTCCGGATTCGGCTCGCTGCATGACCGGGAAAACACGATTTTGGCATTATTGAAATGAGCCTCGCGTCCCCAATCCATCCCGCCGCGGAACGGACGTGCCCAGCCGACATAAGCGATCGTGCCGCCATAAGCAAGCCCGCGCAACGCATGATTCATCGCCATCTCGTTGGCGCTCGTCTCAATAATGACATCGACTCCAAGCTTGTGGAATTCCTGGTTTGACGGCTTGATCCTCATGAACAAGACCGAGCATTATCCGCTGCAAAGCTACTTGCAGACGCTGGTCATCAGCTTCGATCTGAAAATTATGAACGTCAAGGAAGCAGAACTGCTCTCCCAGATCAACAACCGGATGCTGAAGGCCTCGCAGATTTTCCTCGAGGCTCTCCCGATCATGTTGACTTATCCGTTCCTGCAGAAGTATTTCATGAAAGGGATCGTACTGGGGAGCGTAAAAGGATAAGACCTGAAATTCAGAGGTTTGAACGGTTCCGGCATTGTAAAGAGCCCGCTACTGATTGTTGGGGGTGGGGACAAAGAAAAGTTGCAAATAATAGAAAATTCGGGAATATAGTCAAGTTAAGACCGTCCCCGTTATTCGTCTATAGTATTATTTACAGATTTATACGAAAGAGCCCCTCTCTTACGTATTATTAGGTCAGCCAGAATGATCTGGTTGGCCTTTTTTCTAACTCAACTTTCACAGAGCAATATTGATCATAAACCCTTACTTCGTCTGCCTGGACACTCAATTAAAAAGTACATGGCACCTATTTCGCTTTGTTTAAAACTTTGTCCCGGTACTTCTGGAATCGCTCCCATGATTCCTGAGCTTGATCAGATTGCTTAAAATCAATATAGGCACAGTCAGATGTATCGAGCGCATATGCGTCCAGCGTCTCACAAACCAATTGGATGGTATCCATCACAGTTCCTCCGCCCCTGATATGCAGCATAATGGAATCTACAATCTCCTCATCTCCTGTGTTAAACTCGATCGAGTAACCTTCATCATTCAAGATTCCCCACGATTCATCCCGATAATCCAAATTAGGAATACATTGCGTCAATTTTTCGATGATTCCATCCCGTTTGCCGAGAGGCGCAATATCTGGTTGATTCTCCTCTGGTGCGTCGAAATCATATTTCTCTTTCATGATGAGAACATCCCAGCTTATTAGCATTCACTCCTGCTTTTCCAATTTTATTCAGTGTATCACTGATTTCCTCTGGCTGTAAAGCAGGGTTGAGGACAAGCGTATTGAGGAAGAGGGAAGGGTTTCGAGAACCACAATGTAGCCGTTCCGGTCCAAACGGAATTCAAAGTCCTGCTGTGTTTAGGATGGCCTCAAAACTTGCCGTTATAGATAGCGAGGAGAGCCGTATCACAAGTGACGGCAACGATTTTTGGGGTGAACTCGAATGAGCATTTAAAAGGGTGTTCACCACAGTTTTTCGGTAGAAGGCAAGAATTTTGGTCGTTACGTGCCGCGGCGCCTGTTCGTTTTATTAAGCTAACGGGCAGTTATATTCAACATTTGGGGAGTTGTCTTATCAGTGCGGAACGTTCAAGGAAAGAGGTGTAAAACGTAACTAAGAAATAAGTATTAAACCATTTACTTTATAAAGTAAATGGTTTAATATTGAGTCAACATATAAACTTAAGTCACACCACGAAATCAAAACGAAGCTCACAATCAAGACCGGTAATCAGGAAGGAGGGGAATGGAACAAGCTGTATGCCTAACGATATTTTTTCCGCATTGGCAGATCCAACGCGCCGCCGCATTCTGGAGATGCTTGCCGACAATGAAGAGTTCCCCGCATCTCAGATCCACGATCAATTCGAAGTCAGCCCGCAAGCGATCTCCCAACATTTGAAGATTTTACTTGAGGCGAAATTGATCCTTGTGGAAAAAAGGGCGCAGCAACGCATTTATCGGATCAACACGGCTACAATGGTCGAATTCGAGGATTGGTCCAGGAACATGAGACGTCGATGGAGCCAACGCTTGGATACATTCGAGGCCGTAATGAAATCAGAAATTGCGAAAGCTGCCAAAACCCCAAACGATTCGGAGGAATCCCGATGAACCAAAAATCGAACACGCAAGAACTCGTGATCACTCGAATTTTAGACATCCCTATCGCGTGGGTCTGGAAAGGATGGACGGATCCTAAGCTGGTAGCACTCTGGTGGGGTCCTGCTCACACGATAGTTGAATCATCAACAACCAGGCCGCCGATTACTTCGACGGCCATCTGTGCATGTTATGAAGGCTTGAGCAGAGCCCTTGGATCGGATATAAAAGGTTGGCAAGTAAGCGCCGCGGCAAACTTTTCGCCGAATGACCCAATTAAGCTGAACCGTACCATAAGTGATGGTGAAAAATTTGATGGGGGGAGAGCAAGGGGACTATTCTTGATTTTTCAGTGTCAAGAATATGATCCGATTGCCGATGTGTTTCTTGCCATGTTCATTATAAAAAGTATTGACAAGATCATAAAATAATTATTATAATCTGTGTATAAAAAGAGAGATAGTTTTTTTAAAAAATGTGAAAACGTCACCACATTCTCGAATTGTGAATTACAATGAGAGATTCTTCCTCATCTAATTTACCATCCCACAGTATTCAATTTATTTTTTTTCCGAAATGAAAGCGCTACGATTTTGTATATAGCAAAAAAATCTGATAAAAAAGTAATTTTTTGTAGAAAAAGTGGTTTGATTTTATTGTGAAAACGTCGCCACATTTACTTGATGAAAAAAGTTCCAAATAACAGACAGGAGTGAATAGAAATTGGCAACAACGATTACAGATATTGCGAAGTCCATTAATGTTTCCCCTGCAATGGTGTCTAGGGTAATCCATAACAGCGGTTATGTGTCAAAGGAAAAAAGAGAATTAATCGAAAAAACTCTGTCCGAATTGAATTATGTGCCCAATAAAGTAGCGCAGGGTCTAAAAAGCCAAAAGACAGGAATGATTGGACACATATTGCCGAGAGCTTATCCAAATCCATTTTGGGCCGGATTGTGCCAAGCTATAGACGAATATGCGGATGAATGTGACTATCAAATACTGCGATTATTCACTTACAATGATCCAAAACGAGAATTAAAGCAAATTGAAGAAATGGTTGCAAGGAAAGTGGATGGAGTTATTTTTACCAATGCAAGTAGCAAGGAGAATATACAAAGAGTTGTTGATATGGGTATACCAACCGTGATGGTGGAAAGGCCTTTAGATGTGATGGGTGTTGATAAGGTCCTAATCGACTACGTTGAAGCATCCTATGTCGCGACGAAACACCTGCTTCAATTGAATCATAAGAATATTGGCTATATCGGTGTGGATACTTCTGTGAATGTCGTAGAGAGTGAGAGGTACAATGGCTTTCAGAGAGCCCTTATGGAAGAGAAGATTACCGCGGATAATAAATTTATTAAATTTTGTAAGAGTTATAGTCCCCAGTATGGTTTTCATTTAATGGAAGAGATGATCTTGAGTGATTCCCTGCCTTCTGGCATTTTTGTAGCGAGTGATGTTCTGGCCATTGGTGTTCTTCAAGCATTATATAAACATCGAATCCGAGTTCCTGATGACATTTCGATCATCGGTTACGATAACAGTTATGCGGATATTTTATCTCCCCCGATTTCTTCTGTCGGTTTGCCCCTGAAAGAAATGGGTGAAGCTGCAATCAATTTAATATTAGAAAGAATGAAAAGTAAAAATACAAGTGTAAAAACGTTGATTTTGCATGCTTCCTACGTGGAGAGGGAATCTGTTAAACATAATATAAACCAAGAGGTGGAGTCAGATGGAACATGAATTTGATAATAAACAGCCGCAATCACTAAAGCGTAAGCATCAGAGTAGAACGTTTTCATCCTTCGTTGATCGTAACATAAGCTATATTTTAGTTCTTCCGGTTTTATTATGTATCACGGTTGTGATCTTGTATCCGAGTATCAGAACGATATTGATGTCTTTCTATCGTGTGGAACTACTGTTGCCGGAACAGCCATTCATCGGATTGGAAAATTTTATCAATATTATAAAAGACACTGGCTTATTGAAAATCATATACAATACCATTTTTTTTAGTGTGGCTTCTCTATTCTTAGCAACTATTTTGGCTCTTTATTCGGCGCAGTTATTAAACAAACCCTACAGGGGAAGAGGTTTATACCGGACTTTACTTTTGATTCCATGGATCACCCCTCCTGTTGTAATGGGGGCTGTGTGGAAGGTTTTATATAGCGAAAATTTTAGTCCGCTAAACGGTTTACTTATGGGTCTAGGACTCAGGGATACGCCATTCTCCTTCTTAGGGAACACAGAATGGGGATTTGGGCCGTTCAACATTCCTATGCTATGTCTGATTGTCGTCAATGTTTGGCATATGTTTCCTTTTATGATGGTTATGTTCTTAGCGGCTATGCAGAGCATATCGAAGGATTACTATGAAGCTGCTACTGTAGAAGGTTTGGGTAAAATTGGGCAATTCTACAAGATAACGCTTCCACTTATTTTACCGGTCTTAGAAATCACACTATTATTAGAATTCGTTTGGCAATTTAACAATTTTAATTCCAGTTATTTATTGACTCAAGGAGGCCCGCTGGATATGACGAACGTATTGGCGGTGAAAGTGTTTCAAGAAGCGTTTATCAATTTTAAATACAGCACAGCATCAACCATTAGTGTGCTGATGTTCTTGGTAGTGCTTATCCCTTCAGTTTTTTATATCAAAAAGAGAGTACAGAATGAGTTCAAACAATAATAATGGGGAGGAGGAGTTGTTTTGAATAAAACTTCAAAAAGGGAATATGTCGTACATTATGTTATTTTGAACAGTATTGCCCTATTTG
This sequence comes from Paenibacillus sp. GCM10027626, assembly GCF_042676285.1. Taxonomy (NCBI): domain Bacteria; kingdom Bacillati; phylum Bacillota; class Bacilli; order Caryophanales; family Paenibacillaceae; genus Paenibacillus; species Paenibacillus sp. GCM10027626. The sequence continues at coordinate 41,125 of NZ_JBHTHC010000003.1, read as the reverse complement.
CTCTTTTTCCTTTTTATTGGATGTTTGTGACTTCCGTGAAACCGGCTGAACAGATTTTACAAACTCCGCCTGCTTGGTGGCCAAGCCGCTTTGAATTTAAGAACTATACTGAAGTATTTCAGATCATGCCACTTTTCGAATATTTGAAAAATTCAATTATTTATTCTCTATCAACCACTATCATATGCGTTCTGCTTGCTTGCTTTGCGGGTTACAGCTTGAGCAGGTTTCGTTTCAAAATCAGAAATGCAAGCATTGTGTTAATCTTATCATCACAATTAATTCCGTGGGTTATGAGTATCATTCCGTTTTATTTCATCATGCAAAGCTTGAAATTGAATAATTCGACCATAGGCATTACGCTAGCCTATAGTATTTGGGCAATTCCGTTTTGTACACTGATGTTAAAAAATTATTTCACGTCCACTTTACCCGTTGAAATCGAAGAAAGTGCCATGATTGACGGCTGCTCGAGAATGAAGATACTTTTCGTGATCGCATTGCCGATTTCAATTCCCGGTATTGTTGCAACCGCTATCTTTTCCTTTATATTGGCTTGGAATGAATATATGTGGGCAAGCATTGTTCTGTCGGATACCAAATACAAACCGTTATCAGTGGGAATTCATGACTTCATCGGACAATTCGGCGTTACTCCATCGGTTTCCCTTTTTATGGCCGCTTCTGTGATTACCACTTTACCTATTTTACTTATTTTCGGTTTTTTACAAAAATATTTGGTCAGTGGAATGTCTGATGGCGCAATAAAAGGATAATCGATCTCGATCCGATACAATCAGCATGTTGCGCATGAAATGAAGTTCATTCATATTGCTTAAAGGTGGTGGTTGCAGACAATATTCTAAATAATTTAATAATCTGTATTTAAATCGAATTAATGGAGATGGTTCTAAAATGAAGGTGAACTTGAAAGCAATCAGCTTGTTTATGCTGGCACTGATGATGCAGGTATCCCTTGTTGCTTGTAGCGGAACCAACGTAACCAATACCGGGGAGGGCACTGCGAAAAATTCCGGCCAAAACAAGGAGACCCAAACCGTTGAGAAAAAAGACAACAAAAACAGAGAAATTACGGTTTGGCTTCAGCGGTATGGAAGCAGCCCAAGTATTTCGAATGATTTTATGAAGGATATTACTGCAAAATTTAAAGAAAAAACGGGTATTACTGTTAAATATGAAACTCTAGACTGGTCTCAAGCGCTGACCAAATATACTTTAGCCAGTACCGGTGGTGATGCGCCGGATGTTGCGGACCTATTCTTTCTTCAGTCTTTCCAGAAAATCGGCCGCGATAAGTTGGGGCCGATGCAAATTAATGATTTGGTCGAAGAAATTGGTGTAGACAAATATATTACTTCCACTTTATCCGAAGCGAAAGTCGGCAATGATTTTTACGGCATCCCTTGGCGTATGGATACTCGAGTTTTGCTTTACAATACGGAGCATTTCAAAGAAGCAGGATTAACCGAACCACCGAAAAATTGGAATGAATTAATTGAATATGGAAAGAAATTGACAAAAACAGATGCTAACGGGAACATTACTCGTTCAGGCTTGATATTCAGAAATTCAGGAGCACGTTTTGACCAGACTTGGTTCGCAATTTTAACGCAAGCCGGCGGAAAGGTTTTAAGTGATGATTTGACAAAACCTGCATTTAATACTCCCGAAGGCGAGGAATCGTTACAGTTTATGCAAGACATTGTGTATAAGCATAATATTGCGCCAAAAGGGATTATTGACCCAAGCTTTGACCCAAACAATGAATTCTTGTCAGGCAAAGCTTCCATGATGATCGGAGCAGCTGCAGATTTTAGAGCTACCCAAGAAAAACTTGCACCACAAATGAAAGATAAATATAAGGCTGCGGTAATGCCGAGTAAAACGGGAGAAGGCCCATCAAGCATAAGTTTCGCTGCCCCGATATCTATAATGAAAACAACAAAAGATGTTGAAGCGGCAAAAGAGTGGGTTAAATTCTTCATGTCCAATGAGATCCAGCTTGAAGCATCAAAACAGTTATCTTTACTAAATTCCAACAAGGAAGTTATGAACGACCCATACTTTAAGAACGACCCATGGTTGAGCGTTTTCGTTGAACAGACTGAAAGGGTAGTTCCAGGTGATAAACCGGTTGCGCAATGGAATCAAATTGACGCATTTCCAAATGGTCCTCTTCCAAAGATGGGAACCGCTATAATGGCGGGGAAATCTGTTAAAGACGAAATCGAAAATGCCGTGGTGGAAATCAACAAAATTTTAACCCAATAAACGTAAGGATTGCTGCCCCGAGTAGTAGTTCCATATTATTCGGGGTTTAATTATAAAATATAAACCTGGAGGTACCTACTAATGAAAATTGCAAAATATTTGTCTCCGAAAACGTTGGTCGTAGAGGAAGTAGAAGATCCATCTATTCAATCTAATGAAGTGAAAATCAAAAGTATCATATCCGGGATAAGTCACGGCACAGAAATGAATGTTTATCGGGGAGTGGCACCGTTTTTTCATAAAAAATATGACCGCCAGACCCGTCTATTTATTCAATCAGCTCAAAATGATACATGGAAATACCCGGTTCGCAGCTGTGACCCTGGAGTTTGGTATATGGGATACTCCAATGTAGGAACAGTAGTAGAAGCAGGTAAAGAAGTGAACGATATCAAACCTGGAGACATTGTTTATTCGGCTGGGCCGCACCAGTCCATTGTAGTTAAACCGGCAAGTGATGTTATAAAGCTACCTGATTCCGTCAACCCCGAGTGTGGTATCTTCTTAACTAATCTTATGACAGCATATAACGGCATTCTCGATTCACCGATTAAATTAGGAGATACGGTAGTTGTATCCGGATTAGGTGTATTAGGGCAGACAATCGTACAAATGGCCAAAATGTCAGGGGCTTTCCAAGTCATAGGTATCGATCTGTTTGATCTTCGGTTGCAAACTGCTTTAGAAAATGGAGCGGATTATGTCTTTAATCCCATGACCTGCAAAGACATAGCTTATGAGGTACGCAAATTAACGAAAAACAAAGGGGCAGATCTGGTTATTGAAGTAACCGGAAATCAGAAAGCCTTAAATGAAGCTATTCGTATTGCCGCTCCAGGTACGACTGTCACAGCGTTGGGTTGGTACCAAGGAGCAAGCACAAACTTGGATTTATCCGAGGAATTTCACCATAACCGGGTGAATATACGAAGCTCACAAACAGGAGCAGTGGACCCTGCAATATCTCATATGTGGAACAGAGACCGACGACTGGAGAGCTGTTTAGAGTTACTAAGCCGATTGCGGTTGGAGAACCTTTTAACTCATAAAGTTTCCTATGATAATATCTCTCATGCTTTTCAAATCGTTGATGAGAATCCAAAAGAAGTCATTCAGGTTGCCTTAACGTATTAAAGTAACTAGAGTTATTTATAAAATTGATTTTTACACAAATATTCCGATGAGAGTATGGGGAGGGCCCAATGAAAATATCTGTTTGCATTGACGCAGTATTGAGAGGATATGATTTGGATAAAAGTTTGCAGACGGTTAAAAGTCTTGGAATTGATTCTTTTGAATTTTGGGCTTGGTGGAACAAGGATATCGATCGGTTAGTACAGTTGAAACAAGATCTTCATTTAGAAGTCGTTACTTTTTGTACCAAATTCATCAGTTTGGTGGATTCCAGCAAAAAGGAAGAGTACCTATCCGGTTTACAGGAGTCTATTGTGGCAGCCAAAAGACTGGATTGCAAACGGTTGATAACACAAGTAGGCGATGAGTTGACGGATTTACCCAGGAATCAGCAACGTGAAAATCTTATAGATGGATTAAAGGCATGCGTACCTTTTCTTGAACAATCGGGTATGACTTTACTGGTGGAACCCTTGAATATTAATGTGGATCATAAAGGGTACTTTTTGTACCGTTCCGATGAGGCATTTGAAATTATCGATGAAGTCGGAAGTAACCATGTTAAAGTCCTATTTGATATATATCATCAGCAAATTACCGAAGGGAACCTCATTAATACGATTATTCGAAACATTGACAAGATCGGGCATTTTCATGCGGCGGGTCATCCGGGCAGACATGAATTGGGCAACGGTGAAATTAATTATAAAGCTATTTTTAACGCCATTAGAAAAGTGGGCTTCAACGGTTATATAGGACTGGAATATTTCCCCTTGACCGATCCGAAGGACGGAATTGAGGAATCGAACACGTATTAGATAACCCGTGGGAGGATAGCAATGGGGAACAAAACAAAAGTGGGAATCGGCTTAATTGGTTACAAATTCATGGGAAAAGCACACAGCCATGCTTATCGGGATTTGCCGTTTTTTTTCGAAACGGGTGTTGTACCAGAACTTCGAGCGATTGCCGGAAGGGATGAGGATGGCTTAAAAAAGGCAGCTGAAAAAATGGGTTGGCAATCTTATGAGACTGATTGGCGCCAACTTTTGGAAAGAGACGATATTGATATCATTGATATATGCACTCCAAACATCTCCCATGCAGAGATTGCCATTGCGGCAGCAGAGGCGGGAAAGCATCTCATATGTGAAAAACCGTTGGCGATGAGTGTGAAAGAAGCTAAAAGTATGCTCCAAGCAGTGAAAAAAGCGGGAGTCGTTCACATGATCTGCCATAACTATCGCTTTGCACCTGCCGTGCAGTGGGCTAAACAACTTATTGATCAAGGACGAATCGGCAAAATTAATCATATACGGGCAGTATACTTGCAGGATTGGTTGGTCGATCCGTATTCTCCTTATGTGTGGAGATTAAATAAACAATTATCAGGATCCGGAACACATGGTGATCTTGCTGCTCATATTATCGATCTCGCCCGTTTTCTTGTCGGAGAATTCCAGTCTGTTGTGGGAATGATGGAGACTTTCACCAAAATGCGCTGTTCCAATGATGGAATGATGAAAGAAGTAGATGTGGATGATGCCTCCGTTTTCTTAGCCCGTTTCCGAAATGGAGCCATCGGGACCTTTGAGGCCACACGGGTAGCCGGTGGTAATCGCAACGCAAACCGTTTTGAAATCAACGGTGATAAAGGGTCTATCCGGTGGGACTTCGAAAACATGAATCAGCTTCAACTTTATTTAACAGATGATCCATTAGGAATGCAAGGTTTTCGAACAATAAACTGTACGGAAAGCTGCCACCCCTACGCTGCAGGATATTGGCCTTCAGGACATATCATCGGATACGAGCACACTTTTATTAACTTGGCGAAAGAACTTATGGACGGAATCTCCAAAGGTTACAGTCCATCACCGAACTTTGAAGATGGTGTGAATAATCAAATTGTATTGGAGTCTGTGGAGAAGTCAGCACAAAACGGTAGTTGGGTGAACGTTTGATAATAGGTGAGTAATTAAAAAAGTAAGCCCGTTTATGGCATACAGCGTACCTAAATCATATTGCAAAAGGGACTGGATCAAATTGATTCAGTCCCTACTGCGTGGTGAAAGTCCCGAACTGGAGCTGTTCGGCAGTCTTCTCTAGTTGATCAGTAACGAGCGGTGAGCATTTTTTTACGGGTATAGAACTCGACTCCATCACGCCCATTTGCGTGCAAGTCGCCGTAGAACGATTTCTTGTATCCCGAGAAGGGGAAGAAAGCCATTGGAGCAGGAACCCCCATGTTGACCCCAAGCATGCCGGCATCGATTTCCTCACGGTATTGACGGATGGAACTTGCGCTATCGGTAAACAGGCACGCCCCGTTAGCGAATTCGGATCGGTTGGCGATCCCGATTGCTTCGCTCAAGTCACGAGCGCGCACAACGGAAAGAATAGGTGCAAAGATTTCCTCTTGCCAAATACGCATCCCTGGCTTTACATGATCGAAAATCGTAGGCCCGACGAAGTAACCTGGCCCACAAGCAGCCGCATCTGTTCGTCCGTCCCGAAGGAGCTTCGCGCCTTCCTGTTCACCGAGGTCGATATAACCAAACGTGCGTTCCTTGTGGGAATCCCGGATGACAGGCCCAAGGAAATTGCCTTCCACAAGACCGTTTCCAATCGTGATTTGGTTGGCTGCCTCTACGAGCCGTTCCGTCAGTCGATCGGCAACATCTCCGACGGCGACGACGACGGAACATGCCATGCAGCGTTCCCCGGCAGACCCGAATGCGGCGCCGATAATGTTCTGGACCGCTAGGTCGAGATTGGCGTCCGGCATGACGATCGTATGATTTTTGGCGCCGGCCAGTGCCTGCACGCGTTTTCCGTTTGCCGCCGCAGTTTTGTATACATAATCAGCTACCGGCTGTGAACCGACGAATGATACGGCTTTCACGTCTTCATGTTCCAGGATGCCGTTGACAACGTCGTGCGCGCCGTGCACGATGTTGAGGACTCCGTTCGGCAGACCAGCCTCGGTGAGCAATTCAGCCAGTCGGTTCGCTAGCAGTGGGGTGCGCTCAGACGGTTTGAGCACAAACGTATTGCCGCACGCGATGGCTAACGGAAACATCCAGCAAGGAACCATCATTGGAAAGTTGAACGGCGTAATGCCTCCGACCACGCCGATCGGATAGCGGTACATGCCCGATTCGATGCCCGTCGCGATATCCGGCAGCTGTGTCCCCATCATCAAGGTTGGCGCGCCCGCTGCGAACTCGACACATTCGATGCCACGTTGCGCTTCACCGTAAGCTTCATCGTAATTTTTGCCGTTCTCCAAGGTGATGATGTGGGCCAAATCCTCTTGGTGCTCTACTAGCAACTGTTGGTAGCGGAACATGATTCTAGCCCTTCTTGGCACAGGTGTTTTGCTCCAGCTCGCGAATGCCCGGCTAGCTGAGGTAACCGCGTCGTTCAACTCGGCCCGGCTGGAGATTGGGACGTAGGCCAGCGGTTCGCCGGTAGCCGGATTCGGAACCATCTCCGTGCGTGCTGAGGCGGAGGCGACCCATTGCCCCCCAATAAAATTACGTAATACTGACACTTCATTCTTAACTGACATGATTTAAAGCTCCCTTCTATTAACTGTAATCATATTCATAACAGCGGTAGTAAAGCGCGATGATTTCTTCATGCGTCGGAACCTTCGGGTTATTGCCTGGGCTGCCGCTTGTGATCGCATCAGTCGCCATCTTGTCAACGACTTGATCGAGCTCGGCTTGCCCGATACCATACGTTTTCATAGTTGGAATTTCCAGTTGCTTGCATAATTGCTTGATTTCTTTAATACACGTGGTTGCCAACAGCTCGTCCGTAGACGTTGATAGATCCGGACGAAGGAGGCGGCCGATCGTCGCCATGCGGGTGATTGCGCTTTTACAGGTGAATTCAAGCACAGCCGGAAGCAGCATCGCGTTGGATATCCCATGCGGGACGTGGAACATGGCCCCGATTGGACGCGACATGGCGTGAACAAGGGTGACCGACGCATTGGTGAATGCCGCTCCAGCCTCCATCGACGCCAGCGCCATTTGCTCCCTAGCGTCGTCATCGCTACCATTCGTAAAGGCTGTGAGGATATTACCAGCGATCCGTTCTATTGCACTTAGAGCGAGCTTATCCGTTAATGGCTGTGCCTTATTGGATATATAGGCTTCGATCGCGTGACAGAGCGCGTCGACCCCTGTGGCTGCTGTTAACGGGGGAGGCGTGGACAGCGTCATGAGCGGGTCCACAATCGCGACGGCTGGTATGAAGGCAGGATGCTTAATCATCAATTTGATATTCGTTTCCGGGTTCGTGATGACCGTCACGCTGGTCATCTCTGATCCGGTACCCGCAGTCGTAGGAATCGCGATCAGTGGAATCGGCGCTATAGTAATGGGCTTTTGGCCACCCGAATAATCTCCGATGTAGCCGCCATTACTTGCAACGACAGACACGGCTTTGGCTGCATCAATGCAGCTGCCGCCACCGATCGCAACTATGGAATCGCAATCATGCTCCAGCAGGAGTTGAGTCGCCTCTGTGACATAAGCATCAATTGGCTCTGTGTTGACGTCGAGGTAGCAAGCGACGGATACGCCGCACTGTTCCAATTGCTCCTGACATTTGGCGACGTTCCCGATCTTCTCCATAAATCGATCACTGACAAGGAGTGTCTTGCTGCCGAACGACGATGCTTGTTCACCAAGCTTCGTTAAAGAGTCGCGACCATACAGAATAACGGGTGGCAGTCGAAATTCGTTAAACCCTTGCATTGGAATCACCTTCCATAAGAATATTTATGAGAAAAATATACAATATTCTCATTCATAGGTAAAATGAATATATTGAATGCAATTCATTCCATTTAGCTATGTAAGGAGCACCGATATGGACATTCATCAATTGCAGTGCGTTATCGAAATTGTCCGCTGCGGCAGCTTCACGAAGGCTGCTGCGACTCTGCACATTACTCAGCCGACGATAAGCAAGACGATCAAGAATTTGGAAGAAAAGCTTGGTGTCGAGCTTTTCTTCCGAAAAGGGAAGAAAATTGAGCTTACAGATGCCGGCCGCGTTATTTATGAGCAAGCTCAAGGCATCGCATTGTCATTCCAGAACTTGTCGTTAGAATTGAGCGGAATTATGAATTACAAGAAAGGCCACGTTCGAATCGGACTACCTCCCATGATCGGATCGAGCTTCTTCCCGTCCGTGATAAGACAATTTCATGAACGATACCCGGGACTGTCGGTTCACATCGTGGAAGAAGGATCCAAGAAGCTGGAGTCTGAGGTGGATTGCGGCAATCTCGACGTAGCTGCCGTACTGTTGCCGACAAACGAAGAATTGTTCGATTGCTATGCATTTGTGGACGAGAGGTTGCAATTAATCGTGCATCCCGGGCACCCACTAGCCGGGAGGGAGGCAGTGGCGCTTACTGAGTGCGCTCAGGAGCCGTTTATTTTGTTCCGTAAGGACTTTGCCTTACATGAGCGGGTGATGTCGGAGTGCATACGCTGCGGCTTTCGTCCGAACATTATGTATGAGAGCTCCCAGTGGGATTTCGTCAGCGGCATGGTCGCTGAAAGGCTGGGCATTTCCTTGTTGCCGCAGCGCATTTGCAATGCGTTGTCCCCTGAGTTGGTGTGCGTGATTCCGCAAACTGTCCCTACTATTCCGTGGCGGATCGCCATGATCTGGAGGAAAGAGGGCTATCTTTCATTTGCGGTGAGGGAATGGATCCGTTTCACAAGAGAAATTTTTTGCACGTAAAATTCCCGTATTTTAGGGAGTATCGTATCACGCAATTTAATATCAGTCTGGACAGCTCGCTAGGGTGGGGAAACCGAAATGAAGACGATCAAGCGCATGATGGACCACCTGTACTGGGCGGACGGACGCATCTTGGACGCGCTCGAGGAGAGTGAGACGAAGAACAAGGACCTTCTGAAGCTGGTTCGGCACGTCGCGGTCGCGGAACGAGTCTGGCTGTCCCGATTGCAGGGCAAGGGCAGCGCGCAATATTCGTTGTGGGAGGAAGCGGAAGACCTGACGGCGATCTGGACGTTGTTCGAAGAGAACGCCGAGCAATATCGCGTCTATATTGAAGGGCTCGAGGAATCCGAGTTGGACGAGATGGTCGACTATGCGAACCAGAGCGGGGTTCCGTTCCGAACGTCCGTCCGGGACATCCTGTCGCAGGTCCTCTTACATGGGCAATATCACCGGGGACAGATCAACCGGGCACTTCGGATCGAATCAGCAGAGCCCATCCAAGTCGATTACATTACGTTCGCGAGGCTCTAACGGGGCCTAATAATCACCATCACTCGGAATGGGATTGGCATTGACCTAACGGGAAACGATAGTTGAACGATCCAGGGAGCAGATCGCCGCGGCAATTGCTCCTTTTTCATTAAACTAAACGGGCAGTTATGCAGAAACAAAATGGTAATTTTTGCGTCTTTAAGTAAGGCTCATTACTATTAGTTACACCTAAAAAGTTAGGTGGGAATTTCATGAAAGTAATTTCAGTTCTGTTATTGATTTTAGGGACCATCGGCGTCATTGTTGGAATACTGCCTTTTATCTTCGATTATCCATACAGTGATGGTCCCAACTCTGGTCCGTCAAACATGTGGGAGCTTATCCTTATGGTTTCTTATGAGGGAAAGGGATGGTATTTAATTCTTGGGCTTGCTTTAGTGTTATTATCAATGTTCTTACTCTTCAAGCCAAAACAATTGATAAAATAACAGGTACGTAGCACAACGATCTCGATTAAAATCGTGATTGGGGTCTTCATCGTACGGCAGGTTCTAGCAGAGTTGTAGGCGTCGACTGCGACGCCGGCATTTTCGGCAGCCTGTTCAACTAACGGGAAACGATAGCTCAAGAATAAACAACAGGCTGCCGCGGCGGCCTGTTACGCTAATGGGCAGGGTACTTCCAATATGTGTTAATATGGATTTATCGGTTTACAACATTCTATAAAGGAAACAAGGTGCTATTATGGTGATATTCTTATTTATTGGAATTTACTTTATGCCCGTTTTAGGTTTTTTATTTGTGGTTGCTCTGTTAAGAGCGATAAAAAAGATTGTAAAAGGGGCACCTTATACTGCGGAAGTTTTCTGGAGTGGATTAATTTTCGCACTTATAGTTTGGACGATCACGATCTGTATTTTTGCTATAAACAACTAGGTTTGAGTTAGCGGGGAACGATTGTTCAACAAACAAAATTATTGGGTTAGAGAGTGCATTAATTGGTGGAAAAATATCCGGAAAATTATTTTGAACACTTTATTTTTTGCTTAAAAACTACGAACAAACAACAAAATGAGGAAGGTTTTACGTACTTAGCAAAATTATATATTGAAATCGAGGGTATTGATGTATTTTTGGAATTGATTAAAGAGATCGAACTGATTGGTGCAAACAATGATTGGGGTTATTTTGAGAAAACAGCTAAAGAGTATGAATTGGATAATATGGACCTTGAAAACATAAAAAAACTGGCTGAATTCGCTAGTAAAATTTATAGCACTTTACGCTAACGGGATACGATAGTTGAACGAAACAGGAGTAGTTCGCCGCGGCAGCTGGTCCTTATTCTGTTATTAAGCTAACGGGCAGTTATGCGGAATGAAATGGTATAATTCAGTAGCAATGAAAACAGCGCATTTTTAAGAAAAGAGGGCACTATGGACCAAGGGCTTTTTCTAAAACTTAAGCATGGAGAGACCTTCTCCGATGTAGAGTCTACACTAAATGTCGAACTTGTCTTAACGAGATATGAGAATGACAATGTGACATATGATTACTGCCATCTTAGTGAAATAGGCGTCTGGCTTTTTTTCAAAATAGATAGTCAGAGGTTGTATTCAATTGGATTCGATGAGCCTTTTTCATTGGACGTCGATGGGGTTAAATTAGGGAATTCAATTAAAGAAGTTAATAACATAAAGGGCAAACCTAGTCGTAGGTGGCCAATGCTTGATTCGAATATTGAAAGATTGATTTATGATAAACCCAGCTTTGTTCGGTATGATATTGACCTACAATCAAGAAGGGTAGTTCATATTTTCAAATGAGATCTGAGTACAAATCGTTCAACTAACGGGTAACGATAGTTGAATTACTGACAATCAGGCCGCCGATTACTTCGGTGGCCTTCTGTACATGTTATGAAGGCTTGGTCATAGCCTTGAATCGGGTAAAAGGTTGGCTGTTATGCGCCGCGGCGATTATTCGTTTTATTAAGCTAACGGGCAGTTTACGTTAATGTATTCAGTTCCCTTTCCTGCACAACAAAATAAATTCTGATTAGTGCATTAAAAAGGAAGGGGAAAAGCTTTGAGGGCATCCAACAGTTGCCCTCATATTTCTGTCGGTGAAGATATTTTTATATATCGGATCTCGCCAGCTGGAGTTGAGCTTAAGAAATTTGAACATCTTAAAGGTCCAAATAAGAATGATTTTCCCCCAAACTACCAAGATCACTTGAGGTAATGGTGACGATATTACAACGCAAGGCTGCCAGCATATTCGGCAGCCTCTTTCACAATCGGGCAGTTTATCGCAACATTTCAAGGGCTTTCACAGAGGCTAGTGAAAGGAGCTTGCCTCTTTATCTATATTGGAGTATTTGCGTGATGTAAAGTGTGCTTGACATCAAATAAAAAGTAAAGTTTCCTTTACGTAAAGTTAGTTTTACATAGAGGTGGGGTTGGATGGAACATCGCATTAAAGATTTAAGAGCAGCTTTAGGGCTAACACAGGAACAGTTGTCCGAACGAGTTGGTGTTTCGAGACAGACGATCATATCCATTGAGAATGGTCGATATAATCCATCCTTAGAATTGGCATATAAAATTGCGAAAGTGTTTGATCGTTACATTGAAGATGTATTTATTTTTGACAAGGGGAGTGAATAATCATGAGTTTGGATCAGGTTGGAGTCTTACTGATAATACTGCTCTGCGTTTTTGGGGGATTGCTCGGGTTATGGTGGGGTCGCAAGCAAGCAGCGCGTCAGAGGGGACTTGATGAAAGATTTCATATCATTTCAAGTAAATCTCAAGCAGCTGCATGGAAAATTACGCTGGTAGTAATCTATATCCTATTCATCATGATGGTATGCGGTGTGAAATTATCTGCAGCTCCTGTCCTGGGGATTGTATTGCTCGTTCATATGGCAGGATGGGCGTTCTCGAACGTGTATTACAATATTAAGCTATAGGAAAAATCGAGCATGTTAGATTGACAATCGCTAAAATATAGGTGGTTTTGTCTTAAAATCGAAGAGGTTATGAAAGGCAGGGGTATGGTCTGGATTTTACAGGTAAAGTGATCGTTGTAACGGGTGCAGCAAAGGGAATTGGAGAAGTAACCGCGGCTGCATATGCGACAAGGGGAGTGAAGGTGGTTCTTGCCGATGTGGACGAACTGAATACTCCGGCGCATATTGAGCCATCGTTCCGGTGAGTGAGAGCCACGACTCCGACATTTTTGAGCCACCCCTCCGTTAGAGAGAGCCGCCCATTGAGTGGCTCTCCGGTCTTTTAATATTGAACTATCGTACCTGTTAGCGAAACAAAAAAGGGACTGAGTCTCCTTTTCCAGCTGCATTCGACTAGCCGTCCAGACGGCCGGGTTCACATCGGCAAGTTGACTAATCCTCCGTATCCCGGAACACACAGCTCCTCTCCCGTGGCTACCATCAGCGGACGTAAGCCGCCAGCTCCCAGCAAATTTTCGGCTTCCCGTAGCGGTGCATGTCCGTTTCTGTCAACACGTTGATCTCCCATCCGTCAAACAACCGCCGCAAATCTGCTTCGTCAAAAAAACGTTTCCGCCGCCCCTCATGCTCATAATAACGGGGTTCCAATTGGATGCCCTGCCTGGCACCGTAATGAATATCGCGCGTGGAATTCAAGCGGGCCAGCAACAATCCGCCGGTGCTGATAACTCTCGCGATTTCGCTAACGATAGAAACAGTATCGCCCCAGCGAAAATAATGCAGTGACAAATCCGCGACAACTGCCCTCGCGCTGCCATCCGGAAACGGCAATCCACCCGTCATATCGAACAGGTTTGTTTCAGCGTCAGGCACATATTTGCGTATATTCGCCAACGCCTCAGAAGAGAAGTCGCAGGCGATGACCCGATAACCTCGTTCCGTTAAAAACAAAGAGTCGCAGCCATATCCACAGCCAAGATCAATGACCGGTCCATCTTGGGTCGATGCCAGCCTCGGCTCGTATTTTTCCAGCCAACAATCCGCTTGCGGCTTGCCAAGCTTCAGATCGGCAAACACCTCGTTCCAATACTCAGCTTCCGAACGCTTCGTCATGGTCAGTTCCTCACTTTCTCGCAGAGTGTAATGCCTGATTGTCAATCCAGATTGCTTATTTTAAATCTTTAATGATTCACGACTAACCTTCAAAACTACGTAATACTGCATCCCAAGCCAGTTACCTTGGCCTTATTCCACCAACTCTTCACGAAAATCGAATTTTGGTTATTTTGTTCCCGTCTCGTATGATTGAGAAATCTACAAGGAAAAAACATTATTCCAATCATACGGAGGGCGAAAAAATGTTATCTTGGGAAGACATTTTACAGTAATATGACGCATCCTTTGAAACCAACATCAGCGAAAACTCAACGTATCCTGATAGCCAGTTTATTTACCAATCGGGACTAAGCCGCCTATATGACTGGTGGATTTGCTGTTGTCACCCACCTATAGATTAGCTCTGTATTTCACTACCTACAATACTCCCTGTGGTTCCCACACCTCAATTTTCGCCGTCACTTATGGTACGGTTCTCCGCGATTCTATTGGTAAAGCGGACACTTTATTTTCGATGCACTTTACTTTTTAATCCCTCGATTAATACCTCTAATCCAAATTGAAACTCTTTATCCATATTGATATTGAAAATGTCAAATGGAAGCGCCTCTATGGAAGACTGGATATGAGTATCATTTGCTGCAGCCTCTTTGACTGCTGTTTCTCTCAAAGGTATGGATTTAAAGATAAACCGGAAATAAATTATTAAATACAATATTAAATACAAGGTGGACTAAGAAGAATGGGATTTATTAAAGTTTCAAGTATTTATTTAATCCTAGGATTAACCATCGGATATATAATGGGTGTTGCTGATCTTTTTCAATTTACCTCACTCCATGTTCATGTGAATTTAGTAGGTTGGGTCACTTCTGCTCTATTCGGTATCATTTACACGATTTTCAATTCTTCTCAATATTCACGACTAACAAAAGTACATTTCTGGCTACACATGATAGGATTTCCTTTGCTAGTATTGGGAATGTATTTCATCATAGAGGGGCAGGAAGCAATTGGAGGACCTCTAAGTGGACTTGGGGGAGCATTAGTGATTGTAGGTGCTGTGTTATTTAGCATCTATTGCTTTAAAGTGATCAAACCAACTAATGCTTGATATTTGAACAAAAGACTCAATTATTTATCGGTCTTTTGTTGTATTTATAAAGAAAATAGTGAGTTCCTATTTATTACGACCTCAACCTTCCGATTTACCACTATTTGTGATACAGTTCTCCGCGCTGTCTGTAACAGCAAGTTAAAGGGCCATCCTTCACGGATGACCCTTTTTTAAGTTCGCTTTATTCAACTATCATTAACCGTATTGAAGTGTCATACCTACCCCTTGCAAAGCAAAAAAGCTTGTTTAGAAATCATATGTAATGGATTCCTATCATTTAGACTTTGCAGACAATACCTCTGATGCTGTATCTGGGAAGAAACGAAACAGTTCAGTAGCATGCCTAGGTGATTTAGAGATGGTGTAGGCAATTAAACAATGAGCAATGTATAACAAGTCGTTGAAAGCAATGATTCCGAGGATGGCAGTAAAACTTGCAATTACAGACAGAGTGGAGAACCGTATCAAAGGTAAAAGTACGTATCGTTAAGCCAACGGGCCATTTTTCTTCAACACTTCATGCTAAGATATGGATTAAAGGATGATAGTTGTATAAACCGTGCGGATGAGGTGATTCGATTTGAAAATTGCAGATGCGATGAATACTTATAATCTCGCATTAAAAATAATATTAGACGCGGGATTCTCTATTAAAATCAATGATAATGATGACGATTCGTTTGACTGGGAAGCAATAAGTGTTAGTATAAATTGACAGTTCCTCTATTAGATAAGGACAACTGCCTGCCAATCATTCCTGCCCCCACAGATATCGATTATCATTTTAAAGAGCCTACAGAGCAATTATATTTGGGTTGTTGCAATAATTTTTGGTGCCTGCAAAATGTTGCTAAAGGATTTGGCGTGATGAATTACCGTATGTGAAACAAATGTTTGAACACGTCATCAGACCTCACTTGGATGAGATGATTTCATGGTGGGTGGGCACTCAGTTTTTTAAGATGATGGCATTGGAGGGGACAAATTGGGGACGAAATTCAGCAAAAAGCTGCATAACGCTGCCGCGGCGAGCATAAACAGCATACAAAAATGTTGTAACAGCAAGGAAGTGCGGATTTAAGCATGAAGAAATCATTCCACTTCTTATGTTTCGGCTTGTGCTTCAGTTCTCCCACATTCTGGGGAGAGTTCTTTTTGTTCCATTGGTCTATCGTTGGGGCTGCCCAAGCTGCATGCCTGCGGCGTTGTACAGACCGCGTCCCAGAATATGCTCCAACTGCTCGGCCGTCAGGTTTCTGACATGTTGAAGCATATTGATTGCATAGTATGAAACGGGAAAATATCCATACTTTTTAAAAGCCTTGATTTTGAGATGGTTGAACGTTTTATTGATGACGATAGTAATGAATGTTACCGATATATTTAAAATTATATTCTGATGGTTACTCTAAACATTCGGGATATTCTTAAGCCAAACGGATACTATAGATCACTAAACAACAAGTATGGGGCCCCCGGTATGGATCAGCGGCCTTTTCTTCACCTAACGAACAGTTTAGTGCAAAAGGAAGTTCGATGTAGATTGATAATTCAGTAACACCAAAAGGAGAGCCCATGACAAATCTAACTTTAAAAGAATTGCAGCAACTTATAAAAAATAAGGATTTTAAACCAGAACTTAAACATGCAAAGAAGCCATTAATAGAGAAAATACAGAAACGGCTAAACGGGCAGATTAATTCAATAGTGAGTCTACCATCTCTTCTAGTCTTAGGTTATTATTGGAAGAATAGTAATCAGTTTATTCTTGTGGGGGGGATATAGATGTCTAAAATACAGGCAATTGTTTTGGACTTGGACGGAACCTTACTCAGCAGCGACAAAACCATTTCTCTTAGGAATTATCAGGCTGCGAAAAAATGTTATGATTCAGGTATTCATATTATTGTTGCTACGGCGCGCCCACCTAGGTCAGCAAATCAATTTGTGAAGAATTTTCCTTTTGTAGACTATATGGTTTACTACAATGGTGCTTTAGTAACATGCGAGTCCAAGAAAACTAAGCGGCACATTAGTATTCCTATGGAGATCAGCCAGCAAATTAACAAATTTATCGAGTTACGTGTACCTCAATCGATAATTTCATACGAGTTTAATGACTCATGGTATACGTGTAGACCAGTTCCTGACTCTCAGTGTGCCCAATTTGGTATCCGTCCGAATGATCCGAAACCACAAGTTGTTGATAAAGATTTTATTAGCTCACTCTCCCCGACCAAAATATTGGTTCTAGGTTGCAGCACATGGAAGGATATTATAGAGCAATTCGGCGACTATGTGAACGTAATCGCAACCGATGGAGGGGTATTGGTTCAAATCATGCAAAAATCAGCCTCAAAGGAAGAAGCCGTGCAATGGGTGCTTAATGATATCGGGGTGAATTCAGAAAATGTAATGGTATTCGGGGATGACTTTAACGATTTAGGATTATTCCAAATGTGCGGATTTCCGATCGCAATGGAGAACGCGATAATTGAACTAAAAAATTGTGCAGCCCACGTAACCGATTCAAATGATAACGATGGTGTTGCTGTTGCAATTGAGGGATTTGTGATGTAATCACTTGCTGATAATGATTCAACAAACGAGCTACGATAGTACAACGACAACAGGCTACCGTAACGAATGGCAGCCTGTTGAACTAACGGACAGTTTTACGCGGGGGGCCAGAATGGTATAAGTTTACACTCATGCTTTAATGTGATAATATATTAGAGTGATAAAGCGTGTTTGTGTTGAGTTCAGCAAGAAAGCTCAATTCATTTGATTTCTAGGAGGAAGAGTTATGGCTATTAAAGCAGTATTCTTGGATTTCTATGGCACACTTGTTCATGAGGATGACGAAATTATCCCTATTATTTGTGAAAATATAAGATCGTCATCAGAAACAATCTGTGAGATCAAAGAGGTTGGGGACTTTTGGTGGAAGGTATTCTCGGCAGCATTCCGCAAGAGTTATGGTGATACTTTTCAAACACAGCGAAGCCTGGGCATTTCCTCGCTCTCAGAGACCATACAGAACTACAATTCAAGTTGTATAGCGGAAGACATTATACAGATCCAATTCGACCATTGGCAAAGACCTAAAATTTTCGAGGACACAAAACCATTTATTCAATCGTTGCATGGACTAAAGACACTTATCCTCTCCAATATAGATACCAGTGATATTAATGAAGCAATAAAATATCATGATATCCAGGTTAATAATGTGATAACCAGTGAGGACGTTAAGTCCTACAAACCTAATCCAGAGCTATTTCAGGAAGCGATACGAAGATTTAATTTAAATCCAAACGAAGTTATTCATATTGGTGATTCTATAATAAGTGATGTGAGTGGGGCACAGAATGTGGGGATCAGAGCGATTTGGTTGAATAGGCTTAATAAAAAAAAGCCTGAAGGCATAATCCCGGACTACATATGCAAGGACTTGTTTGAAGTGAGGAATGTTTTGAACAATTTATTACGCTACGGGGAACTATAGCTCAATAAGCAACCAGAACGAGGCTGTCGGTATGGATCGGCAGCCTCGTTGTTAACTAAAGAAATAATACCGGCACAAATTATGTGTCGGTTTACCAATAATGCCAATAGAAGATGCGAAGATAAATCCCCAAAAAAGCCATAGATACATAATATTCTATAAAAAATTTCAACATAAGTCTATTACTTTTTTTGAATAAATTGTATGTTATCTAAGCGACCTCGACGCTAATACGGTAAGGGAGATTAAACCATAGAGCTTATTATCGGGGATGGTCAAAT
The DNA here is from genome assembly GCF_042676285.1 of Paenibacillus sp. GCM10027626. Lineage (NCBI taxonomy): Bacteria > Bacillati > Bacillota > Bacilli > Caryophanales > Paenibacillaceae > Paenibacillus > Paenibacillus sp. GCM10027626. Next base: position 22,436 of record NZ_JBHTHC010000003.1, on the reverse strand, counting down.
TGAGTATGCTAAGGAGTGACATTCCATGGATTATACGAAGTGTTTTAAGGAAGTTATACTTAAATATTCTTTTATCGACCCTTTCGTGGAATTTATTCGTCATAATGAAAACATTACATATAAGGTAACGGAAAAGAGGTCAGGAGATACGTACTTGATGCGAATGCATAAACCAATCACAAAAAACATGCAGGGTGTACAGAACATGCGTGAGGCGATTCAATCGGAATTAGAATTTTTATTAGCTTGGTCGTCTCATTCCGAATTACCTGTTCAAATCCCTTTTGCGAATCTAAACGGCGAACTAGTAACAAGTGTTGTCATTGAATGTGAAGAAGTGTATTGTTCCGTCTTAAAATGGGTTTTCGGGGAAACCATGTCCAAGAAAGATTTCACCAGCGAGGGAATGGTCAGTACCTTAGGGAAGCACATTGCATATTTACATCAGTTTTCGCGGAGTTTTAAACATAGTTCAAGTTTTATAAGACCCGAATATGGGGTAGAGTGGATAAATACCATGTTAACTCAATTGCGATCAGGCGAAGAAATGGGTATTATCACCATCAGGGAATTTCAAATTCTTGAAAATGCATTTTCGTTGGTAACTGATCGTATGAAAGGGTTGAGCAAAACATTCGAGACATGGGGATTCATCCATGCCGATATTCACAATAGCAACTTAATCCGCGTATCAAGAGGGATTTCATTCATTGACTTCGGTTTATCGGGGTTTGGATATTACGCAATGGACGTCGCCATGGGTGCCCTATTTACTAAAAAAGAATTACGGGATGATCTGCTTTCCGGCTACACTAATATTATTCCTGGAAGAATAGACATTGCGCAGTTAGAGGACTTCATGTTTTTGGCGATATGCGGATACTACGCATTTCTGGTAAGTAGAAAAGAAAAGCATGAGTGGATACGTGAACATATACCAGGTCTGATTGAACATCTTTGTGATCCTTTTCTTGAAGGCAAAACGGTTTTTTACAATATTTGATTGTTCAGATGGAGGGAGAGATTTTCATGATTTCACTTCGTAATATCACTTTAAAAAATCGACGCGAGGTATTCAGGTTAAAGTTTCAAATGTAACTCCCGTTTTGTTGCATCCAATCTCTCAAGTGTTCCTTCATGTTATGTTCTTGGTACCAACGGAGAAGGCCCACTTCCCTTTGGCATTTTTGCTGATAAGCAGATGGTAGGTTTTAATAGCCGAAAACATTGTTGCTAAAAAGCTCTATGAAAGTTTTGGCTTTCGTAGTGTGATGCACCTCCAGCTTTAAGAAGCCGGAGACGGGTTGTCAGGTCGCATCGCCCATGATTTCCTCGTATAGCTGATCAAACTCCGCTTTTGTCCCGTTTTTGATGTAATGGCCGAGAAGTTCGATTTTTTTGATCACAAATCGCCGAAAAGGCGGGCTACGACTCGGCCTTGTCGTTCATCCGTTTTTTCAAAAAACAAATGAATATGACGCCGCAGGAGTATAGGAATTTGTAAGGATAAACGTTTCGTCATCTTTATGGTGATTAATCCACCAGTAAATGTTTATTTGGAGCAGCTAGTTCTGCGAACACTGCACTGGATATCATATGAAGAGTATGCTTCCCTGTTGCTTATGTATCTACCGTAGAGATGGGGGAGGACACCACGACTATTTTTACGTTTTCCAAGGAAGATAATAAGTGGAAGATTGAAGATATCGATTAACAAAGAGAGGAGATCGTGTACTGCACGGCCTCCTCTCCATATCGCGAAGCGGTCTCTGCTGCCAAGGATACAAATACTTATTCATCCGCTTGTACGGATGATCGGACGAAAGAGCATGTTTGTCCTTCTACGAGGCGAACCTCAAGCACCTTGGACAGGTTCTCGGTTTCGCCGTCGAGGATCAGCCGCACCAGATGATCGGCCGCGATATCTCCCAGTTTATCGAATTGAGTATCGATATGCGTGAGCTTGCAGGGGAAAATATTGCCCCACCCCGTCTGGACGCCGCTAATTATCGACAAATCCTCCGGAATACTCAAGCCCAGTTCATCTGCCGCCTTCTTTACCCCTACCGCCAGCAGGTCGTCCGCCGTGAAAATCGCGGTAGGCCGCTCCTCCGACTGCAGAAGCCTCAAAGCTTCCATATAACCGGAGTCCAGAGTGAGATCCGTCTCCGCTTCCATAATATTCAGCTTGGAAGGATGATTGCCGACAGCGGCGGTCACTCCTTGATGGAGATCAGCAGAAAGCGTCATATTGGCCGGTCCGTTCAAAAAACCAATCCGGACGTGTCCGAACTGCGTCAAATGCTCAATCGCCAGAACTCCCGCCTGTACGTTATCCACATCCACGTAATTGATCTGCTTGGAAGCGATCCCCGGGCGGCCTACGATAATGAATGGAATTTTCTCCGAGAGGAGAAAAATAAGCTCATCGTTTGTGACCGATGGACAGGTCAAGACCAAGCCTCCAACCTGCCGCTCCTTATACAGCTTGACGAAGAGGCGGCTGGAATCCGCTCGGGGAAGCGAAGTGAACAGCTGCATGACAAAGTCGTGATGAGAGCAATATTGACAGATCGAGGAGGACAACGAGGAAAAAAACAGGTTTTGCTTCACTTGATCTGCCGAGAAAGGCATGAACAACCCGATAGATTTCACCCTCTTGTTAGCCAGGAACCGGGCCGTTATATTTGGATGGTAGTCGAGAATCTGAATCGCCCGCTGCACCTTCTCCAGCGTATTCTTGTTCAAGAGATCGGGATCATTGATTGCCCGGGATACGGTCTGCCGCGAAACACCCGCAAGCTTGGCCACATCGTTAATGGTATTAGCCATCTATGCTAAACTCCTATCAATTATGAGATCGTGAACATTTATATAATCATTTTGAAAACATTAATTTAAGATTACCCTTGAATAATAAGAAAAACAAGCAATTTTTTAAAATATCCATTTTATTGTTACCGTTCACATTGAAAAAACGCGTCAGAACAGGGGGAAACGGACAATTGCACGCCAGGAAGCAAATAATGTGAACGGTAACAAGGTAATGAAAAGAGAGTGGAAATTAAAGAATAGTCAGTCTTTTTCTTTAATAATTCCTTTAATATTGGCAAAGACCACTAAGCAAAAGATTAAAATTGTTTGTTGACAACGTTTCCAATATTGATTATGATCAAAACGAAATGTGAACGTTCACATGATTCATTAAGTATGGGAGGTCATGAGCGGACAATAAGGGGGGTTATAAGGAAATCCGGAGGTAATACCACATTCAAATTTGGAGGCTTTATCAAACATGAGAAAAACATCGATATGGACGCTGGTTTTGATTCTGGTTGCTGTTACGCTGTCGGCCTGCGGCAATAACTCGGGTGGGGATAAAGAGAAAGCAGCGCCTGCCGCTGCAAACTCCGGCACTCCAGGCAAGAGCGGGGAGGCAACGAGCCTTTCACAGGATCCGGTCGCGTTCACCATTTTGCACAATCAGGGCGAATACGCTTGGCCGGCTTATCAGACGATCACAGACAGCTTTAATCAGGAGACGGGCAATACCTCTGAACTGAAATATATTCCGGCACAGGAGCTGGAAAATTGGCTTCAGGCTCAATTCGTTGCCAACTCCGAGCCGGAGATTATCAGCGGAACGGGGAAGTTCGCGGATTACTTCAAGAATGGCTGGATTGTCGACATGCTTCCCTATATTGAGGAAATAAGCCCTTATACGAACAAACCCTGGAAGGATTCGTTTCTGCCGGGTCTGATCGAATCCGCAATCGACCGGACGGATGCCGAAAATCCTCATCTGTACGGTATTCCGAACCAGGTTGTTACCACTAATCTTTATTATAACAAGGAAATCTTCAGCCAGATTGGCGTTTCGGAGCCGCCGGCTACCGTTTCCGAGTTTTTCGAAGTCTTGAAGAAAGCGAAGGAAGCCGGATTCATTCCGTTCAGCATTCAGAACTCTGTGGATTGGAATCTGGGCTGGATCGCGACGGATCTCTTCAACTACCTGTGGAGACCGAAATTGCCGGAGCTCGATTTGAACCAGTCAGGCAAGATTGAGATGAACGAATGGGCAATTGCCGTGATGCAGGACAAGGTTACCAAAGACAGCCCTGAGCTTAAGGAATACTTGCGCTTCATGAAGGAACTGGCGCCTTATCTCAATGAAGGCTTCAACAGTGCCAGCTGGGAATTCGAAGGCATTTTCAACGACGGCAAGTCGGCGATGACGATCAACGGCAGCTGGTACCCGAACCAGCATCAGCAAGGCGGTTTCAAGGTTGACTATGGCATCGCGCCTATGCCTTACCTGGACAAAGGCTATTCTCCGAAATTCGGACAAGATGTGCGTTACAAATATAAAATCGGTTCAGCTCCGAGTTACGCGATCACTCGCGCCGCGGTTAAGAAGAAAGCGGACGGCCAGGCCGTTCAGTTCCTGCAGTACATGACAGCTCCTGAGGGGGGCGCCAAAGTGCTGGCGGAGCAATTAAATCTCATTCCGGTTGTACAGGGCGTGGAAGTGCCGGAAATCTTAAAGCCGATTATGGACTCGTTCGGAAACGATCAGCAGTTGGTTTTCAATGCGAATGAATTTTCAGCGGAGCAGAAGGACAAATGGTTCAAGAATCAGCAGAAGTATCTCGTTGGCAAGATGACGGCAGACGAGTTTCTGAATGAATTCGGCAAGGATTTGAAGAAGTATGCGACCGAAGCGATTAAAAATCATCCTGAATGGAACGCAGAGCAGTATCTGAAATAAAGCGGTCATCCGGCTGCACCGGCTGGGGCGCACCGTTCCGCCGGATTCTTTGTTTAAAGGTGCTGGAGAGGAGCTATCATGGGAAAAAATATTCGGTACATCTACATTTATGCATGCCTGCTCCCGAGCTTTGCATTTGTCGGACTTTTTTTAATGTATCCCGCAATTGAAGCGTTTCGGATTTCGTTCCTGGACTGGAGTACAACCAACTACCTGCACCCGCGATTCAGCGGGCTGGACAATTATGTTCAAGTGCTGCAAGACCCGGTTTTCAGACAAAGCTTTCTGATTCTGTTGGCCTTTCTGAGCTGGCATGTCATCGTGCTGCAGGGCGCATCTATTCTTGGAGCGTACTTCATTAATTATTTGGGCAATACGGGACTGGCCGGTTTTTTCAAAGTGACGTTTACCATTCCGATGGTGCTGCCGGGAATGGTCACTACGCTGTTCTGGCTATTCTTCTATGAACCGGGCAATGGAATGCTGAATTATGTGCTGGGCGCCCTCGGACTTGAGCACTGGCAGATGATCTGGCTGGGCGAGAACCAGCTGACGGCTATGGCCGCAATTATGATGAAGGGTTTTCCCTGGGTTAGCGGACTTGGATTTCTCATCTATCTGGCAGGGTTTCAGAATATCGACGAATCATTAAGAGAAGCGGCCCGCATCGACGGAGCCTCCTCCTGGAGGATCTTCTGGTCGGTGGATATGAAGCTGATTCTGCCGCAAATCCGGTTGACGACGATCCTCGTTCTGATCGGAGGAACGCAGCAGTTCAACGACCAACTCATTATGACCAAGGGCGGACCGGGCTACGATACGACGGTGCCGGGACTATATATGTTTAACAATGCCTTTACTTACGGGAAGCTTGGCACCGGAGCGGCGGTTGGCGTGATTCTGTTCGTGCTTACGATGGCTTTGACTTTCCTGAATATGAAGTTTATGCGTGAGAGGGGGTAACGGCTATGGCTCGTAGGGGATTATCCCGGATGATCGTCGTGTTCATTCTGTCCGTGCTGCTTTTTTTTACCTTGTTCCCCTTGTATTTCATGGTCATAACGGCATTCAAAACAAACTTTCAGCTTACCGTGAACTACTTCGGAATACCTTTGGAGCCGCATGCGGAGTTTTTTACGGATGCCTTCTCAAAGATCTGGGTTTATATTCAGAACTCGGTCGTCATTTCCGGCACAACCGTAATCGGCGTTCTGGTGGTATCCAGCTTAAGCGCCTATGTGTTTGCGAGGTTTGAATTCCCTCTAAAGCGCTTCTTGTTCGGCATGCTGCTCGCTTTCCTTATGATTCCGGGGATTTTGACGCTTGTGCCGCAGTTCGTGCTCATTACGAAGCTGGACCTGGTCAATAGCCCATGGGCGGCCATTTTGCCCTATATCGCGGGTGGCCAGCTGGTTGTAATTTTTGTATTCCGCACTTTTTTTGAGGAAATCCCCAAGGAATTGATTGAAAGCATCCGGATGGACGGCGGGAACGAGCTGGTTACGTTTTTTCGCCTGGTGCTGCCGCTGGCTATTCCGATTTTCCTGTCGATGGGGCTAGTGAATATTTTATCGACCTGGAACGATTTCATCTGGCCGCTCCTGGTGCTCTCGGATCAGGAGAAAATGACGGTAACCGTCGGGCTGTACCGGTTCATGGATCCGCAGCAAATCATCTATGGTTCGGTATTCTCGGGCATGACCATCGCTTCAATTCCATTAATGCTGCTTTTCGCTTTTACGATGAGATATTTCGTGCAGGGCATGACATCCGGAGCGGTAAAAGCATAACGTATGAGGAGGTTTTAAATCATCATGAGTCGTTACAAACAAATTCATTTGGTTCCCCATACACACTGGGACCGGGAATGGTACTTGCCTTTCGAGACTTTCCGTTTCCGCCTGGTCGGCTTGGTTGACCGGCTGCTGAAGACGATGGAGGAAGACGGGGAATACCGTTTTCACCTGGACGGACAGTCCATTATTTTGGAGGATTACCTGGAAATCCGACCGGAGCGCAGGCCGGATATTGAGAGATTCGTCCGTAACGGACAATTGACGATCGGTCCTTGGTACGTCTTGATGGACGAATACCTGGTCAGCGGAGAATCGATGATCCGCAACCTGGAGGAAGGCAAGCGAATCGGGGAGACGTTCGGTCCTGTCATGCAGGTCGGTTACTTGCCGGATACGTTCGGGCATATCGCCCAGATGCCGCAGATTCTCAAGCAATTCGGGCTGGAGTATGCGGTTGTATGGAGGGGGCTCAACGGTACGCCCGAGCAGGTGCCGACGGAATTCGAGTGGGAAGCGCCTAGCGGAGACCGGCTAAGAACCATCCATTTGCCTTATAAGTATGGTTATACAAGTGCCATGAGTCTGCCGGACAATCCTGAGGAGGCCATGGAAAAGCTTAACGGGCTCATCGCCGATATCGGTCCGCATTCTTTGTCCGGCCATGTGCTGCTGATGAACGGGTTTGATCATATGGAACCACAGCCGCATATATCTGCTCTCGTGGCGCATTGGAACAAATCCAGCGGAATGGCACCCATGAAGATTTCTTCCATTCCTGATTTTTTGGCGGAAAGCATGGGGGCGATGATGGAGCTGCCCAGGCTTAGCGGAGAGTTCCGCCGCACAAGCCACACGCCAGGAGGCGTCATCAATTCTATACTTCCAGGCGTGCTGTCTTCCAGAGTTTATTTGAAGCAGCAGAACGCCCGGGCCCAAAATGTGATGGAGAAGTGGGCCGAGCCGCTGGAAGCTCTGTCGCTTTGCCTGCATGGCGAGCATCACCCTGCATTTGTGCGGCAAGCCTGGAAGTACATTTTGCAGAATCATCCTCACGACAGCATTTGTGGCTGCAGTATCGACGAGGTTCACAGCGAGATGGAAACCCGCTTTCTCAAAGCCGGACAGATCGGGGAGCAGCTGATCGTCGAGGCACTGGAGCAGCTCGCCGGCGGGATCGACCGCTCGTGGATCGAGCAGGGCTGCGTACCCGTGTTTTTGTTCAACTCCCTGCCTTGGCGCAGGGATGCGCTGGCGGAAATCGAGCTGGATATGGACGAGAATACCTTCTATCGTTCCGTCCATATTAAGGATCAAGCCGGGGTGCAGTATGACGCGGAGATTGTCTCGGTTTCCAGGGTATGCCCGATCGAGACCTATTCGGCCAGATATCCGCTCAGCAGGGGAGAGACAAACCGGCACAAAATCATTGTCCGCATGAAAAATATGCCGGCTATGGGATATAAGCTGGTTTCGGCAAAACTGAACACATTTCCTCTGCTAACCGGGCTGCCGATTCAGCCACCGTCTGCAGCCATCGAGAACGAATATGTGAGGATAACGGCGGAAGCGGACGGCGCGTTGACATGGACCGATCTGGCGACTGGGGAATGCTACAGCGGGCTTCACCGGTTTGAGGACGGGGGCGATGTCGGCGACGAGTATTCGTATTCCCAGCCGCTGCTGGATGAACGATACATAGGAAGCACATTGAAGAACGTCAGTGTGAAAGTTGACAACTGCGGCTGGCAGTCCATGAAGCTGCATTACGAGCTGCTGCTTCCGAGATCCGCGGCGGAACAGGCGAAGAGGCGGAGCGAGGATTTCGTGACGCTGGACGTCACGGTGGAATTGACGCTGGCCGAATCGGACAGAACCGCCAGCTTCCGCACAACCGTCAATAACACAGCCAGGGATCACCGTCTGCGCCTGCTGTTTCCATTAAAGAAAGGGAATCGGCCGGTGCAGGCCGGAGGCCATTTCGACCTTTCCGCGCGGGAAGAAGACATCCGCCAGCCGTCTGAAGAGGTATGGGTGGAGAATGAGCCGACGACGTTTCCTTTCCGGCATTTCCTGTATGCCGACCATGCGGACAACCGGGTCATCTTCCACGCGACCGGACTTCATGAATATGAATGGATTCCATCCCGCCACCGGGAAGGGGAAGGAACGCTTGCCATCACCTTGTTCCGCAGCGTATCTCATTTGGGCGGAGGGGACCGCGGGATGACGACTTCAAACCGGCCGGGTCCGGGGCTGCTGGCCGAGGGAGGCCAATGCCTGAGAGTGATGACGTTTGAGTACGGCTTAACGATCGGAGACAGAGCTGCCTTACAATCGCCTTGGCGGATTGCGGATGAGCGGGAGATATCCGTGCGCAGCCGGGTACTGACTGCAGAGCCTGTCCCGGATCGTCCGCTTCCTGGTGCATGCAGCTGGCTGGAGTTGGATACGCCCGCCTTTCATGCGACAAGCCTTAGGCCCGCGGTTGACGGTGAAGGCAGCATCGAATTCCGGGTTGTGAACCTCGCGGAAGAGGTAACGGAGGGCCAAGTAATCCTTCGTCTTCCCATCCAGACCGCGCATGAGACAGGTTTGAACGGTGCAGTTGGAAGAGAGCTGGAGCTGCAGGTAAAGGGCGGCGAACATCGCCTGACCGTGATCTTGGGGCCGAAGGAAATCAAAACGATCCGCTTGAAATAAAATCGCAATCGGGCGCCGGTACCGGCCTGTGAACGCAGAAATGCCGAATCCATCTGCGTTAATCGGGCCGGGCCGGTTCAAGGCCGGGCGGCTTGTTGCTCCCGTTTTAAACAGGTTTTGTAAGCGTTATCAAATTTCGAATGAGATTCAAAAAACAAAGGAGTGTGCAACATGTCGACGAGGGTCAGAGGTATATTTCCCTTCTTTGTAGTGGTTGCGATGTTATGGACTACGATAAGTGCGGCCTATGGAAGGGAAGCTGGCGCAGCAGGGAGCCCGACAGGAGCCAAGAAGGCCGAGCAGTCCCACTGGGCATCCGAAACAATACAGACATGGCTGGATTACGGGCTGGTCAAAGGCTATGCCGACGGCTCGTTCAAGCCAAATCAGCCGATTATCCGGGCGGAATTCATCGCTCTGCTGAACCGTGTCTTCAAGTATGCGGAAGCGCCGGAAGTGTTGATGGCCGATGTGCCCTCCGGGGCCTGGTATCGGGACGATCTGCTGAAAGCGGTGGGGGCCGGCATCCTTCAGGGCGACGGCAAAGGTTACTATCGGCCCATGAGTCCGATCAGCAGACAAGAGGCCGCGGTCGTGCTGGCCAAAGCTTATGAGGCGGAGGCATCGGATAAAGAAGCTTACCGGCAATTCAAGGATGCCGGCTCGATTGCGGGCTGGGCGGCGGAAGCCATCAGCGCTTTGACGGAGCGGAAAGCAATTTCCGGCATGCCTTCTGGCGACTTCGCGCCCAATAGGCCGCTGACCCGTGCGGAAGCGTTGACGATGGCGGACAGGTTGATGGGAAGGCTGCTGCAATCGTCCGGCTCCTATTCCGAAGACGCTAACGGCAATCTCGTTGTGAACGCTGCGGGTGTGACACTGCGGGATATGACGGTGACCGGGGATTTGTACCTCGCTCCGGGCATCGGCAATGGCGATGTGACGCTTGACGGCGTCACAGTAAAGGGGAATGTCTATGTCAACGGCGGCGGAGATATCCGGCTGATCCATTCCATCCTTGCGGCGCTCGTCGTAAACAAGCGGGATCAAAAAATCCGAATTGTAGCGGAGGGCGGCTCGGTGATCGGGATAACCCGTCTGTTCTCGGGAGCGAAGCTGGAGGGCAATTTCGAATACATCACAGTAGAGGGCAGCGGCTTGTCGGTTCAACTGCTGGGAGGGATTATCGGCAAGCTTGTCATTCTTAAAGGAGGGGCCTCTGCGAGAATCAATCTGGGCACAGGGGTCAAAATAACCAGCTTCAGAGCTGATGCTAAGGCTGCGGTAACGGGCGAAGGGACCATTGCAGAAGCGTGGATATATGCGAACGGAGTGACTTTCGGGAAAGCGCCGGATAAGATCTTCGTAGCTAATGGCGTGGTGTTCGGCGAGGGAGGATCTGCTCCCGGTGCGGGGAATGGAACCGGAACGAACCCCGGAACGGATCCGGGAACGGGCCCTGGTAATCCGTCAGGCCAGGAGCGCGTATCCGCGATTGTGTTCGGACAACCCGCGGATGAACAGGCGGTTAATCTGACTGTGCTAGGAAGCTCAGGGAGCGATGCGATTGACACAAAGGTTGGCGAGCTGACAAATACGTATCCGGTCAGATATATGGAAGGCAAGCAAGCGGAAATTTCTTTCGAGCTGGATAATCCCGTTCCTGGTCAAGCACTGACGCTGGAGCTGGAGGAAATCCACACCCGGGCAGACGAAATATTGGCCTACTCCATCCTTGTTAATGGACAAGAAGTGTATTTCAGAACGTATGAGGAAGCCTCCGAAGGTCCGAATCATTACTTCGTCGAAGTAGCCGCGTCAATTGCGGGCAGCCACGGCAAAATCAGCGTTACGCTGCGCAATTATAGCGAGACGCGCGTGAATTTCAGCAGGCTGTGGGCGTACCGCGATTTCAGCCAACTGCTCGCCAGCGAGGATGTCGGCAGGAAGATGACGGTTGGCCTGTTTCAGCCCGCACTGAAGTGGGATGACTATGCTGCGGATTTGCAGCTTGTCCGGCAGATCAAGAATGAATACGCCGGCATGCAGATGTACAAGCCGGGACTCGGCTTCGACATCCTGTATATGCACTGGAATGAGGAGGAGCTCCACAGGCGCTTGGATTACTTGATGAACCTCTCCAGGGATGCGGATCTTCCCATACATCTCAGCATCAACTCCTGGTGGGGAGGTACGCCAAGCGGGCCGGATGGAAAAGGCGGCCAGTGGACCGACATCCCATATAATCAGATTGTATACGATCCGCTCAATGCGGATGGCAGAGGCAACTGGAAGCTGTCCACGCCGAATCTATGGTCCAACACGCCCTGGTTGTCCATGAACAACGAGCACTACAACCAAGTGCGCGCGAACAAGGTCAAGGGCATTGCGCAATATATTTCCGAGCGGACGGCGGAGATGACAGCCGGTGGAGACCACATTCCCGCCGTCGTTATTTTCACCGAGAACGAGCCTTTGTATTGGCCTTATTACGCCTTTAACGCATCGCCGGAAGCAGGTGGAGACTTCAGCCCGGAGACGATTGCCGCCGCTGCCCGGGACGGAGTCGTCCTGAACCCGGAAGACGGCTTGTCCAGTGAAGAGAAGCTGTGGATGTTCAACAATCTGACGACCTACATCTCTACGGTTTCCCGGGCGATTGCCAAGGGATACGGCTATAATGCCATTGTCGTTAACGAAGGGGAGATTGTTTACCCGGACAGCCAGCTTGTGGAGAATGCTTATACGCATATGTTCCCGACGCCGAATTATCCGAATTGGGATGAAAAAAGAGCGGGCTGGGAAACGCATATGGTGAACGATATCCGCTATGGAGCGGAATGGGCCGGAGATCTGGACCGCCGCTACCTTGATTACATTGTCGCGCGGGGCAAATATGCGGACGTGAACGCGGAGCGGAGCAGCATTTACAATATGAATACACTGAAGCAGGCTTACATGTACGGAGCCGATCACGTTACCTTGTACAATTATCAGGCGGGCGATCGCCAGCTGATTGATGCGGTTGACGGACAGCACAACGCAGTCGTTGCTGTTCCCGCTTATGATCAATCGCTTATGGCTTATAATTTCAAAGCCGGGGATTCGCTGGCACGGAACGAAATCCTTGTCGATGCCAGCGGTGTCCGCCGGGACGTGTTGACGGAGAAATATGTGGCGACTGCGGATAACGGAACGGCCTCGGGAGGCCATTTAACCTTCAAGATCGATAACGGCGGTGCGGCATTGGCTTCCGGGCTAAAAGTCCGGGTAGAGGGCCGCGCGCTCAGCGAGCTTAACGCGGACAACCGGGTCGAGGTATGGGCCGGCGCGGACGAGGGCAGCCTGACGCTTGCCACGACACTGAAAAACTTCAGCTTGGAGGATGTTGATGTCAGCGATTTTATCAACCGAAACGCTGACGTTGCCTATGTGCAGTTGAAGCTCTTCTCTCCCGGGCTGCCTGAGAGCTTATATAGCTGGACGTCGGTCTGGGGCTTCAAAGCCTACGTGCCGTGGGACAAAGCTAGCGGACAATCGGACGGTTCCGCCTACACCATCGATCAGATGAGAGAAAGGAATCTCTGGGTCAGCTACCGGGCGGATGTCGAGCGGCTGCTTGACATTTACCAGAGCAAATCCGGCGAAGACGCTGCCTATGCGTCCATCCGGAGGCTATACCAGGCGGCACAATATCGAACGGCTTACGACCAGCTTACCAAAGAGCTCTCGCAGACGCTGCCTGCCAAGTATACCGTCAAGGGCGGCGGCAAGCTGGGCAAATACCCAATCGAGCTTGAACTTGCGGACAGCGGTAAAATCGTGGATGTCGTGCTTTATGAAGCTGGCGATAGGGTGCGACTTCAATTGTCAGCAAAAGAAAACCTGGAGGCGGCCGTCACCTTGTCGGGGCTAGCCAGCGGCGAGTATTACAAAGCCGTGCGCGGGAGCGACGGAGTCTATACGCTCAGCCGGACGACGGCGGGCGATCCGCTATCGGTGAAGGCAGCCGGCGGCAAAGCCGGGTTCGATCTGACGGGCGACGTCGCCAGCGTCAAGCTTTATCCGAATTCGTTCGAAGCCGCATATGTAAGCAAGAACAAGGACAACAACAAACCCGCGCCGAAGGGTTATCTCTACCTGCAGTCACAGGACCCGGCAATCGGCGAATATGTGAACTTCGTGCAGGTAAAGCTGGCTGATGACGCAATCATTGCCCGCGGCGCCGACGGCGCAGGTGATGCGGAAATGGAGGAGGTACCGCTTGAGATGCTTAACGACGGTGAACTGCTCCGGATTACGATGAACGATAACAATGAAGCCGTCCGAATTTATGCCTATTACGGTCAAATTTATGGGACGATTACGGACATCCAGCCGATTTCCATACGGGGCGAGCTCCGCAATGCCGCCATTGAAATCGACGGGCAGCATCGATTCGAAATCGGGGCGGACGCCGTATTCGAAACGCCGAAAGCAACGGGCGGCAATATTCTTACCGCCGATACCGACGATTTGGGCTTCGAGCTCGGGGACAAGGTAACGGTCACGTACAGTCCCTATACATATGAGGGCAGCCCGGTCCGGGTGCTGAAAATCACCGAGGTCTATGATACCCTCATCTCGGAATCCTTTGAGACGGAGGACGGCGACTGGAAAAGCAGAGCCTTCACCGCCGACAATATTCGCATCGTGCCGCTAGACGCCAATTATTCCGTCAAGGTAGCCAGACCGGATAACATCACACAACCGGGTGTCTTGGTGTGGAAACTGGCCAGCGGAACGCCGTTTACCGATCTGGCCATTGAATACAGCGGCAGGGCGATAATGGGCAATCCGGACGCGCAAAGCGTGAAATGGTATGTCAGCGTGGATCAGGAGCAATGGACAGAGGTTGGCAGGATCGAACCGGGCGGCGATGAGAACAACTTTACACTTATACGGTCCATCCCGCTTCATGACGAGATCGCTAACCTTACGACACTGTACGTCAAATGTGAAATCCGGACGACACAGAACGATACTTGGGCCAGCTTAAATGATGTTAAGATCAAGAAGAAAGCGGCGGCCCGTGAGCTTGACTCCGCAGCAATCACTCTGCAGGACGGCGCGTTGTTCACCGGACAGAATATTCCAATCGAGATCAGCGCCTTGTATGACAACGGCGACCCGGTGTACCTGAAGGAAGCCAAGGTCGCTTATGCAGTGGGCGACAAGGAATTGGCCGAGGTGTCCGGCGGTGTATTGAAGCTGCTGAAGCCCGGTGCGACAACCGTGCAGGCTTATGTCTCGGCAGGAGGAAAAATCGTCAAATCCAACATGTTGGCAGTGAACATCGCTTCCAATGTGCTTGGGGGATTGAACGTCTCCTTGCCGAAGCAAATGATCGGAGTGAATGAGATGCTCACCATCGACTCCAGCGCTTACAACGATCAACAGGTCACGATGGATCCGCAGCAATACACGATTAGCTATGCCAGCAGCGATGAGTCGGTAGCAGCGGTATCCTCGGCGGGAATCGTCACAGGACTGAGGCAGGGGACTGTAGAGCTTACGGTAACGGTGTCCCAGGGGGCGCTCTCCTTCGAGCGGAAAGCTGGAAATTACCGTTGCCCAGACTCGCGCCGTCTATGAGAGCCGCTACGATCAGGTAACGGCATGCGCCAATGAAACGATATGCCACACCCTGGAAGCCAATGAGACGTTTAAGGTTTCCACGGATGAGACGGTCGTTCTTGCCGATAAGGCCATGTACGGGAAGGTGGAAGTGTCCGCCGGAGTATTCGCGCCGGCCATTCGCGGCTTCTATAAGGGACTGGGAGGCGGTGACGGTACCTGGAAAATCCGCGAGCAAGCTTCCGTCATCTACAAGTTGGACAGCGTGAACGATGCCTTCCTCAGTCTAGAAGGTGATATTGCGGTCAGGGCGGGGGTGTTCGGTTCCAAGGTATCCATCTATGCAGGGGACAGCCCGGATCATGCGACCCAACTCGTTGCGGAGCTGACGGAAGGAGGGGGCCGCAAGCTGGACTTGACCCCCTATGCACAGGAATCCAAAACGGTATATGTGAAGCTGGTTATCGCTGAAACGGCTTTTGACTGGGGCGGTATCTTATCCGTAAAGTTCAGTGAGCTGACAACGAGCTAGAGGATTCGATGACAAGGAGGAACTTACAATGGATATCAAAAAGAATATTTATGTGCTTCTTAGCCTGCTCATTCTATTACCTTCTTTAAACAGTCTGATTCCGGCCAAGCCGGCTTACGCCTTCTCTCCCGCTAACATGCTGACGTACCTGCAAGCGCAAAGCATCTCCCCGGCCACGGGTCCGACGGCTGCCGTGGACAATTACGAACGCATTCAGTACAGTCTGGATCAGTACGGCGTGGCAAGGCTCGAAGACGGGGAGTTTCCCCTGTCGCAAGGATTGGTCCTGGGAGATGAGGATCTGCTGACCTCGAATCACGCAAGCTTTCCAGTTCTGAAGCTGGTCAATCCCGCCGAGTATCTGATCAAGCTGGCGGGTGACAAAGCTGTCGTAAGCTTCCTGACCTTGAATTACAATCATCAATATATTACTGGGACATATCCGTGCAAATCCGTCGTCCAGGTATGGGGAAGCGGCAATCATCTTAACAACAATCATATACTGGGCGGAGATCAGCCGCAGACGGCGAATCCGCTTTCCGAACGCGCCTTCAAAACCGTAACGGGTATTTATGTCATGGAGGCCTCCGCGCGTGGCAACGTGTTCGACAACAACAAGGTATCGAACAGCACTTACGGAGTGATTTTCGTTGCGGGAATTGCAAACACGGGCGACGCCAGCGTCATCCAGAATTCCGAAATTTTATACAACAAATGCGACGGGGTTACGCTAGCGGGTTATGGAGAAGTTGTGGGCAATTCCATTCATCACAACGGCTTCGACTGCATGAACGGATTCCTGGGCTCGCCGGCCGTGCCGATACCCGGAGCGGGGATCTATTCGATTGCCAATGCCAATGGGGCTCTTATTCAGGACAATACCATCTTTGATAATAACGGCAATGGAATCGATATTTTCCAGGCACAGCATTTCGTCATCGACGGAAATTATTCGTATAACCCCGGCAACCGGAGCTTTCCCGACGCCTCTTCCGAATATCACAGCGCGTCCTATGGCAGCGGGTTTGCCATCGCCATTGCCGATACCGCTTATTCGACCGTTATCGATAATGTTGCCGAGAACAACCGCAGCACGAATCAGGTCGGCTCGGCTTATTATTCCGACGCGATCACGAACCGCTTTTTCGCGGCCGGCGGAGCGGCGGCCTATTCGGACCTTCCGAGCGGCGCCAATCAGGTGATTGCGTTCGTGCTGGCCGAGACGAACGGAACCGCCGATCATACAGTAGGGAATGTGATCCGGAACAACGATTTTCGCGCCGGGCCCTCGGGCGGAGGGGCGGTCGGTCTTGGCTATTTCGTTTCCCGGGGCACCGGCTTCGGGCAGGTGGGGAGCACCAGCGATACTTACTGGGGCGGAGATTCGGCGAACATCTTTACGCTGAACGATCCGTTCGGGTCACATATCGGTTCGAAGAGATGCGGGGGCAATTGGTATGCTGCGGATTTGGCAGAGCCCAATGCGGATGACAGTCAGCACTATGCGCCGGTCGGCGACTGGGCGGGCAACGATTTCGCCAACCACTATTAATCGATTATTCGTCAAATCTACTAATTGGACTACCTTTACGTTTTTCAACGAAGATAATAAGTGGAAGATTGAAGATATCGATTAACAAAGAGAGGAGACCGTGCGCTGCACAGCCTCCTCTCTTTGAGATTAGAACTCAACCTTCACCATACGTATTGGATATTGAAAATGGATAAAACCTTTGGCGTTTCGTATAATGAAACTATCTTTTTATAATGAAGGGACTGAACTATGCGCAGATATCAATATTTTCAAGCCAACTATTAAAATTTGATGGAGGTAAAAATATTGATTACAGAGTTGCACACAGCACGATTACATTTGAGAAAAATGAAGGAAGCGGATTCGTCCAGTTTGTTTAAAATTTGGTCTGATCCCGATGTTACCAAGTTTATGAATGTTGATTGTTTTACGGATGAGAATCAAGCAAAAGATATGATTAAACTCCTTGATGAACTTTCTCAAGATAACAAAGCTATTCGTTTCTCCATAATTGAAATGGGATCAAATGAAATTATAGGTTCTTGCGGTTACAACTCCTTGGATTTTGAAAATGCAAAAGCAGAAATCGGCTATGACATTGCCCGAGCATTTTGGGGGAGAGGATACGCTGCAGAAGCGATTCAAAATTGATAACGGATGATGATCCAAATTAGTGCATGACAGGCAACCTGGTGCGGGGCTGCCGGTACGGAGGGTTCTTCCGATCGCTGTTAAGAAGGAAGTGATGAAGTCTGAAATCGACAGTAGAAGTTACCACCAAAGTAAATGAGCACAGCAAACAAGCCATCGAATGAATGACTTTGTGGTAAAATATGGGCATTTAGTCACTCGTTAAGTTGCAGCCGCCATAATATGATAACCCTGAGCTTGTGCCAGTCTAATCGCTTGTTCTACCGTAATTTCACGGTTTACTGGACGAACATCGGATTTTCTATACAAATCAGGGTTATATGGTTCTTTGTTCTTCAGGATATGGTAGATGGCCGTTAACAGCATTCGTGCAATGGCAATAATCGCACGTTTGTGACCTCGACGCTTTTTGAGCTGTAAGTAGCGGTTTCGAATTTCGGGATGCTTCTCGCTTTTGACCACAGCGGTAGCACACTGTACCAAAAGAGGCTTGATATAGCAGCCAGCTCTCGAAATTCTTACTGACTTCTTCTTGCCGGCACTTTCATCATTGGAAGGTGTAAGTCCTGCCCAGGAGCACAAATGCTTGGCTGTTGGGAACACGTCCATATTCACACCAATCTCTGATACCACGGCAATGGCAGAGAACAGGTTTTTCATGGACGGAACAGTCAGGATCAGTTGGATCTCTTTGGAGTAGGACTCGGCAAGAGAAAGAATAATGGTTTCCAATTCCGCTTTACGAGTTGCAAGATCTTCGTAATGCTGCTTGATCACCTTGATTTTTCCGGCCTGTTCCGGAGTAATCAAACCGTTAATGGCGAGTACCAGTTCAGGAAGCTTACTTTTCATCGAGCTATGAACTAAAGGTGCAATGTCAAATGAGGTATCCTGTGGATCGTCTAATAGCTTGTCAATGATGTTCATGGAGCTTTTGCCGAAGGTATCCGAAACCACATTTCCAAGTTGAATGTTTGAAACCGTCAAGCTGTTTTGAAGCCGATTCTTCTCACTCGACGAAAAGTTCGTCAGTTTGAAACGGTAGCGCATCAAGTCGCGCAGTTGCCGGATTGGCAAGGGAGGCATAAAGCTTCCGGCGACCAGATCGTGCTTGAACAAGTCGGCAATCCATTGAGCGTCTTTCTTGTCGGTCTTCTTGCCGCGAATGGCCTTGACGTATTTCGGATGAGCGAGCGTGATGTTGCAGGAATGCTCCAAAATGTTAAACACGGGAATCCAGTATTTCCCGGTCGATTCCATACAAACATCCTTGCAGTCATGCTCACAAAGCCACTGTGACAGCTCTTTCAGTCCTTGGGTGTAGGTTGAAAAGCGATGGCGTTTGTAAGTCGTGACGCCTTTGCTGTTGGTGGAAGCGATACAGGCCACGACGAAGGTTTTATGCACGTCGATTCCACAGCAAATGGGATAGACAATTTTTAAAGCCATACCGAGACTCCTTTCCAGTGATAGACAGAGATAGCCAGCAGGGACTGATTGCCCAGCTATAAACGAGTTGTTTACCAAAGATAAGTCTGCGTGCTCGAAGCGACACTTATTTGTGCTTGGAAAGGCAATCTACACATATAACTATGCGGTCACCCTGCAACAGAGTGGCCCACTCACCTCCACGTGATTTGTAGTGTGCTGGTATCCCTGTAACTCAAGAATACAAAAAAATGCGCTCAAAGCGAACGGATTTCATTCCGTTTTGTGCCTTGAGCGAAGCGAAAGGAATGGGTATAACTATGAATTTAGAAACGGTAATGCAGGAGCTTGAAGCGCTCGGCAAGGAACGATCCAAGAAAATGTACCAATCCAATGGCGCGCATGAACCGCTTTTTGGCGTAGCTACAGGCGCAATGAAGCCCATGGCCAAAATAATTAAAAAAAATCAACCCTTGGCTGAGCAGCTTTACGCCACAGGGAACTACGACGCCATGTACTTTGCCGGCATTATTGCGGACCCGGAAGCAATGACCGAAGCGGATTTTGACCGCTGGATAGATGGGGCTTATTTTTATATGTTGTCTGACTATGTGGTTGCCGTAACCTTGGCCGAAACCGAGATTGCACAACAAGTGGCCGACAAATGGATTGCGAGCGGCGAAGAGCTGAGAATGTCAGCAGGCTGGAGTTGTTATTGCTGGCTGTTGGGCAACCGCCCGGACCATGAATTTTCTGAAAGTAAAATTGCCGATATGCTTGAAATGGTGCAAAATACGATTCACGATTCTCCCGAGCGTACGAAATACGCGATGAATAATTTTATTTACACCGTGGCGGTATCCTATGTGCCGCTCCATGATAAGGCGGTCGAGACCGCGCAGGCAGTAGGCCCGGTAGAAGTCAACAAGGACAGCAAAAAAAGCAAGTTTCTGCTCGCTTCCGAAAATATTCAAAAGGCTGCAGATAAAGGGCAGCTTGGCTTCAAACGTAAATATGTAAGGTGCTAAATTATCGCTTTGCTCATATTTGGCGCGTCCAAGTGTGAAGCGGACATTAGAACAACAGTTTTGCTGCCGCGGCGTTAGCTGCATGGATCTGCATGGGCAAAAAGCAGCGTTTTAGTCTGTGCGCAGGCCGGCATTCGAAAGCTGCAGATAGTAGCCGCTGAACAAGAAGCACTTTTCGCATGCTGAAAGCGGGAGGTAGTGACCCATAATCGACAGAAGGCGCTGAGCGAATCGGCGTCCTTTTCAGTTTAAGCAATAGTGCTTGACTCATATATAAGACGGATGTAGAATATAAAAGTAGACAAATGTAGAAAATGGAGGTAGGATTGGGCATGTTAAAAAAACTTCCCGATGCCGAGTTCGAAATCATGAAGGTGATCTGGGACAATGATCCACCTATCACGACCAGTCTGATTATGGAGCGGTTAGGTAAAGAAAAGGAATGGAAAGCACAAACCATCATCACCTTGATGTTGCGTCTGGTGGATCGGGGGTTTCTCCGAACGGAGAAAAAAGGTAAGGAGCGTACCTATTTCCCGTTGATCAACAAGGAAGAGTATCTGAAATTTGAAACAGGCGATTTTATGGATCGATTCCATAGTAATTCCATAACCAGTTTGGTAGCTGCCCTTTACCAGGGCGACAAGTTGAATGCAGATGACCTCGACGAACTGGAAAAGTGGTTAAAAGAGATGAAGGACTAACATGCAATCTTTTATTACGCTCCTGCTTAAATGTTCGGTTTCAATGTCTGTTATCTCATTAATCTGGATGGGGCTCCTGCCTATTCTGTCCAAACGTTACGAGGCGAAGTGGTTGTACAGGATCTGTCTGCTGCTCATCATTGGCTGGATGGTTCCATTTCGTCCCGCTATGGATTTATCGTTTATATCTGTGAAAATCCCTGATTATGCTATAGTCCCTGTGCAAGTTGAACAGCAGATCGCAGGCAAAACTGCGATGGTGTTGCCAGCTGCGGGAGAGATGGCAGGAGAAGCGGCATCCAGCCCCTTTTGGTGGGTGATTTCGGCTATTTGGCTGGCGGGGTTTTCTATTTATGTGGTGACACATGGTTTGCAGCATAGGCGTTTAACCAAGGTGATACGCCGATGGAGTGAGCCTATAACTGAAGCAAAGGTGCTAGAAATAGCGGAACGGGTTAGACAGGAGTTAGACATACGTCAGCCAATAGACTTGAAAGTATGCCCGAGTGTAACGAGTCCGATGTTGATGGGTTTAAGGAAACCATTCATTGTTTTACCGTCTGAAAACATTTCTGATGATGAGCTGGCATTGATTTTGAAGCATGAATTCATTCATTTCAGCCGCCGTGATCTTTGGTACAAGGTATGCATCATGTTGGCTACGGCGTTTCATTGGTTTAATCCTGTCATTTATTTAATGGCTAAGGCGACTGCCGCACAATGTGAAATTTCCTGTGATGCACTGGTGTTGCGCGGTGCTGATTTTCAGCAAAGAAAGCAATACGGAGAAGCCATTATTGGTATGGTGCGAAAACAAGCGACGCCTCGAACAGCAATTACGACTCATTTTTACGGAGGGAAGCACGGGATGAAAACACGTATTTTTTCCATTATGGACACAAAGAAAAAGAAAGCGGGATTTATTCTGCTCTGCGTTGTTTGCATCGCAATCATTGGAACGGGCGCTGTGTTCGCCGCTCATTCGACTGCGACTCCTGCGGATGAGAATCGAGTTGAGGAGGACCGGCAAGCCATGAATACGATAATCGGTCCGATCAGTGTAAAACAAGTAATTCCCGTTGAATTGGATGCGTTACAAGTTAATGAGTTTGTGGCAGTAGGGGGACCTTTTACACTCCAGGAAGGCGACATCATTCAATATGACGTTCAGGGAGAAGGAAGCGGGCACTTAAACGCCGATCTCCGAAAAACAGCAGATCCAAGCGATGACAAAGGTTACTTGGGTGCTTCTGGACTAACGGGCAATCATTTTAGAGCCACAACTTCATTTAAAGTGAAAGCCTCTTTGGCCGGGACTTATTATTTATCAAATACAGACGAGAAGACTCCTTCCTCAAAGCGGAAGCTTAGGTAGGTGATGAATCGCCTTCGGACAAGGGTGGCAATTTTGCCATCTCAATTGTCCGACATGATTTTAAAGCAGTTTCTTTCCCATTTGAAATCGAACTGGTGTTCTGGTATAATGATAGATATGGGGGGATTGGAGATGAGTATGAATACGATTACGATCAAACTTCCTTTGTATCGGCCCACATTGGTGAAACAAGACATGTATAAAACGATGCGTTCCCACTTCTCACAAGCTAGCAATCAAGCCCTTCTATACCTACAGGAAGTCCCAGTACGTAACGCTACAGAGCTGGATCACCTGCTTCGTT